>NZ_JBFDUZ010000001.1:2400000-3000000 GCF_040719145.1 Paenibacillus sp. JQZ6Y-1
CCCTTTTTTTCTAATCCAGCTCTCCAAAGAATCAAAGTCTCTTTCCGTTAATCCAAAAGCACATTCCTGCACTATGAATGATTGTCTGCAAATCACAGGAATGGGATATGCTACGACAACCCCCGTCCAATCCCGACTCCAGTGTATACTGTTCCCATCGTCAATGGTTGCTTGCTCATTGTTGTTGTCAAATGAATCCAGATGGTTTGAATTCTGTATGCTTTGAGAAATATGATCCACCGTCAACCGCTCATTCTGAGACATCATAGGTTGTAAGATACTAACTCCCTTTAATTTCGCTAATCCATGTTCATTCGTTCCTATCCAATCGTAGTGCTTCATCGCTTCGTATGTGTTCCACTTCAAATCAAATTCTAGACTAGGAAAATGAAGTTCATCTTGTTTGATGGATGATAAGCTTGCAGTTACAGATTGCAAAAACAACCTAACTGACTCGATAGAATGAATCAAATCACTTGCCTTAAAAAAAGCAAGGTGAATCATCGTCTCGTTCCCTTCATAGCGAATATGTTCAACCATACCATTCTGATATAGCGATTTGCTGATGTCCTTCAATTGCAATAGACGTTGAGACTCCACACGGTATAACACATGATATCGTTCCGTCAGCGATAGGGTACTTAGATGAACATAGGGTAGATCATACAAGTAATCATTAGGAAGCGATTGTAAAGATGTACCCGAAACGGAATGTGCATCTTCGGTTTTGACCTGCATGATTGGGGTGAGTTCCAACGGTTCTCTACTCACAGGATATTTATGTTTTTCCTGCTTTACTGTCATACCAATGGTCTTATACGAATTATTGTAAGATTCATCTGTACCCAAACTTATCATTTCATCCAGATTCAACTGATGAACAATAGCTTGTGCAGTACACTGAAGCTGTTCCAGGCTAGGAAACTGCTTCAGCCATTCCTGTGACGAAAGCATAGGACGCTGAAGCAGATTCTCACGACTACGGAAATAATGAATTAACAAATGTGTTTTACAATATTTATATTCATCCTTGGTTAAAGGCATATTCATCAACGTTAAACATTCATTTACTTTACATTGAAAATCCAAAAAGCTTGTTCCGGCATGATCCAACGTGAACACACCAGCATGATCATACACAAATATACGAGGATTCAGCTTGAGATCAGCTACATGGACTGCTCTTTTGAGTCTATATTTCCAAATGATTAATAATGCCTCCGAGGCGTGTTGAGAGATAGGTTCGTTGTGGTTTAGTACCCACCCAGATCCTTGAAAAGAATGTTTTCTAGCAATAATTGAGTATGAATCTACTGGCAAACATGTATAGCCAACTCCAATTTGATCCACCTTTGCTAAAAAGGATGGATTCGGATCATTGTACATGTTCGATAGAAATGGACGTATGAGATCTTGGATATCCTGTTGTTTCCAAGGACCACAGCCTTCTATTTTGACCGGTGAAGGATACAGAGATGTCCATTGATTCATTATAGTTGTATGAAGCTCTGCTACATTTTCTTTGTTACCTGTAATACTTAATCCATAACTTTGATTAGCAAATATGGCTGCCTGCAATTGTTCTCGATATACATAATTGGAGTCCAAATAATATTGATCCAGTTCACGTAAAATAATAGATTTCTCTCTCTCTACTTCTTCTTCGTCCCACTTCAATTCCGCAATTGTGAACAAGCATTGCATGGCATTATGCAATTGAGAAGCATCACCAATAATTGTGAATTCGGTAAAATCTCTTGTTGTGTTTGCTGATATGTTGGCGACAAGAGCAGCCAGCTTATTAGCAATCAAATGCTCTAACATATGAGCGAGACCCACAGGCACTTCAGAAGCAGCTCCAATAGGGTAGAAAAAAGTTAATTTTCCGGTCGTTCTATTTAACATTTCCTCCCAATTGAACAGTATTTGCTTTTTGGTTGTTTGCATAATCCCTCCCGTAATACTGAGCAATATACATCAGTGAATCTGCAAATGTATAAGCTGGAACATAGCCATATAACGTATTTGCTTTTTCAATAGGCAATGCTTGTGAAGTGGCAAATGTGATCGATTCAGATTGTACTGGAAGTCGAAAAAAACATTTCAATTCATACATCAGTTGTTCTGCAGATAACATTTTTCCAGATCCAATATTTAAGATTTCAATAGATGATTCTGGATTTACAAGATTGCTTTGCAATAATTCCGCTACAAAACCTGCAAGATCCCGAACATCTGTACATTCTATCTCTTGTTTCCATTGTATGGACGAGGATAAATTCGGGTCATCTTTTATAAATAGTTGATTAATTGCAGTACTCATCCAGTTTCCGCTTGTAGATGGATTAGGTCCCAAAACTCCCGCAGGTCTCAAAATGTGTACAGAGGTATTGGTTTGTTGACTTAACCTGCCAATTAACTGTTCGCTATAAAGTTTAGAGATGCCATATGCACTAACAGGTATAGGTAATTGATCTTCAGATCGTTCACGTCCCGATCCATATACTGCAAGAGAGCTTATGTAAATCAGTTGTTTTGGTGGTTTCATGAGACATGCCTCATATATGGACATGAGCAATCGTGCCTCATTTGCAATAGCAGCTCCCGTATGCTTTTGAAATGTTTGATGCATAGAACCAGCAGCAATGATCACTGTTTCAATAGCGTACTCCTGCAAAAGAGTATACACCTGTTCTTTGCTGCTTATCGCCATATCAATCATACATTCTCTGCTCAATCCCGAAATGTTATGGATGTATTCATGCTCCAAGTGAAAACCGACCATTCTCACACAATTTCCTGATGATAAGCAGCTTTTGGCAATATGGCTTCCGATAAGACCTGCACCGATAATCAGGACCGTCATTTCTCCACCTCCTGTCTTTTTATCAATTGAGTGTACAGACTCATCATTTGATGAATAGCCGAAATGACCACATTTTTTTGTTCCCCCATACTGATTCGAATGAGAGATTGGGCAGACTCTCCAAATTCTTTACCTGGCATAACAATAATTCGATGATTTTTATACAGCAAATCAGCGAATTCAACAGCGCTCATCTCAAGTGGTGCAATATCCATACATACAAAAATCCCTGCCCGAGAAGCATAAAAAGGAATGTCTGCATTGCTCAATAGTTGAGTTACACATTCCATTTTTTCCGAAACATCCTCAGCCAAACGTTGAGGGTAATCCTTATGATAGGTTAGAGCATGGATAGCAGCTTTTTGAGAAAGCCAAGCAGAAGACATGCCCGTATTCCAATGTATTTTAGTCAACTTACGAATGAGCAATGGATGTCCTGCAATGCATCCTATTCTTGCACCCGCCATAGCAAAAGCCTTGGAAAAACTGTAAACAAGTAAGGTTTGATCAGGTAGCCATCTAACCGGGCTGACAAATGATTGCCCGCCATTAAAGTCGCGATATACTTCATCCGAAATACAAAGAGCTTTATACGTTTGACAAAGCTCACAAAATTTCTGAACTACTTTCTCTGGCGGGATAAGACCCAAAGGATTATTGGGAAAATTCCAAATTACCGCAGTTGCTCCTTGCTGCAATCCTGCCTCAATCGCTTGAAGGGTATCATCCCATCCTGTATCTATATTCAATGGATAATAGTTATAAGCGATATCCATTTGTGTTAGCATTTTATGATATAGAGGAAATCCCGGTTCCGGAATCAGTACTGTTTTGTTTGTAAGCAAAGAATAGATAGCAGATAAAGCGGAAGATGCCCCACTTGTCACCAAAATATGTTCCGAACTTATCTCATTTTGATAGGCATCCTGTAGGTAAGAAGCCAATTCCTTGCGTAATTCTATCAATCCAGCTGGTGGAGTATATCCTCCCCATTCTTGAGCTGCCAGATCAGAAACAAACGTTCGAATCCCTTCATGAGGACCTCCACGAATATCTCCAAATGATACATCGATGATTGATTGCGAAGAAGTCATATCCATCTGCATGCCTCCTTATTTACAAATACTGATTTCCACACCACATTCGTCGATAGGCAAAGTTAACGTTGAGAGAAACAAATCCTTTTGTTGAACCAGCTCGTGATAAGCTTCAAAATCATTTTTAAATTTAGACACTAGTGGATCATGTGCTAAAACGATGGCTCCGGTTGCCAATTTGGGCATCCATTGTTGCAATAACGGAGCATAATCAGATTTCCCATTATTCTCCACATCTAAAAAAAGCAAATCTACACTATCATTTTCATAAAGATCTGCTGCTTCATAAGCATTTCGATTTATGATGGTTGCATGCTGTAAGCCAGCTACACGCATATTGTGTTCTGCTTGTTGACAGGCATCTGCATTAATATCAAATCCATGAATAAAGGAAGATGGACTATTATATTTGCCTGCAGCCAACCATAACATCGCGTATCCACAATAACTTCCTAGTACAATCGAATTCCCTACACTTTCAGAAGAGCTAATACTAAATAATAAGCGCTCCATCACTTTACTAATGGTAGTGGAAGGAACATCCATCTTTCCTGCAATGCGTTGTTTGAAGCTATGAAATAGAATCGGATCAAATCGTACATCTTGTCGAAGAATTTGAAATTTCTTGAGGCGTTCGATTAGCTGCTGCATCTTTTCATCCAGCGCATTTGGCATTAATGATAGTTCGGTCATTCCAATACCTCCTGAACGTTTTGAGCTGCAATCCATTTGCCTAACTGATATAACTCATGAGCAAGTTTAGTTTGGGTTGATTTGTCAGCATGTCGTAAATTTCCGACTGTTATTTCTTTGGGATGTACTTCCGCCCCCATGGAACTAAACGTGGTGCGAAGTTGAGAAGCTGCAAGCACAGCATCATCGTATTCAGCCCCTACAACAATTAGCGATACCTTTTTACCTTTCAAAAAGTCAGCTTGTTCTGGATAATCGTAAAGCGGACCTCCCAGTACATTCAGCGCATTGGTAAAGCCACCCGATACTGTTCTCCAATACGCAGGTGCAGATACAATCAAATGCTGCGCTGACATGACCGCTTGATACCATGTTTTCACACTTTCCTCTGTATAATCCTCTGGACCTCTACCATCGAAATAAGGCAATTGAAGATCCCTCAAATCCAAATACTCGTAATGATCATAGCCATGATCAGCAAAACTTTTCTTTACAATTTTTAAAACTTCGCGTGCAGCTGACTTACTTTCTTTTCCTGGTCCAGGCTTTAAACTTCCACATACGAGAAGACTTTTACCTGTAACTTGTAATTCATTTGACATTACAATTCCTCCAAATATTAAAGAGATACTGGTGTTATCTTCTGCTTCATATATTCCAGTTCACGCTCACTATCCTGATTAACAAGGAAATCATTCATATCTACATCAGGGATCATTTCAAGATCAACCGATGGATGATAAGAAGACAATTTGCTTTTCGGCATTTTCAGAACGAAGCTTGGTAATAGGGTGACTAGTTCTGTGATAGAACTGGAAAAGAACTTCTGATCTTCCTCAGGCATCCGAGGATCATTGATGAAGGCCTGCACGGTTTCCCATGCCATCTGTAGTGCTCCCTCATGTAAATGTGACGCAGATTTTATATATCCAACAGCCTGACGCCTAAATTCTGGCCAGTGTGCTAACGCGCGAGAAAGCTCCATACCTTTTGAGTAATGATAGAACGCTTGCTCATATTGTTCATGGCAATAAGACACATAACCTAACGCTTCATAAATCCCTTCAAGATCCAATCGATCCTTTTGTTCCATTGCTATCTCTTTGGCTTTTAAAAGACAATCAAAAGATTGATCCACGACACCAGCTTTCCAAGCAAGCATTCCTGTACGATACTGGAATGTATGTTGATTTCCAATCAATCGCTCGAATGCATTCTCCCACATTTTTAAAGCATTTTGATAATCTCCTTTGATCTCAAGCAAAAATGTCATATTCGATAACAAATTGTAGCGAAGGTACAAAGCACCAGGATTATTATCTTGCTTGATCAGTTGAAAAGCCATTCGCTCTCTATAAAAAACGGATTCAAGCTGTTTCTCTTTATCTATACCAGATAATCGTGAAGCAGCTACTGTATCCATAAAGCTCATTCCGTTATACACCCATCCACGTTCGAGACGATTTTGTTCATCAGAATCATCAGTTAATGCTAGTGCCGCCTGATAATGTTGATTTGCAACATCAAGATTATAAAAACGCTTGACTGCCAATAGTGCACATAAGCAGTCAATATGAGCTTTTATAGGCAAGGAACGCGCGTTATCACCTGCTTTTAAAAATAGTGTATATGCCTGATCATAAAGCGAGAGATTGGCATGAACGAGTCCACAAATGCGATATGCTTCTTCACTAATAGTTTCCTGTTGAAATGCAGAACTGCATGCAAGATAAGCATTTTCATAATTTTGTGTAACAAGCGCTAATGCAGCATCAGCCAAAATCCCGTATTCAGATGTTTCATACTCACAATGTTCATATGTAGCCACCGAAACTTCACTTTTATATATTCTTGGTAATTGTTCTGCAGCAAGGCGCTTAAAGATTCTAGCGCGTGCAACTGCAATGCTTGTCTGAATATGAAAAGGTTCATCAAGTTCCGTTTCCAATGGCACAGAATGTTCAAAACGAAAAATAAACGCAACTTCTCCAAATGGCATCAACTTGTATAACCGATTCAGTAGGCGGATGGATGGACGATCCATCCATTCTGCTTTCTCAATGATGATTAACATTCGCTTGCCATTATACTCAGCAATAGATTGAAGAAGAGTAACCATTTTCTCAGCAGATTGGTCAATCCATTTAGCAGTCGTATTGGATTCTCTACTGATTCTGCGGATAATACTATAAATAATAGAATCAGAGTTCATATCCAATCTTCTCCAACTATTCATCAACTGGTTAAATGCATGTCTGGCTTCTTCAATTACATGTACATCAATCAAGTGTTGTTCTGCATATTCCAAAATTTGATTCCAAATCGCTTCTACTGTTGAATAAGCCACAAAATCATGACGCTCAATCAAGTGAGAAACCGCAGCATACTTTGCAAGATGTAATACTTCTTCTCCAAAACAGTCTGCAGATTCGATCCAAATCATGGGTTGAGCATGTAATTGTTCCAACTGCATCGCATTCATTATATTCACTCCTTTATTAAGGAAATATAAAATTGTAGATATAAAGAAAAGGGACAGTTGTCCCTTTTCTCTAATTAAGTATTTAGTTTGAACCATATCACGCTTACCAGTTGGCAACCAGGGAAGCAACTTCGATTTCTTCAGTTTGTGCTTCTTCTGTTTCGATGCTCAAATCTTCCAAGAATTCCAGAAGTTCTTTTTCCATAACTAACACCTCCTTATACAATTTTTGATATATGGTGTTGCTCTTTAAATTTACGATATCTAAATTTTAATGTCAACATTTTGAATGTATTTTTTACAAATAATTCTATATTATTATATAAAAAGAAAAAATGCGGAACCATATGTAATATATGATTCCGCATTATGATATATTTTCATCTATAATTATTTGTTGCGTTAATTATTCTCACCAATATTAAGCGAATAGATGAGCACCACGAGTACGCTCATATTCGCTAATCGCATCGCCATGCTGAAGTGTCAGACCGATATCGTCCAGTCCTTGCAGCAGGAATTGACGGCGATGCTCATCAAGGTCGAAATGAATTTCCAGACCGTAGATGTCGCTCAGCTTTTTCTCTTCCAGATCGACAGTCAGGGTGTAGCCTTCATGAGCTTCCGTACGTTCAAACAGATCCTGTACCTGCTCTTCGGACAGCTTGATTGGCAGAATGCCGTTTTTGAAGCAATTATTATAGAAGATATCCGCAAAGGAAGGTGCAATGACGCAGCGGAAACCGTAGTCCATAATCGCCCATGGTGCGTGCTCACGAGACGAGCCACAGCCAAAGTTGGCGCGCGAGATCAGTACGGATGCACCCTGATAACGCGGTTTGTTCATATCAAAGTTCTCATTCACATTACCCTCTTCGTCCCAGCGCCATTCGTAGAACAGAAACTGACCGAAGCCCGTGCGCTCAATACGCTTGAGGAATTGTTTTGGGATGATTGCATCCGTGTCCACGTTCACCCGGTCAACCGGGGCAACGATACCGTTCAATTTCGTAAATGCTTCCATTGTAAAGACTCCTCTCTGAGTTGCCTTGCATAGTTTTATTTCTATTTACGTATCATATCTTTTATTTAGGATCAGAAGACGATTCACTGTCCAGACGGCACAGTAATCAGTTCAGTACAGGCTCGGATTTGAATTCCCAGTCGCGTACATCGGTAAAGTGACCTTTCACCGCTGCCGCTGCTGCCATCGCTGGCGATACGAGATGCGTACGTCCGCCGCGACCTTGACGACCTTCAAAGTTACGGTTGGAAGTAGATGCACAGCGTTGTCCCGGCTTCAGTACGTCTGGGTTCATTGCCAGACACATACTGCAACCTGCTTCGCGCCATTCAAAGCCAGCTTCTTTGAAAATAACGTCCAGACCTTCCTTCTCTGCCTGCAATTTCACGCGACCAGAGCCAGGTACAACGATAGCAGTCAGACGATCCGAAACTTTGTGTCCACGCGCTACTTGAGCAGCGGCACGCAAGTCCTCGATACGACCGTTTGTGCAAGAGCCGATAAATACATAATCGACTGGAATTTCAGACATTTTGGTGCCTGGAACGAGATCCATATATTCAAGCGCTTTTTCAGCAGCTCTACGTTCATTTTCAGTTGTGAAATCAGCCGGGTTCGGTACACTAGAAGTAATATCTGTACCCATACCTGGGCTAGTTCCCCAAGTGACTTGCGGAATCAATGTTTCTACATCAAACTCGATAACGGTATCATACGATGCGTCTGCGTCAGATGTCAGTTGCTGCCAGCGGGATACCGCTTCGTCGAACGCTTCACCTTGCGGTACATATTGACGTCCACGCAGATAAGAGAATGTCGTTTCATCCGGTGCGATCAGACCTGCGCGTGCGCCGCCTTCAATCGACATGTTGCAGACTGTCATACGTTCTTCCATCGACAGCGCGCGAATCGCTTCACCGGTGTACTCGATAACATAACCAGTTGCAAAGTCAGTACCGTATTTGGCAATTACGCCGAGAATCATATCTTTTGCTGTTACGCCGGTTTTGCGTTTGCCGTTAAAACGAATTTCCATCGTTTTGGATTTGGATTGTTGCAGACACTGTGTTGCCATGACGTGTTCCACTTCGCTTGTACCGATACCAAAAGCAAGTGCGCCGAATGCACCGTGTGTGGACGTATGGCTATCGCCACAAACGATGGTTTTGCCCGGATGTGTCAGTCCCAGCTCAGGACCCATAACGTGAACCACACCTTGATCAATCGTATCGAGGTCAAACAATTTTACACCGAAGTCGCGACAGTTCTGCGTCAGCGTATCGATCTGCTGTTTGGAAATCGGGTCGGTAATATTGAAGCGGTCAAATGTCGGTACATTGTGATCCATCGTTGCAAATGTCAACTCAGGACGACGTACTTTACGGTTGCTCAGACGCAGACCTTCAAACGCTTGTGGAGAGGTAACTTCGTGGACCAGATGCAGGTCGATGTACAATACGCTCGGCTTGCCTTCTTCGCTATAGATTTCGTGATTGTCCCAAATTTTCTCATACAATGTTTTTTTACTCATCATATTCACCCCATCATAGATTGAGAGTTGGCAGTGATCATTTTTCAACAAAGCCTGTTCCACAAGCTTTGCAAACCTTCGGACCTGAAAAATGTCGTTCTGCGCTTCCCTGTGCTGTGCCTCATTTGAGGCTAATTATTATACGGCTTGCGGTGTAGCGTTCACTGTATCGTCCGATCATCATGACGACGACCTTTTTTATAATGATTACAATATAACATTGCTTGTACGATAGGTCTAAGATATTATAACTATAGAAGCTATAGGTTTATCTTATAAGAAGATTAGAGCAAGATCACATACCAAAGGAGCCACATTATGGAACTCAGACAACTACAGTATGCCCTGCAAATCGCCGCCGAGCGTAACTTTTCACGTGCAGCCGAAAAACTGCATATCGCCCAGCCCTCCCTCAGTCAGCAATTGTCCAAACTCGAAAAGGAACTCGGTGTGTTGCTGTTTCAGCGGAATACGAGTAATGTAGAATTGACGCACGCCGGAGCGAGCTTTGTAGAGCATGCGCAGAAGATTATCGATTCCGTTGAGCAGCTGCGCCGTGAGATGGCAGACATCTCTCAGCTGCAAAGCGGACGCGTGATCGTTGGCAGCATGCAGATTACTGGCTCCCATTTGCTGCCCCATGTGCTGCCTGATTTCCGTACCAATTATCCACAGATTGATGTTGTGTTATTAGAGGATACTTCGCTCAATCTGGAAAAGTTAACAGCCAGCGGGCAAACCGATCTGAGTCTGCTTGCGCTACCGCTGACCGAATCGTCACTCACCTACGAGCCGGTTGCTGAGGAGCTAATCGATCTGGCAGTACCGCCCGATCACCCGCTTGCCAAGCGCTTCCTCGGCGGTGACCATACACCAGTACGGTTGGAGGAGCTAAAGGATGAGTCGTTTATCGTTTTGAAAAAAGGACAGGGCTTCCGTAAAATTGTATTTGATGTATGTAAGGAGGCTGGCTTTGAACCGAAAGTAGTATTTGAAAGCAACAATATAGAGACGATTCAATCGCTGGTAGCGACCGGCATGGGGGTCACATTTGTACCTCATTATATTGCACGCGCTCGCCGAGGTGAATTTTTACCAGTATACCTGCCGCTGGCTGAACCCATTCCAAGCCGGACGCTGGTGCTTGCACGTCGTAAAGGTCGGTATTTATCCAAGGCGGCAGAAGCGTTTATTGAATCATTCAAAGATACGATGGAAAATGTAGTCACGCGCGAGCGCTTGTAGAACATAGAACAAACGGCACGCTTGCCTACTATGGATCGTAACGACGAACAAAAGGATCGACATCACAACCATCGCCATACACCATAACAACATTATGATGAATAGCAATCCAAACAACATCAACATAGCCTTGGCTGACTCTAGTACATATCAGTACATAGGATCAGCCAAGGCTATATTGTCGTTCACTATGGATTCAAAAAGTCAAAGCGATAACTACAACTTCTCAATAATTCGATCCAATGTACGCATTTTCTTACGAATCCAATGCGTGAACATTAATTCCTCAAAGTTGCCTTGCCCCACTGCACTCGATTCTCCCCATTGCAGAATCAATTGGTATAACAAATGAATATGCAATCGATCAATAAAATCCGCTTCTGTTTCAAAATGTAACGCTTCAGGCGTTAGATCGCGATAACGTAAACGAATATACGCATGCACCCATTCATGTGCCAATACCGTCTCTTGGCGATCAACAAGCATGATGATGATTTTCACCAGATCGGCAGCCGGATCACCAAAGTAGGCGGTCGTAAAATCGAATATTCCGCTGAGCTTCCAAGTGATCGTATGATCTTCTTCTGATACATGCTGCTCCAGTAGTAGATTTTCCGACTTAAAATCGCCCATAACTACAGTCGGACAACAGAAACGCTCCAATGTTGGCATAACATCCTGCAATTGCTCAACTATGTACTGCCATCCTTCCTTGCCAACCGTATCGCAAAATCGCTCCGCGTCTTTCAGCCAGTAGAACAATCTCTGCTCCAGCCAATGCGCAAATGGTGTAGCTGGCTGCACATACCCCTCCCATGCAAAAGGCGGCACTATTTTCCTGCCATCATACCCCGGTGCAAACTCAGATCTCAAATCGATCATTTCCCCCTGCATACCATCCCATTCGCCTACTTCTTCCACTCGCCAGCTATGCAGCTGATGAAGCGTCTGTGACAGTACATCCAAACATTGTACTTGGGATTGCCGATCGGGCAGACTATCCCAAACCTCATGAAGATGCACGCCTGTCATTTTCGGCATGATAAGATAGCTCCATCCAAATATATCCTTTTGCTCATCCAACATGTAAGGCGACGGTACAGGCAAATGAGTACGCTGAGAAATCTGATCTGCAAAAAACTGTTCTTCCTGCCATTGCCCCTTGTATATAGGGTTGCCTTTTAATATATAATGTCCGCTGGATGATTGAATGGATAGCGTTTGTGCTGACCGTCCATAAGGAGTGAAACGCCAGCTTTGCAGTTGTCCAAGACCGTGACGATCTAGCGCCTGCTGTAATTGTGCCTCTGTCACACCATGCACAGAACGAGACGAAAAATAGATGGTTGTGCTCATTCGATCACCCTTCATCATTTGTTCAGTTGATTATCAAAAGTAATCGTTATATACTGAAGAAGGATAGAGTTGTAACTAACACGGATACAACGTGTCGTAACGTATCTGTATTCACTATCTTCAGGTATGGAAACGATTATACCATGAAGCAACCTAATTTTGATTTGGAGGACAACCATTATGAAAATCGATATCTGGTCCGATTACCAGTGTCCATTCTGCTATATCGGCGAAACAAGACTGCATAAGGCACTGGAGCAATTCCCGCATGCCGATCAGGTGCAGGTGAATTATAAGAGCTTTGAGCTGGACCCTTCTGCGGAGCGCGATATTCCACTGACCAACAATCAAATGCTGGCGCAAAAATACAATACCAGCATTGAGCAGGTGCGTCAGATGAATGCCAATGTAGGCGCACAGGCAGCACAGGAAGGATTGCATTTTGAATTCGATAGCATGATTTTGACGAACAGCTTTGATGCGCATCGTCTCATGCAATTCGCTACCGCCAAGGGAAAAGGCGAAGAAACGAACAAAGCGCTGTTCCATGCTTATTTTACCGAATCCCGTCATATCGGCGATCATGATACACTGGCTGATATTGCTAGCACAGTCGGTCTGGATCGCAACGAAGTGCTGAATGTGCTGAATAGCGAGCAATATAGCGAAGAGGTTCGCCGTCAGGAGCGACTGGGCAGCCAGCTCGGTATTCAAGGGGTTCCGTTCTTCGTGATCAATGACAAATACGCTGTATCCGGTGCGCAGCCGACCGATGCCTTCAGCAAAGCACTGTCTGACATCTGGGCAGAGGAACAGCCACTGCAAATGCTAAACGACTCGGAAACTGGCGATATGTGTACCGATGATTCCTGTGTCATTCCAGATAAAAATAAAGATCAGGTATAAGCAATTATCCTCATTTGAATACGTGTCATCAAATGAATACGTGTCATCAAAACTCCCGATACTTCTTTTGCCAAAGAGGTATCGGGAGTTTGCATATCCATCTATGATCCATTAACCTGATATAGCATGGAATGTTTATTTGGTGAATTCACATAAAAGTCGAATATGGAATGATGTATTGTCATTGCGTTTGGAGTCAGCGATCGTAGTGATACAATATTTTATTTCTGACGCTTCTGCTTTTTGGCTTCTTTGATTACACGTAGGGCACGAGCACGTGTAACTTTGTTTGGACTTTTCAGCTGGCGATATGCAGTTGCTGTATCGGTTTTGGTCATAGCATTCACCTCCAACAGGATAGACGACAAGGAAGCTCTCCATTCTTCCTTATCTTCTCTTTTTATTAATAGTAATTATTACGATTTAATAATATGATAAATGATAAGCATTCTCACTGTCAAGTATATAATACCCTTCTTTTTTTATGAAACGTCATTCTGATTATAAAGAAGCGGTATGCCCATTTTGTTCGGCATACCGCTTTGGTTACGTTGATTAGAATTGACGGTTAAACCATGTTGCCGCAGCCTGAGCTTCGCTTGCTGTCAGCTGGTGACCATTATTTTCCCAGAGCAGTTCTACCTCAGCTCCAGCATCGGTTAGCAATTGCCCCAGCTCTTCACTTTCGGCACGCGGAACAATCGGATCGTTACTGCCGGAAGCCATGAATACGGGTGTCCCCGTCAAATCTGGCAACGCAATACTGCGCAGTGGTACCATGGCGTGATGCAAAATCGCACCTTTCAGCGCTTGTGCATCATGGAATAGCAGGCTGGCGGCGATATTGGCACCGTTGGAATACCCCACCGCTACGATATTGCGACGATCAAATCCGTATTCGGTTGCTGCCGCATCCAGAAAGGCATTCAGCTCATGTGTCCGTGCGATCAGATCCGGTTCGTCGAAGACACCTTCTGCGAGACGGCGGAAAAAGCGGGGCATGCCATTTTCAGATACATTGCCGCGTACGCCCAATACGGATGCTGTTGGAGCAATCAGTTCTGCTAATGGTAGCAGATCACGCTCTGTTCCACCCGTGCCATGCAGCAGCAGTAATACTGGCTGCTGTGGATTACTACCCTGTTTGAAAATATGCTTCATCGTTTCTGTCGTCATGGATTGAATCCTCCTATTGAGATGAGTATGAAATGTGTACATCTATCGTTATACAGGATGCGTTTGTGTCAGACTGCATCTTTATTCTCATGTGCAAGGGTCATGAGTCTGCGCCATATTGCATCTTTATTTCCTGTATGCTTTTTTCCTGTATGCTTGTTGTTCGTAAAGTAATGCCATGTCATAGAAATGCTGTTGAGCATCCGCTTATTGAAGCTTGCGTACTTGAATTGGCAGCAGATTATTTTCAATCAGATCGCGTTGCGGCTCATACCATTCGGGCAGCTGCAATTTGCTTCCCAGCTGGTCAGCCGTTTCATCGTTCGCGAAGCCCGGTGGATCGGTAGCAATCTCGAACAGAATGCCGCCCTCTTCACGGAAATAGACAGCGTTAAAGTATTGTCGGTCAATGACCGGAGTCGGCTGGAAGCCTGCTGCTGCCACCTGACTGCGCCATTGGTCATGCTCTTCAAAATCAGCTGCACGCCAAGCGATATGATGCACTGTACCCGCTCCGCCAATACCGCGCGGCAATTCGTGATTGTTCACATCAATGATATTGCCAATATCGCCAGTAGCTTGAAAACGTACATATCCGTCTTCCTCAGCGATCCGAGTCAATCCCAGCACATGCTCCACGGTATGGAGAGTGCGTTCAGGCAAAGCACTGAACAGTACGCCACCACCGAAGCCCTTGATCGCTTCTGCCGATGTAATACCATCCCATTCCCAAGTATTGACTGCGCCTGCTTCCCGTTCTACCAGTTCGATGCGCAATCCATCATAATCGGTAAAGCGCAGCAATTGCTCGCCAAAGCGGCTGACTGACTCCACCTCAACATGTAATCTTTGCAAGCGTTCTGCCCAGAATGGCAATGCTCCCGGTGGTACTGCAAATACGGTAATACCCAGCTGTCCGCTACCTACCACACCGCGACGTGCGCCTGGCTGCGGGAAGAAGGTGACGATGGTTCCCGGTGCACCGCCTTCATTACCAAAATACAGATGATACACATCTGGTGCATCAAAGTTAATGGTCTGCTTCACCATGCGCAGACCGAGAATACCAGCATAGAAATCCACATTGCGCTGCGGATCAGTAACAAAGGAAGTAATATGATGAATACCTGCGGTACGAAGAGTCATTTTGTTCAGCTCCTTTTGGAATATGGATGATAATATAAGAAATGTTGAATATCTTAATTTAAGACGTTTTGTATAGTTTTATTATATCCTGTTCCTCTGCAAATGAAAGAGTAAACAGCAAAACAATTTCAAAACCACAACTAACTTACTTTTAGTTAGTTTTGTTCTTTTATAAACATTCTATTCCTGTTTCGCTATTTCTTCATAAAAAAGCTCCTTGTCATTCCACCAGTACAGAGCAGGACTGTAACGGAAACGCCAAAGAGCTTTCTCTTTATAGATAAACCATATGATCAACAGTCATACCATTTATTCCTGATGCCGATACAATTCTGGGCGACGATCAGCGAATACCGGTATGCGTCCACGTACCTCATCAGACAAATCTAGATCAATCGTAGCGGTCAGAATACCTTCCTCTTCCCCACTCTCGGCAATCACTTCGCCCCAAGGATCAATCACCATCGAATGACCAAAAAACCTACTTTTCGCGTCGCTTCCGACACGATTGCAGGCGATGACATACATCTGATTCTCAATCGCGCGCGCCGTTAGCAAGGTGCGCCAATGATGCAGACGTGGATGCGGCCACTCGGCAGGCACAAACCACACCTTCGCCCCCGCTAAGGCGAGCGTACGTGCCAGTTCAGGAAAACGAATATCGTAGCAGATGGATGCCGCCGCCGTTACATCCCCTAGCGGAAACAATGCTGTCTCTTCACCGGGTTGCATGAACTTTTCCTCATCCATTAGTTTGAACAGATGAATTTTGTCGTACTTCGCCTGCTGCTGTCCATCTGCTCCATGTACATATAACGTATTGTAAAAGCCGCTGTCACGCTGCTCTGATACCGAACCGCCGACCAGCACCACCTGATGTTTGCGTGCCGTCTCGCTCAGCCAACGATTAATCGGGCCATGCTCCGGCTCAGCGATTCCATCCAGTCGATCCAGCGCATAACCGGTATTCCACATTTCCGGCAGCACAATCACATCTGGGCGCTGCTCGGCGGTCATGGCGCGCTCAATCCATTCTCCAGCACGCCGTATATTTTCCTGCGGCTCCGCCAAGGCGATATCCATTTGAATAAGACTGATATGGTATTGCCGTGCAGTCATTGCTCATCTCTCCCTATGTGCTTGATATTGCATTTATCATAGCCGCAGCAACGACACAAAAGCAATATTTCCAGACAATTCCTCTATACCAATCGGAAAAATCGTGATAGATTAGGATAACTATGTAAGCACCCAGAGAAGAGGACCCCATTTGCAGAATCGTCAGCGAGGATCAGGTTGCGTGTCATATCTATACCGGCTGATGTATGCTCAATAGAAGCATTTGATTCCTGCTCAACCTCTAGCCTTTTCATGACGTATACTAATGTACCATCTCAACTACAGTAACCGGAGTGATGAAGCCGATGTCCAATGTGAACAATAGCAGTGTATCCGCATTTCCGATTATACCGGCGGGAATGATGAATGAATTGCCGGAGCAGTTTTTTGCCAAGCTGGTACAGGATGTAAATCGGCATGTGAACGCCGGGCATGATGTGATTAATCTAGGTCAGGGAAACCCGGATCAACCGACTCCACCGCATATCGTGGAAGAACTGCGCGAAGCAGCAGGCAATCCGCAGTACCACAAGTATTCTCCATTTTCCGGCTATCCTTTTCTGAAAGAAGCCATTGCGAAGCGGTATAAGGAAGATTACGATGTCGATCTGGACCCGCAGACAGAAGTAGCCATTCTGTTTGGCGGCAAAACCGGTTTGATTGAGATCAGTCAGATTTTACTGCAAAAGGGCGATGTATGTCTTGTTCCCGATCCCGGCTATCCTGATTATTGGTCAGGTGTGGCATTATCTGGTGCCGAGATGAGCTTTATGCCGCTAACTGAAGACAATGCTTATTTGCCGGATTACAGCGCCATCTCGCCGGAAGTATTGGAACGGGCGAAGCTGATGTTTCTCAATTATCCCAATAATCCAACCTCGGCGACGGCTCCACTTTCGTTTTATGAAGAAACGGTGGAATTTGCGCGCCGCAATCAGGTCGTTGTAGCGAGCGATTTTGCGTATGGAGCAATTGGATTTGATGGGCAGAAGCCGGTTAGCTTTTTGCAAGTTCCGGGTGCGAAAGAAGTGGGCGTGGAATTCTATACCCTATCCAAAACGTACAATATGGCAGGCTGGCGCGTAGCGTTTGCGCTTGGTAATAGCGAGATTATTCGTCTAATTAATCTGATGCAGGATCATGTGTATGTCAGTCTGTTTGGCGGTATTCAGGCAGCAGCAGCACGAGCATTGACTGATGATCAGCAATGCGTTACCGATCTGGTGGATCGCTATGAATCGCGCCGCAATGCCTTTTTTGAAGAACTGGACAAGATCGGCTGGAAGGCGGAAGCACCCAAAGGCTCGTTCTTCTGCTGGCTGCCTGTTCCAGAAGGTATGGATTCACGCCAGTTTGCTACATTGCTACTGGAAGAAGCGCATGTGGCAGTTGCACCAGGTATTGGCTTTGGTACGGGCGGTGAAGGATATGTGCGCATCGGCTTGCTTACGTCCGAAGAACGGTTACGCGAAGCGGTACAGCGGATTGGCAAGCTGAACTTATTTGGTAAAAGCTGAGCTTGTTCTGTAGAGAATGAACTCATTTTGTAGAGAGTGAACGTATTCTGCAGAGAGTGAATATTTCGTAAAGACTGAACGTGTTCTCTAATCAACTAAGATCATCACTTGAACTTCTGGCAGATGTTTTACAGATAACTAGCTGAATGTATTTGCTAGCGCTGTTGCTTGAAACCTACAGCATATATTTTCCGCAAATACCGATGTTCTGAATATAAATTACACTATCCCTGCCACGCGGTACTTGGCAAAAGTCACAGTCCGTGCTATCCTAATCAGCAACACCGATTGTACGGAACCCCGTTCATCGGACATAAGGACATTATTATCTGACCGAAGTGGTGGATACACCGCACGGACAATTATACAGAACGCAATGAAGGGAATAGTAAGCAAAACAGCGGCGTGCATAGAGAGTGAATTCCAGAGGCTGAAAGGATTCACCGCCAGCTCCTGCCGAACCTGCCCCTGAGCTTTCGGCGCCAAACGCCGAACGGACTTGCCGCCGTTATCGGGCTTCAAGCCGGACAGCTCTGTGCTGTCAATAAAGGTGGTACCGCGGAAGTGTAGACTTTCGTCCTTTGTATTCATGCTGGATACAGAGGGCGGAAGTCTTTTTTGCATTCTGCCCTCGTATGCCGCAGCATGCCATCATGAAGTAATGTTATGTCGTATTATGCAGAAGGAGTGAATCATCATGCAACACCAGCGTATTGTCGTGAAAATCGGCAGCAGCTCGCTGACTGGACCACAGGGTGGTCTGAATCATGAGGCGGTCAACTTTTTTGCCGCCGAAATCGCTGCATTGCAGCAGCAAGGACATTCGGTGCTGCTCGTTACCTCTGGTGCAGTCGCTGCCGGATTCCGCGAGATCGGTTATGTGTCACGTCCACGTTTATTGCACGAAAAACAAGCCGCCGCATCGGTTGGTCAGGCGCTGCTCATGCGCGATTACCAGCAGGCATTTGCCAAGCATGGGATCGTCAGTGCTCAAATCTTACTCACACGCGGCGATTTTACCCATCGCAAGCGGGCAGGCAATGCCAGCATGACGATTGAGGAATTGTTGAAGCAACATGTGATTCCGATTATCAATGAAAATGATACCGTCTCGGTAGACGAACTCAAATTCGGCGATAATGATACCTTATCCGCGCTCGTCGCTAATCTCGCCAAAGCATCGCATCTGCTTATTTTGACTGATGTAGATGGATTGTACAGCGCCAATCCGAGCAAAGACCCGGAAGCAGTGCATTATCCGGTGATTGATGAAATTACTGACGAAATCTATGCTATGGCGGGCGGCGCCGGATCAGCAGTCGGTACAGGTGGTATGCGCTCCAAAGTGGATGCTGCCAAAATTGCCACCCGCGGAGGAATCGAAGTCTTCGTCGGGCGTGTCAAACAACCGGGTGACCTGCTGCTAGCAGCGAACCATCAAGGTAAAGGCACATATTTTTCCACTCACAGTGCGGCATTGCCGATGAAAAAGCAGTGGCTCGGCTTCCTGTCCGTACCGCTCGGCACATTGATCATTGATGAAGGTGCAGAACAAGCGCTAGTCGGCAATGGACGCAGTTTGCTACCAGTAGGCATTCGTCAGTTAGAGGGACAATTCCATGCGGGGGATGTGGTCGAGGTACAAAACATGCAGCGTGATGTACTCGGACGCGGCATCGTCAATTACGATTATGACCAATTGCAGCAAATTATCGGTTTGCCAAGCGGTAAAATCGCCGAAACGTTAGGTGTCGATCATGTCCAGCATCTCGAAGCTGTACATCGAGATGAATGGATTACATTATAATAAGAATGAAAGCATACGCACTACACCTTTCTATCGTATATGCAGTTACGAATCATAGCTTTATATGTATAGGACAAGCATAGCGAGTTATAACGAAATCTATCATTACGAAGCAAGCAGATTATCACATATGATGTTCAAGGAGGACTACGCAATGACTGAAGTAAGCGAAGTAGTACAAAAAGCAACACTGGCAAGCCGTACTGCCCTTCCCCTTGCCAGTGTCTCTACTGCCGACAAAAATGCGGCATTGCGACTCATGGCAGACGCATTGGTGGCGCAGCATGAAGAGATTATTGTCGCCAATGAGGTGGATATTGACAATGGACGTGCCAACGGCACTTCCGAATCCTTACTGGATCGACTACGGTTGACCAAGGAACGGATCGAGGATATTGCCGAAGGGTTACGTCAGATTATAGAACTCAACGATCCAATTGGCGAGCTGCTGGAAACCATTCAGCGTCCCAATGGTCTGCAAATCCACAAAATTCGCGTACCGATCGGCGTGATCGGCATGATCTACGAAGCCCGTCCGAATGTAACCGTCGATGCGGCGGGGCTGGCGCTCAAAACAGGGAATGCTATCGTACTGCGCGGAGGTTCTGCCGCCCTCTCCTCGAACCGTAAAATCATCGAGGTGATGCACGGCGCGCTCCATGATTCCGCCGTGCCAGCAGATGCGCTGCAATTGATCGAGGATTCAGATCGCGCTTCTGTCAATGAAATGATGAAGCTAAACGGTCTGATTGACGTGATCATTCCACGCGGCGGTAGTGCCCTTATTCAAAATGTAGTACAAAATTCCACCGTACCCGTGATCGAAACAGGCGCAGGCATTTGCCATACGTATGCCGATGAATCTGCTGACCACCAGATGGTGGCAGACATCGCTATCAATGCCAAAGTGCAGCGTCCTTCCGTCTGTAACTCGATGGAAACCTTCCTTGTTCATTCCGGCTATGATCAGCAGACATTGATCCGTCTGGCTGAACAACTGCGCGATGAGTATCATGTGGAGCTGCGCGGCTGTCTGCGTACGCGTGAATTACTGCCATGGGTAACAGGTGCAACCGAGCAGGATTATGCGACCGAGTATAACGATTATATTTTAAATGTAAAAATTGTTGATTCGCTCGACGAGGCTATGCAACATATCGCGACCTATGGCACCAAGCATTCCGAATGTATCGTGACCAAGGATCAACATCATGCCAATCGCTTTATGCAGGAAGTGGATGCAGCGGCAGTATATCATAACGCCTCTACCCGCTTCACTGATGGATTTGAATTTGGCTTTGGCGCTGAGATCGGCATTAGCACCCAGAAGCTGCATGCACGCGGACCAATGGGCTTACCATCTCTCACCTCCACGAAATACAAAATCTACGGCACAGGTCAAACACGCGGCTAAACGGAAGGTAGCAAGATGGCTGATTGTAAATGTTTGTTTCAGGCATTCAGGTCGTCTTGCTCATCTTGTTTGTGCACCTTTCATGGTAACTATGCTCCAATGGGTAGAACATCATAACCATGCTTCATTAGATATAGATCAATATTGGAATCAGGAAGGATAGATAAATATGGGTCATTCTGCAAAGCAACACACATTCATAAATCAATCGATCTGCTTCTACGGCGCAGGTTCGATGGCGGAAGCAATTTTGCGCGGACTGGTGAATCGTTCGGTCGTTGTACCAGGTCAGGTAACGATGATTAACCGCAGCAACACGGATCGGATGAATTATCTAATCCAGCGCTACGGCGTATCGGTCGTGAACAACGAGACGCAGCGGGATGAAGTGCTGCAAAAGGCAGACATTATCGTACTGGCAATGAAGCCAGTCGATGCAGCGGCGGCGCTTCATCAGCTAAGTCCACTTTTGAACGATAATCAACTGCTCGTATCGGTCATTGCTGGACTCGAAGTGGAAACGATGCAATATGTACTTGGCAAAAAGCAGCCAATTGCACGCACTATGCCCAATACGTCCAGCACTATCGGTCTGGGTGCAACAGGGCTTGTATTCTCCGCAGAAGTAACAGCTGCCCAGAAACAAACCGTGCAGCATCTGTTTGAAGCAGTCGGCACCGTAACCGAAATCGCTGAAGATCAAATGGAAACGTTAACTGGCATTTCCGGCAGTGGTCCCGCCTATATCTACTATGTCATGGAAGCGATGATCGAAGCCGGTGTACAGGGTGGCTTAACGCGTGAGCAAGCTCATGAGCTGACCGTTCAAACTGTTGTCGGTGCCGCTCATATGGTACAGCAAACCGGTGAACAGCCCGCTGAGCTGCGCGCCAAGGTTACGTCACCAAACGGCGCCACTGCCGCTGCAATCCAAGTATTCGACGAGCATCAAATGAAGCAAACCATTATCCGTGGGATTGAACGCTGTGCAGAACGCTCCCGAGAAATGGGGGCAGCACTCAAGGAGGAGCATCTATGAGCTATTGCATCGCTACGTACCGCTGTTATGACGAGAAGGCGGATTTTCATAAAAAAGCAACCTCTATCGCGGTTGGCATGACGGTTGGTAGTTGGACCGAATTGCCTGCCGCCAAGCAGCAATCTATGAAAAAGCATCTCGGTGAAGTCATTTCGGTCGATGTTGTGGAGCCCGCTGGCGGCGAGCGATATGCAGATATTCGTATCGCTTATCCAGACGCTAACTTTAGCAGTGATATTCCAGCGCTACTCGTTACGGTCTTCGGTAAAATTTCCATGGACGGACGTATCAAGCTGACACATCTGGAGTTTTCCGAGCATTTTCTCGGTCATTTTGGCGGACCAAAATTCGGCTTGCATGGCGTACGCCAGTTGCTTGGCGTTCCTGATCGTCCGCTGCTGATGAGTATTTTCAAATCGGTAATCGGTCATGATCTGGACGAATTGACCCGGCAATTCAGTGCGCAGGCGCTGGGCGGTGTCGATCTGATCAAGGACGACGAAATCCTATTTGAAAATGAACTGACACCGATTGAGAAGCGTGTAGAGGCTTGCCGTAAGGCTGCCGAAGCCGCCAAAGCGGAGACTGGCAAAACTGTGCTCTACGCTGCCAATCTGACCGGCTCTACCTTTCAATTGAAGGAGCAAGCTCGCAAAGCGATTGATGCAGGTGCTAATGCGTTGCTGTTCAATGTATTATCCTACGGCTATGATGTGCTTGCCGAATTGAGTAATGATCCCGCCATCAATATTCCGATCATGGCACATCCAGCGCTTGCTGGCGCGTATTATCCATCACCGTATTACGGCATCTCCGCTTCCGTGCTGCTTGGTCAGCTTATGCGTCTTGCGGGTGCCGATCTCGTGCTGTTCCCTTCTCCTTACGGTTCGGTTACGATGCCAAAAGAAGAAAATATGGCGATCCGCGAGCAGCTATTGAGCGGCAGCCTACCGTTCAAAACGAGCTTCCCTGTACCATCTGCGGGTATTCATCCGGGGCTGGTGCCGCTGATTCTGCGCGACTTTGGCAATGATGTCATCATTAATGCAGGTGGCGGGATTCACGGTCATCCGGGCGGCGCAAGCGCAGGCGGACGTGCTTTCCAACAAGCGATTGATGCGGCATTGTCTGGCGTATCGCTGGCAGATTACGCGGTTCAAGGTCATATCGAGCTGGCGCAAGCGCTGGAAATCTGGGGTGGTGAAGTATGAGCCACAAGCAACCCGTTATCTTTTGCGACTTTGACGGCACCATTACCAATTCGGACAATATCGTATCGATTATGAAGCACTTCTCTCCCCCCGGTTACAAGGAGATTATGGATGGCGTAGTCAATCAGCAGCGCTCTATCCGCGACGGTGTTGGTGCGATGTTCGGTCTAATGCCCTCCTCGCAAAAGAAAGACATTATCGACTATGTATTGCAGCATGCAGGTATTCGTGAAGGATACAGTGACTTTCTAGAGTTTGTGCGTGCACAGCATATTCCCTATTATGTGACCAGCGGTGGGATCGACTTTTTCCTTAAACCGCTGCTGGAGCCGTTTGATATTCCAGAAGATCATATATTTTGTAACAGTGCCGACTTTTCTGAGGAAACTATTACAATTCTATGGCCTCATCAATGTGATGAGCATTGCGACAACGATTGTGGCATGTGTAAAACGACCGTTATGCGTGGATTTTCATCGGAGAAGTACGAGCGCATTCTGATCGGTGATAGCTTAACCGATTTTGAAGGTGCCAAGATCGCTGATCTGGTCTACTCGCGCTCTGTATTGACAGATAAATGCCGCGAACTGGGCGTGCCGCATGTACCGTTTGAGACGTTTCACGATATTATCGATGATCTACGACAACGAACAGGAGCGATGCATACATGAGTTTTGCCAATATTGCACTTGAACATAAACAGGCAGTGCTGCAAGAGCTGAGCGGCATCAAGGAGCAATTTGCCGCACGACACTGGTTTCCGGGTACTAGCGGCAATCTGTCGCTACGTGTGGGCGATTATGAGCCGGACAACTTCCATTTTGCCATCACTGCAAGCGGCAAGGACAAATCGGTCAGCACACCGTCCGACTTTCTCTTTGTCGATCAACAGGGACGTCCGTGCGAAACGACAGCCTTGAAGCCAAGTGCTGAGACGTTGATCCATTGCGAAATCTATCGCGAGACTGGCTGCGGTGCTGTATTTCATGTACATACCGTGTTTAACAATCTGGTAAGCGAATATTTCGGAGAGCAGGGCGCTGTACCGATTCAAGGACTGGAATTGATCAAGGCGTTTAATATCTGGGAAGAGAATGCCGCTATCACCATCCCTGTACTGCCCAATTACGCCGAGATCCCGCGCATTGCTGAGTTAGTACCAGGCGTACTGAATCAGGCGATACCGGGCATTCTGCTACGCGGACACGGCATTTACGCTTGGGGTAAAAATGCGTTTGAAGCCAAGCGTCATCTGGAAGCATTCGAATTTATTTTTGAATATATTTATCGGGATTTGTTGCTGCGGAGGTAAAGGATAGCGCCTTAGCCATATAGGCGCTCCATTTTGTATAAAACCTTTGTTTATAACTCAAAAAATGGGGAGTATTTTCATGAAGATACTACCAAAACTGAACGTTAATTATGATATAAGATGGTAACGTTCGACTTTTCGGTAATGAAAACGTACAAAAAAGCTGACATTATATGAAATGTCAGCTTTTTTTATGTAAAAAATGATTTTTATTATTGCCCT
The DNA here is from genome assembly GCF_040719145.1 of Paenibacillus sp. JQZ6Y-1. Lineage (NCBI taxonomy): Bacteria > Bacillati > Bacillota > Bacilli > Caryophanales > Paenibacillaceae > Paenibacillus > Paenibacillus kandeliae. The sequence continues at coordinate 2,425,164 of NZ_JBFDUZ010000001.1, forward strand.
TTATAATAAATACCCGTATACTAAGTTCAATCGTATAAAGCAAGCATGCAATCACTCATGTTATTTCTACATAACTGACGCATACGCTGCACCGCTTCAATAACGAAGAAATACGGAACACCCTTTATCATTATGGCAGTAATGATAGCAGGCATCCCGTTTCCGTTATATGATCTGTTCTTGGCCGATCAGATTATTCTTCTTATTTTTGTGGAACAGTCAATTGAGTTCCAGCAGGCAGCAGGTTGTTGGCAGCAACCAGCTCGTCTACAGTGATACCGTATTGAGCAGCGATTTCAGTCAGGCTGGCACCTTGTGGAACAACAACAGTGACTTGGTTTTTCGCTTGTGTAGGAGCAGTTGTCTCGCTAGGGGCAGCTGCTTCTTCTTTTGTAGCTGTAGTATTTTCGTCAGCATTTTGGTTGCCGAACAGAGCTTCGAATTGAGCATTTTGAGCGTCCAGGAATGCTTGGTTGTCAGCGATTCTGTCTGCTTTGTCTTTGCGTTTGTCGTGGTTGGATTGCTCGCTTGCAGCGAAAGCTTGGTTAGCGTTGAATGGTACAGTTACAGCTACAGCGCTTACGCTTGCAGCAACAACAGTGGACAGCAGTACTTTTTGCAATTTGTGATTCATGATTGTTAAACTCTCCTTCAGTATGTGTATAATTTTTGGTTTTGCATATTTTAAACAGGTCTGTTAGACAAAAGCTCCGGCAGTCCGTAATGACGCATTCACGGGTTTTGGCAGTTGCCCGCTTGATCATTAATGAATAAATATAAGCCGCAACGGGCTCTTATCTCTCAGCCGGTACCTGTACTAACTAGGGCAAAAGCTACTTTACTCCTATTTCAATTAAATTGCAAGCCTACTGAAATCGTTTTTTGACTTCAATCGACCTTCCCTCCACTTCCTTAATTATTTTCCATATGTTAAATATAACGCTTACATTTTACATACTCTTGAATCTGTTTTGAAATAAAGTGCATATTTTTTCACTTTCTGTTTACATTTCAGACACAAAACAAGTTTTGTTCACAAATATATCGCATTTAACTTTAATGTTATATTACCTTACATAAAAAGAGCTTTGTTTGTTCTTTATGATGTTTTTTGTTTGCTTTCCTGTTTCGTTTCCCTCTATTTTGATCATCTTATGTGGACTTTGCTTGGGATCATGAAGTAGTAATCGACCTTTGTTCTATTAATTAGCATAGCTATTTATTTGCTATATAAATGGCTTTTCCGCTCTTTTGGATAAAATAAGCGATTGCTAATTGCTACATTTTTCATATCCTCATAGGAAAATGAATGATTTAGTAAGGATTCCTATTTAGAATTCATTTGTTCGTCAAACCTGACATGAGAAGTGGTCGCTTGCTTCCACAAGAGATCAATCCAGTCTTTTCTTTTTAATATGTCATTATGGTTATATATAAATCAACATTTTATTTCATTGCATAATATTCACATATAACGAATTTTTATTCATTATTTCAAAATATCCATTTTGTTATATCAGTTGTATATATTTGTAATAAAAAAGATTTGATTTTATCGTAAAATTCTCCAAAAATTTTTTTTGAATCTTGCTTATTTGTTGCTTTTGACCTGTAATATATGTACCTCTGGTTGCAGCATGATCTTCTATATACCTGTTAAAAGACATCTCGAGTCATGAACCTATGGCAGCCTTTTGACGTAAAACCGTCTCGTCACATCTACTTATACGTTGCTTTTCTAAGATAATGAATTGATATATGTCCGTTTTACATCCTATTCACTAGATCATTCCTGTGACAAAAAGGGATACACGAATAGAGCAGTGCACCCCTGTCAGACCTTTTTTAGTTTCGACTTGGATGGATTAGCAGAATGGATCTGTTAGCTAATGATCCCAAGGATGACTTATACCGATCTCTCTAACGCATAGAGTCCTATACAACCTCGCCCACTTCTGCATAGCTAATCTCAATACGTGACAATAGTTCTTTTACCAGATCACGTGCAGCCTCTGGCGTATCGGCTTGCACAATAATATAACCAAGCCGATCATCCGAGCTACGTGGAATATCGACTGTATCTCCCTCCTGCACTTGAATCTGGTAACGCGTAATCTGTGGATGTTGCAAGTGCTCTAGACCGCCGATGGAACCGACAATGCCTTGACGATCAGCGACCAGATAGCCAATAGCAGAGGCTTGAACGGTTTGCTTTTCAATCTGCAAAGGCTGGGACAGGTATTTACGGATCGTTTCACGGAAAATATGGATACCATACGCGTTGACGATCAGATCGGATGTGATATTATCGCCACCCGGACGGCCGTTAACTTCAATAATCTTCGCACCTGACTCCGTATACTTCAGCTCTACATGAGCAGGGCCATTTTGAATGCCAATCGCTACGACTGCTTGACGGGCAACATCAATGATCTCATCCCGCTGCTCCTGATAGATGGACGACGGGAATACATGTAGCGTTTCTACAAAATACGGCAGATCAGACGTATGCTTTTCCGTGATTTCGGCAAAGGCAATCTCGCCTTCACTCAGGAAAATCTCTACACTAAATTCCGGCCCTGTTAAATATTCTTCTATTAAATACTCATCCCGCACCTTGAAATCCATATATGTTGTTTTGAATGCACGCAGCTCAGCAAATGCCTTGCGCAGATTCTGCTCGTCGTCTACAAAATACACACCTTGGCTGCTAGCGGCATTGGTCGGCTTCAGCACAACCGGATAGCCAATATCTCCAGCTGCTGTTACTGCTTCCTCCAAGCGGCTGACGACGGCAAAGTTTGCACTGGGAACCTGCTGCTGTGCAAAGACCTGTCTCGCTCGATCCTTATTGCGCGCATTCAACGCTGCATCCGCTGATGTACCCGGAATGCCCAATCGTTCGCCTACCTCTGCGGTGACAGCAGAAGCATAATCGGTTGCCGGAATCAGCGCTTGGAACTGACCGTGATAAGGGCTATTCACAATCGCCTCATAGATGGAGTCTGCATCCCGAATATCGGCAACGAGCAGATCATCATATAGCCCTTCGTATCCATACAGAGTCGGATTATCCTTGTCGGAAGCGATAACGATGACCTCACTTCCAAGTGCTTTGGCTTCCTTTACAAAGCTAACGCCATAAAAGCTTGGCTCTACAAAAACTATTTGTTTGTTTGCCATACTGCACTCTCCTTTTTGGTTAGACTGTGAACATGGTTGGATACGAATCCAAATCCAATCAGCCCCGCTGCCATCAATACACTCATAATGAGGAAGCCGTACCCTGCGCCAAACCGATCAATCACCAGACCGATCCCTGAAGAACCGCCCGCTTGAATGAGCAAGGACAACCCAGTCCAGACTGCCATCGCTCTACCCATAAATGCCTTTTGTACATTTTCCATCAGTAGCGTATTCATCACAATCCGCAGTGAGGAATTACACAATCCGAGGAAGAAGCTGCCCGCATATAGCAGCAGTACAAGCGAATTGGCATATAGCGCGAATAGATTCACAACCGCAATGACAAAAAACAGATACACCATCTGCTTATTCGACAGATTCGTCATTAGCAGTGAGACGAGAAAGCCGGAAATCAGCCCACCAATCCCATAAAACATATCCGACAAGCCAAAGACGATGCTGTCGCTTTGCAAGGTCACATTTACATAGGCGGGCAGCACCACATTGTACAGCATCGTTACTGCCAGCGGCACAATCGATATCACCCCGAGAAAGAAGATCGTTTTCCGCTGACGCAAAAATGCTAAACCGGAACGGAAGCTTTGCAGAAAGCCTTCCTGCTTATCGGTCTCGGTATGTACAATGGACTGATAACGAATCGCCGCCAGTACGGCGCTGCTGATCAGGAACACGGCAATATTAATGATCAGAATCAACTCGAAGCCATAAAATTTGTAAATTATACCGGATATGGCTCCAGCCGAGAACATCCCAACCTGTAAACTGATCTCAATAAATGAATTCCCATTGATCAGCACATCCTCCGGCAAAATCTCCTGAATCAAGCTGCGCGAGGCTGCCATATAGATCGTCCAGCCCATCCCGTTAATAACGGCAAAGCCATACATAAGCGGCAGACTAAACCCTTGGGCAAAAAATAACACCGCCAACAATGCCAGTAAAAAGGCACGCAGCACATACGTCCACAAAATGACCTTTTTCCGGTCAAAACGGTCGGTAATGATCCCAGCCAGCGGCGAGACGAGAAAACCAGCAAGTACGTTGAAGGTGAGCAAAAACCCAACGTACTGATTGGAGCCAGTCTCGGTCATTACATACCAGTTGGCGCCAATAGTTGCCATTCCAACACCAAAGCCAGAGATGACATCAGAAATCAGAAATTTGCGGAACTGCGCATGTTTCAATACGGATAGGAACATAATGGACTCCCTTTCCGAATATCAAGGATAAACTGACGTAGACGTTCTTCTGTGAATCCGAGATATTCCAGCACATCGCTATGACTGCCTCCGTATTTGGGCCATTGCTCATTAGGGGTAAAGGCATACACTTTTTTGTGCGGTAGCAGCAGACTCAGATACGAGCCGACACTACCAGCGCGGCGATGCTCCTCCACGACTACAATCTGCTCTCCACTATTCTCAAGGCGCTGCAAATTGGCGATCAGCGCTTCCTTGTCCACATAACAGAGATGCAGATGATTCAGCTGCGGCTGTTCCCTTTTCAGCGTTAACGCCATCTCGGTTGCCTGCTCGCCGATGGAAATGAGCGATACCGGCGCATCTTCATTCCAGCTACCATCCACAATCAACTCATCGCCCTCCGCGAGCGATGGAATGCTCTCAAATGTATCGTTGCGGGACAAACGGATGTAGTACGGTTGCGCAGATGCTGCCGCTTCTCGAATGACACGACGCGTTTCCTCTTCGCCATGCGGACAGGCAATACGAATATTTTCAAACGTCTGAATTACACCAATATCCTCCAACGCATGATGAGTCGTACCAAACCAGCCACCGGATACGCCACCATAGCTGCTAACAATATTGATATTTTTGCGCATATAACCGAGTGCCAGCTTAATATGCTCGGCACAGCGCAGCGCAACAAACGGAGCAAAGGTGGAGAAAAAGGGCTTGAACCCGCCTTCCGCCAATCCCGCAGCGATATCCACTGATGTCATCTCGGCAATACCCAGATTGAAAAAGCGATCTGGAAACTGCTGCTCAAACGGATGCTTTTTGCCGCCTAGATCGGCTTCTAGCGCTACGATTCGATCATCCTGCTGTGCCAGCAAGGTCAGTTCATCCTTATAGGCATCTCTTCCAGAAAGAGTCATATCAGCGCCTCCTTCCATTTGTACGCTTGAGCACGGCTGATTTTGGCATAGTGGGCGGCAGGATTGCCTTCCATCGCCTTGATGCCTTTGCCTTTGATCGTATGAGCGAGAATCGCTAGAGGGCGCTCTGCCTTTCCTTCCAGCGCCGCAGTAATCTGTTCCAGATCATGACCGTCAATTTCAACCACATCAAAGCCAAATGCTCGGAAGCGATCACCCAGATGAGGAAGAGGCGAAATATCCTGTACTAGCCCGTCATTTTGTCCGCCGTTCACATCAATAATATGAATGAAATTGTTGATTTGCTTGGCGGCGATCACCTGCAACGCTTCCCAGCAGCTGCCTTCCTGCAATTCCCCATCACCACTAATGACAATGCTTATGCCCTGTTCACCGCGAATCCGCTGCGATAATGCCCAGCCTGCTCCATACGCGGGACCGTGACCAAGACTGCCTGTAGCAAACGGAATATGCGGCAGCAAATAATTCGGATGCCCGGTAAACAGCGAATCCTTTTTCCCGTAACTGTCTGCCGGATTGTCTTGGATCAGTCCCAAAACATGCAATGTGCTGTATAGTGCCGCCGCTGCATGCCCCTTGCTTAAAATAATCCGATTGCGTTCATCATGACCGTACAGCGCAAAGCTGGTCAGCAGTAGATCGATCACCGATAAGCTACCACCTATATGGCAGCCTACCTCGGTGGCTGCCATATCAATAATCAGCTTGCGTGCTTGAATCGTCTGTTCATATCGTTTGTTCACGGTTAAGGGCATATGCTTCCTCCTTGCTGTTAAGCGAGAACCAAGTATGAATACTATTGAGCAGAATATCACGACTTAATCGCACTTCATCTACATGAATATGCTCCTCATCGGTATGATCCAGACTTGCATCACCGGGACCATAGGCGACCATCGGTACATCCGTCCACGTCGTTGCTAGTGTATTCATATCGCTGGTGCCTTTTTTCATTTGAAGGGTTAACTTATCATCCAGTATGCCATTGGCACCACGAACGAATGCCTTGACCAGCTGATCTCGGCGCGAATTCTGATAGCCCGGTGTATCACGTAGCACCGTGATGGTGCTATCTGGCCACTCTAGCTCAGCAATATGCTGTTGATAACCAGCGGTTGCCTGCGGAGATACACGGAAATTCAGTACAGCCGACGCATAATGATCTCCGTTCTCTGAGCCGGAGTGAAGCTGGATCAATGCAGACAGATGATCAGCATCATACAGTTCCATTTGCTGACGTATATGAGCGGCAAGCTGGTAGACGCGGTCAATCGGGCTGATGCTGTCTTTACCAGCGGAATGCTTTTGCTTTTGCCGCACATCGAGACGTAACTTGAACAATCCATAGTAGCCCAGCGTCAGACTGCTCGTTCCGCTCGGCTCACCGATAATAACTGCATCTGCCTGCACATGATCACGCACGTAAAAGGCACCTGCGGATGAGGACACTTCTTCCTCTACCGCTCCAATCACAAGCAGTCGAAAGGATGGCGGCACGTCTGCTCGGCGCAGCACCTCGATAAAATTGACCAGACTGCCTTTTGCATCCACGCTGCCCCGTCCCGATAACTGAAAGTCATCCGCTGTGCTGGGCCATAGATAAGGAACGGTGTCAATATGACCGAGCAGCAGCAATGTATGATGTCCATCCCCTTTGCTAAGTACAATATTGCCTACTTCGTCTACCTCTGCCGCAATCTGCTCCGAAGCGCCTCGCTCTTTTAAAAATTCAGCCAATACGCCTTCATCGCCAGATACCGATGGAATACTAATGACCTGATGCAGCAGCTTGATATCGTCGGGTAGATCATTGCCACGCCAGAACCAAGTTTTTCCGCTGCCGTGTAAAGTATGGGGACCAGTAATGGCGATGTCTGCTACGCCTTGGGATAAGGTCAGCTCCGCGGCGCGCAGCTTTTGCTTCATTCGCCCAGATACAACCACATCATCCTGCTGTGGATAAATATCCCTAATCGTTGATTGCGGATCTTCGACATTTTGCAAAATGCCTGCTGTACTCGTAACAAAGCGTACATGACTCGCACGAGTAGCGACTGCCAGATGCGCTGCCAGCATATCTGCATCAATATTGATATACTGCTGAATGTCTGGGTCATAGATTGGTGGTGCTAGGCAGACTACATCATGCGTATGCAGCAATTGCAGCAGCACGTCGTGACGCGCGCCTGTGTAGCTGCCATACAGTGAGTCGCGTACGATCAGCTTTTTGCCATCTTTGCGAACTTTGAGCGGTTTGCCTTTGGTGCCAAGCACCCAGCCATGATCACCAGCGCATTGTGCCAGTACGGACAATCCCTGTGCTTGTAGCGCCGCACGTACAGGGGCAAAGATATGATCCTCGTACGCCTGCCGAATGTGGTCCATATCGGATGGTGGGCAATAACGCACCTGATCGCCATTGTCCAATTCTAGAAATTTGAGCGGCTCATTCAGCTCGGCAAACTTCTGTTCAATCGCTTCCGCTCCGCCGCCGATCAATAGAATCTTGGCTCCACGGCGGGACAGGTCAGCGATCTCAGCAAAAATGGTCTGACTGTTAACAATCGTACTGCTACCCAGCTTGATCACATGCAGATTGTTTATCACGGCCATATCCCCTCATGTTCTGTTGTTAAACCGATGGTTTCTGGAATGTCGTAGTAGATGTTGGCAGCTTGAATCGCCTGCCCCGCCGCTCCTTTGAGCAAATTATCAATCGAGACGAGACTGAGACATTTGCCATCCTTGACGATAAAAGCTGTTTCAGCATAGTTCGTACCATGTACCGTTTTCAGCATCGGACCCGGTGAGGCTTGACCGGAATAACGGATAAACGGCTTGGACTTATATGCTTGGAAAAAGGCTTTTTTCACATCGCTCTCCTCCACTCCATCTCGCAGTACGGAATATGCACTGACAAAGATACCGCGTGCCACATCCAAACTGAATGCGGAGAAGGACACATCCAGCGCATGCTCGCTATACGTGGAAGCGATGCGTTCGATCTCTGGCAGATGACGATGCTCAAACCCCTTATGCAGACGGAAGTTATTCACACGGTCGGCGTGCGTTTCTTTACTGCTTTTGCCTGCTCCACTGGAACCGGTCTTCGCATCAATGAATACATGCCCCTGAATCAGCGAATGCAGAACAAGTGGATAGATTGAGTAAATGGAAGCAACCGCCATACAGCCCGGCAGATTGACAACGCGTGCATCATGATTCACTTCCGAGATTTCCGGTATAAAATAATGACTGCCCGCCTGCTGTACTGTAGATAGAGAACCTGGATAATATGTTTTCAATACGTTGTTATCCGTAAAACGATAATCGCCACTAATATTAAAAATACGCTTCGTATGATTCAGCACATGCTCTAGATGCTGTGGCAAAATGCCAGTCGGCAACGCTGAAAAGATCAGATCATATTCTCCATCCAGCTGCGCCAGCTTGCTGTACGTCAGCTTCGGATTCACCTTACGATACAAAAATGCTTTATGCGTTTTCTCAACCGATCTACCTGCCTGCGATTCCGAAGAGACAAATTCCACATTGAAATTGGGATGCGCACTCAACAGTCGGTATAATTCGCCACCAACAAATCCATTTCCGCCCAGTATGCCTACCCTGTATGTACTCATCCGAGCCGTGCATCCCGTTCATAAGGTGGCTGACTGTTCAGACTGCGAGCATATTCGGCAATCTGATCAATATGCTGATCCAGCTTTTTAAAAGCCAATTCATACGTCAGCAGCTTCTCATATTCAACTGGTGAACGCAATTCACGGCAGATCGCCAGCGTCGTGTTCAGCATATGCAGCGTATTTGGGAAATGTTCCAGACCATACGGCAGCTCGCCACCCTCATACAGACTAAACGGATATTGATTGCCAAAACCCTTGCGATTAATAAACGGCAGATGACCGGGAATCGGTACATTTTGCCATTCGCGTGCAAATACACCTTCCTCCATCAAAATCGTCTGAATCGCTTCCTTCACCTGATACGGCGGAATACCAGCGAATTGAGGCAAATCGACATTCAAGCGCAATCGGAACATGTTAAAGCTATGTGTATACCCTTCTGGAATATACGGTCCTTGAAACAGCGTTGTCGCGTTTAAGGTGTCAATCAGATGATGCGCATTGCGCTGCCGTACGGCATCGTAATACGGGAGTCGTTGTAGCTGACTGATACCAAACGCCGCCGCAATCCACGAAATGTCATAATCAATCCCAGAGTTCTCTAGAAACTGCTGTGCACGCACATAAGCCTCTTCTGTTTTGAAAAAGGCAATGCCACCTTCGCCTCCGACTGGAAAGTTCTTGTCCGCCATCAGACTTTGACCAGCGGTATCGCCTAGCGAGCCGCACAGCTGTCCATCAATGGATGCGGAATGCGCATGTGACGCATCCTCCACCAGCTTCAACTGATACTGATCGCACAATTGTTGAATTGCTGGGATATTGGCAGGCAAACCATGCACATGCACCGGCATAATCACCTTCGTGCGCGGCGTAATCAAGCGCTCAATATCGTTAACATGTAAGCAGTACGTATCCGGGTCGACATCGGCGAAGATCGGTACTGCTTTGGCAGCAACGACCGCCTGTGCTGTTGCGATAAACGTAAACGCTGGCAAAATCACTTCATCCCCCGGCTGCACACCTGCACCGATCAATGCCAAATGCAGACTCGATGTACCGCTCGCCGTGGAGATGGCGTAATTCGCGCCTACATATTGACGATACTGCTCGGTAAATTCAGACACCACATCGCTCGGCTGCTTCTGAATCGAGATCAGCATTTGCAGCACATCTTCCTTTGTAATATTCGGGAAAATGGTTTTGCGTCCTGCCTGCCCTAACACTGCACGTCCACCCTCGATTGCAAGCTGCTCCTGCGCCCATTGCTCTTGCGGCAGCTCTAGCAGATTCAAATTAAAATCAGTCTTCATGTTGTTTATCCCTCCGTAACAATGCAAGCTTCACGCAGGCTCCCACCAGCGGACTGAGACGATAATTGAATTGCACACCCGGCTGAATCTCTAGCTCCTGCTCCGTTTGCGTCCACATCGTACGCAGATCGAATGCACCGAATATTTTGAGCCGCTCCGACTTTTTATACAACGTTTCATCATTCGTTAACAAGGTCGCAATGGGACCGAAGGACAAGCCGGTAAAATTAACGATAATCACTTCATCCTGCCGGTGTCGCTGTAGCAATGTATCAATCTGCGCTAGGTTATTCCAATCTATGTTGATGACGGTATAGGGATAATCCAAGCCCTCCTCTGTACGCACCCCCAGCCAATCGACGAAGCGGCGTTCCTGTGCAGTCGCTGATGCTGGCAGCGAAGTTACACTGCCATGAACCAGATCCTGCCCCCAGAGCGCACCATGAATTGCACCAGTAAAGCTATTGTACAAATTCACATACGTTTTGCCAGATAACTTGGAGAGGGCATTTTCCAGACCCTTCAGTTCCTTTTCATTTTTCTCAATACTCATAATGATGCCGGTATTCAGTACACGGGCAAGCACAAATGAGATGGAAAAGTAGTCCTTCTGCGATACTTTAGCCGGTGATTCCGTGATGTTCGTTAACGACATGTGCCACTCTCCTTCAATAGAGTATGAATGATAGACATGCGATAGATGATAGAAATAATGGATGATGCGGTGATCTGCGACAATCGTCATGTTATGCATAAATATGAATAGCTACATTGTTTACATGAAGTACCATCATTTTCATTGTGCGCAAATACTTAAACGGACGAACGTACAGGTAGACTGACAAGCTCAGTTTGCGAAGCTACGCTTACACTGTACTCTGCAATCCTCTGAGCGACATCGACTTTATGGATTAACCATGATTTCGCAAATTCGGGGTTTTGATTCACTTCGCATACCATATACATGCGGCGGGTATGATCGTAAAATAAATCCAATCCATATATGCCACTTCCAATTGCATCAGTGACTTGTTTGCTGATGTTTATAATCGGCTGACTTACCTGAATCGGCTCAATGTCTGCTCCGAGATGGGTATTGGTGATCCAGCTATCATGAGAGATGCGCTTGATAGCTACAATCGGTTGATCACCGACAATCACCACGCGAATATCGTAATTGGACTTATCCACGTATTCCTGCACTAGTACCGGTAATGCCTTACCTTGCGGATCAAGCGATTCACGGGCGGCAATCCAAGCGTCCAATGTTAGACGATCATTGATCAATGTCACCCCTCTGCCCCATGATGAGCTGACCGGTTTGATGACAAATCTGCCATCAAACCGATCCAGATATTCGTACAACTTGTCAAACGTAAAGGCAATCGCAAATTCGGGCTGGGCAATCTGATGACGCTGGAACACCATCGCTTGAAACGCCTTATTCGTGCAAATACGGATCGCATCATAGGAATTGAGGGTGCGAACACCTGCCAACTCAATATATTGCGCACGCTCTAGCGCCTTGCTCTGCGATAAGCAGCGAATCAATGCCAGATCGTAATGACGAATATCGGCAAGCTCCAGCTGCATGTTATCCGTACATACATCAACTTCCACACCCGATTTGATCAGAACATCATAAATCCGACGCTCTTCCTCACGCAGCTTCGTTACGCAAAATAGCAATCTGGGATGGTGCTGTCGATTGGACATTACTCACCCCAATCTTCTTCCACTTCTGGAGCAAATACCAGATTCGGCTGCTCATTGACCCATTGGAATTCATGCTCTTGCCCGCATTCTTGGCATTCTACAATCTCTCCAGTCACGGTTTGTTGATCCACTTCGACCTCGGCATCGCAAGTCAGGCATTTGGTTGCTGTTACGCTCATCATACACGCTCCCCTATGTGTTTTAACTGCTCATTGATTTGCCGCGCCTGTTCCAGCGCAATCTGATCATGCAAAATATCTCCCGGCTTGTTGCCGGTACCAATCAAATGACCTTGCAGATCCAATTCTAAAAATTCAGCGATGTACGCAAACTGCTGTACAATCGGTTGCGCTTTGCGCTGTGGATCATCTCCACCGACAAGCACGAGAAAGATTTTCTTCCCTTTGACCTGTTCTTGAAATCCTGGTACAATACGCAGCGATTCCGACCAGCGATCAATAAAAGCTTTGAGCTGTGCCGATATGCCGTACCAGTACACCGGTGAACTAAACACCACATAATCGGCTTCCAGAAAGACTGGCAATAGCGCTTCATATTCATCCTGTCGAGAAGTGAACCCCTCCGAATCATGACGCTTGTCAACAATCAGTTCGATGTGGTGGTTCCGTAATGCAATCTCGTTGTACTCCACATGGGTCAGCAACTGCCGAGCAAGTGTGGCAGTATTGCCATCTTCTCTAGCACTGCCATCCAGATGCAAAAACTTCATGCTTCACCTCCGCAAAGGATAATCTATTTGCCCTTATCGTCGATACCAACATTCGATAAGAACATGTGTCAATGTCGACTAACCACAGTATATTACTGGAGTATATATTTGTAAACTATTAACATATTTTACTTTTTATCTTTTTGAATAGAACTACATTTCATATTAAAATTCTGATAACAACGAATAAACATCTTCATAGATATAATATTTCATTTTAGGATATTTCTCGTTTTTGTCGTTTTATATGCCATTTTGTAAATAAGGAATCGTTTTATCTATAATAAGCTAACGAAACATGGAACATTCTATGTTAGTAATGCCACTTGATTTCATTTTTATTCTTTCTACCATTTATCCATATGGAGTGTCCGTATATTAACAATAAACTCCCCTTTTGCCCATCACAAAAAGGCTGTTTCCCGCCAAAACGGAAAACAGCCTGTTCAATCTATCACCATATCCTTATATATCGCGCAAAGCGAATGTACCTTGCTCTTGCTTAGCGCTGACGAAACTTCTGTGTATATGCCCGTACATCATCGGGTGTGCGAATCCGATTGCGATTCCACTCCAATAAAATCCGGTCAATATAGCGAAAATGAAGTTTGCCTGCGAATACCGCTTCCTTCAGTGCCATTAGAATCAGCTCTTCTGGATAACGATCCTGATCCAGCCAGCCGGAGATCGTTTCACATTCCATCGGCGATAAAGGACGCGCAAATTCCTTTTCAAAAATAATGAACAGGTTGCGTTCGCGCTCTTCCTCTTTTGCCGCTGGTGTCTTCGCTGCTTCCTCTGCCTGACGAATCACAGTATTGCGCTCCTGCTGCTCCGAAGCAAGCACAGTGCCAAGCTTGACATACAATCCGCCTAGATCATAGCGTTCGTAACGCACACCAGTCAGCGGGTCCTGCTCATCCTCAATAGCGATAAAACCGGATTTCATTAATTTCTGAATCCGCGCCCCAATGATGGCAGGAGCTGCGCCTGTGCGCCACTCCAGCTCTTCCAGTGTCGGAAATTCATTATGCTCCACCTGACGAAACGATAGCAGCTGCAATAGCAGCATCGCTTCCGCATCGTCTAGATCAAGCGCCTGATAATATTTGAGCAGCGCATACGGAATATTCGCCGTTTGCGCGCCCATGGCATAGGCGGCGCCCTGTGCCCATGATTTCCATTGTTCTCCGCCCATGTTGTTCACCCTTTCTATACTTCCACCGTTGTCCTTGTGTCAGTACAGAGGTTACGGATACAGACGATACAGCATACGAGGGAATGCAATTGTCTCACGTACGTGATCCAGACCACAAATCCAAGCAACTGTACGCTCCAGACCCAGACCGAAACCGGAATGCGGAACCGTACCGTACGTGCGCAGATCCATGTACCATTGGTAAGCTTCGCCCAGATCATGCTCTTTGAAGCGTTGCTCCATCAGTTCTGGATCGTCGATACGCTGCGAGCCACCGATGATCTCGCCATAGCCTTCTGGTGCGATCATATCGGCACACAGTACGACTTCTGGACGATTTGGATCAGGCTTCATATAGAATGCTTTGATGTCTTTTGGATAATGCGTAATGAAGACTGGCTTGTCATAAGCTTCCGCAATCGCTGTTTCATGCGGCGCACCAAAATCGTCACCCCATGGAATGTCAAAGCCTTTGCCTTTCAGGAACTCAATCGCTTCATCATACGTGATGCGTGGGAACGAACCAGTGATGTTTTCCAGCTTAGTCACATCGCGCTCCAGTGTTTCCAGCTCTGGACGGCAGTTTTTCAGTACGGATTGTACGACGTGAGAAACGAATTGCTCCTGCACTTCCAGACTTTCCTCATGATTCACGAATGCCATTTCCGGCTCGATCATCCAGAACTCGATCAAGTGACGACGCGTTTTGGATTTCTCCGCGCGGAAGGTAGGTCCGAACGAGTATACTTTGCCCAGTGCCATCGCTGCTGCTTCCATATACAGCTGTCCACTTTGGGTCAGGTACGCATCCTCGTCAAAATATTTGATATGGAACAGTTCGGTTGTATCCTCTGCGGCAGACGGTGTCAGAATCGGCGGATCAACTTTGGTAAAACCGTTCGTATTGAAAAATTCCTGAACCGCACGAATGATTTCGGCGCGGATGACCATTACCGCACGCTGTCTAGTGGAACGCAGCCACAGGTGGCGATGATCCATCAGGAAGTCGATGCCGTGCTCTTTCGGTGTAATCGGGTATTCAGACGTAATATGAAGCACTTCGATACCAGTAACGGTCATTTCAAAACCGGATTTACTGCGCGGTTCTTCACGAATAACACCTGTTACATACAGCGAGCTTTCTTGCGTGAGGCTTTTCGCATCATTCCAAACGCTCTCTGGCACTTCACTTTTTACGACAACGCCTTGGATGTATCCTGTACCATCACGCAGCTGCAAAAATTGAATTTTACCGCTGGAACGCTTGTTGTTGATCCAAGCTCCAATCGTTACCGATTCGCCAATATGCTCATTGACTTTTTTAATAACGGTTTTAGTGGACATTCCTATATTCTCCCCTTGTCTATGCGTGGCTGCTGTTCTTACTTGTTGATGAGTTTATAAGTATCGCGAGCGATAACCAATTCTTCATTCGTAGGAACAACCAGCACTTCTACTTTGGAATTTGGTGTGGAGATGCGACGCGGATCGCCGGAACGGATTTTGTTCAGTTCCTCGTCGATTTCCACTCCCAGATAGCTCAAGTTTTCGCAAACAGCTTTGCGCACAATTGCAGAGTTTTCACCTACACCAGCGGTGAATACGAGTACATCTACACCATTCATCGCTGCCGCGTAGGAGCCGATGTATTTGCGCAGACGGTATTCGTACATTTCAAATGCCAGTGTTGCGTGCGGATCGCCTTTTTCCAGACCATCGGTAATTTCGCGCATATCGCTGCTGATACCGGAGATCGCTTGCAGACCGCTGTGCTTGTTCAACATCAGGTTAACTTCGCTAACCGTCAGCTCTTCTTTGTTCATTACGTAAGGCACGATAGCAGGGTCAAGATCGCCACTACGTGTACCCATCATCAGACCTTCCAGCGGAGTCATACCCATGGAAGTATCAACAGATACGCCACCTTGGATGGCAGTCAGACTACCACCGTTACCGATGTGTGCTGTGATGATTTTCAGATCTTCCAATGGTTTGCCCAAGAACTCGGCTGCCGCATGGCTAACATAATAGTGCGAAGTGCCGTGGAAACCGTAACGGCGCACTTTGTATTTGTTGTACAGTACTCTTGGGATAGCATACAGGTATGAGCGCTCTGGCATTGTTTGGTGGAACGCTGTGTCGAATACGACAACCTGTGGTACGCCCGGCATATTGATCTCGGATGCGTTGATACCCATGATTGCAGCTGGGTTATGCAGCGGTGCCAGATCGATCAGTGCGCGGATGTCTTTTTTCGCTTGCTCATCCACAATCGCGGACTCTTTGAAGAACTCGCCACCGTGTACGACGCGGTGTCCGACTGCGTTGATTTCGCTAACGCTGGATACAACGCCGTGTACACTGTCAGTCAATTTGTCGATAACTTTGCGGATTGCGGTATTGTGCTCCAGAATCTCGCTTACTTCGGTTACTTCATCCTTGCCGGTTGGCTTGTGTGTCAGAATAGAAGAATCCATTCCGATCCGTTCTACAAGACCTTTTGCCAGTACGGATTCATCGGTCATATCATACAGTTGGTATTTCAGTGAGGAACTACCTGAGTTAATTACGAGTACTTTCATATCCGGTCACCATCCTTGTCATACTTGAAGAAGCCTTCGCCTGTTTTTACGCCGAGACTGCCTGCACGAACCATCTTTTTGAGGATGATGGCTGGGCGATATTTCAGTTCGCCGTATTCGCGGAACATACGCTCCAGCGCTGCATTGACGGAATCCAGACCGAAGCGGTCTGCCATTTCCAGTGGACCATATTGGAATTGGTAGCCGACACGCATTGCATCGTCGATATCTTCAGCGGAAGCAACGCCTTCTTCCAGTACATGCAGTGCTTCATTGATCAGCAGACAGATGATGCGGCTTGTTACGAAGCCTGGGGATTCGTAAACGGTAATTCCTTTTTTCTCTACCGTTTCTTCCACGAATTGCTTGGTTTGTTCAAATGTAGCGTCGGATGTACGCAAACCACGGATGATTTCTACCAGATCGATTTTGGATACCGGATAGATAAAGTGCAGACCGATCACGCGCTCTGGATATTTTGTCGAACTTGCCAGTTCCGTCAAGCTCAGTGTAGATGTGTTACTTGCCAGAATAACGCTGCTGGAACATACTTGGTCCAGTTGAGCAAACACTTCTTTTTTCGCTTCTGGATCTTCACTGATCGTTTCGATAACAAGCTCACAAGAACCCAGATCAGCAAAGTGTGTCACTTTCTGGATTTTGCCCAGAATTAGTTTTTTCTCTGCTTGGGTCAGTGCCCATTTTTCCATTTGCTTATCCAGACTCGTTTCGATCATGGACCAAGCGTTATCCAACTTCTCTTGGTTTTTCTCGACCAGCAATACTTCGATGCCTTTTTTGGATAGCATCTCTGCGATACCTTGACCCATTGTACCGCCGCCAATGACGCCGACTCTTTTAAAATTCATGCTGTATACTCCACCCTTCCAATATTCAATACGGTATGCAAGCTGCCTGTTCTGGACATTGCCGGATACCATGCAGCCCTTCACATTTTCATTTCCTTCTCAAGCTGTATTTAAAGCAAATCCGGTCATGGCAAACGCCATTCCCAACGATTGCCGTCACTTATGAATGCGCGAAAACGATGAATGAAAAATGCCGGGCTTCTATATAATCTCCAACATCTAATAATACCGTAGCACAGCCGAAAAGTAAAAAAAAAGTACCGGCTTTGTGAATTAAGCCGGTACATTTGAACTTTTCTTGAACTGTTCACGGAATTGATCACCGGACAGCACTTCTTCACGCAATAAAATGTCGAGCGAACTGTCGAAAATGTGACGGCGTTGCTCTAGCAATTCACGCGTGCGCTCGCCCAGTTGCTCTAGAATCGCATTGCTTTCTTTCATTAGCAATTCTTTCGGTACCATATTGATCGTTACGATGCCCAGCTTGGTCAGACCCGCTTCTACCATGGTCTGCACAATATTGAGCGCCTGATCAAAGTCACCGCGCGATCCAGTGCTGCGTCCTTCATAATACATTTCCTCTGCAGCGGAGCCAGCAAGAGCGATCATGATCTGCTCCTCCAAAAATGGCTTCGTATACAGATATTGCTCTTGTTGTGGGTTATGTCTCACATAACCGAGTGCCTGTCCACGAGGGCTAAGTGCCACCTGACCAACACTATTCGGACGAACAACCTCTGCCATGATTGCGTGACCAAGTTCATGCAGCGCTACGCGCTTTTTCTCCTCGGTGCTGGACTCGCGGTCGGTTTTCTCACCCATCATCACTTTATCAATCGCCATCGACATATGGCGCTGGGAGATGGTTTGTTCATTTTGACGCATCGCGTAGATCGCGGCTTCGTTCATGACACTCTCCAGCTGTGCACCGGAAAATCCATACGCTTCCTCTGCCAGTTTATCCAGATTGGCTTCATCCGCCATTGGTTTGTTCGCAGCGTGCAGCTCAAGAATGTGTTTGCGACCTTTTTTGTCCGGCAGATCCACCTGAATATGACGGTCAAAACGACCCGGACGCAGAAGTGCGCTATCTAGCATTTCCTTACGGTTGGTTGCAGCGATGATCAAGATGCGCGGCGCTTCGTTGCTATAAATGCCGTCCATCTCAGTTAGCAGCTGGTTCAGCGTCTGATCATACTCACGCTGTTGACCGCCTTCACGTTTACCACCGATCACATCAATTTCATCAATAAAAATAATTGCACTTTGTTTATTTTCACGAGCGGCACGAGTACGGGCATCCTTGAAGAGATCGCGGATACGACCAGCACCGACGCCGACATACATTTCTACAAATTCACTACCGGATGCGCTAACGAATACAGAGTTGGTATAATGCGCTGCCGCTTTTGCCATCAGCGTTTTACCGGTTCCCGGAGGACCTGTTAACAGGATACCTTTTAGTGGACGAATACCGAATTTGTTAATCTCATCATGACGCACGAGAAAGTCCAGTGCTTCGCGCAATTCACGCTTGGCATTTTCCTGACCGCCGATCTGTTCAAAGGTCAGCTTGACTGGACCGTTCTTTTTCCGACCGCGTTCCTGACTCGCACCAACGGCAAGCCCGCCACGCATCTGCATAAATAGCAGCAAACCGCCAATGACAGCAGCAATCAACAGCAACGGTACGATGTTATAACCGATAAAAGCGAGAAAAATCAGTAAAACAGGTACGAATCCGACGACGACTTCTTTGGTCCATTTCGGCATTAGGCATTCCCTCCCGTGGCTTGAGCACCTAGTGGCAATATGAGAAATTTACTTGCTTTCCCATTGCTCAAAGATACATATACATTCCGGTCATCCATCTCGGCTTTGGCAGTAATGCCATTGTTACTGCTCGCTATACGTTGTAACGTCTTAGGTATATCAGTATATTGGCGGTTCGCCATCGCTTGAGAAATCGGGAACATGGCGTTTTCCCAGATTTGATTCAGCGTATCATCTGAATGGTCAATCACTTCAAGTTTAAGGGTACGAGCACCGATAATATCGGCACTTTGTTTGTTTAAGGTCTGAACAAGTGAGCCCAAATCCGTTTCCGGTTTCAGATCGAGTTTCAAAGCTACCTCTTTCTGGTTAATGGATACCTGAGCTGAATTTACACCAGGGTAAGAGTTCACAATATTCATCAGTGGATTGTGAAGGGTCAACTGACGATACGTAAACCATCCCCCAAATAACAAGGCAATTGAGACGACGACTGTAATAATAACAGGCAAAGCCCGGAGCTTCATAAACGTCCTCCTTTGTGAGTGTGCTTGCTTCGTGATGTTCTGTAGCAGGCTATACATTTATTTCGGCACACCATAACCTTTCGATAACACAAAAACGACAGGTTTTTTTGCTTTGTTTAAAATTTTTACACAATTTGCAGATAATCCTAGTATATCACACGGTTTTACGCATTTATAAGGCAACTCTATGAACGTTTACATAATATTGCTTGTACATGCACCATCGTATAAAGAAAACAGCTGCTTTACTGGGAACCATTTCTTTTCCATTCGGAGCCATTTCTTTCTAAACATATAGCCTTTTTTAGATAAAGCAAAATCCGAACTCTCTTCTCTGTTGTACGCAGGGCGGAAAGTTTCGGATTTTTTGTTTTTTTGTCGAAATGGCTATTCATTAAATCTTCATACAAGTCGATAACTTAGTCATCAAGGAAAACAACCTGTATTTTAGACTCCGAAAAGGATGTATGACTATACTACCGCTTTCGCACAGCATTGTGCAAGTTTACTCCGCTGTGTCAGAAATGACATGGATGTAGGCGGTCGCATCTTCCTTTTCAGCATCCAAAGGTTGTATCGATTGTAAGCGCTTTATTTATTTTATATTGATGGGGGTTACGCCATGAGATCACGCCGCTTTTTATTATCCATGCTTTGCTGTTTAATGGTATTCTGGCTTGCTGCTTGTTCTTCCACTTCTAGCAGTACAGAGTCTGCAACCAGCCCTGCATCCTCTACTGCTGCTAGCTCGTCCGCTGGCGGCAAAGCTGAGATTGGTATTGCCATCTTCGATATGAGCGACAAATTTGTCAGCTATATTACGCAGGGTATGAAAGTTGCGGCTACCAAGCAAAATGTACCAGTGAGCTATGTGGATGCCAAAAATGATACAGCTACTCAGGTCAAACAAGTTCAGCAATTTATTAGTGATGGTGTGAAGTCAATCGTGCTCATTCCTACGGACGAAAGCAGTGCCGACCAATCCATCGCCCTTGCCAATAAAGCCAATATTCCGATTATCGTTGTAAACCGGTATTACAAATCGGTGGATAACGCTACCTCCTATGTTGGCTCCGATTCTACAACTGCGGGTACGATGCAAATGGAGGCGGTTGCTAAGTTATTGAACGGCAAAGGCAATGTCGCCATTATGAACGGCGAAATGGGAACAGAAGCACAAATCAACCGCACCAAAGGGAACAAGGACATCATTGCCAAATATCCAAACATGAACGTGGTACTTGAAGACACTGCTAATTATGATCGTGCACAAGGCATGGCGCTGATGGCAAAATGGTTGTCTTCCGGTACAACAATCAACGCAGTAGTTGCCAATAACGATGAAATGATTATCGGTGCCATGCTTGCGGCGCAGCTGGATAACAAGGATAAAGATATGATCTTTGCCGGTGTCGATGCCACGATGGATGCGCTGGAATTCGTCAAAGCAGGACGATTGCAGGTAACGGTATTCCAAAATGCACCAGAGCAAGGTAATCAGGCAGTCAAAGCCGCTATCGCCGCCGCTGCTGGGCAAACTGTTCAAAAGCAGATTATGGTGCCGTATGAGCTTGTCAACAAAGATAATGTCGAAGCATATATCGCTAAATGGCAATGATGCCGCTGTCTGATCCCATACGAAGGAGCCACCGCCTATGAAATTGTCCATTCTGCAAAAAATGCTGATATCCTTTCTTGCGATTGCCCTGATCGCCGGCAGCGCAGGCGTCATTTATATTATGTCCCTGAACAAAATCCACAGTACGACCAATGATATTCTAGATCGCTATGTAGCGCTCAAATCGGAAGCGGATAATTTAAAATTTTACGCGACCGTGCAGAATAGCCATATGCTCACCTATATGCTGAGTCGGGATACGTATTACGGCTCCGAGCTGATGCTGGCGAACAAGCAAACCGCTGATATTTTGACCAGTATGAAAAGCAAAGTAACCGACGAGCATGATGTCCAGCAACTGGATTATCTCGTCAAAATGAATGATTTTTACAAAACCAGCTCAGAGCAGTTATTGCAGCTGACACCTACACAAATCTCACAATCGTATCTGAATATCAAAACCAGCCTGATTCCGATGGGCGGCGTGATCGTCAAATTTGCCCAGCAGTTCTCCGATGAACAAGATGCTCTAATGAATCAAGCGCGCGCCAACAGCGAGCAGACGATTCTAAATACTCGTTGGACTGCGATTATCGTTACCATTTTGACCTTTGTACTGGCTATTCTGATCGGTTCATGGATCTCCAGTCTGATCTCTCGCCCACTCAAAGCACTGTCTCGCAATGCCAAAATGATCGCTGATGGCGAACTCAATATGGATGATGTCCAGGTGAAGCATAAGGACGAGATTGGACAGCTCGCCGCTTCCTTCAACCTGATGAAAAACAATCTGCGCAATCTAGTACATGAGATCAACAGCAGTACCGATCAAGTCATCACCATTTCGCGCGAAGTTGCTGGTGGCACGGCTGAAACGGGCAAAGCTGCCGAACATGTGGCAGGCATTATGTATGAGCTGTCCAACAATACCAGTAACCAAGTATCCACCGTGGAAAATGGGCTGCAAGCAGTACATCAGATCAATACGAATATCGGTCAAATCGATCAGAGCAGTCAACAAGCGAGCGAAACGGCTGCTCAAGCACAAAGCGAATCCCTCAAAGGCGAAAATGAAATTCATCGTGTCATGCGTCAGATGGACGAAATTCAAAGCCGGATGACACAGATCGAAGCGGTCATTTTATCGCTGGGTAAACGTTCTGAGGAGATTGAAGACATCAATAATGCCATCTCCTCCATCGCTACTCAGACCAATCTGCTCTCTCTCAATGCTGCTATTGAAGCCGCACGCGCAGGTGAGCATGGACGCGGCTTCGCAGTCGTCACTTCCGAGATTCGCAAGCTGTCCAATGAAACGAACGAATCTGCTGTGCGCATCCGTTCACTGGTTCAAGCGATTCAAAATGAAACCCAGCGTGCCAGTCAATCGGTCAAGGAAATGGTGAACGAGGTATCTCAAGGAACCGTTGCTGCTGGCTCTGTGACCGATCTGTTCCAACAGATCAAGAAGCTGACCGACCGCACCACACAAGAGATTGGCGAAGTAACCGAAGCTCTACGTCATCTTGCCGGTCACTCTGGCAAAGTCGTCGAATCGATGGAATACATCTCCACCACAACCGGCAGCATCGCTTCCGGTACTGAAAGTGTCAGTGCCGCCGCGGAAGAGCAACTTGCTTTTCTGGAGCAAAGTACTGCGCATACGGCTACACTGCATAGCATGGCGGAGAAATTACAAGAAACGGTATCACAGTTCAAGCTGTAATCAACGTCAATCGGTAGATACAATATCGGGTGTAGCATTCATAGAAAGCCTGTTCTGCCGCAATATAGCGAAGCAGAACAGGCTTTTGTTGGCGTTTGATCTTCACGTGTGATTTTCTTTTTTTATAAAACGCTTGCTTTTTGATAAACGTCTGTGCTACATTATGTAACAAATTTACATACTTTGGATACAAACAAATGTGATGAGTAGAAAGAGTACGAATGACGATCCTTACAGAGAGCCGCTGGGTGGTGGAAAGCGGCAGTGTGAATCATTCCGAACTGGTCTATGAACAGCTGCCTGATATGTAGGGCAAGCCGGAGTTCCCCCGTTACAGGGATAGATGGTGTTAGCCATCGAACAAGCTGAACCGCTGTATGCTGGCGGTTAATTAGAGTGGTACCGCGGGTAATGCCCCGTCTCTATTATGGAGACGGGGCTTTTTGCTGTTCAATTTCCGGAGTTGAACAGCCCTGCTTGATATAGATCAACAAGATACAGCTTATAGTTAGCGTCCCTTATCTTTGCAGCATCCATTTCAAGCGCTTATGGATAGGCAGCATTAGACTTGCACCTTATGTTCACAAACATCGATGTACATCCAACATATTGCATGACAAGCAAGATCCATCATCCCATATTTCAGGAGGTAATACTTATGAACCGTAACATTATTGTATTGGACACAACGCTGCGTGATGGTGAACAAGTACCCGGAGCCCGTATGAATTTGCGACAAAAGATTGAGTTTGCCCGCCAGCTGGAGCGATTGCAGGTGGATATGATTGAAGCCGGTTTCCCCGCTTCCTCTCGTGGCGACTTTGAAGCGGTACAGCATATCGCTCGTCAAGCAGGCGAAAAAACACATATTACCGCTCTCGCACGTGCCGTCAAAAATGACATTGATGCCGTGTACGAAAGTATCCGTGATGCACATAACCCGTTTATTCATATCGTGCTGGGTACATCCAATGTGCATGTGGAGAAGAAATTCAATCGTTCCCGCGATGCGGTCATGCAGATGGGCGTAGATGCAGTCAAATATGCACGCACTCTGATGCCGCAGGTGCAATATTCGACGGAGGATGCGTCACGCTCGGAATTTGAATATTTATGGCAAACGATTGAAGCAGTCGTCCGTGCAGGTGCTACGATCATCAACGTACCCGATACGGTTGGTTATGCGGAGCCAGAAGAATTCGGTCATCTGATCTCTCGCTTGAATGATCGACTGAAAAATCTGGATGATAGCGTGATGCTGAGCGTGCATTGTCATAACGATCTGGGTCTGGCAACTGCCAATACACTGAGCGCAATCCGTGCAGGTGCACAAAAGGTAGAATGTACGATCAACGGGCTGGGCGAACGCGCTGGTAATACATCGCTGGAAGAAGTGGTCATGGCTCTCAAAGTACGCGAGGAGCGTTACCAATGCTCTACTGGTATCCGTACGGAGGAAATTATGAACACCTCCCGCCTGCTCACTCATTTGACTGGATTGGACGTACAGGTGAACAAGGCGATCACTGGCGAAAATGCCTTTGCCCATTCGTCCGGTATTCATCAAGACGGTCTGCTCAAGGACAAAAATGTATATGAGATTATGTCGCCGGAACAAGTCGGTGCCGGTGAAATGGAACTGGTATTGACCGCACGCTCCGGTCGCCATGCCTTCAAAAACGCGATTGCCAAGCTGGGCTATATCGCTGCCGATGAGCAGCAGTTTGAGGAATTATTCGCCCGCTATCTGGAACTGGCTGACCGCAAAAAGGAAATCTACGATCATGATCTGTTTTTCCTGCTGAATCAGCCGAATGAGCAGCATATTGAGCATTCCGATCATCATGCACTGTATGAGCTGGATACGTTCCAAGTCGTCACCGGTAGTCTGCACCCAACAGCAACGGTACAATTGAAAAAAGGCGGCGAAGTACACGCAGGCAGCGCTATCGGCGATGGTCCTATCGACGCGATGTACGGTGCCATCCGTGCACTGACCGGTGTGCAGGCAACATTGAAGCATTACAAAATCAATAGCATCTCCAGCGGTCAGGAAGCGATTGGACGCGTCAATATTCAATTGGAATACGAAGGTCGTTTGTATACCGGTAAAGCGATGGATACCGATATTATCAAGGCAAGCGGGCTTGCTTTCCTGAATGGGGTCAATGCGATTGTACTGGATACCTCTGGCGGTGCGACAGGAGAAGGTCAGCTGTCGCGGGTGTAACCGTCTGATCTAGCCTTGTTACGCCTAAAGAAGGATGACAAAACCAAAGCGTTGTACCTTCCATGTTGAAACGTTCTGTTTGAAAAGTCAAAATACGCTATCTTTACATGTATAACATCCTATCTTAAAACCAAAGCACTATACGTTCAGAGTCAAAATGTTCTATCTTAATAACAAACTCAACAAAAAAATTATGTTTAACGCATTCCGTTTTAAAGCAACCTATCTCTCCTAACCAAAAAAGAATCCACCGCTCCGCATACCTGCGAAGATCGTTGGATTCTTTTCCTACGTTATAATCATTATTTACGATACAGCTACTTCAGCTCACATTATGGAGTAAGCGTGCTTGGCAGCTGCATCGGTCCGCCCAGCTTGGTGCCATCGCGGAAATTGTAGAATACATAATAATACGTCTCGCCAGACTTGGCAAACACTTGCCAAGCGTATTTGCCGTTATACGAGCCGGGAACCGCGCGAACGGCTTCCGCGCCAGGCAGATCATTTTGCAGCAGTTCCATCGCTCGCTGCTGGGTGACTGTACCGGCGGTTTTCTCGACATGCACAGCATTGTTTCCTTGCGCTGGTGTGCCGTCTGTGTTGAATTTTACCCAGACCATCACATCCTGCTGTTGATCGTTCTGACCTTGAATGACCCAGTAGATGGACTTGTCATTCCAGACGGAATGATAGCTGGTCGTTACCGCAGATAGCTTGGCATTCTGCTGTGCTACTTCTAGCGCCGCCTGCTCCTGACTCCACGGCTTCGCCATCACATGTACATAAAACTGGTTCACACCCAAGATGATCAGACCGATCACTGTAATGATAATCGCAATCCATTTACCCGTTCCCAAATTTCGCAAGACACGCCATCCTTTCTGTATCGTTACGCTTTCGGTCAGCGTGTAAGCAAGCCTTCAAATGCCGATTGTGCTTCACGACGAATTTTCTCTTCGTCCAGTGTCAAGGATACGCCATCCTTGATCAGCTGTTTCCCATCAACCCATACATGCAGCACATCTTTGGCACATGCAGAATATACAGTATGAGAAATGAAATCAGTAAACGGCAGGAAATGTGGCTGATCGATATTGAGCGACGTAATATCCGCCTTCATGCCGACCTTGAATGTACCTGTATTGTTCAGGAATACCGATTGAGCACCATATTCCGTACCCATACGCAGCGCTTCCGATGCAGGTACAGCAGTTGGGTCGCCGGATACACCTTTGTGAATCAGTGCAGCCAGACGCATTTCCTCAAACATATCCAGATTGTTATTGCTGGCAGGACCATCTGTACCGAGAGATACGACCACGCCTGCTTTCAGCAGATCTGGTACACGTGCCACACCGCTAGCAAGCTTCAGGTTGCTACCCGGATTATGGGAAACCGTAACCTTGTGAGCCGCCAGTGTAGCAATCTCTTCATCATTCAGATGCACAGCATGTGCAAGTAGCGTTGGACGTGTGAACATGCCCAACTTTTCCAAATGAGCAACCGGACGCAAACCGTAATCACGTACGTTTTGCTCGACTTCGGCAATCGTTTCGGACATATGTGTATGCAGCGGCACATCCAGATCGTGTGCAGCTTGTACGAATTGTTCAATGTATGCAGGTGGGCAAGTGTACGGTGCATGCGGAGACATCATAGTGGTGATACGTCCGTCTGCTTTGCCGTGCCAATCACGTACGAATTGGATCGATTGGTTCAGCTTTTGCTTTTGCTCCTCTTCTGAACACAGACCGATAACGCCTCTCATCAGTACGGCTCTCATACCGGATTGCTCTACCACTTCCGCTACACGCTCGGAACGGTCGTACATATCGAGGAATGTGGTGGTGCCGCCTTTGAGCATTTCCAGTACCGACAATGCGGTTCCTGTGTATACATCATCGCTCGTAAATTTAGCTTCCATTGGCCACATTTTCTCTTGCAACCATACTTGCAGCGCCAGATCGTCGCCAAAGCCGCGCAGCAATGACATCGCCGCGTGACCGTGACTGTTCACCAGACCAGGAATGAAGAATTGGTGGCGTCCGTCTACAATGGCAACGTCATCGCCTACTTGCGGCTCCTCTTCACCAATATACGTAATCAGGTCATCCTCAACGACCATGTAGCCATGCAATACTGGCTTTTCGGCGTTGGGTACAGCGAAAATACCGTTTTTGATCATCCATTTACTCGGAGAGTTGTTCATTGACTTCTAATTCCTTTCCATCTTCAAGGTAGTATGCCAAACTGAGCAGATCAGTCGTAAAATCAGCTGTATGCACACGCACATGCGGTGGTGTTCTTAAAATAATCGGTGCAAAATTCAAAATCGCCTCAATGCCCGCTTCCACCAGCTGATCAGCAACACGCTGCGCTTCTGTATTCGGCACAGTAATGATACCTACGCGGATATTTTGTTCTTTTACCGCGTTCGATAACTCACTGATTGGCTGTACAGTCAACGTATTGATTTTGCTACCTACCTTAGGCTCGTAGGAATCGAATACAGCGATAATCTTCATCGTTTCCTGCAAATAGGCATTGTAGTTGGATAGAGCGTGTCCCAGATTACCAGCACCAATCAGTGCTACATTGATCTGCTGATCCAGCTTCAGAATATGACGAATCTTCTCAATCAGATACGATACATCATAACCGATACCCTTGCGTCCAAAATCGCCGAAGTAAGCAAGATCCTTGCGGATTTGCGCTGGATTCAGATCCAGCTTCTGCCCCAGCTCCTGCGAGGATACCGTTGGTACCTCGCGGGTATGCAGTTCATTCAGATATCTCAAATAGACAGGTAATCTTCGCACGACAGCTTCAGATATTTTTTCGGATTTCATGCTTGCTCCCCCTCTTGATTTGCAGCTTCCGCTTCCAGCGGCCGTTGTTCCAGCCATTCGGCGATACGGGGAATCATCTGCTGGGTTGGCATATGTTCCATTTTGGGACCAGGCAGCGAATAAAGAAAATGTCTGCCGTAATAAGCCTCAATCACCCGCGTATCATAAATCAGTACGATTCCTCGGTCATTTGCCGTACGGACGAGACGTCCAAAGCCCTGCTTAAACCGGATCACTGCCTGCGGCACGGATAATTTCATAAATGGGTTTTTCTTTTCTTTTTTCAAGCGTTCACTTTTGGCTTCTACGAGCGGATGATTCGGCGGCTGGAATGGCAACCGCACAATTGCCAGGCAGGTCAGCGCCTCGCCTGGAATATCGACACCTTCCCAGAAGCTGCTTGTTCCGAGCAATACGGAAGCAGGATGCTCCTGAAAACGACGTGTCAACTTGGTACGGCTGCCGCCATCCACGCCCTGACCGAATACGGCAATCTCACTTGTAGATAAATTCTCTTTCAATGGCTCATACACCTGCTTGAGCATCCGGTATGAGGTAAATAATACCAGCATCCGTCCTCGGGTCGCCCGCGCAGCGTCTGCCAACGAATCGGCAAGCATAGCTACAAAATTCTGATCGCCCACACTGCCCTTCAGACTTGGAAAATCGCGCGGAATCAATACTAGTGATTGCTCGCGATAATTAAATGGCGATTCCAACATCACCGTATTGAGCTTGTTGTTCTGCTCTGCTTCCTTCAATCCCAGTTGCTCGATCATATACTGGAACGTTTTATCAATCGAGAGCGTTGCCGATGTAAGAATGATGCTTTTCTTTTTATCAAAAAAGTGTTCTTTCAGCTGCTGACTCACATCGACCGGTACGGCATACATTTGCAGCGATTTGCTGCGGTAATTGCCATTGGCTTCGTACCAATATACCGTTTCTACACTATCCAGCTTGATAAAATGGCGCAAATCATCGCGTACCGCACCCAAATCCTTGAACAGCCCAGTTACATCGGTAACCAGCCCTTCGTTAACAAGCACATCATCGGATTCTTTGATTTTGCCCATCGTGTGCTCGCCCTGACGAACAATCTGACTGAGTGCAATATGAATGCGGTTCTCCAACTCGGTAATCTTTTCCCATTCTTCCGGCTTGTTCTGTGGAAGTAAACGCAGAGTAAACTGACCTGCTTCGCCTGGTGCAGCATCGCTGCGCTGTGGCAAAAGCGCAAACAGCAGCTCGCTCAGCTTATCCCAGTCTTCTTTCACATCTATGAGTTCAGGATATAGATTGTCAATTGCAATCGCCCATTCCATACCACGCTCACTGCCCGATGATCCCAGCTGCTGGCGAAGCACGGCAAGCTGTCCATTTTTGCTGTCCTTGAATAGACGCAGCAGAGGTTGAACCAATGTGAAATATTTCATGTGCATACCCAGATGCTTACCTGCCACATCCTCCAAATGATGCGCCTCGTCAATGACCAGTCGTTCATAGGAAGGCAGCAATTGATGCCCTGCCTTGATGTCGGTAAACAGCTTGGAGTGATTGGTGATCACTACGTCTGCTGCTCCCGCTTCATGCTTGGCACGGTGATAGTAGCATTGCTTAAACCACGGACAGGCGCGTCCAAGACAGGAATCGGTATCGCTTGCCACCGTTTCCCAGAACTCACCGCCCCGATTGCCCATATTCAATTCCTCATCGTCTCCGGTTTCAGTAGCGGTCAGCCAGACAATCATCTGAGCGGCAATCAACACATCTTCCTTCGGACTCTGGAATTCTTTTGTATTTATTTTATGCTCAAATTTGCGCAGACACAAATAATGCTGTCGGCCCTTGAACACGGCAGCACGAAAGGCAAACGGAATCACCTGCGTCAACAGCGGAACATCGCGCTCACGCAGTTGCTCCTGTAGATTGATCGTATGCGTACTAACCATGACGCGCTCACTGTTCTTCACGCTATGGTAAATGGATGGCAGCAAATAGCCGAGCGATTTGCCTGTTCCAGTGCCTGCCTCGATCAGCAGATGCTTATCATCGGATAATGCTCGAATAACCTCGTCGAACATATGGTTCTGAGGCTGACGTTCTTCATAATCCGGCAGCAGCTTACGCAAATTATCCTTCACCTGCTGCAAAAACTCTTCAAATGATGTATCCGCCAGCGGCATATTGCCACGTTCATCCTCGGCGGACGGAATATCGATCCAATCGCCTACTTTTAGAGCTAACTGACGATAAAAGCGATGGCTGTCCAAATCTTGTACCGGCTGCGCTTCACGCTCCATACGCACCCCGTCAAAATACCAGCCTAGATCGCTATCCTGATTGTCGAACAGCTCAGACAATCGCTGCACGGTAATGAGCGGCAGCTCGTTCAGCTCCTCAATACATTTCAAAAAAACATACGCCGTCGCCAGCGCATCACTATCCGCCTGATGCGGACGGTCATGCTGAAAGCCGAGCGAGCTGCTGACCATGCTCAGCTGATAACTAGGCAGATTCGGAAAGAAAATGCGTAGGAAATCCATCGTATCCAGCACGCGACCTGTAAAAGGCAAATAACCCGTACGATCCAGCGCACGCTGCAAAAAGCCGAGGTCAAAGCCTACATTGTGTCCGACTAGTACAGCGTCCTCCAGCAGCGGGATCATATCCAGCATCACATCGTCGAGCTCCGGCGCGTCCTTCACATCGTCATTGCTAATGCCAGTCAATCCACTGATAAAAGCCGGAATGGAGACGGACGGCTTCACCATCGAACTGTATACCTGTGAAATGGTTGAATCATGATCTATAATGGCAAGTCCCACTTGGATAATATCATCCGTCGATTGGGTTCCTGTTGTTTCAAAATCCAGTACAGCAAATTTCATGGATGTCTAAATCCTTTCCCTGCAGTTGTCTGATCCTGGTGTAAACATACTCAACTATCAGCATACCAGAAGACCGCAGTTTTGAAAATCAACCACACGCACCCACAACAAAAGGTGATACCGGGCGCGAATCGGCTCGCACAGTATCACCCTGCTTCGGCGTTTATGAATGATTACAGTATACCCCAAATCGAACGGTTGTTCCACAGGTTTGTGTAAACACCTCGGAATGGTTCGCAATTTGTAGATACCAGCCAAGCAATGATTTACACTCGCCGTCTGCTAGATTATATTAAGTATAAATACCTTGCTGCGTTGATTACTAAGCACTATACCCCTGCATATATCATCCTAATCAAGCGCTTATATTCCAAAGGAGATATTTTATTGAACAGCTTACTTGCAAGAATGATTGTATGTTTCTCCGTTTTGATCGTGATTGGGTTTGCCATTGTGGGATTGACGGTCTATCAATCCTCAAATTCATTAGTGACTCAGTCTATTGGCACACAGGCTGAACAGGTTGCTCTCCGAGCAAGCGCATTGATCGATCCGGTACAGTATTCTGCCATTCCAGCTCGCGAAGGTGGCGAGACAGCTTATTATACCAAGCTTCGTCAGCAGCTGAATCAACTACGCGAGGATAATGGCTTCCGCTATATTTATACAATGAATCGCACGATGAACAACGGTCAAGAGCAATATGTCTACATTGTAGATGGTGCGCCGCAAGACGTATCTGAGGATGATTTTTCTCCACTGGGGACAGTCGAGGAGGAAGTGTATCCCGCTATGCAGCAGGTAATGAACACCGGACAGCCTGCCGTAGGCGATCTAACCAAAGATCAGTATGGCGCAATTATTACCTCCTTTGTACCGATCAAAAATGCAGCCGGACAAACGATTGGCGTGCTAGGTGCCGATCTGGATGCGACCAATATTTATGAATTGATGCAGAAGTCCAAGCAAACGACACTTATCGTCTCCCTGCTGATCCTGCTTGTAAGCCTGCTGCTTGTGTACATTCTTGCACGTTATCTTATTCGTCCACTCCGACGATTGAACGAGGATATTCATCGGGTGAATGAAGGCGATCTGACGATTGAGATTCGTACAACCAGCAAGGATGAAATTGGGCAATTGTCCGCTTCGTTTGGTAGGCTAGTTGCCGATACACGCAATGTTATTGTCGGTATTCGCGATAGTGCACAGGAACTTCAGCAAGCTGCTATTGGTCTTTCGGAGCAATCTCGCAGCACCTCGGATACGAGTCGTACGATTGCGGGTCATGTACACGAGACGTCAGCCGATACGCAGACGCAAGCTGCTCACGCCATTGAAATGCAGCATGGTATGAACGAAGTGAATGGCGGAATGCAGCGCATTGCGGAAGCCGTCAATATCGTCTCTGATCGATCCAGTGATACGCTGGAGCAAAGTGTTCAAGGTAAACAAGCCATCGGACAAGCGGTGTCACAGATGGAAGCGATCACACAATCGTCGGATCAGATGGCAGCTGCAACAGGGCAGCTTCAGCAGCATTCCGACCGCATTGAAGGCATTTTGCAGTTGATTAATGATATTGCTAGTCAGACACATTTGCTTGCACTGAACGCTTCCATCGAAGCTGCTCGTGCGGGTGAGCATGGACAGGGCTTTGCTGTCGTTGCTGGTGAAGTACAGAAATTGGCTGGACAATCCAAATCCTCCGCTTCTGTAGTGGCTGAGATCGTAACCGCGATGCAGCGTGAGATCGGTGAGCTGCATCGGCATATGGAAGTCAATCGGACAGAAACGTATACGAGTATGAATGTAGTACAGCATGCCGGACAATCGTTTGAACATATTCACCATCGTCTCGGTGAGGTGGCAGCGCAGCTTCATCAAGTATCTGAATCCTCCTCCGAAATATCTGCGATTTCGCAGCAAATGCTTGTCTCAGTTGACGAAATGGAAGCGATCACGCGTCAGTCTGCCCGTCGCTTCGAGCAAGTTACCGAAGGCGCTGAGGAGCAGCAAGCAGCTATGGAGCATGTGAATCATTCAGCGAATCATTTAGCTGGGTTGTCTGAGCGTTTGAATGGGTTGATTGGACGCTTTAAAGTATAGTAAGACAGATATAAACAGGAACGAGCAACATTGGGTATCACATCGACAGGGGAATGACAAAATAAAAAGGAATGCCTGCTTATATAGCAGGCATTCCTTTTTTCTATATTTACGTTGAAGCTTATCTCTAGCCAAATCACGGTTCAAAACCATTCATCGGCTGACTTTGCTTTAGACAATCGTCGCGTGAACTTCCTTGTGGGCTTCCATTACGACTTTGTTCTGCTCGTCCACGAATACGACAGTGGGGCGATGTTCCTTCGCTTCCGCATTATCGACTGTAGCATACGAGATAATGATCACGTTGTCGCCGGGTTGCACCAAACGGGCAGCTGCACCGTTCAGGCAGATCACACCGCTTCCGCGTGGACCGACAATCACGTACGTTTCCAGACGTGCGCCGTTGTTGTTATTCACGATCTGTACTTTCTCGTTTTCCAGCAGATCGGCGGCATCCATCAGATCTTCGTCGATCGTAACACTGCCAACGTAGTTGAGGTTTGCCTCGGTAACGGTAGCGCGGTGGATTTTGGATTTCATCATTGTTCTATACATGCAGGGCAACCCCTTTCGTTTCCATAATCACATTGTCGATCAGACGCGTTTTGCCGAATTTGACAGCCAGCGCCATAATGATCTCGGACGATAGGTCACCGACGACCGTTGTATCTGCCAGTGTCTCCAAGTGTGGAAACGTCATGATCTCAGCATAGTCGATCACTGCAATAGGCGATGTACCAATCTCGCTGCGCAGCATGGCACGAACATCACCAGCAGTCATATGCGGCTGTTCCATGATACGCTGCTTAACCAGCTCTAAGGAACGTGACAGAACCAGTGCCTGACTGCGTTCCTCGTCTGACAAATACACATTGCGTGAGCTGAGCGCCAGTCCGTCCTGCTCGCGAATGATCGGGCATGGCACAATCTCAATATCCATATTCAGGTCGACAACCATTTGCTTGATGACAGCGACCTGCTGCGCATCCTTCGCGCCAAAGAAAGCAGCATCTGGCTTCACAATATTGAACAGCTTGGTCACCACCGTCGATACACCGTCAAAGTGACCCGGACGCGAAGCGCCACATAGAGAATCGGTCAGATCGGCAACACTCACATGCGTTTTGGTCGGTGTTGGATACATATCGTCGACGCCCGGCATAAACACGATGTCCACGCCTTCGCGTTCTGCCAATGCTAAATCGCGCTGTTCATCGCGTGGGTATTGTTCAAAATCCTCATTCGGTCCAAACTGAATCGGATTGACGAAAATACTAATCACGACAATATCATTGTGCTGTTTGGCACGGCGCATTAGACTGGCATGTCCATCATGCAAAAAGCCCATTGTCGGTACCAATCCAACGGTCGCTTCATGTCCATTGCTGGAACGCTCTCCGCGAAGATGTTTAACTTGCTGTCTGACTTCGGATATGCTGCGTACTACTTTCACGATAAATTCTCCACCTTCCGTTGTTGTCCATACAAGGAATCCAGTGCTTTTTCATCTGGATTGAACACATGTTGCTCCGCCGGAAACGCACGGTCTTTCACTTCACTGACATATTGCTCCAATGCGGTACGAATCGTCGTCCCAATATCCGCGTACGTTTTAACAAAGCGCTTGTCGCGGTAACTGTCAGTATATTTCACCACATCGTGGAAAACGAGCACCTGTCCGTCACAGCCGCGTCCTGCACCGATACCGATGGTTGGAATCGACAGCTCACCAGTAATACGAGCAGCCGTATCTTCCGTCACCAATTCTAGTACTACACCGAACGCGCCAGCTGCTTCCAGTGCCTTTGCATCATTCAGCAGACGTTGGGCGTCTTGCTCATCTTTCCCTTGAATGCGATACCCACCAATCTGATGCACCGATTGTGGCGTCAGACCGATATGCGCCAGTACTGGCACACCTGCGCGCGTGATCGCAGCTACGGTATCGGCAATCTCAGCACCGCCCTCCAGCTTGATCGCATGGGCATGCCCTTCTTGCATAATGCGCTTCACGTTGCGCAATGTTTCATCTATACTCCCGTGATAGGTCATAAACGGCAAATCCGCGACGATAAAAGTAGATTGTGCGCCCCGCGCCACCGCTCTGGAATGATAGACAATATCGTCTACGGTGACCGGAATGGTGGAATCGTAGCCGAGCACTACATTGCCCAGCGAATCCCCGATCAACAGCATATCCAGCCCGGCTTCCTCAGCCAGTCGTGCGGTCGGGTAATCATAGGCGGTTACCATCGTAATCGGAATGCCCTCGGATTTCATTTTTTTCATTTTTACAATATTCAGCGGCGTTTTGGCTGCCATGTGACATCAGGCTCCTTTGTATTCAAAATAGTTTTTGGACAAAATAAAAAACCTTTTCGTCTTGTGCGAAAAAGGTCCTGAGTCCAAAAAAGAGTCACTTTGCGATCATCTCTTCTGTCTCGGTCCCATAAGGCTCAGAGCAGAATTGAATATAGCCAACACCTCGCTTCATCTGCGTATCTCATTGGATACGATGATTGGATTCATAGCAGAATTGCCGGATGTATGGAGTTCACACTCCAGCCTGTCCAGCATAATCAGCCCTCCGCTTCCCATCAGTCAGAAAAGTCACAGACTTTTCCATAAGCCTATGCAGTGTCGGAAAATCGAATCCCAATGCTGTATAGGGCTACTGTATGCTCTATGGTCAGATTCCGAATCACAGCCGCGATGACGGTCTGTTTCATCCTCTTCCGAGCAAAGGTTACGCGTTCAGACTGCCGGTGCTTGCCTGCCAGCTCACACCAACGTAACATGAGAAAGTACGGCTCGGCGCTTGCCGATACCGTCTTCCTGCATAGTATACCAGAGTGACATTCAAATTTCACTAATTTCCGCGATAAAATAGATAGCTGTTTACGAATCGTACCTATATCCGATTTTACCACTAGGATTTATTGAATATCATGTAACAATTGTCATCCTAGATTCTATTTCGTATCTAGCTACCCTCTACACTGAATAGACCACATAAAGGCATGCAAAGATACGATATACACAACATACAACGATATAAACGACACCACACTCAGAAGCCGACTTCACCGGAATACACTGGCAAAATCTGTCCATCTGCATGTTCTAGCAGTAGCTCACCGTTTGGTCCAAGCCCGCGTGCGATGCCTTGTAACGAACCTTGTAGCGTTTTGACCGTCACTGGGCTGCCGATTGCAAACGCCAATGCTTCCCATAATGCCGCAATATGCGCAAAGCCTTCCCGATTATACAATTCGTACAGCGATTCCAGCTCGCTCATAATCGCCGTCACTACTTCTGTACGATCAACGGGCTCGCCGCGCTGAATGCGTAGCGAAGTCGCAACCGGACGTACGTCCTCCGGCAAATCCTCTGGTGCCAAATTCACATCAATACCAAAGCCTGCCAGTGCATAACGTACATATCCGTCCTCCGCTGCGGATTCGACCAGAATGCCGCATACTTTGCGACCATCGATCAGCAGATCGTTCGGCCATTTGATACCGATGTCCAGCCCGCTCACATTCCGCAGCGCACGGCAGATTGCCACCGCTGCAAGCAACGTCAGCTGCGATGTATATTGCAATGGCTGCTGTGGACGCATCACAACCGTCATCCACACCCCTCGACCGGGTGGCGAATGAAACCGTCGTCCCTGCCGTCCGCGACCCGCCGTTTGTTCCTCAGCGATAACCAGCGTACCTTCTATTGCGCCTTGCTCGGCAAGCTCCCGTGCTACATCCTGCGTTGAACCGATCGTATCCAGCAGATGCAGTGGCTGTCCCCACGATGTTCGTTTACTAAGCTGCAATCGTAAGGATACCTCGTCAAAACGGTCGGGATACCGCACAATCCGATAGCCTTTACGGGAAACAGAGTCAAATTCATATCCCTGCTCCTTGAGCCGGTTAATGCCTTTCCAGATCGCCGTACGGCTTACTGACATCAGGCGGCTAATCTCCTCGCCGGAAATATATTCACCCGGACGCGCCGTCAGCAATTCCAGCAGTTGTTCGTCGCGCATTATGCCTGCTCTCCTTCCCGGTGTCGTTGGACGGCGTATGCTACGATTGAATCCGTGTCATTCGCTAGATCGCCAACTGCCACTTTTAGCAAAATCTCGTTCATCAGCTGTCCCAGCCATGCACCGCCGCGCGTATCCAGCGCCGCTAGCACTTGCTGTCCGTTAACATTGACATCAGCGAGACTCCAAACTTTTTGAGCAGACAGCCATTCCAGTGCATGAGCAGCAATATAATGTATTGGCGGTATCGTTCCTGCTTCCGGTAATACATTGTACAGCAGCAGCCAGTGCACAGCTGCTTCGCGTCCATGATTTAACACGCCCGCTGTCCAGATGCGATAGACCTGCTCCGTTGTCCACTGTGGTTCGGCTGTCGATGACAACTCTTCGTTTAACCATTCATGCAGCCGAATCAACCGACTCAGCTTGTCGGTAAACACATTGGCAAATGTCCATTCCTTCATCGTCTGACGCACATTATCGCCATTCAATCCGAGCGACATCGCAATCAACGTCCAACTGAGCAGCGAACGATCGATCACTACCTGTTCCCATAAAGACTGCAAATCAGAATTGCCACTGTCCAGTTCTTGCACCCGCAGGTTCAGCTTCACTGCTGTCAGATCATCCAGACGCTTCAGCAGCTCTGGGCGCTGCGGCGGACAAGGCACTTGCATCTTCATATGCTCGACCAGTCCACTACTGCGCAGCAATTCAATCCCTTTATACGGATGCGGTCCAGCGATCATCTTTTCCATCTCTACCCGAATGCGCTCGGTAGCGATATAAGAGATCAGCTCACGGCGATACACCAGCGCCTGCCACGTCTTCTCTTCCAGTTCAAAATCAAATACTGAAGCGAAGCGAATCCCACGTACCATACGTAGCGCATCCTCTTCAAATCGTTCCTCCGCTTCACCTACGCAACGAATGATTCCTTTTCCCAAATCATCCTGACCGTGAAAAGGGTCCACGTATTCATTGTTCAATCCGCGTGCAATCGCATTCATCGTAAAATCACGACGACGCAAATCCTCATACAGATCGCTGACAAACTCTACCTGCTCTGGACGCCGATGGTCCACATACTGACTTTCTGTACGGTAGGTCGTCAGCTCAAAATGCTCACCGTCTACAATGACCGTGATCGTGCCATGCGCAATCCCCGTTGGCACTGTATGTTCAAACAGGTCAATCACCTGCTCTGGTGTTGCGTTCGTTGCTATATCCATATCGTTAATCGGTCGACCAAGCAGCTCATCGCGTACACAGCCACCGACAAAATAACCTTCATATCCGTGATCGGCGAGACGGCGGAGCAGGGAAAGTCCCTGTTCCGCCGTTTTCGCGTCTACCCATTTCCATTGTACCATTGCGTAATATCAGCCCCGTACCGGAGAAGGCTGCGGCGTTGGACGCCCCAGTACCCGGTAATATATTTGTTCATACTTTTCCATCATAAGATCATTGCCAAATTCTTGGCGTGCGCGTGCAATACAATTGCGACGCATCTGCTCCATCTGATCGTCGTGTTGCAGCAGCTGGATCGCATAATCTGCCATCGCTTCTGTATCGCCGATTTCTGCCAGATAGCCGGTTTCACCGTGGACGACCAGCTCAGGAATGCCACCAGCATGCGAACCGATGGTCGGCACACCGCAAGCCATCGCTTCCAGTGCAACCAGACCGAAGCTTTCCTTTTCCGAAGGCAGCATCAGAATGTCCGCGAGCGAAATCACCTGTGGAATATCGTCCTGCTTGCCGAGAAACTGTACACGCTCCGTCAAGCCCAGCTCCTGAATACGGAATTGGATCTTCGGCAAATCGGGTCCTTCACCGACAAACAGAAGCCGTGAGGGTACCTGCTCATTGATGCGGGCAAACGCCTCTACCACATCACCGACCCGTTTCACTGGGCGGAAGTTGGAGATGTGCATAATGATCCGATCATCACCGAAGCCAAAATCCTCGCATAGCTCTTGCGTTTCGCGCGGATAATATACCCGCTGATCCACAAAGTTATACGTCAGATCGATGTCGCGTGTAATATCGAGCAGCTCACGCGTTTCACGGATCAAATCCTTGGAAACGGCGGTCACAGCATCACTTTCATTAATCGCCAAGCGGATCAGGTCCTTGAGCGATTCGTCCTGCGCTAGCACTGTAATATCGGTGCCATGCAGTGTAGTTACTACTTTGAGATGATCGCCGACCATCTGCTTTGCCAGAAAAGCGCAGACCGCATGCGGCACAGCATAATGCACATGAAGCACATCCAGCTGCTGCATTTTGGCAACCTGTGCCATTTTGTTGGCGAGGGTCAGATCGTACGGCGGATATTTGAAGACATAATAGTCATTGACTTCAACTTCATGGTAAAAAATATTTTTATGAAATGTTCCTAGACGAAAAGGTACGCTATGCGAAATAAAATGCACTTCATGCCCTTTTTCGGCAAGTAGCTTGCCAAGTTCCGTAGCCACGACACCGGAGCCGCCAAGTGAGGGGTAACAAGTGATGCCTATTTTCAGCATCGTGTCCATTAGGGCAATCTCCTTTCAGTCTGCTATTACAGCAGCATATCCGCCACAAACGGCGTTTTAATCACAAAGCTCTCGGCATAAGGAATCAGACTGCGCTGCCCAGCGATGGCATCGCGATACTGTACACGTTCTACATAACCCTGCGTAAGCGGCGTTGCCACCGTATCCACACCCGCCAGACCGAATTGTGATGCATAGCAAGATAGCGCCTGCACCTTACGGTCATACTGGGCAGTCACATCAATGACTACATTTGCCGGAACCGTATCATTAATAAAATAATAATAGATCTGCTCCACCTGCACCGGTGGTAATTCCGGCATATAGCGGCGCAGTTTAGCATTAAATACCGCTTCCTCGACCAATCGGCTGCACCATGTATGATCGGGATGTCGGTCTTCCCAATACGGGGCGAAAATAATCCGCGGCGCACATTTGCGAATCTCCGCCGTAATGGCAGACAACTGCTCCTGTGTACGCTCTAGTCCGCGATCCGGCAGACCCAGATTACTGCGGTACGCCAATCCTAGCACATCCGCCGCAGCAGCCGCTTCCTGCTGGCGCAGCTCGACGGTGCCATTGGATGACATCTCTGCATACGTCAGATCGCAGATGCCGACCTTGAGACCGGCATCGCTATGTTTAATGATCGTGCCTGCCATGCCGATCTCCGCATCGTCGGCATGAGCGCCGAAGACGAGAATATCTAGCTTGTCGCTCATTTCAATTCATCTCCGGCTGGCTTGTATTTATGAGTCAGCTCGCGCCATGCAAAATCGCCACGATCCAGCGCCTTCACCAGAATCTCGGCAGTGGCAATATTGGTCGCCACTGGAATGCCCTGTACATCACAAATGCGCAGCAATGCCGTAATATCTGGCTCATGCGGCTGAGCCATCAGCGGATCACGTAGGAAAATAATCAAATCCAGTTCATTTTGTGCAACCAGTGCACCAATCTGCTGATCGCCACCAAGTGGACCGGACATAAAGCGGTGAATCTTCAATTCCGTCTGCTCCATAATTCGCTTGCCTGTTGTACCTGTGGAATACAGCTGATGACCGTGGAATACATGCTCATAGGCGGTGACAAAGTTAACCATTTCGTCTTTTTTACGATCGTGCGCAACAAAAGCTATCTGGAACATGGTAATCTCCCCTAATCTATAGTCTGTGTATATTCGTTCATGCTTGGTCTATTGTGCAATACACTCAATCTACAAATTGTTCAAATCCGTAGACCATACCGGTATATTCCATCACCTTCTCAATTCCGATCTTCACGCCCGGCATATAACCAGCGCGCTCGTAGGAATCGTGGCGGATTTTCAGCGATTGACCGAATGCACCAAAAATCACTTCCTGCTGTGCGAACACACCCGGCAGACGCACACTATGAATGCGGAAGCCATCATATTCGCCACCTCGTGCACCCGGAATTGTTTCTTTTTCATTCGGATTGCCTTGCTTGAAGGAATCACGTACTTCTTTGACCAGTTCTGCCGTCTTAACCGCTGTACCAGATGGTGCATCCAGCTTGTGATCGCCATGCGTCTCGATAATCTCCAAATGTGGGAAATGCTTGGCAGCCTGCGCAGCAAAGCGCATCATCAGAATCACACCAATCGAGAAGTTAGGGGCGATCAGACCGCCGATATTCGCCTGCTTGCACGCATCGTCCAGCTGTTGAATCTGCTCTGGCGTATAACCAGTTGTGCCCATCACAGGACGCACGCCAGCAGCAATTGCCAAGGACGCATGCTCATATGCAAATTCTGGTGTTGTAAAATCAACCAGCACATCCGCCTGCACCTCGTTCAGCGCCTGCTTCAGATCGGCAACCAGCGCCACACCAGCGTGACCGACGCCTACCATCTCGCCTGCATCCTGTCCGGCATGAGAACGTCCGATGGCAGCTGCCAACTCCAGTCCTTCATCGCCCAGTACCAGCTTCACAACTTCCTTGCCCATGCGTCCACTTGCACCAGCTACAATTACTTTGATCGGTTTGCTCATTATTTCGCTCCTTTATACGATACCCATTTATCGTTGCTGCATTATTCAGCGTGTATGATTTTCCAATAGGAATCCCTAATACCAATTACACTAGGTCTACACTATATGTGATCTTCTATGTGTAGCATATGGATTCATGCTTTCGTTTCTTGCTTTATGTCTGCTCTTGTCCATCTTCCGCTTGCTCATCCTCAATACGTGTCCAGCGGTCTTTGTCGCGGGTATTGAATTTGTGCATAACCTGATTATGCGCTTCTGTCAGATCAATGCCCAACGAATTAGCAAAACAGATCGTAATGAACAAAATGTCGCCC
This sequence comes from Paenibacillus sp. JQZ6Y-1, assembly GCF_040719145.1. Lineage (NCBI taxonomy): Bacteria > Bacillati > Bacillota > Bacilli > Caryophanales > Paenibacillaceae > Paenibacillus > Paenibacillus kandeliae. The sequence goes on from NZ_JBFDUZ010000001.1 coordinate 2,467,203, forward strand.
AGTTCCAGTTCAATCGAATTGTCGGCTTCATCGCTTTTTTTCGGCTTTTCGCCATACGAGTGATTCACTTCACGCGCCAGCTCGCCTACTTCCTCCGACATGCGTGCAAGCATCGCCAGTGGAGAAAAGTATCCTTCTTTGAACTGAGAAATGTATGCGTCTACTTCTTTTTGCATATCTGCCATTGATTTCTGTGTCATGATTTCCCTCCATACCTTTCCATTCATTAGATTGTAACATGTATTGGTTTGCTGCCTCATTAACCGTTTTGTATGCTACAGCACAGTTCGTCTTCACATAATACGTACCCAGCAGCATAAACATAACGTCTGCTGCATACGTATGCAGTGCTCGTTCCACGGCGTCTATGCTGCCTATTGCCGAATGTCCAACTTGCCCATATAGTAGGGAATGGAGCATCAGTATCGCTGCCCCACTAAGCTTGGTCAACCTTATGACATCATTCACACAATATATCATTACCATGTTAGCGCAAAGCCTTTTTGAAAACAAATCCTTTTTTGCTCAAAACGACATACTCAATCAATGGAGGGAGTCTATATGCGACAATCCTTTTGGAAACAACTGCGCGTCATGGTGCCAATTCTGTTCGGTGCGGCGATTTATGCGTTTGGTCTACTCTATTTTATAATTCCGAACAAACTAATGGAAGGCGGCGTCACGGGGATCACGATTTTGCTCAATTATGCGTTCGGGATCGCGCCTGCGTTATCTACCCTGCTGCTTAATATTCCGCTGTTCCTAATCGGTCTGAAAATGCTAGGCTGGCGGCAAATGATCTATACTGGCGTGGGGATCGGTTCCTTGTCCTTTTTCTTATGGTTGTTCGAACTGCTGATCAAGCTAGACTGGATTACACCGTTTCGGACAGAAAATGATTACATACTTGCCGTGCTATATGCCGGTGTTACGCTTGGTTTAGGTCTGGGCATTGTATTTCGCTTTGGCGGCACGACTGGCGGCTCGGATATTATTGCTACCATTCTAAATCGTAGCTTCGGTTGGAGTATTGGGCAGATCATGCTAGCGCTCGATATTCTGATCATCGGCTCATCCTTATTTTTCATCTCCAAAGAGCTGGTGCTGTATACGCTTGTCACGGTGTTCATTGCAACCAAGATTATCGACTTTATTCAGGAGGGCGCGTATTCCGGCAAAGCGTTTACGATTATTAGTGACCATGCGGAGGAGATTGCCAATCAGATCATGCTACAGCTGGATCGCGGTGTGACGCTGATTCCAGCAATTGGTGCGTACTCCAAGCAAGCCAAGCATATGGCATACTGCGTCGTATCCAGACAAGAAATCCGACGTGTGCATATGATCGTCAAAGCGATTGATGCACGCGCATTTGTGATCATCAATGAAGTTAACGATGTTCATGGAGAAGGCTTCCGCGAGGAGGTACGGCATTAATATTCCAGCGTAAATCGTTGGTCCTTTCTTATGTAGTGAAGGGCAGTGTATCATTACGCGTTTTGCTTTAATCATGTTATGCTGCCTATGTACGAGCCAAGCACCCCTACTCTGCCTACAGCATATAGGGAACATAGCATATATGGAAAGTAGCATAGACGCAGCAGCCCTTCCATTCTCAATGGTATTTTCAAAACAAAAAAGGCTCTACATGATGATGTAGAGCCTTTTTATCTATTGATTTTGTGATTTCCCAGCTATTGTTTCCCTATTGTCAGCAAACAAGCCTCATTTATCTGAGTGATCCAATGGAAAGTAACCTAGCTTAATTGGCATATCGACGAGATTCATTTTCCAGCCGTTCACGCTTCGCTAGCTTCACTGCCAGCGCTCCGATCAGAGCCGATACCAGCGTTAGTGTCACTGTAAAGTTACGCACCTGATCCAGTCGATTCACTAACTCCTGTGTCAACCACGGATATACGCCTTGCCCGTAATCCATATAATCATTCAGCAGCGTCCAACCTAGCGCCACTAGCAACGATGTCCAGCGGAAAAGGAAAAAGCGTACATACAGCAACGCTTCAATCGCCATCGCTAGATGCGATACGGTGAGCATCCAGTTTTCCCAAACAAGCTCCTGTCCAAGCGCAGCGCCCCAGAAAATCATCACAACCGCCCATACGCCATACTTCACTGACGTTACAACCGCCAGCGCTTCAAACAGCACTCGAATGCCTTTTGCCCAGCCCCTACGCGGCGGATACAGTAAAAAAACTAGTGCCACACTAAAAAACAAACTCGCCGTCGGACTGTCCGGCACAAAGACTACAATCCAAGCTGGCCAATGCTGTAGCGTATACTCCATTTGCAATGCGTACCAGTAATACCCGTAAATCGTCCCCAGCACATTGCAAATCAGCAACAACCACAAAAACCCGCGGCTCGTCAAAACATCCCTACTCCAAAAATAAGAAATCGGCATTCCCCAGTCTCCTTCATCTCGACCCTGCATCATGCAAACCCGCACACCCACAGCCCGATCACATATCCCCTTCATTGTAAAAGTACACACTGCTCTCACGCAAGACTTATATCCAAAGCCATTTTCTCCCTTAGAGCAAAACAGCAAAAAAAAGAAGAAGCCCACCTCTATGTATTCAGGTGGACTTCTATCCTAAAGCATTGTGTATAGTAAATCGCAAGTAAAATATGTTATTAGTGAGATAGCGTTTTGCGTTCATAATGCTCCACTTCTGGAAGTTCGACTTGAATTGCCGGTGTCAGTGAACGCAGTTCATTGGTCCATTGTTGAAAGGCTTGCTCGTCTCGTTCGACAAGAGCACGATCAATCAGTTCATTCAGTTCTTCCACCCGATGTTCGCGAAGGACTTGATCCCATACCATCTCTGCAGCCAGACCCAACATAACTTCGTAGGTTACTTTCATCTTGTACATAGGGCGCACCTCCATCATGCTATTCATGGATTTCTGAACTCTGCTCCTTTGTCGACATAACTTTGTGTCGTTTTGGCCATCCGCTGCAAATCGTCTTCCGTCAGTTCACGAATGACGCGCGCTGGCGAGCCGAGAGCAAGAGTGTAAGGCGGTATTGTTTTGTTCTCCGTCACAATTGAACCTGCACCGATCAGCGAATATTCTCCAATATTCGCCCCATTCAGAAGGATAGCGCCCATACCGATCAGTGAACCTTTACCGATGCGGCAGCCGTGCACAATCGCTGAATGTCCGACAGAAACATCATCTTCGATGATAAGGGGGTGAACTTCATGAACATGACCTACAGCCAGATCCTGAATGTTGCAGCGCTGTCCGATCTGCACGGGTGCGAGATCGCCCCGGAGTACCGCGTTAAACCAGACACTGCTATATTGACCGATGCTGACGTCTCCGATCAGCTTGGCGCCCTCTGCGATAAATGTATCGCTATCAACTTTGGGCCAGAGATTGTGGTAGGGTAGTAACATGTCATCCGCTCCTTATCTGCATTTTAACCAAAATCATTGTAAGCGTATCAACAATTTTGTAAAAAATGAGGACATTTAAATAAAAGAATTGTCATATTTCGCAATTCCGCCCTTATTTTGTCCTATTTTGCTATGATCCATTATCGGCAATATAGCAGCTTAACACGCGATATAAAGGCGTTATGTCGCTTCCATAGCTGCTTACTTCCAATTATAGCCAAATAGCCCGGCAGATGCCAGGCTAATTCAGGTGATCGATATTATTATACAAAATCGTATTCCATTTCTCCGATTCCCACTCCAAAATCGTCAAGGACAGATTGCCAATGCGTCGGCTATGCTTTTCCTGCATAAGCAGAGTAAATAGCTGCGACATCAATCCTCCATGACTAACCACGAGAATATTATTGTTTGGAAATTGCTGACGCGTCGATTCCATAAATTCCATCGCTCGTGTGCCGAGTATATCCAGCTTTTCCTGCCCCAACTCCAATGTCTCCCAATCTGCTCCCCATTGCGCCTCACGTTCTTCCCAAGTGAGCCCCTCAATCTGACCGAAGCCTCGTTCCTTGAGCCGCTCATCCGGTTCCATCAGCGGAATATTCAGTCGCTTGGCAATAATACTCGCTGTCTCATGCGCACGCTGCAAATGGCTAGAAATGATATGATCCCATTGGATCGGTTCTGCTGCCAGTCGTTCAGCAAGCAGCGAAGCTTGTCTGCGTCCCTCTTCATTCAACGGAATATCGCTTTGTCCCTGAATGCGTCCCAGCGCATTCCAATCCGTCAGGCCATGTCGAATCAGTCCGATTTGCATAAGTCGTTACGTCATCCTCTCATTATGTAACATGAAATACCTGCTTACTCAGACAAATGGGTTGCCTGCACGCGTCACTTCCTGATGAATCACCAATGGGTCAGAAATCAGACCGTACTGCTCATCCTCTGGATACGTCACTGCAATCTCCGGCTGCTCTCCAGCAAAATCGCGAATCGCTTCCCAAGACGACCAGACGGTGCACAGAAAAAAGTGTGCATATGTTCCTTGCTGCACGATTTGAATATAAGCACCCAGATTGCCTTTAATACTTTGTGAATGCTCGACACCAGTTTTGTGCAAATGCAGCTCGAATGCTTCCTGCTGTTCTAGCGGCACAATCCCGTGCCATGTTCTTGTAATTGCCAATTCAGCTACCTCCTTGCATGTAGCCAAAAGTATAAACGACGCCCACACAAAAAATCAACCCGCCTCCCTGCATCTATGCAGCAAAACGGGTTAGCAAGCTTCCTAACAGAAACGTTGTCGTATCTAGCGGAATATTCATTTGTCGTCAGATGTCTATTCGTTCCAGACTACTTTATTGAGGCCGAGGACGCGCCAGCAGACGTAGGGATACGAGTGCTAGCAGCATACCGACGACCGACAGAATCATCCAGTACTGCGGATGACTTGGGTCCATCGGAATTACGAGCGGATCAATCAAGCCACGCTCCGATCCGGCAAAATGCAGTGAAGAGTTCATTACCGTAGTTGCATCGCTGGTAGCTACACCAGTTGGCACAATCCCATTCACACGTTCCTGAGCGGCTTCTTTATTAAAGCTGCCGGACATTTCCAGCGTCAAAAATACAAAACTGCACAAGAAGACCGCAATCAAGCCAGCAATCCAGAAGGACAGGCGTCGACGGAACATGCGCGAGATCGGCCCACGCCGAATATCGTTTTGCATGACCCACGGCGTCTCCGCATAGATGCGTTCCATCACATTGCGGTTCACCTGCTCGGCACGCATCGTTAGTTCAGGATCATGCTCCAGCTCGGCAGCTTCCGCCTGAATCCACTCCCTGCTCTCCTGCCAGAGCGCAAACTCGGCAGCACAGTCGGGACATTCACATATATGCTTATCCAGCGCCACACGACGGGGATCGTTCGGCGCTAGATCCCAATAGATTCCGAAAACAAGTTCGGCCTCTCTGCAATTCATTTTGTATTCATCCCTTCGATTGGCTCATCGTAGACCGAATCGTAAAAATACGGCTCTAGCCGTGTTTTCACACTCGCTCTCGCACGAAACAAAAGAGACTTGACGGAGCTAACACTCTGACAGAGGATATCTGCAATTTCCTGATAATCCAACTGGTCATATTCGCGGAGGATCAAAGCGGACCGCTGCTTCTCAGGCAGTTGGTCAATCGCATCCCGTACCATCTGTACGCGCTCGCCACGGAGAACGGCATGTTCTGGAACCATCGTATTCGGAGCTACAGGCGTATAGCCGCTCTCTTCCAGTGGTACATTACCTGCCTTGTGCTTGCGCAGTTCGCTAAGCACCGTATTGCGTGCAATGGTGTACAGCCAGGTGGAGAATGAAGCATCCACCTCACGGAAGGAATGTAGGCTTTTGTATGCCTTATAAAACGTTTCCGAACACAGGTCTTCCGCCATCATTTCCAGATTGGCGCTTTTTAACATATGGTAAATGAATGCCAGGATTTTACGCTGGTAACGGCGCATAAGCTCGGAATACAGCTCTACATCACCGTTCTTTATTTCCTGAATGATCAGGGAATCTGTCATTGAAATGCGACCCTCCTCATTGCTGCCGCCGCATCTTCCAGTTCCTATGTATTCATTAATACCGAACTGGGCGGCAAAAGTTGCGGTTCATGACTGAAAACCCGCACTTTACAGCAATTCACTGATTTTATAAGTAGATGGAGTGCCTGCTGGACAGCCTGCAGGCGGACAAGAGACAATCTTTAAACGTCAATCACGACCTAAACGGAGAGCTTGCATACTTGCAATCTATACAATCAACGGATCATTATCATTAGCACATATAACATCATAAAAGGCAGGCAAAGAAACACAACCTTTATATCATACCTGACTTTTAGACGTAACGCAAAGTCGAAAGGTTGCTGTACATGCCAAAAACGCATTGAAGAAAATGGTAGCAAAAGGGCATTGTAAGGGATTGCAATGTATTGCAGGTGGGCAAGAAACGGATGTTTTTCATTATGTATACACGCAAAAATCGCTGCCGTTCTGTACTACATCCACCGCCGCACTCTCTGCCGGAAGGGTGCTTTATGTAAACACGTCTTTTCTTTATACCATAAAACGATATGCAGTACCAAATTTGGCAGATTCGAGTTATGGGATAGTAGATGATTATAAGTCCAGACAAAAAAAGAAACCGCTAACATTTGTTAGCGGCTGAGTCCCCTATTTCAGAAACTCTAGTTATTGGATAGGAGTGGAGAGAAACCATACTGTAGTTACAGTATACTGTATGCGCTTTCATTTCGTCAACCCCTTTCCGTTATTTTTTTGAAGTTTTTTAATTTTTTTGTATTTTATAAAAAACACCCCCTGTGAGGATGGATTTCCATTTTGGAAATGCCATCACTCATCCAAGAGGTGCATGTTGTCATACAAATTGCAATACAAAGTGAATGACAGAGCTGTATGTTTTATCCATTGTATTGATGCTTATCCAAGCATACTATCTTCCTTATACGGGTAGCATCAGACGCGTGCAAATACACTGTACTGGCTATCCAGCAGCATAGCCTTCGCCTGCTCCATATCGTGCTCATTGCGGAACGACAGACGCATTACGCCCGGTACATCCTCCCGGCTCTCAATAATCTGCACATTGCTAATATTGATGCCACGGTTACCGATCTCGGTCGTAATTTTACCAATAATACCAGGATGATCCGGTACATCGAGATACAGATCGTACAGAGTGGTAATCATGCCCTTGCGACGCTCCGGCAATTCATCGCGGAATGCACCGGCTTGTTCAAACTGCTGTTCAATACCCCGTGCGTCCTGATTTTCCAGCAGCTCCACGAATTCCTGTACACCCTTGTTCCAGTCTTGCAACAAATCCAGTACGATGTGCCGATTGTTCAGCAAAATGTCACGCCAAACGATCGGATCGCTGGAGGCAATACGTGTAATATCACGGAAGCCGCCCGCAGCTAGCATCCGATACAGCGGATTATTTTCATTATAGCCGCGAATCTGATTGACTAGTGCTACGGCAATCACATGCGGTAAATGGCTGATTGCGCCGACAATCTCGTCGTGCAGCACCGGCTCTACTTTTACTACTTGCGCGCGGGTATGCGCAGTCAGCAACTCGGCGAGACGCTCATATGCCGCAGTAGGTACATGCTCCGGTGGTGTCAGTACATAGTAGGCATTTTCAAATAGCAGTGCCGAAGCTGCACCTACGCCGGAGCGTTCAGAGCCTGCCATCGGATGACCACCGATAAAATGCACACCATCACTCAGCTTCAGCTGCTCTGCGCAAGCATTGATCGATGCCTTGGTGCTGCCGACATCAGTAATAATGCAGCCCTTTTTCAACGGTAGGCGGCTTAGTTGTTCTAGATAGCTGTTCAGTAAACTGACAGGTACGCATAGAAAAATAAAGTCCGCATCCAGCGCAGCCTCCTCTACCGAAAGCGTCGCATGATCCACAACCTGTCTTTCCTGAAAGGTATGTATCAATTCGGGCAGGTGCGTGTATCCAGTTATATGCAGTCCCGGCTTGTCTTTAAAGCAAAGCGCTAGCGAACCGCCGATCAGCCCTACACCGAAAATCGCAATGTTTGTCGTCATTAGTATCCCACTCATTCTTTATCGATTGTCTTTCCTGCTGCGTTAAAGCAGCAGAATCTATGATGCTACCAAACAGCCGAAGGTGGCGCCGCGCTGCCGATTGATAGCAGTCGCGGCATGTGCCATTCGTCTGAAGGTTTTCTTTATACCGTTGCCACTTGCTCTTGCAGGGTTTCTTCCAGCGCACGAATAAACGCTTCATTCTCTTCCGGCGTACCGATCGTCACGCGGATATAGGTCGGATACTTCTGGTGACCCGCACGGATAATCACCCCGCGACGTAGCATTCCCTGAAAAATATCCATTGCATTGTGCTTCGTATCCACCATGATAAAATTCGTTTCGCTTGGGAAATAAGGTAGACCCAATCGGTCAAATTCACCCAGCAGTACATCCATACCTTCACGATTTTTGGTACGGCAATCATCAACAAATTGTTGATCCCGAATCGCCTGACGTGCCGCAGCCTGAGCGATACGTGAGGTATTGAATGGCTCACGCACCTGATTGACCAGCTTCACAACATCTGCATTACCGATACCGTAACCGATACGCAGTGCAGCCAGCCCGTAGATTTTGGAAAATGTACGCAAAATGAGCAAATTAGGATAACGATCTAGCAGCTTAATACTTTGCGGATATTGCTCTGCCACGACATACTCATAGTATGCCTCATCCAGCACAACCAGCACATGCTCTGGTACACGATCCATAAAGCTAATCAGCTCATTTTCCGGTACAAAGGTTCCCGTCGGATTGTTCGGATTGCACACCCATACGATCTTGGTCGCTTCGCTAACGGCGGCGATCATGGCATGCAAATCATGCGTACCATCTACTAAAGGTACTTCCACTACTGTTGCGCCTTCGATCTCGGCATTGCTTTTATATACGGAAAAGGTCTGATCCGCCATGATCGTCTCATCGTCCGGCTCCAAAAATGCACGCGCCGTTAGTGAAATGATCTCGTCTGATCCACAACCAAAAATAATCTGATTGGATTGTACGCCCAGATGCTGCGCCAATTCGGCAGTCAACTCCACCGCACCGCCGTCTGGATACAGATACAGCTGGGATAATTCGTCTATGATCGCCTGCTGTACAGATGGCGCAGAACCGTACGGATTTTCATTGGAAGCTAGCTTGATGACTTTTTCCAGTCCAAGCTCGCGTTTCACTTCTTCAATCGGTTTGCCCGGCTGATAAACGGGAATATTCACAATACGGGATTTCGGTTTCACTATGCACAACTCCTTCAAGCATCATCGTTAGGAAACGCCGAAACTCCGGCATACCTGTCTGCCACAGCAGAGATATACACGGAGTACTCAGCATTGCCTGTATATGTGTAATTGGGTAAACTTATTTGCTTCCTTTTAATTCTGCCACAAAATTGCGAATTTGCAACAATCCGTCCGCCTTGCGTGCCGGATCCGTCAGCAGTGGAATCTGTGATTCAATATGACGTACAATCGCACTACCGACAACAACACCATCGCAAAATTGGGAGAATTGCTTGACCTGCTCATGGCTGGAAATGCCGAAGCCAACCGCAACTGGCAAGTCTGTATTTTCCTTCACGCTATTGATGAACTGCTCCACATTATTGTGGAACGATGCACGTTCACCCGTCACGCCTAGCGAAGATACGCAGTATACGAATCCCTGTGCTCCATTTAGAATCGAAGAGATACGCTCATGCGATGTCGGCGCAACTAATGGTACCAAGCTGATACCAGCTTCACGCGAACGTGCTCGCATATCTTCCGACTCCTCCACCGGCAAATCCGGTACGATCATGCCACTGATGTCATAATGACGCATCTGCTCAAAGAATCGCTCCAATCCGTATTGCAAAATGGGATTGTAATACGTAAACAGAATAAACGGCATCTGCACGCCGCGCTCCCGTGCCTGCGAAGCAACCTCAAAGCAGGTATCAATCGTCACTTGATGCGTTAAGGCACGCTGGGAAGCGCGCTGGATCACCGGTCCATCTGCAAGCGGATCAGAATAAGGAACACCCAGCTCCAAAATATTGCAGCCTGCCGCTTCCAGCTCGACGATAATATCAACGGTAATTTGCGGATCGGGATCACCAACGGTCAGAAACGGAATTAACGCCGTTTCGCCCGCTTCCTTCAGCTTAGCAAAGGTAACATCCATCCGGTTCTGACTTTGTCCTGTTACACTCACAGCGATCCCTCCCGCTCATATTTCATAATCGATTCCACGTCTTTGTCGCCGCGACCGGATAGACAAACGACCAGCAGCTGATCTGCTGTCATTTCCTTCGCCAGCTTCACCGTATGAGCAATCGCATGTGCCGATTCCAGTGCAGGAATAATCCCTTCGGTACGGCAAAGCAGCTTGAGTGCATCAATCGCCTCTTGGTCGGTAATCGGTACATATTGAGCGCGTTCAATATCTTTTAGGTACGAATGCTCTGGTCCAACGCCGGGATAATCAAGACCAGCGGATACGGAATGCGCTTCTTGCACCTGACCATACTGATCCTGCAGCAGATAACTCATGGAGCCTTGGAATACACCTTTGGTGCCGAGACTCATCGTTGCAGCATGCAGTGGCGTATCAATCCCGCGCCCCGCAGCCTCTACCCCGATCAGACGAACCTCTGTATCATTAATAAACGGGTAAAACATACCGATCGCATTGCTACCGCCACCAATCGCCGCGACTACCGTATGCGGCAGACGATTTTCCTTTTCCAAAATCTGACGACGTGTCTCGTCGCCGATAACACGTTGGAAGTTACGCACCATCATCGGATACGGATGTGGTCCGACCGCAGAGCCGAGAATATAGAATGTATCTTCTACATTGCTGACCCAGTAGCGCAATGCTTCATTGCCCGCATCCTTGAGCGTACGCGTACCAGACGTAACGGGAACGACTTCCGCACCTAGCATATTCATACGGAATACGTTCAGCTGTTGGCGTTTGATGTCCTCTTCGCCCATGAACACTTTGCATTCTAGCCCCATCAGCGCCGCGACAGTCGCTGTAGCAACACCATGCTGCCCCGCGCCCGTTTCGGCGATGACTTTCTGCTTGCCCATGCGTTTCGCTAGCAGCGCTTGACCAATTGCATTGTTAATCTTGTGCGCACCCGTATGGTTGAGGTCTTCGCGTTTGAGATAGATTTTCGGTCCACCCAGATGTCGAGTCAAGCCTTCCGCATAATACAGCGAAGTCTCGCGACCGGAGTATTCTTTGAGCAGATAATCCACTTCCTGTTGGAATTGTGCATCATCCGCGTATTTACGATACGATTCCTCAAGTTCGATCAGTGCGTTCATCAGCGTTTCTGGTACATAACGTCCACCAAAATCGCCAAATCTTCCTTTTGCATCAGGTAATGTTGTCATTATGATCTCGCCCTCTCCACAAACTGTTTGATTTTATCGATATCCTTAACTCCATCGCTCTCGACTCCGCTCGATACGTCAATGCCTTCCAGCGGATAGCCGTGAACCAGTGTATCTACATTATCTGGATTGAGTCCACCTGCAATCAGCAGCGGAATCCCGCGAGCTGATGTCCAGCGGTGATAAGCTTCAATCTCTTCCCAAGCAAATGTTTTGCCCGATCCACCACCGTACAGCGGATCATGAGTATCAAGTAAAAAGGCGTCTACAACGCCTTCGTAGGGGCTGCATTGTTGGTGAACAGCGGCAGAATCAGATTGATTCTCAACTTTGATGTTGCCTCCTGTATGGTGGAATGGATCTGTATGATTTGTCAGATCTGCATCAGGTTGCGGATCTGCGATTTTTGTATGAACGTCCGTTGGTTTCTGCGAATTCGGCGCTTCCTGCACCTCATTTGCCGGCTTTGTAGATGCTGCTTGTACAGAAATGACTTTAATGACTGGTTTGTGTAACGTCTCCCGTACTTGCCGACAAAATTCAGGCGTTTCCTTGCCATGCAGCTGAATTACGTCCAGCGGCGCTATATCCGTAATATGCACCAGCTCTTCCAATGTCGGGTCTACAAACACGCCGACACTTTTTGGAATCTGTCCCTGCGGCCACTGCTTCAACACATCTATCAGCTGCGCAGCGCGCTCACGGTCAATTTGTCGCTTACTGCGTGCAAAGACAAAGCCGATATAATCGACCGGTAATGGTATCATAGATTTTAGCACTTCAACGCTTTGAAGTCCACAGATTTTTATCTTCACATCTGCGTCGCTTTGGTCATCAACTACCGGTATAGATGCTAAATTAAGATTGTTGTCACGCTGTGGATTGGAACTGAATTGCGGACGAAATGTAATGTCATTTTCAGTCATGGGAAATTCCTGCCTGACCATTTGCTTCAGGCTCTGCTGGTGCCATCAAGTTACGTACAGCTGCTTCAATATCCGGCTGGCGCATAAAGTATTCGCCTACCAGTACTCCCGCTGCGCCCGCTTGCTGTACATATTCAATATCCTCTACCGACATAATGCCACTCTCGCTGATCAATGGCACACCTTCTGGTAACAAACGGATCAATTCTGCTGTCGTTGCCAAGGACGTCACAAAGGTACGCAGATCACGATTATTGACACCGATCAAGCCATGCTCCAATGCCCCCTTGGCATGCAGTACGGTTTCTAGCTCCGCCTGATCGTGTACCTCAATCAGAACATCCAGCCCAAGCGATACCGCCACCTCGATATACCGTTCCAGCTGCTCATCTGTCAAAATAGCGGCAATCAGCAATATCGCATCTGCTCCGATCAGACGTGCTTCATAAATTTGACGCTCATCAATAATAAAATCCTTACGCAGCAATGGAAGTTGGATCGCCGCTCGAATATCGGTCAAATATTGATTATTTCCTTGGAAATATTGAACATCTGTCAGAATCGAAATACAGTCCGCACCTGCTTTTTCATAAGCAGTCGCAATCTGTACAGGTTGAAAATCAGGACGAATCAACCCCTTCGACGGCGATGCCTTTTTCACCTCAGCAATCAGACCGAGACGACGATTCGGTGTTGCTGTCAATGCAGCACGAAATCCACGCGTCGCTGGCAGTTCCGCAATCTTGCGTTCTGCTTCGCCCAATGAAAAATGACGTGCCAGTTCTTCCACTTCTTGTTGCTTAGTAACGACGATTTTATCAAGATACATAACTATGCGCCCCCGTAGTTTGGATTAGTTGCTGCAATTTGCCTGCGGCTACACCAGAATCAATCGCTTGTGCAGCAATCGCTGCTCCTTCTGCTAGCGTATTGGCTTTGCCAGACAAATAAATGCAGGCAGCACTGTTTGCTAGTACGACATCACGATAGGCGCCATGCTCACCATTCAATACACGGCGGATAATATCGGCATTTTGCTGTGCATCGCCGCCCAGCATATGTTCAAGTGGATGTGTATCCAGTCCAAAATCCGCCGGTGTGACTTCATACGTATGCACCTCGCCATCACGAAGCTCGGCAATGCGTGTCGGTGCGGCGATACTGATCTCGTCCAGCCCATCATGACTAGCAACGACCATCGCACGTTCTAAGCCAAGCAGATGCAGCGTTTGAGCAACCGTTTCAATTTTACTGCTATCATATAGACCGATCAGCTGGCGATCTGCACCTGCTGGGTTAGTCAGAGGGCCTAGCATATTAAATACGGTACGCACACCCAGTTCACGGCGAGTGGCTGCCGCATGCTTCATTGAAGGATGGAATACTTGCGCAAACAGGAAACAAATCCCGATCTCATTCAAACAGCTGGCAGCTTGTTCAGCATTCAAACCAATATTCACACCCAATGCTTCCAGCACATCTGCACTGCCTGCTTTACCAGATGCGGAGCGATTGCCATGCTTGGCAACACGCACCGATACGGAAGCCGCGATAATCGCAGATACGGTGGAAATATTAAATTTGTGAATGCCTGATCCGCCTGTGCCGCATGTATCCAGCAGTCCAGCCGATAAGACCGGTACACGTCCGCCACTACGACGCATCGCTTCGGCAAAACCGGTAATTTCCTCCACCGTTTCACCTTTGATCCGCAGTCCAGTGAGCAAGCCGCCAATTTGGGAAGGCGTTGCTGTACCATCCATAATCGTACTCATGACTTCGTATGCTTGCTGACGCGACAGATGCTGACCTTGAATAACGTCACCAATTGCCTGCTGTATGATTTCTCCTGTTTGCATCCCATTGTCCTCCCCTAAGTGTTGATTTCTATGATATGATCCGGCAAACTGCCGATTGAATGACGAATGATGAATCTGATGACTTTCATATACAGATTGTCATGTTAGTCGCCCAGCTTCACTGGCTCGTAGCCATACAGATAATCGGGATTCGCTATATTTTGCTCCTTGCTGCTTTTCGGTGGAAACATTGCTTCGGCAACACGAATCGATTTGAGCATCGCTTTGGCTTTGTTAACCGTCTCTTCGTATTCCTTTTCAGGAACCGAATCCCATACGATGCCTGCGCCTGCCTGTACATAGGCGCGTCCATGTTTGAAAATAATCGTCCGAATCGTAATACAAGCATCCATATTACCGGAGAAGCCTAGATAACCGATTGCTCCTGCATATGCGCCGCGCGCTTCATTCTCAATCTCAGCAATAATCTCCATCGCCCGTAGCTTCGGTGCGCCAGATACCGTACCCGCTGGAAGACAGGACAGGAAGGCATCGAAAAAGTCCTTATCTTTACGAAGGGTACCCGATACATTGGATACGATGTGCATCACATGCGAATACCGTTCAATCTGCATAAACGAATCGGCTTTGACCGTACCGAATTCTGATACACGTCCAAGATCGTTGCGACCGAGATCAACCAGCATCAGATGCTCTGCACGTTCCTTTTCATCCTGTAGCAATTCTTCTGCCAATGCTACATCCTCGGCTTCCGTTTGTCCGCGTGGACGTGTACCTGCAATCGGTCTCGTTTGCAGCCGGTCGCCTTCGACCTTCACTAGCGCTTCTGGCGATGTACCGACGATAATTTCCTCATCTAACTTGAGATAATACATATACGGCGACGGATTCATCGTACGCAGCACCCGATATACTTCCAGTGGTGCCACTTCAGTATCAATATGAAAACGCTGGGACAAGACCACTTGGAAAATGTCACCTGCGCGAATGTATTCTTTCGCCCGATCCACTCCATCCAAATACTGTTCCTTGGTCATATTGGACTTGATCTCGCCCAGTTCAATATCCTCAGATACTGGTGCACGTCCAGCAGTATTGATCGGCGGCTGGGTTTGGAGCATCCGTTCCATCTCATCCAACTTGTGCGCGGCATCTCCATATGCTTCGCGGATCGCATCATCATCCGCTCCGTCAGGGACATGTACATTGCTTACCAGCAGGATATGCTGCTTCACATGGTCAAATACGACAATCTGATCACAGAACATAAAGCGAATATCATCCATATTCAGATCATCTACCTTGTGCGGCGGCAGCTTTTCATAATATTGCAGCAGATCGTAGCCGAAGAATCCAATCGCTCCACCGGTGAATGGTGGCAATCCGTCTACCTTGGGACTGCGATAGCGACGCAGCAGCGCTTTCAGCTGCTCTACGGGTTTACCGGATAAGTCGGTCTGTTCCCCATCAATGTCCAATGTGATCTTGCCTTGTTTACCGGAAATAAGCAGGAATGGATCGCTACCGATAAAGGAGTACCGCGCCCATTTGCTGCCGCCCTCCACGCTCTCCAGCAGAAACGCATGCTTTTGCTCCGCATAGCGCTGGAAAATCCGAATCGGTGTTTCCATATCGCCCAGCAGGCGTTTCACGATAGGAATCAAATTGTACTGGCTGGACATGGCAATAACCTGTTCTACATGAGGTTGGATCATGATATTCTCTCCTTTGATCTGTTTGATGTGGTAAGGGAAAGCATATCCGTGGACGGCGATAGCACCGGAAGGCAATAAAAAAGCCTCCACGCGTACGGACGCATGAAGGCTGGAATCACATCAAGTAGGTACAAATGCAGACAATGGATATACACAAATACACCATTGCTGGCTGAATCGACATATAGAGACTGATCATCATATTCGTTTCCCTTAGGAAAGAATACAGCATCGGCTGCTTCTCAAAAGGTTATACGTATAGTGTGTAGCTACCTTGGAACAAACATGGAATATCGATTCTTGCCCCTTAGGACAACAACCTATACATTCATCTTGCCCACTGCTACCTGTAACTATATAAAGGTATAATGATGTTCTATCCTGTCTATTCTGCTCTCGAAACGTCCTCGCACTTGTCTTCCTGCGGACCACCGACCCGAACCGTCCATGGATATGCTCTGACGCATATACCGGTGAACACTCCGCTCAGCCCGCCGACAAGGCTTACGTTTCCTTCTCATCTATACTGCTCTCTCTGCTTACCTGCAATCTCATCTCAATACACGGCTCTGCTTGTTTCTTAAGCTTGTTTTATACTATACCCTATAACTGGTAACTGACGCAACCCTTACGCTGGAATTGGATCAGGATGTTGCCAGATCAGGGCGTAGACGCGTTGCTTCATTCAAATAAACATGACGCATTTCCTGCTGCGTCTTTGTTGTATTCACATGAATCATCAGTCGAATGCACTGAGGCAGACTGCCTTGTACGGATGCTTCCACTGCACACATCAGCGGCACCATATTCCAGCCTTCCATCTCACGAATCGCCAGTGCTGGAAAAGCAGCATCCAGATCGGCAGTCATCGTAATCCAGATGCTACTGATGTCCTCTGGCTCAAACTGATTGCGTTCCACAATCTCCTTCAGCAAGACGAGCGTTTCGTCGAGAATCTCTTGACGTTCATTACGGGTAACCGTCGTTGCCCCGCGAATTCCACGCATGTATATAGTCATACTCAGACCTCCTCCTTTAGCTGTTCCACAGTACGGCGCACCAGATTGTAATCGACATTTTTGTTAATCTCCACTTTGCCGATCGCCTGTGGCACCACGAAGGTCATATTGCCTTCCTGAAACTTCTTGTCGTGCATCATCGCTTCCATGATAGCGTCAATATCCAGATGGTGCGGCAAAACCGTCGGCAGACCGAGACTTTGCAGCATACGACGCGTCGTATCTACTAGTCCCTGCTCGCCCCCAAGCGCTTCACCGATAATCGCAGAACCGACCATACCGATCGAAATGGCTTCACCATGAATAATCTCGCCGTAGCCAGCAACAGCTTCAATCGCATGACCAATCGTATGACCGAGGTTGAGAATGGCACGCAGATCATTTTCACGCTCATCACGCGAGACGACAATCGCTTTGATGGCACAGCCTTTTTCCAGACCGTAGCCCATCGCATCACGATCAACCGCCTGCAATGACTCCGCATGTTCCAAACACCAGTATGCAAAATCAGCATCCCAGATCAATCCGTGCTTGACCATCTCTGCCAGACCAGCACGCACCTCGCGCAGCGGCAAGGTTTGCAGTGTGCTCAGATCGTACAGAACCAGCTCCGGTTGATGGAACACACCAATCATGTTTTTCGCCAAACGATGATTGATCGCCACCTTGCCGCCTACGCTGCTATCATGAGCAAGCACCGTAGTTGGCATTTGGATAAAACGAATCCCGCGCATATACGTTCCGGCTACGAAACCAGCCAGATCGCCGACTACACCGCCACCAAGGGCGATGACCGCCGATTTGCGATCCAATCCGCCTTCAATAGCTTTGGTCATGACAGCTTCGAATACCGCCAGCGATTTGGATGTTTCACCTGCGCCAACTACAGCCGTAACAAAAGTAAAACCTGCCTCTTGCAGTGACTGTTCCAGCTTGTCCAGATGCAGTGGTGCGGTATTCTCGTCTGTGACAATCAGCAACGGGCTTTGCTTGGACAGTTTATGTTGTTCCAAATATCTGCCCGCTTGTTCCAGCAGTTGTTCGCCAATATAGATCGGGTAAGAGCGTTCGCCAAGTTGAACGTCTACTGTGCGAATCTCGCTCATCAGTAGGCTTCCAGCTGTGCGAGGTAATTGTCGTAGTTTTTACGAATCTCAGTCATGGAGTCGCCGCCGAATTTTTCAAGGAAAGCCTTGGCAACTTCCCAGGCAACCACACTCTCCATCACTACGCTTGCCGCAGGTACAGCACATGCGTCGGAACGTTCCACCTGTGCGGTAAACGGTTCCTTCGTATCAATGTCTACACTTTGCAGCGGCTTGTACAGCGTCGGGATCGGCTTCATCACGCCGCGTACGACGATTGGCATTCCGTTGGTCATACCGCCTTCAAAACCGCCCAGACGGTTTGTTGCACGGTGGTAGCCGCGCTCCTCGGTGTACAGAATCTCATCATGTACTTGCGAACCGCGAATATGTCCAGCTTCAAAGCCGATACCGATCTCCACACCCTTGAACGCATTGATCGACATGATTGCCTGTGCAATACGTGCATCCAGCTTACGATCATATTGTACAAATGTACCCAGACCGACCGGTACGCCTTCTACGATACATTCCACAATACCACCGATCGAATCGCCTTCTTTTTTGATCTGATCGATGTATGCTTCCATCTTTTGCTCGGTTTCCTTGTCTACGACACGTACCGAGGATTCCTCTGTACGAGCAATCAGTTCATCCAGTGGCAAATCATTCGCAGGCGCTTCAATCTCGCCGATACGAATGACCTGTCCACCGATTTTGATACCGAATTGCGCCAAGAATTGGCGAGCCAATGCGCCTACACCGACACGGATTGCCGTTTCACGTGCACTGGAACGCTCCAGTACGTTGCGCAGGTCTTTATGATTGTATTTCAAACCGCCGTTCAGATCAGCATGACCCGGACGTGGACGATGTACACGGCGTTTTTCTTCATCCGTGCCTTCCATCGGCTCGATATTCATAATTTTGGTCCAGTGCTTCCAGTCGTTGTTGACAACAACCATTGCTACTGGTGCACCTGTTGTATACCCGTGGCGTACGCCACCCACAATATCCGCTGTATCCTTCTCAATCTGCATACGACGACCGCGACCGTATCCTTTTTGACGACGTGCCAGTTGGAAATTCAACGCTTCAAAATCAAGCTCCAATCCGCTTGGCAATCCCTCAATAATCGCAGTCAACTGGGGACCGTGCGTCTCCCCTGCTGTCAAGTAACGTATACTCATGTTGCGTTCCCCCTTTAAACTGTTAAACTGTGCATCGCTAAAATCCGTAGTTACCTTTGCTTATTATAGTACAGCCTTCATCCATTTGACAAGGAACGTCAAATATTGTATTTGTGCATATCTGCCCGTCGTTTCTATGCTCTACTGCTATGCAAAAAGGCACACTGCCGACGGCTTTCGCCTATAGAACAGTGTGCTTGTGTTTATCATGATTGACTTGCATGTTGCGGTCGTGCACGTAGCCGGCCTTGGAGGATACCGGTTCGGAAAGACAACCGGTATCTATGTTGTTCATGTTGCAGATCAGCCCCCGCTGAATGGTCAACCTTTTTTCTGATAAAAGAATGTCTCGGAGGAATCAAATCCGTATTGACCCGGAGAAAAAATCTGCTCCGTGCTGCCTACAAACAGAACGCCGCCCGGACGCAGACTTGCTGCAAACTTGTGATACAGCAAATGCTTTGCTTCTTCAGTAAAGTAGATCATGACATTACGGCATACGATCAGATCATAGCCTGTTTCAAACTTATCCGTCAGCAGATTGCCCTTACGGAACTGAATCGATTTTTTCAGCGTATCATTTACACTGAACATCGGACCTTGGGCAGTGAAATACCGTTTGACCACGTCCGCCGGCACGTCCTTGAGCGAGCGTTCCAGATAGATCGCCTTTTTGGCTTTTTCCAGAGCACCGTCGTCAATATCGGTGGCGTGCAGCGTGCTGGACGAAAGCAGGTTTTTGTCCGCAAGAATCGTTGCAAGCGTATATGGTTCTTCGCCAGTTGAGCAGGCAGCACTCCATACTTTCAGGTTTTTGCTGGTCCGCTGCAACTCGGGCAGAATCGTATCGCGCAACACTTCCCAACGGTTCGGGTTACGCCAGAATTCAGATACGTTGATCGTCATCCGGTCGAGGAACTCGTAAAACAATGCTTTGTCCTTCAGCATGGCATCGAAGAATGCGCTGAATGTGGAGAATCCGTTTTTGGTACGCAGCGTCGTCAGACGGCGTTTCATCTGCGCTTCTTTGTACTGTGCCAGATCGATTCCTGTATTGTCTTTTACTTTTTTGATAAAGCCGGCATAATCCGCATCCGGTTGAATGGCATCATTCGTAAGCATGGAATCACTTCCTTGATCATGATTATAAGTTTAGTCCATGCGGGGGTATGTGTTAGAGCCAGGCCGAAATGTTTTTTTCGTAAACGCTTAACTCGGTTGGAGCGAAAAAGTTGGCGATTTCCCGTTCCGCACTTTCTGGCGAATCGGAGCCATGAATCAGATTAAACGGCGTATGCGCGGCAAAATCGCCACGGATTGTACCCGGCAAAGCTTCCTTTACTTGGGTTTTGCCCATTAGCATACGGGAAAGGGTGATCACATCATCGCCTTCCCACACCATCGCGAACACGGGACCAGAGGTAATGAAATCAATCAATTCCCCGTAAAATACTTTGCCTTCGTGTTCCGCATAATGGTTTTTGGCTTGCTCCTCGGTAGGAATGAGGAATTTGCCTCCGATCAATTTGAATCCTTTGTCTTCCAAGCGACTGATAATGCGTCCGATTAACCCACGTTGTACTCCGTCAGGTTTAATCATCAAAAATGTTCGTTCCATCTGACTCACTCTCCTGTTATCTACAAAGTGATCTGCTATCGGAGCAATGCAAAATGCTCACTTGTGTATTCTAACAGAAACCGTGAGGTACAGAAAGAAATGGAATCATATCCATTATGGCTCATTTTTGATACAATACCGCCCACATGAATTCTCTTACTTGTTATGCGCCTGTCTGCCGACGTGATTACTGCCATTTGTAGCATCGGGAAACGGTCTGCATACTTCAGTAATGTATATATCGACAATGAGGGGGTGGTCTTTTAGTCCCGAACATAAATAATTTGGAATTTGGTGGGAGTGGGGGGCTGTTGTGAGCGGAAGCGCTCTGGGAAGGGATAGGGGAACGTCCTTCAGTGGAGCGCAGGAATCTACGAAATAGGAGATTATTGTAGATTCCCGCGCTCCAAGGGCGTCCTTTTCCCCTATTCCCTTCCCGCCGCTATGTGCTCACAATGTACTCCGACTCTCACGGGTGGCTGGGGTAGCAGGGAAGGTCAAGGGATTTAAGGATTTAAGGATTTAAGGATTTAAGGATTTAAGGATTTAAGGATTTAAGGATTTAAGGATTTAGGGATTTAAGGATTTAGGGATTTGAGGATTTAATAATATAGAAATTTAGAAATGTAAGATTTAGGAATTTATAGATCTACATATTTGGAGATTTGGGAATTTGGAAACTTATAGACTTATATATTGAGAAACTTAAAGGCTTATATTTTTAGAGATTTATATGCTTGTATACTTAGATATTTGAGGATCAGTATGTATAGAAAAGAAACCAGCACTGACGGATCAGGGCTGGTTTGGGGTGTGGTTTTTTGGTTGACTGTCTTTGTTGCTTTTGTGGACTGCTCGTTGTTGCTGTTTAGAGAGTTGGTTTTACCTTTTTGTTCTCATCGCTTCATTGGCTCTTGTTATTACGTTGCTTGCTATCGGCAAGCTGAGCAATTAGTGGGAGCGTTTGGCTACGAAATGGGCGATTTCTTGCAAGTGTTTGCGGGTTTTGCCTTCTGGCAGTTGTTGTAGCGCATCCATTGCTTTTTGGATATAGCGATCAGCTAGCTGTTCGGCGCGTTCGATACCTTGGCTGTTTTTGACCATATTAACCGCTGTTTTGACGTCTGTTTGACCGTCGGCTTCGTGGATGCGGCGGATTTCGGAGAGCAGGGGCTGGTTTAACTCCTGTTCTTGAAGTGCCAGCAGCACAGGTAATGTAATGTTGCCTTGGCGCAGATCGCTGCCTGGTGGTTTACCGATTTGTTTTTCGGTACCGCACAGGTCGAGCACATCGTCGCGGATTTGGAAAGCCATGCCGACGTTGTAGCCGTAACGATATAGCTGACGTGTATGGGCAGCCGGTGCGTCGGCTGCCAGTCCGCCAAGTTGGCAACTGATGGCGATCAGCAAAGCCGTTTTGCGGCGGATACGCAGTAGGTAGCGACGGATCGTTTGCTCGGTATTGAAAAAGTCGCGGATTTGCTCCATTTCACCGATTGACATCTGTACCATTGCTTTTGCCAGTACGCGGTGAATCTCTGGGTTTTGCAAACGGGCAACGATGACTAACGCTTTGGCATAAATATAATCGCCCGTGTACATCGCAATCCGGTTATCCCATTTTGATTTGACGGTCAATTGACCGCGACGCGTTTCCGCATCATCAATTACATCGTCATGCACTAGCGATGCCATATGGATCAGCTCCAGTGGTACAGCGACATTGCTAAGCTTTTCTAGATCGTATGTGCCGTATTTGCCGCCGAGCAGCACAAAAGCAGGACGAAGCCGCTTTCCTCCCGCTTTTAACAGATGTAGTGAAGCCTCATTCAGCAGTGCATGGTCGGTATCAATGCTGCGGCTCAGTTCTCGTTCAATGACGTTCATGTCTTTTTTTAGTGTCCCGAAAATATCCAGTAGTTTCATTCGTTCACCCGTGTCATCGTATTGTCAGTCCATAATTCCATGTTCACTTCATGGTCCAGCAGGCCAAGCTCATACGCGTAACGGAAATACAGCGCCAATCCCTGCTGTTCCTGTATACCAAAATCATACCACAATTGGCGGAAATAATGTTCCCAGTAGTCGTGCTCGCCGCCCATCTTGCGCTGCGCTTCAGCAATGACCGGTTCAAGATTGTGCAGACTTTGCTGTTTACTGCTTCGCAAACCTGCTCCAATCTCCGTAACAAGCTCTGGATATGCTGCGGCAAATTGCTTGTTAACCGCCCATACCGCAAAGGTCATGCTGTGCCCTGTCCATGATTTCCATTCGCGCCCCAGATCGGTCACGATATATCCACTATCCCGACGCGCTGCTTCAATCGCATGATCACCGATCAGCAGGGCGGCATCGCAGCTGTCCATCATTTCATCTAGATTCGGATTCATCGATACATAGTCCGGCGCAAATCCATACCGTTTTTGCAAAATGATTTTCAGCAAATTCACGGAGGTAGCCGAAGTATTTGTCAGCGCAATCGTTCCATTTCCCAGCTCTGCTACCGGTTTTCTGGAAAACAGAAGAATTGATCCGACCGCATTCTGAGCACTGACCGATAGATCAGGCAACAGCCAGAAGTCCTGCGACCGCGTTCCATAAGCAAATGAGGATACCGGCGTTACATACAGCCGATCTTCCAGCAGTCCGCGATTCAGGTTAGCAGGCAGATCACTATGAATCACTGCCGATACCGACAGCTCCTCTGGTTGAAAATGCTGATAGATCGGCCAATCATTCGTATATTCAATTTTACCAATTTGAATCGGCAATTCAAACTTCGTCACGGTCATTCCCCCATCGTTCAAATAAATCATGATCGATCCCAAGCAGATCGAGCACTTTGCCAACCATGAAGTCAACCGCATCTTCCAGTGTTTTCGGACGATAATAAAAAGCCGGCATGGCCGGAACGATGCTGACTCCCAAGCGTGCCAGCTTGAGCATGTTCTCCAGATGGATCGCATGCAGCGGTGTTTCTCTTGGAACTATAACCAGTTTGCGCTCTTCTTTAATCATGACATCCGCTGCGCGGGTCATCAGATTGGTGGACATGCCGCCGGCAATATTCGCTAGCGTGCCCATAGAGCATGGAATAATAATCATCGCTTTGACCCGGAACGAGCCGCTAGCAATGGAAGCGCCAATATCGGAAAAGGAATGGTATACCAGCTTACCCGGCAGATGACCGAAATGCTGCGATAGCATCTCGTCCCGCCCAGAAGCCGACCAATCCATTTCTTCCTTCAAGACACGCCAGCCCGCATTTGAAATGACCAAATGCACGCTATAGCCAAGCGACAGCAGCACCTCAGCAAGACGAATGCCATATACAGAGCCGCTAGCGCCGGTAATGCCGATCACATAACGCTGACCGGCATGATTAGATTGAACACGATCGTTTCCAACAACAGTCGAAGCAGATAGTGATGATGGATGTTCCTCGTTTACAGCCATTGTTTCACCGCCAGATCAATAAGCGTGAATGCAAACATGATGATGCTGAGTGCACCATTCATCGTAAAGAACGCCGTTTGCAGGCGGCTCAAATCTTTTGGTTTTACAATATAATGTTGATAGAACAAAATTGCACATGCGATCACGACACCAGCGGCGTACCACCAGCCGAGATGCGCGATAAAGAACAAACTGATCAGACCAATCGCCGTAATGACGTGGAAGCCTTGCGCAATTTTCAATGCACGCGGAATACCAAAGCGGCTCGGAATCGAATGCAGCCCTTCCTTGCGGTCAAACTCTTCATCATCACAGGCATAAATCACATCAAAGCCTGCTGTCCAGAACGTAATCGCAACAAAGAACACGATTGCTGTCCAAGTAACCGTGCCAGTAACCGCTACCCAACCACCCAATGGCGCGAGTGCAATGGTCATCCCTAGCACGACATGGCACAGCCACGTAAAGCGTTTAGTAAACGAATAGAAGATGAGCATAAACACTGCAATCGGCAGCAATCGTAACGCCAGCGGAGATAGCTCAGTCACCGCCCAGAAGAAGACCACTAACGAGATAACGATAAAAATAACCACTTCGCCGGAGCGCAGCAGTCCTGCCGGAATAGCACGCATCATGGTACGCGGATTTTTGCCATCAAATGTACGGTCGATCAGACGATTCAATCCCATCGCCGCGCTGCGTGCGCCGACCATAGCAACCAGAATCCAAACGACCTGCTGCCATGTCGGCAAATGTCCATTTACGACATAGGAGCCAAGCATGGCACCCATAAAGGCAAATGGCAATGCAAATAACGTATGCTCAATTTTGATCATTTCCAAAAAGATTTTAATTTTCTTAAACATCCTACTTCTCCTTGATTCCAATATGAAGTGCGGCAATTCCGCCAGTCAGCGGATACGCCTGCACCTGCTGCAAACCAATTTGGCTGAACACATTAGCAAGCTCAGCCCGCCCCGGAAATGCCTTCAGTGAATCCGGCAGCCATTTATACTGCTCATACCGCTTGGCGACAAGACGTCCCATCAACGGCAGCAAATTTTGAAAATAGAAATAATAGATGCCTTTGAACGGCTGCCATGTTGGCTTAGATAGCTCCAGACATACAACCATACCACCCGGTTTCACGACGCGCTGCATTTCGCGCAATGTCTTTTCCAGATCAGGCACATTGCGCAAACCAAAGCCAATCGTTGCATAATCGAAGGAATTGTCTTCAAATGGCAAATCCATCGCATTTCCCTGTGTGAGCGTAATATTATCCTGCCAGCCATCGCGGTCGATCTTCGTCTGACCAACGCTGAGCATATTGGGACTGAAATCCAGCCCATAAATTTTGCCTGTTTTGCTTGCTTCAGCGATGCTCAGTGTCCAATCACATGTTCCGCAGCATACATCCAGCGCAGAATCACCTTGCTGTACATTCATTTTTTTCATAGTAAATTTGCGCCAGGTTTTGTGCATGCGGAAGCTGAGCACATCATTCATCATATCGTATTTCGGCGCAATCGATTCAAATACAGATTGCACGAATTGTTCTTTCGGTTTTGCACTTTCCGGTTTGCTCATTATTTCTTCACCTCTTCTGATGATCTCACACCTGATGAACAAGCTTGGCGTAGCTACTGGTCAGACCGGATATTTCACTTTGAAGCGCATCCTGATCACTCTGCTGCAATCGTTCGCCAATGGCTGCCAGTGCATGTCCGAGCAGTTTTTCGAGACGGGCGGTTGTACCGTAAACAGCATCCCACTCCTGCCAGCGCGGACTATTTTGCGGCTCCCTGTACAATTCATTTCGGCGCTCCGGTGCTTGCTCTAACGCATCGTATAAGCGGAAATGACCGAATGGCTGCTCTGCCTGACCGGGATTCAACTCGGTTGCCAGCAATTCACAGCGGCTAAACAGATACAGTAATTGCTCCCACAACTGACGTTGCTCCTCAGCGATATACGGGGTAAACGAAAGAAACAGCTGCATCTTCAGCTGTATGCTTGCTTCCATATATTGTTCCGCTGTCAATGTACCACGCTGCGATTGCTCGTACAGATTCATTTTCAATCGGTTGTTCTCACAGATCGCTTCACTGAGACGCGATACCATCTGAATCTCGCCTGCTTTAGCTAGCAATTCGTAAAATCGGCTACTGAAATAGTCGCCTGCTAGTACATTCAACTGACGTGATCTCATCTGCTCCTCCTGCTGATGGGCAGGTGAGGTATCGATCATATCATGCGTATCGAGTGCCATCTGTACCAGACCAGTCACAAGGGGAAACAATTCATCCGCATGTATTTGCAAATGATGGCTGCCTGCCTGACTTAAAAACAGGTGCAGCAAGCGGGCACGGACATCCGGAAATCCGGCAACCTCTGTATGCTTTTGAATCATATCGTATTCGGTATATTTTTGGGATGTTTCCAACAAGCGATACGGTTTCATTTCAGCCTCCGCGCCTTATTTAGGCAAGTCTATATTTTCACAAACCTGAAATACACAATACTTCAGATTTAAACCACTTCGGTTCATTATATCATATGTTGTCATCACAAGACAGGGCGATACAGTATTTGATTGCGCTCATGTCGTGAACATCGGACGCATCATAAGATATGTTACTTTTTACAATTCACTATATCCTTTTAACCCCAAAACTATAAAATACCGATACGCTTGTTCGCCGTATACCTGTAGCAGGTTTGGCGATAAACGATCGGTATTTCACAACTGCATTGCTTCTCTATAATACACCTAATAAGCCAAAATCAAACATCCGTATGCATCGTG
Source organism: Paenibacillus sp. JQZ6Y-1 (assembly GCF_040719145.1). Taxonomy (NCBI): domain Bacteria; kingdom Bacillati; phylum Bacillota; class Bacilli; order Caryophanales; family Paenibacillaceae; genus Paenibacillus; species Paenibacillus kandeliae. The sequence continues at coordinate 2,494,294 of NZ_JBFDUZ010000001.1, forward strand.
CCATGCTTGGTCTGCACTTCCGCATCGCCACGAATTTTGATCGCTGATGTATTTTCGGTAAATTGGACGATCAGCACTTCGCCCTTGTCCAGCTTCTCGGTATGATGGAAGCGTGTATCGCGGCCTCGGGTCAATCCGATCACCTGCACGCCGTTGTCTTTTGCTTTGACCACTACATATTCGCTATTCACGTAATTATTATCGTTAGATGGCTGCATCATGTTCCTCCTTCCGCCAGCGGCGGGATTCATCAATTGTTGTATAGACACCATCTTATCATACAGGCAGGCTCAGCCATCCGTAAACCCCAGCCTCGTTTCCACCTTCGATAGACGCGAAAAGACCGTGACCAAACCTGATCACGGTCCCTTTTCTGAATATGGAATATGTACAACTTATTTAATTCCATCTTTCAACGCTTTACCAGGCTTGAAAGCCGGGATTTTGCTGGCAGCGATTTCGATTTCTTCGCCAGTTTGTGGGTTACGACCTTTACGGGCGGAACGCTCACGAACTTCAAAGTTACCAAAACCAACCAGTTGTACTTTATCGCCGCTTTGCAGAGCGCTTGCGATAGCTTCAAAGACAGCATCAACCGCTTTTGTCGCATCTTTCTTTTGCAGTTCGGTTTTTTCAATCACTTGTGCGATCAGATCTGTTTTGTTCATCGTTGTCACCTCCTGAGCAAGTATATGCGTATCCACAAGCTACTATAGTTTCGTGAATACGAAAATATGTGTAAACGGTGCGGATTTGTGCAGGTTGATCCGTCCGCCACAAACTGCGGCAAACAGAACAAAACTATAGTAATACAGCCACCTTTGAATTTCAAGCGTTTTACTTGTTTTTTATCTACCAATCGCTCAAATCATCGTTCTGCTGCTCCAACTGTCTACGAATCGCCACCTTGAGCCGATCTTCTGGCACGATAATGGTCGTCGATGCATCTACTCTCGCCTGACAGCCCAGTCGGATGCCTTCATGTAACTGACTTCCTAGCTTGCGCTGTTCGGCGGCATTTGGCGCTGATAATCCATCGCCACTCCCCTGCTCGCCCGGCTGTACTTGTACTTGTACTTTGCACATTAGACATGCTGCTCGTCCATCGCAGCGCACTGGAAGTGATACACCTGCTCGCCGAATCGCCTGCAATACTGTTGTACCCGCACTCACCTGTATAGAACGCCCAGATGGCAGCAGCTGCACATTCACTTTCTCTACTCTACTCATATTCAGGCCTGTAATCCGGCTAAACGGAGAACTCGCTGCATTAGCTGGGGATGAAAGCCATTGTTGTCGATTAATTGGCGCAGTAGCTGCTCATGATGCGTTGGCTGCTGACGCAAACGCTCTGAGATGGCTTCATACCGATCTGCACGGTCGCGCAATAGATTGAAGATCAACTCATGCTCTAGCGGCATCAGACGAATATCATGACCGTCCAGTTGTATGGTTTGCGCTGCCGCATAGAGTGTGCGATCCACATGCACTCGGTAATAGGATTCACGCGCCCGTACCTCAAAGTCACCTACCAGCTCAATTACGCAAGCGTCTCCCTGATAATGACTTAATGTTGAGCGGTACATGCGCGTTTCATTCAACTCCGGTCCATCCAATACAGGAAAAGATTCACGCAGCCGTTCATCCAGTTTGGAGATCGCAGGTCCATCCGCATACAGATCAATATCGCGCGGCGAACGTTCTAGCTGGACGCCCTGCAACAGCAATCCACAGCTGCCGCCAAGCAGCCAAGGCAAAGAGGTTGCGGAACTACCGATCACGGCAGCAAGCTGATGAAGCGTTCCTTGCAATTCCGGCTGCAATTGCAATGTCTGACTATGCTTTGCCATTGATTTCACTCCTTCCGGGTATAACAAAAGGAAGCAGCATCAAGAATGCCACTGCCTCCATGTTTCCAGCTTCATCGATTCCATTTCATTCTTCGGGTCACGACCCATGAGTGCTTCTACGGCTGTGCGTGGGTCCGCTTGTTCAAACAGTACACGATACAGCTGCTCAGCAATCGGCATCTGCACCTGATGACGACGGGACATATCATGCGCCGCTTGTGTGCTGCGTACGCCTTCCACGACCATATTCATCGAATTCATTACTTCATCCAACGTTTTGCCTTGACCTAGCATATATCCAGCGCGCCAGTTACGACTATGTTTGCTCGTACCAGTAACAACGAGATCGCCGATGCCAGCAAGTCCAGAAAAGGTGAGCGGATTGGCACCCATTTCACTGCCTACACGCACCATTTCGGCGATTCCACGAGTTAGTAGTGCAGCCTTGGCATTATCACCAAAGCCCAGACCATCCGATAGACCAGCACCAAGGGCAATGATATTTTTCAATGCACCCGCTAGTTCTACGCCAATCGTATCGCGATTGGTGTACACGCGGAAATATTCTTCATTCATAAAGAGCATTTGCGCAGCAGCAGCTGCTTTTTCATTCCCCGCTGCTACAACAACCGTTGTCGGCATACGCTTCACGACTTCTTCCGCATGGCTCGGACCGGATAATACAACCACATCGTTCTCCGGCATATTCAGCTCCTCGCTGATTACCGTAGACATCCGTTTCAGTGATCCGGTTTCAAAGCCCTTCGTTGCGTGTACACATAGCATATCCTCATGGTAAAACGGCTTCATCTGCTGACATACCTCGCGCATCGCTTTGGACGGTGCAACGATGATGACAGCAGCCGTATCCAGCATCGCTTCTTCCAAATTGGAAGTCGCAACGATGGATGATGGTAAGTCAGCTTCCGGCAAATACCGGCTATTGCGGTGAAGATTGTTGATTTCTGCGGCTTGCTCAGGCGTACGTGCCCACAGCGATACGTGAAATCCGTTGTCCGCTAGTACACAGGCAAGCGCGGTTCCCCAGCTTCCAGCTACCAGAACAGTCACCTTATCAGACAACTTTGCTTCCTCCCTTGTCCGCTTTAGCTCCGATTTTACTTTCGGTGCCTTTTAGGATCCGGCCTACATTGGCCCGGTGACGCCATACGCCCAGTGCCCAGATCACAATACTGACCGTTACAATCGGTGCCGTATAGCCCATAATCAGCAGCAGAATCGGCGTCAACGTAACAAGGATCAACGAACCGAGCGATACATAACGGGTAAATACAATCGACAGAATAGCGAATACACCAGCAATCAGTGTAGGCACAATACAGAGCGTTGCCAGTACACCGATCGTAGTCGCAATCCCTTTACCACCACGGAAGTTAAAATAGATCGGCCAGTTATGCCCCAGAATCGCAGCCAACCCACACAGCGCGGGAATCCAAAAGTCTGGTGTAGTACTCAGCCAGACACCAATCCAGACAGCAACGATGCCTTTGACCGCATCTAGCAGCAAAACGGCAATCGCCGGTCCTTTGCCGAGTACGCGCAGCGTATTGGTTGCGCCGGCATTGCCACTACCATGATCACGAATGTCGATACCTTTGATACTTTTGGCGATCAGCACGCTGAAGCTGATCGAGCCGAGCAAATAACTGATAATGATAGCCAACACAGATAAGATCACGTGCTTCTCTCCTTAATCCTCCGATGATTTACGGCGGGTAAAGATGCGAATCGGTGTGCCTGTAAAGTCGAAGGCTGCCCGGATTTTATTTTCCAAATAACGCTCATAGGAAAAGTGCATCATTTCCGGCTCGTTCACGAATACGATAATGGTTGGCGGCTTCACCGCTACCTGAGTCACATAGTTAATACGCAGACGCTTACCTTTATCCGTTGGTGGTGGATTGATGGCAACTGCATCGGATACCACATCATTCAGCAGATGCGTAGGAATACGCATGGAATGCTGTTCGGCAGCCTGTTTCACAACTGGCAGCAGCTTATGAATACGCTGCTTGGTCAGAGCGGACAGGAACACAACCGGAGCATATTGCATATAAAGGAAGTGATCGCGGATCGTCGTTTCAAAACGTTGCATCGTTTTGTCGTCCTTTTCCACTACATCCCATTTGTTTACAACCAGAATAGCCGCTTTACCCGCTTCGTGCGCATAACCAGCAACGTGTTTGTCCTGATCAATGATGCCTTCTTCGCCGTTGATTACCATCAACACGACATCGGCACGCTCAATCGCTTTCATCGCACGCATAACACTGTATTTTTCTGTATTTTCATACACTTTACCGCGCTTACGCATACCAGCGGTATCAATCAGTACATAACGCTGTCCATCTTTTTCAAACGGAGTATCAATCGCATCACGCGTCGTACCGGCAACATTGCTGACGATAACGCGCTCTTCACCGAGAATCGCATTCACGAGCGAGGATTTCCCTACGTTTGGACGACCGATCAGAGCGACACGAATGACGTCCTCATCGTATCCGTCATCTTCCAGCTCAGGCAGTTTGTTCACGATCTCATCCAACAAATCGCCCATACCGCTGCCATGACTACCAGAGATACCGATTGGATCACCAAAGCCTACATTGTAAAACTCATAAATATCATTCATCCGGTTCATATTATCAACTTTGTTGACAGCTACGATGACCGGTTTACCAGAGCGGTACAAAATTTGTGCCACTTCTTCATCGGATTGAGTCAAACCGCTCTTTACATCACACATGAATACGATGACATCTGCCTCTTCAATCGCGAGTTCCGCTTGCATACGGATCGATTTGAGCATGGTGTCTTCGCCATCTACCTCAATACCACCTGTATCGATAACACTGAATGCTTTGCCGTTCCATTCGGATGTACCATATATCCGATCACGGGTAATACCCGGTTTGTCTTCTACAATTGCTAACCGATCTCCGATCAGCCGGTTAAATATCGTTGATTTCCCTACATTGGGACGGCCAACGATTGCCACTACGGGTCTTGCCATAGGTTTTATTCCTCCTGTTCTTTCTTTCCGTTAACCATCATAGCAAAAAACGGTAGCATTGGCTAACAATTATGATGATTTGCTCACGAAAAGTGCCAATAAAAGCAATAATCGGCGAATCCACTGTCGGATTCGCCGATTATGCTGTTGGAGCTATCGCAACGCCAAGTCGTATCGAATGACGGTGCGATAGCTCCGGTGTATGAAATGTGATGGTGTTTCTTTGGCAAGAAGATCGCTTGCTAAAAATCTTAGTAAACCGGATTGAAGCGTTCCGGTTTACTCAAGCAAGAAGATCGCTTGCTTGTAATCACTTAAATTTGCTTAGTTTGTCGCCGAACAGGTCACCCAGGGTAACGTTCATGCCTTGATTGCTCAAGGACACGTTAGGGTTGTTCAGTTCTTCTTGTTTAGGTGCTTTGGATTTGCTTTCGCGTGAAGCTTTTGGCTCGTCAGCTGGAGCTTCTTCCGTTTCTTTGATGCTCAGGCTAACACGTTTTTCGGAAGGGTTTACGTCCAGTACTTTCACTGTAACAGTTTGACCTTCTTCCAGTACTTCTTGCGGAGTACCGATGTGTTTGTGAGAGATCTGGGAAATGTGAACCAGACCTTCTACACCTGGAGCGATTTCTACGAATGCACCGAAGTTAACAAGGCGTTTTACTTCGCCTGTTACTACGTCGCCAGTGTGGAATTTGTCAGCAGCAGTTTCCCAAGGACCTGGTTGAGCTGCTTTGATGCTCAAGCTGATTTTACCTTTTTCTGGATCAACGCGAAGGACTTTTACTTTCACTTCGTCGCCTTCAGACAGTACATCAGCTGGTTTGTCCACATGAGTCCATGCGATTTCGGATACGTGAACCAGACCGTCCACGCCACCTACGTCAACGAATGCACCGAACTGAGTCAGGCGTTGTACAGTACCTGTCAGTTCTTGACCTTCTTGCAGGCTCTCCATGATGGATTGTTTGTTTGTTTCGTATTCTGCTTCCAGAACGTCTTTTTGAGACAGGATTACTTTGTTGTTTTCGCGATCCAGTTCTTTTACTTTTACGCGCAGTGTGCGGCCTTTGTAATCGCTGAAATCTTCAACAAAGTGACGCTCTACCATGGACGCAGGAATGAATCCGCGAGCGCCTACATCTGCTACCAGTCCGCCTTTTACTACATCGGACACAGTAACTTCGAATACTTCGCCAGCTTCAAAACGCTGTTCCAGTGTTTCCCAAGCGTTTTCGCTGTCGATTGCACGTTTGGACAGAACGAGGCTTTCTTTGTCGTCGTTGATGCTGACAACCTTGCACTCTACTTCTTGGCCAACTTCGACTGCTTCCGAAGCGCTGTCTACGTGTACCGAAGAAAGTTCACGAACCGGAATAATACCGTCATATTTATATCCAATACTTACGTAAGCTTGATTGTCTTCAATTTTGACGATTGTTCCGGTAACCGTGTCACCTTTTTTCACAGACACTACTTGCTCCAGTGCCTCCTGGTTAGTAACTTCGGTAGTTTCCTGGTTATTGTTTTCTTCCGACATGTCAATACCCTCCTCAATTCAAATCCCATTTATTTAAACTCGCACGATGGCGTAGTTCAAAACACATTATGATTGATGTTGCTGTTTCAGCTGATTGATGGCAGCCATGATCTTATCCGTGGCTTCCTCGGCTGTACCGGTAGCTTGTTTTCCCTTGTAATCCGTCAGATCAACCGGCGTACCATATACAACTTTCATTTTACCGAATAGCTTGTAATGACCGATAATCGCAACTGGGATCACAGCTGCATCACTCCGCAATGCAAATACTGCTGCCCCTTTTTTGGCAACCTGGGCTTGCGAATTGCGCGTACCTTCTGGAAAAATACCGAGTATCCCGCCATCGCGCAGCACATTGAGCGCTGTACGAATGGAATCTTTGCTAATGCCTCCACGTTTCACTGGGAAAGCACCTAGCTTGGGAAGAATCGGTCCAAGTACCGGTAAAGCAAACAGCTCTTCTTTTGCCATAAAACGAATATGGCGCTTAATCAGAATCCCGACCAACGGTGGGTCTAGATTACTGATATGGTTAGAACATAACAACACGCCGCCTTCAGCGGGAATGTTCTCTGTTCCAACCGTCTGGATACGGAACAAGATCCTGTAAACAAAACGAATCACAGCACGAGCAAATGAATAGAACATCGTCTAGTGTCTCCCTGCCAGCGTAGTATGAGCAAGCTCTAGTATGCGGTTGGATACTTCATCAATCGACATTGACGTTGTATCAAGTACAATCGCATCTTCGGCACATACTAACGGCGAGAATTCACGTTGTTCATCCAACCGGTCCCGTTCCGCGATTTCGCGTTCAAGCTGTTCCAGCGTAATGCTCTCAGACGCGTCCATCTCCGCAAAGCGGCGTCTTGCACGCTCCTGTACCGTTGCCGTCATGAAAATCTTCAATTCGGCATCCGGCAGCACATGCGATCCGATATCCCGTCCATCCATTACGACACCTTTGCGCAAAGCAATTTTGCGTTGCACAGCGGCTTGCAAAATGCGTACGCCTTCAATCTGCGCATAGCGCGAGACGATCCGATTCACGGCAAGTGTACGAATCTCTGTCGTAACATCGTTCTGGTTTACCAGTACACGCTGTCCCTGTTCATCAGGTACTAATTCAATCACCAGATTTTGTGCTTCTTGAAGCACCTTTTCGGCATTTTCAGGCTCAATATTTAATTGAAGCATATGCCATGTAACGGCACGGTACATCGCTCCGGTATCTACGTATACATAACCAAGATGCCGGGCAACCATACGGGCAATTGTGCTCTTCCCCGCGCCGGCAGGTCCATCAATCGCAATGTTGATTTTCCCACTGTTGTGCAAATCCTGGCGTTCCAATCGGAACTCCCCCTCGACCTTCATACTCCAACTCAATAAAAAAACAGGCATGGCCTGCGTCAAGCAAATTATAACACAGTCCATACCAACATGCAAAAACGCACAATGGCTTGCTACGTGCGGAAGTCGAACTGTCGTTCAAAGCAGTAACGGATCAGCTTTTGCTGATCTGCCGAGGCAATTGCAGTATATTCAATTTTGCAGCGTCCACCTTGAGCGGTTGCTCCGCTACTAGACAAAACAATCGCTTCCAGCGGCACATGCTCAATAGCACCATTTTTCATGTGAATCAGCAGCCAGCATTCCAGACTGTCGCCGCGCTGTACATTCATGCCCGCCTCTGGTACAAATACTAGACCGCCCGCACTTACCTCAGTCGTTAATACTGTAAAGCGCTGATCACCGCATTTGACTGCTAGCTCCAGCTCTGCACGCACACGCAAGTACTTGCGACTACGCGTTTCAGTCAGCTCCTGCTCATCAGGGCGACGAAATACCGCTTGCTCCGAAGCCGCATCATACGAGACCACTTCGCTGTCAAAGTAATATCGCGTATCATTGCGCAGTACAATATAGCCGCTAATCAGTTGACCTGACTCCAGATGCTTGGCGTTACCGTCTGCACCAAGCAATGAGCCAGTATGTATGTATTGATCATCCACCAGCGTCATATCCGCTGTATAAATATCGCTTGCTTCTCCTACTTCGCCGGTACCAAACTCCAAACACAGATGTTCTGCGTGCTTCCAATCCATTCCCTGCACCTCCCATAGTGACCAACCTACAAAAAACGGACTTCGCTATCATCGGCCGGATAGCCGACTGCGAAATCCGTCTTGGATGTATTCATGTATTCATTTCTTCCTCCCGCTTTACAAAGCGTAGCGGTGAACGGCTATTGGCGCGTGCGATCTTCAGCATGCCACCATACCACAGGAACAGCATTAACGGTACGATGTACCATAGCCAGCCCTGAGTGACCGTATTCAAAATGAAATCATAGACGCCGTGCCAGAATATCGGCAGCAGCAACGAGCAGATGACAAACCAGCGACGTTTGCGAGCATTGATACTGAATTTGGCTTTACCCATATAGTATCCCATAATGACGCCGAACAGCGCATGACCGGATACAGGTAACAATCCGCGTCCAAGCAGGGATACAACCGACATGGAATTGTACAGTGCATACAGTACATTTTCCAATGTTGCAAAGCCAAGCCCGATCGCTACCGCATATACGATGCTATCATACGGTTCATCAAACTCGGTATGATTGTACAGAATGTGGTACAAAATAAACCACTTTACCGTTTCCTCTACACCAGAGGAGATGACAAACGAATATACATACGGATTATCACCAAGGCCAAACATCAGCCCCCGTTGAATAATCATAATCGGAAACACAATCGCAATCCCGAATACAAAAAAGCGGGCAACCAGATGGAGCGGCTCGGTGTCGTATTTGTCCTTCAGGTAAAAATAAGTCAATAGCGCAATGCCCGGAGCAATTGCCGCCATTAAAAGTGAAAATAAAGACACCCGTATACCCCCTCATTAAAATAGCCCGACGACCGGCAGACAATTCATGATCTGCAATGTGTCAACAGGAACTCCTTCCGGCCGGTTCTGACTATTTAGAGTGAAGGACTACCCGGATGCCTCAATTCAATCAATCATTGCGTTCAAAATGCTCGCAGATCGTCTGGATGGCGTGTTCCGGCATAATCACCTTGCCGTATTCCTCCAGCACTGCTTCCGTCAATGATGTTGCATCTCCGAATTCAGCCAGCACCGCGATCAGAGCCGCATGCTTCGACATGTCAACCTCTGCCGGATCGAGTGTAAACACCCATTGATCCTTATAATGGTACAGTCGGCCAGCTTCGGTCACATTTTGCGATAATGTATGTGCCGCTTCGATCAACGTTTCAAAATCCTTAAAGGAATACGCGATAAAATCGGTTTCCTCCAATGTGACTTCCATTTCGTATATCTCATCCGCCAGATCATCTTCGCTCATCGTGCCCAGATGCTGATCGTATTTACCGCGAGTAACGATAACTACCATGCCCTGTGCAGGAAGTGCGAATACTTCGACCGCCAGCGGACCAGTAGCGTCAAATCCAAGCTCCGTATAAGCTTGGTCCATCATCTCTGTGAACAGGTCATGCACCTTTGGAATCTCCTGCCACATATCTTCCTTTTGAATGCCGCGCTCAGTTAGATCGTCAAACGTAAGGAAAATCCGTATTTTGTCTGAGCTCAATCTTTCTATTTTCATGATAGGATCCCCCTTAAAAACATAGGTTATGATCCAGCCGACCGGCCGGTCATTTACTCCCTATTCATTTGATGATAAATATAGCGATGCTATATTCACTATGTTACCATTTATTATCCGTAAATGCACGCAATAAAACGTACTCTTGCGAATTCCTACGCTACAACCCTATTTTGCCAAAAAATGATTCAGCCGCGCTGTGGCGGGGTTAATAAAATGCGGTGTGCCTACGCTCATGCAAAAATAACGAAATATGATTGATTTTTGCTGGCTGTTATGGGTTTAATTTACATATGCGTTTTGATCAACTATTACATAAAGAAAAGAGTGTGACTTTCATGAAAAACAAAACAGCAGCCTGCCTGCTGTTGTCGGTGCTTCTTTTGTCTGCATGCAGCAGTCAGGGCGCAAGCCAATCGACAGCAACCACGTCATCAGGCAGCGGTACTTCTACAACTGCCACCACTACAGAAAACAGTTCAGATAGTGGTGATACAACCACATCAACAAACGGGGAAACGGCTTCTACTGCAACCGAAAGTGGAGAAAGTTCCACTGCGGCGACGGGTACAACGGCAACTGGCGAGCAATCTGGTACCAGTAGCGAATCGACTACAGGTGAACAGGCGGAAGCACCTGCTACGTACACGTATCATATGGACAAAAACTACAACATCATACCGAATGAGGAATCCAAGGAAACGCCGAAAAAAGTCGTTCTGCTGACATTTGACGATGGTCCGAAGGAAAAGGAAATGATCAACAGTATGATGGATACGCTGGATAAGCATAATGCCAAAGCGATCTTTTTCGTTAACGGCTACCGGATCAAAACGCATCCAGAATTGCTGAAGCTGATTCACGACCGCGGCGGTATCATCGGTAACCATACACAGGATCATATCGTGCTCAAAAATGAATCCAAAGCGAAGGTTACACAACAAATCGAGGATACTCAGAAGCTGATCGAAGATACGATCAATGAATCGCCACGCTTCCTGCGCGCTCCAAACGGTGCTACTAACGATACCGTGCATGCGCTCGCAGACAAGCATCATATGCTGTATATGAACTGGTCGGTTGGATCACTGGACTGGGTAAACCTGAAAGACCCGGATGCCGTCATTACCAATGTCATGGATCAACTGCACTCTGGCAGCATCATTCTGATGCACGAATTGCCGTGGACGGTGGAAGCATTGGATCGCCTGCTTACTAAACTAGAGCAAAAAGGCTACACCTTTGTTGATCCAAACAGCATCGAGCCTGAAGCACGCTAAGCAGTGAAACGGATACGTGTATAAACGATATATGTTTGTAGATTACGTCTGATAAATCTTGAGACTATATCTGAGAATCTATACACTACATCTGAGAAGCGCAAAGCACATATTTTACTGCATATCGCACTATACGTACCCTAAGGAAGCCCATTGTGGCTTCCTTTTTTGCTAGGAAACAAAAGCAAATCTCATCTTAACGGGTCAAAGAATCGTATGCAGTGCTCTATACCTTATACTACATACTACGCAAAAAAAGCAGCTTCGGATGAGTATACCGAAGCTGCTTTTGATTGGCGATGTGGTGGCATGTGACTATTAAGTGATCAATTGCTTGAGCCAGCTCCATGTTAATGTAAAGCCGGACAACTGGAAACCCCACCAGAGCAGCATGCTAGTTAATACGACAAACATAAAAATCAGATAGCCGTAGAAAAACTTAGCAAGCTTGATCTTACGTGATGGATAGATTGTACTCCGAGGCGCATATTCCTTTTCCTCGTCTTCTTCCTCTTCCCCATCGACGTCCTGCTCTAGCACTTGCCCATCGACCAATGCAGGCTGATATGCTGCCTGTCTTACCGTCCGTGAAGATCGCTTGCTGCGACCACCCGGCATTTTAATACGTCCACTTGTAAGGATGCCTTCATCTCGATTACTGCCATAGCGTTTCAACCGGCTTAGACGTTCGCTCATTTTTCCCTCCGCAACGAAATAATCAGACCGGATATCAGGTCAATCATAAAATGACATAAAATTGGTGCCCATAATGTACCGGATTCAATATAAATATACCCAAGAGCGTAGCTACTGACAAACACCCAGCCCGTAGGAATCCAATGTCGCAGATAACGAAAGTGAATCGCAGCGAAAATAATGCTTGTCCAGTATGGTCCGAAAGCGTATTGCAGCGCTCCACGGAACAATAATTCTTCACAAACGCCAACGATCAGCGTAATGATTATAATATGCCAAATCGGACGATTTTTGAAAATTAATTCGTTAATACCACCATCGTCCATACTATTGTCTGGCACTACTCTAGAGATGAACAAATCAACCACCAGCATTGCTGCCGCCAGCCCCAACCCCCACCATACAAAGTGCAAATCCGTTGGTAGCTTGAGCAGGGTGAGTGGATTACGTCCCTGCAACCAAATCCAGATCAATCCAACGATTAAAGTTAATCCCTGTGTCAAATATAAGTTGGCAAGCAAAAGCCGATCTGTCAATTGCTCCGGCTTGACGCGCTGCAACTTGAATGAGCGAAGCTTCTTCTTTTTCATAGTCACGATCCTTTGATGGTTACAGTCATCGGGTAGATAATAAGCATTTGGAATACGTATTATAGCATGGCGAACGAAGATGACATAGCTGTCGTTTGCAATTCATTCGGAATGCCCATGTTGCTTGTTCCAAACCAACACCGATATACCTATTTTTTGTAGTTCATTTCAAATTTTGCTTGTTTTGATTGTATTATCGCATAGTTGTGCGCTACAATAAAAGCCGAGTGATCATAACACGTATATTTCAGACCTATTCATCTTGAATATTCGTGTTTTGATTTGAAAATGGTTATTGACATGGCATGTAACCCATGTTACATTATGAAACAATTAAATCATTGAGAACGCCAATGAAGGAGAAAAGCTTCGGATCAGGTTTTCAGAGAGCCGGTGGTTGGTGCAAACCGGTAAACCGATTGATGCTTTGAGCGCTCCCGAGTCACTGTATTGAACATCGAAGTAGGTACAGTCGGATGATCCCGTTAGCGATCCGGTCAAGATTCACTTGACCATAAGGCTGACCCTCGCGAGAGGACAGCGAATTAGGGTGGTACCACGACAGCTCTCGTCCCTTTGCTACAGTTTGCAATTGTAGTTTGGAGATGAGCGCTTTTTTTGTATGATTTTTGCTTTTATGCGTTACTGCGTTTATTCGCTAACAACGTGTAGTTAATGTAATCCATGACCCGCGTAAACGCTGCGCAAACTATGATCTTCCATACTGGAACAGACTCATCCGAAATATTGACATTTCGCCGCTGCGTGTCAGCGCTGGCGACAGAGGCAAATGTTTATATAAATTATGCTGTACCCTTGCAAGTTCACTCACGATGATTACGAATGTTGAAAACGAATGACCATTCTAGAGGAGGAACAATACAATGTTTAAGGTACTGGTATCCGATCCGATCAGCGATCTGGGAATTCAACAGCTGGTGGATGCAACTGATATTACGGTGGAAAAGAAAACAGGTTTGAGCGAAGATGAACTGATTGCCATTATCGGCGAATACGATGCCCTGCTGGTACGCAGCCAAACAACGGTAACAGCTCGTATTATGGAAGCTGCAACAAACTTGAAAGTGGTTGGACGTGCCGGTGTCGGCGTTGACAATATTGATCTGGAAGCGGCAACGCAGCGTGGGATTATCGTAATCAATGCTCCAGATGGCAATACGATTACGACGTGTGAGCATACCTTTGCCATGATGATGGCGCTTGCCCGTCATATTCCACAAGCATATGCCAAAACGATCAACGGTACATGGGATCGTAAATCGTTCCTCGGCGTTGAGCTGCGCAACAAAACACTGGGCGTACTCGGTATGGGTCGCATCGGTAGTGAAGTGGCAAAACGTGCCAAAGCGTTTGGCATGGACATTCTCGGCTACGATCCGTTCCTGACTCAAGAACGCGCAGAAAAAATGGGCATCAAGCTGGCAAGTGTAGATGACATTTTGCAAAACGCCGACTTTATGACTGTGCATACGCCACTGACACCAGAAACGAAGCATATGATCTCCACTGCTCAATTTGCCATTATGAAAAAAGGAATGCGTATCGTGAACTGCGCACGTGGCGGCGTGATCGACGAGTTGGCGCTGGTGCAAGCGATCGAAGACGGTATCGTTGCCGGTGCAGCCTTTGACGTATTTGAAAGCGAGCCTCCACAGGCAGATCATCCATTCCTGAACAATCCACACATCATCGTAACGCCTCACTTGGGCGCTTCGACCGTGGAAGCACAGGAGAATGTGGCAATTGACGTGTCTGAGCAAGTACTGCATATTTTGCGCGATGAGCCGTTTAAAAATGCTGTAAATATGCCGCCAGTGGCTGCCAGCGTGATGAACAAATTGCAGCCATACTTTAGCCTTGGTGAGAAACTTGGCAGCTTTGCCGCTCAAATCTCGGTGCAAGCAATTCAAGAAATTCGCATTGAATATGCGGGCGAATTGTCCGAAGTGGATACGCAGCAGCTGACACGTTATATTTTGAAAGGCATTCTTGCTCGTCATCTCGGTTCGGAAGCAAATATCGTCAACTCGCTGCATCTGGCGAAAATCCGCGATCTGAACGTAGTCGTGACTAGTTCGCCATCGACACGCGGCTTTACCAACCTGATTACTGTAAGTTTGCAAGGTCAGGATGGTACAAGCCAGCAGGTTGCTGGTACGCTGCTGAGCGGTTACGGTGAGCGCATTGTACGCATTAACGGCTACTCGGTGGACGTTCTGCCAGCAGGTCACCAGATTCTCGTTTCCCATACAGATAAACCGGGCATTATCGGTAATGTCGGCTCCCTGCTCGGTCAAAAGGATGTCAATATCGCCTCCATGCAGGTTGGACGGAAAAATGAAGGCGGCGAAGCGATCATGATTTTGACCGTGGACAAGGATGTACCGAAGGAAGTTCTGCTTGGCTTGGTAGAACTGCCGAATCTCAATACGGCGCAGGAAGTTGTGCTGGTATAACGGATTGCCTATTGGTAAAAGAAAAGCAGCAACGCTCACCGTTTCCCGGTAGTCGTTGCTGCTTTTTTTGTTAAGCATTTGTTGTGATCTATTGATCATTTCTAAAAAAATCATATGCTATAAAACGATCAAACACAGTCGTAATGATAAATGCCCCAATCAGGATTAAGGAAAATATGCCAAATGGGTAGTTGGATAATGCATTTCCGAATAGATCATTTGCGAATTGATACGCGAATATAAGATAGACGGCGGCGATTATGCGACCGGTTATATTGGTCTTGTATTTACGTTTTGCCATCATGATGTTCCCCCATTCGTTATGTAGTTGGTTCAGTTTAAAGGAATCTTCGTAGCGCATGATTGTACAAAGTATCATCCTTACTTCTACTAGACTGTACATCTTGTTTTGAATTGATTACCTATACACTCCTACACTAAATATAACCATTACTATCCTTTATATCCTTTTTTTACGTAATAGTTACGACGTATGATTCAACTTTTTGTACGATAGAATGAATAGCATCGGTTGTAGATTATAATGAAATAACAGTATTTATATAGTCAGATAGTAGTTTATACTTAATATAAGCAAATGAATACGATAGCAAATAAGCAAGCATGTAGAGATTCATTTTAATTTTACATACTAGGAGTTTTGGAACAATGTCGATTGATTTTACTATGTATTGGTTTCATCTTGAATCCCCGTTACTAGCACCTTTTTTTGCGCTTTTGGGAATGTTGATGCTTTATTTGTCCTTTCGTTTGATTCAAAAGCATCGTTATCGCAAAAAACATTGGATTCTTACAAAAGGCGAGGTTATAGATGCGCATATCGATATCGATGTAGATATTACGCCATTTGATCGGGATGATCTCGTAGATACACAATATACACGAGAACTCAAAATCCGATTTTATACAAATTCCGGTCAAGAAATTCAATTCTGGAATCCATATAGTAGCAACCTTTCCTTTCAACGTCTTGGCAAAAAGATGAATATTCTATACAACCCCCAACGTCCACAGCAAGCCGTTATCGCCAGTGGAGTCAACGGGGCAGGCTGTCTCACTGCTATGCTTGTTTTTATGAGCATTGCTTTTATATTAGGCGGTATGATGGGAATGGTTTTATGAACATTAGAACAGAATAAATAAAAAGTCTCTGCCCTTTGCATAGGACAGAGACTTTTTGTGATGCTTCCATACTTGTTATGATGATACACGCTCGGTATGACGTAGCGGCAGCAGTAAGGTAAAAGTGGTACCTTTGCCCACTTCACTATCCGCGCTAATCGTACCATGATGCGCTTCAATAATATTACGCACAATCGCCAATCCAAGCCCAGTACCGCCAGATTCACCACGCACGCGTGCTTTGTCAGCTTTGTAAAAGCGTTCAAAGATATGCGGTAGATCTTCCTGCGGAATGCCTGCGCCGGTATCG
This sequence comes from Paenibacillus sp. JQZ6Y-1, assembly GCF_040719145.1. Taxonomy (NCBI): domain Bacteria; kingdom Bacillati; phylum Bacillota; class Bacilli; order Caryophanales; family Paenibacillaceae; genus Paenibacillus; species Paenibacillus kandeliae. Next base: position 2,510,854 of record NZ_JBFDUZ010000001.1, read on the forward strand.
GTAAAGGTCACCTCGACCTGCTCACCTTTTAGCATCGCTTGTACTTGGACATGTCCGCCCGACGGTGTATGACGGAAGGCGTTATCAAGCAGATTGGTAAATACCTGCTCCAATCGGTCTGTATCCGCCTCTACTACCAGTAGCGGTGGCTGACAGATGACATCTAACTTCAAGTCGCGCTCTTTAGCACGGACAGAGAATTTGCGATCCATGCGGTCCATTAGTTCATTCAGCTGCATTTCATCAAAGCCCATATCCATATGACCAGCTTCCATACGCGACAGATCGAGCAAATCCTGTACCAATCGGCTCATGCGCAGCGATTCCTCATAAATGACCTGTACCAGCTCGTCCGTCTCTTCCTTGGACGAAGCCATGCCATCAAGGAGCGCTTCACTGTAACCCTGAATCATTTGCAGCGGCGTACGAATCTCGTGTGACGCATTGGCAACAAAGTCACGCAGCATCTTCTCCGCTCGCACATCCTCAGTTACATTGCGCAGCACCGATACGGTGCCATGTACATCCTCACCGGAATAAAGTGGCGTCATATTGACCGCCCATACCTGCTGCTTCACATGAATATTGGAGCTTTCCTCCTGCCGTTCGCGAATCACACGCTCAAACATCGGGTACAGCGGCTGCGGCACACGCGATGCAGCTGTGCCTTCGCTACTGCCGTTCTGCTCCCAGCCGGTTTTGTGCCAGCTGTCCATGATCATCTCGCCCAGTGGATTATGCAGAATCATATTGCCCTGCTTGTCAAAGGTGATCACCGCGTCGCCCATACTGCGCAGCACGCTTGCCATCTGTTCCTTTTCCAATTGCAGGCTCTGGATATTCTTTTCCAATTCCTCTGCCATATGGTTGAAGGCACTTGCCAGCTGTCCAATCTCATCGCTGGTGCGCAGATCGAGACGCGTATTGTACTTTCCTTTCCGAATCCCATCGGTCGCCTGAATCAGCTGCTGCATCGGCTGTGTAATCTTAGTCAGCAAAAACAAGGCAAAAAACGTCGTCATCGTAAATCCGATAATCGACACATACGTAAACAGACGCTTGATTGCATCCGAATTGGTAAAGTTGGTATCAATGTACGGCAATAGAAACAATCCGAGCGTCAGCAGTACACACGCCACCAGACCGCTGATCGTCAGCCATAGTTTCCCGACAAGCGTTCTCCAGAAATCCACTTACTTGGGTACCTCAAGCTTGTAGCCTACACCCCAGACGGTGGTAATCATGGCGGCAGAGTCAGGAGATACTTTATTCAATTTTTCACGCAGACGCTTCACATGGGTATCCACGGTACGCAGATCGCCGAAAAATTCATAATTCCATACATCCTTCAGCAATTCCTCACGGGAAAACACTTTGTCTGGAGAGGTTGCCAAGAAATGCAGCAGTTCATATTCCTTCGGTGTCAAGCTGATCTCATAACCGCTTGCCGTTACACGGTGCGCATCATGCTCAATCACCAGATTCGGGAATACGATATTGTTGCTGGAATTGGTCTCCTGCGACAGATACGCGGTTGCTGACGAACGACGCATGATCGCTTTCACTCGGTAAATGACTTCACGCGGACTGAACGGCTTGACCACATAGTCATCCGCACCGACTTCAAAGCCCTGTACGCGGTTGACCTCTTCGCCCTTGGCAGTCAGCATCAGTACCGGTGTCGATTTGGACTGACGCAGACGGTTACACACTTCGATCCCGTCAATACCCGGCAGCATCAAATCCAGCATAATCAGACCATAGTCCTCGGCAAGCGCTTTGCGCAGCGCTGTTTCGCCGTCTTCCGCCTCTTCGATTTCATAGCCTTCCTTTTCCAGATACATGCGCAGCAGACGGCGAATACGCTCTTCGTCATCTACTACCAGAATACGATTCATTGGTTCACTCATTCCCTAATGCCCCCTAGCTGTGCGACGGAATATTCCATAGTTATGGTAAAACAGAGATCGTTCGGTAAGACTGTATTACTTGCTTCCTTTTTGCAATTGGTCGATCTCCTGCTTGGTCAGCGGGCGATAAATACCGCGCTTCAGGTTGCCGATCAGCAATTCGCCAAAGGAAATGCGTTTCAGACGGATAACTTTATGCGATAGCGCTTCAAACATGCGACGAATCTGACGGTTTCTACCTTCATAGATCGTTACACGAATGGTCGCCTGCTTTTTATCAGTATCCACATCATAATATTCCGCTTCAGCGGGCTGGGTCATGCCATCTTCCAGCTTGATACCCTGACGGAATTTCTCCAGTGCTTCGCCGTGTGGTACACCCTCAACGGTAACCAGATATGTTTTGGGTACGTGGTGTTTCGGATGGGTTAGGAAATTTGCCAATTCGCCATCATTGGTCATAATCAGCAAGCCTTCCGAGTCATAATCCAAACGGCCGACCGGATACACGCGTTCTTTGACACCGTCCATATAATTCTGTACGGTTTTACGTCCTTCTGGATCAGAAGCGCTTGTAATAACCCCTTTGGGTTTATTCAGCATATAGTATACTTTTTTCTCGGCCGCGATGGAGCGTCCGTTCACCGTAATCTCATCGACAGTTGGGTCGGCTTTTGTTCCAAGCTCCGTGACCACTTCTCCATTGACGGTTACTTTTCCCGCCAGAATCAATTCTTCACTTTTACGACGCGAAGCGATCCCTGCCTGAGCCAATATTTTTTGCAATCGTTCCATAATAGTCAATTCACCTCACACTAATGATACTCATACGCGAACAAAATCACAAGACAGTATGCAAATTCGCAAGATAAGCAATTTGCGATATACATTGTAATATCTTCGTAAATTTCAATAACTAGAAAAATAACCTATGGACAAAACCCCTCATCGAAGTTTCATCTATAGGTTATAAATGAATGAAAAGTCACTGCTTGTTAAGATGTTCTCATCCAGCCATAGATATTGCCTATTACTCGTGCAGGAAAATTTGGATTCTCATAGAGATATAAGACATAATCGTATGGATCAGTTACTATCTGTTGAATTGTAGAATCGGAAACACCAGATTTTAGAGGAACTTCTAGCTCAAGCGAATATATACTATCACTATTTCCATCCAATTTTGAGCCTTTGACTTCAACAGATTGTGTAGATATAAAGCTTTCTCGCCATTTCTCTGGAACTTCCAATCGAAAATAATACGGTTGCTGATGATCGACAATAAATGCTGTCGCATCCGGTCCAAGCTTGTACTCGAGATGATATGCGACTGTTTTTTTTTGTTTGTTATGTGTCAAAGTAAAATCTTTGATCACAAAATCTGAATTTTCCTTAAATTTATCTCCTGTTAAAAATCCAGCTTCTTCTGAGGATGCCACTTCTTTTGATTGAGAATTTTCGTTTGTATTGTCTTGTTGGATGACCTCATTTGCCGGTGCCAACTTTTTGTTAGAAGAATCTATACATGCAGTTAGCATAACTGAAATAGATAATAGAATTACACATGCACTGATTTTTTTCATATTCACCTCTATATTTATACCTCATACAATGGAGTGACATACCATAATGTCTAGTTAGACTTTTTTCACACTACTATAAGGTCTAGTCGTATAGTATGCCAGTATATACTTACTCGAAGTTACAACCCCTCCCGTGTTAGCAGTTTCAATGTAACCACTTGTTTTCATAGTCTCTTTACCTGTAGAAGCTAAATAATTCCCAGAAGGCTGTGCTGCATCTACTGTCCAACTTACGGTAGTAGTTACAGATGATTTAACACCAGCTTTTACTTCAGCGCTAGCAGTTACAGCTTGACCTATAATTTGTAATTCAGTTTCTCCACCGACAGATAATTCTGTAAATGCTTCAAGTGCTACTGCGCGAGATACTGATGTAGAAACACCTTTAGTATGTTCGATCTTAAAGCTAAAATTTTCTTTCTTAGAAGTGCTTTTAGTAGATGCATCGTAAAATTTCCCCGCACCGCCATACTTTGCAATAGCAGTAGTTCCAATTCCACCTCCTGAAACAATAGGACCTCCATTCTTCAATGAGTTGTTATATGTATCCAGACTTACAGATTGGGCTGAAACATTTGTTGATACTAGTATTGCACATACACCTACAGTTAAAAAGCTCATAATTTTTTTCATTACATTCTCCTTTGTAATCATAATGATACATCGATTTCTAAAATAGAATATATTTAATTTAGCTAGTTGTCAAATATATATGTTATGACAAATAAATACAAATATAACATTGTATAAAAATATACATAAAATAAAAAGCGTATCACAATTAACTGTGTACGCTTTTTATTTTCATCTATGATCCAATGTTAATATAATCTGCCATCGACGTTACCTTCAATCCTTCTGCAGTTGTCGGCGTAAAGTAAGCAGCGCGTACACCGTATTCCGGTTGCTGTGCATCGCGGCGCGGTACAGCAGCCATATGGCGGAAGTAGACCGTATGCGTCTGTCCCGGAAGCAGGTCAAAGTAATTGTCGCTGAACTCGCCTGTGTTATCGGCGGACAACCATACCTGACGCGCCAGCTTGTCCGTGGTCAGCTTGATGACGCTAACGCCATGTTCGGTCGTCTCCGTTACGGTAATATTCGGCTGCTCCAGCACAATATCTTTTGCAGGAACGAAGTAGTTCAGCTTGCTGTCCACAATCTCACCTTCATGCTCCAATTCCACCAGCAATACTGCCTGCTTCGGATCAACACCATCCAGCAGATGATCACGGGACAGAGATAGCTGCTTCACGCAATCGCCACCTGCTAGATTCAGCGATTGTGGAATTTCCTTGTACAAACCGCCATCCAGCCCGAGTACTTTTACCCGCAGCGTCAGTGCTGCCGGAGACAGAATATCGGAAATGGTATATATGTCGAACTGCTCGCCGCTTGTACCATCGACCGATACGGCTAGATCGCGGAAGCTGCGTTTTGCGTAATAATGCAATGCTTTCCAGCGACCATAGTAGTCCATTCCTGCCCAAGAAGCGACTGGCCAGCAATCGTTCATTTGCCAGTATAGCGTTCCCATGCAATACGGCTTGTTGCGGCGATGTGCCTCAATTGCCATCTGCATCGCTTCCGCCTGCAAAATCTGGCTCATATAAAGGAAGGAAGGGAAATCCTTCGGCTGCGGCAAGTATTTGTCCATATATTCCTTGATTAGACGGTTGCCTGCGCCATTCTTCTGGTGACGGAGCATTACTTCCGATTCCAATTCCAAATCGGATTCCTCCGCATACGTCCGTACGGAACGATATTCCGGGAACGACTGGAAGCCGTATTCGCTCATAAAGCGACCGATGTGTACATTATAGTTCTCGAATGGCTCACTGCCATGCCATACGCCCCAATAGTGAATATCGCCGCTATCTGTTAACGAACGAGTATGTTGATGCTCATCCGCTGTCAGGTCAACTAGCGGTGAAGACGGCCAATATTCGGCACCCGGTGCTTCGGTTTGCACGACATCCGGCAGTAGTTCATGGAACACCGCTTCGTAATCTGCCCAGATCTGCTCACGCTGCTCGGTGGTATAATCCTTTTTCCAGCCCCAGCCGCCGTCCTCTACATAATGCGACCATGCGGAGTCAATCTCATTGTTGCCGCACCAGAGCGCGATGGACGGGTGATTGCGTAGACGACGTACATTGTCCTCCGCTTCCGCTTGTACGCTATCCAGAAACTCCTCATCACCCGGATACATACTGCAAGCGAACATAAAGTCCTGCCAAACGAGAATACCGTACTCGTCACACAGCTCATAAAATTCGTCATTTTCATAAATACCGCCGCCCCATACACGCAGCATATTCATATTAGCGTCTGCCGCTGAAACAATCTCATGCAGATAGCGCTGATAATCGACACGCGGGCTAAAGCTATCATTCGGGATATGGTTCGCCCCTTTGGCGAATACAGGTACACCGTTGACTTCAAAATAGAACGAGGTGCCCGGCAAGTCCTCGTGCTGCTCACGTACCAAACGAATGGAGCGGATACCCGTACGTACCTGTTGCGAAGACAGCGGCTGTTGACTAACAGGATCAGCTATAGTCGTTGTAAACGTATACAGATTCGCTTCACCCAACCCACGCGACCACCATAGACGCGGATTGTCCAGCGTAATCGGTAATTCGATAACATCGGTGCCTTCCTGTAAAGTCACCTTTTGCTCCCAATTTTCCTGATCCGTAGCGATATGTAGATTCGCTTCGCGCTCACGCTCCGAATACACCTGTACAATCGCAGTCAATTCCGCACTCTCCGCCGTCACCTGATCCTGACGGATATGAATACTTTCAATACGAACATCCGACCATGCTACCAGCTCTGCCTTACGCCAGATTCCGCTAGTAACAAAGCGCGGTCCCCAGTCCCAACCATAATGATACGGTGCTTTGCGTGCAAAGATACTGACCCGTTTATCGCCTAGCTCTCCAACATCGGATTGATCATTGCTCGCTGGCAGTGGGTAGCCGAGCGCTTCCAGCTTCGGCAGATCCTCATTGATCGGCGAACGAAATACGATACGCAGTGTATTCTCACCTGCTTTGGCATAGCCTTTCACTTCGGCACGCCATGTGCGGAACATATTGTCGGCTGACAACACATGCTGATCGTTCAAATACACATCCGCATATGTATCCAATCCATGAAAAACAAGCTCTACATGCGAATGCTGCAATACCGCTTCTTCGATGGAAACGGTAGATATGTATTCCCAATCCTTTTTATCGACCCACTGCACATCCTTCTCATTGGTACCGTAAAATGGATCTGGAATTTTGTTGTGTGCCAGCAGATCGGTATGTACCGTTCCAGGCACTTGAGCATCCAGCCATTCTTGCTCATCGGTTGCTTTGAATTTCCAGCTGGATAATGTCTGGTTGTAAGGTGTAGATTGCACATTGCTCATCAGTGTATCATCCTTTCAACATAAGGTTATGCCTTCACCTTACTACGTACATACCCAAGAAGCAAATCCATTTTAAGCGTGTTGTAAGCGTTATCTAGCGCTCTCTTATACCCAAGCGCCTGTAACAACGGAATCGGCAAACTATAATCGTCCACAGACACTTTTTTATCGTTTCAATATTCTACGATTTTCATGGTAAAACAAGCGGAAAATTGCCTTCTTTATCTCGGTTCTGTTGCCTGACAGGAATTCTTGTCGATGCAAATAGAAACAAAATTAGATATTGACAAATATGGCGACTCCACTTAAAGTTTTATTGTTATACATGATAATGATTATCAATTTCATTTTATAAAAAAGGGGATTTTCAGCATGAGAAAAACGTTATTACCTTTGATGATGGCACTGGTTCTGATCCTGGGCGCGTGCGGTAATCAACAGAGCAGCACAGCAACCAACGGCGCCGCTTCAACTGAAGAAAGCAGCAGCGCAAGCAGTGACAACGCATCAACGATTACATATCAGTCCGAAACTGGACCTGTACAAGTACCCGCCAATCCACAACGCGTCATTGCACTGGATGGCTCCGCTGGTTCCGTAATGCAATTTGGTGTACCGCTGGTCGGCGTCGATTCATGGACGATGGACAGCCCCGTTTTCAAACCGCATCTGAACGGTGTAACGGAAGTGTCCGCCGACAATCTGGAGAAAATCATTGAACTGAAGCCGGATCTGATCATTGCTAGCAATACCGTGAAAAATGCGGACAAGCTGAAGCAGATCGCTCCACTCGTTACATACACCTACAACAAAGTCGATTATCTGACTCAGGTTGAGGAGATTGCGAAAGCGATCAACAAAGCGGACGAAGGCAAAGCATGGGTAGAAGATTTCAAAACGCGAGCTTCCAAAGCTGGCGATGAAATCAAAGCCAAAATCGGTGCTGATGCTACGGTAACCGTTATGGAAGGTGATACCAAATCGCTGTACATATTCGGCGACGCATGGGGTCGTGGCACTGAGATCATTTATCAAGCAATGGGTCTCAAAATGCCAGAAAAAGTAAAAGAAATGACTGCTAAAGACGGTTATTATGCACTGTCGTTGGAAGTACTGCCGCAGTATCTGGGCGATTACGTATTCTACAGCAAAGCACAGGATGTGGATCTATCCTTCCAAAACACCGATACTTATAAAAACATTCCGGCTGTTAAAAACAAGCATGTTTATGAAGCCGATGCTCGTGGATTTTACTTCAATGATGCTGTAACACTGGATTACCAGTTGGACTTCATTAAGAAAGCGCTACTGGGCCAATCCTAATTGCACATAGTCAACAAAGAAAAGGAACGCCCTGCGTTCCTTTTTTTCTAAATAAAAACGTAAGGAATGGATAGGGTAATGAAAACTTCAACTTCCAAAAAGCATTTCCGCTATTTTCCACTTCAACTGGTACTCAGCTTGATTGCGTTTGCGATTATTTTCATCGTTGCTATGATGATCGGTGCCAAAAACATCTCTCTGATCGATGTACAAAATGCTATTTTCAATCCAGACATGAACAATGACGACATTTCCGTGATTCGCGAATTACGATTGCCGCGCGAGGTTGGCGGTGTACTGGTTGGTGCTGCGCTTGGTGTAGCTGGTGCGATCATGCAAGGTCTGACTCGCAATCCGCTTGCCGATCCCGGTCTGCTCGGATTGAGCGCTGGAGCAAGTGCAGCGTTGGTAACGGTACTAGCATTTGCGCCGGGTGTGGGTTATTTTGGCATTATGATCGCCTGTTTTGTCGGTGCGGCGGTTGGTGTCATGCTCGTATTCGGTATAGCGGCGATTCGTAAGCGCAATATGTCGCCTATGCGTATGGTGCTGGCAGGTGCAGCGGTGTCGGCACTGTTGACTGCGATTGCGGACGGTATCAGTCTACAATTTAAAATCACCAAAAGTGTATCCATGTGGACATCCGGCGGTCTGATCGGTACGACATGGAGCCAGATTCAAGCGATGACACCGGTTATTGTAATCTGCCTGATTGTGGCGATCATGTTGTCTCGTCAATTGACGATTCTCAGCCTGAGCGAAAGTACCGCTGTCGGTCTCGGTCTCAAAACAGCACAAATCAAAATGATTATGTTCATTCTGATTATCCTGCTGGCAGGTACAGCGGTCGCATTAGTCGGTAATCTGGCGTTTGTCGGCTTGATGATTCCCCACTTTGTTCGCATGTTCTCCGGTACTGATTACCGGACAATTTTGCCACTGTCTGCGATTCTTGGCGCTACCTTTATGGTATTTGCCGATACGATGGCGCGTATGATCAATGCACCGTACGAGACGCCGTTGGCTGCTATTATCGCCATCATCGGGCTCCCCTTCTTCTTACTTGTGGTACGTAAAGGGGTGCGTTCATTATGATCAAACAAGTTCAAACTGCAACATACCAACGATGGATTATGCTGTTTTTATTCGTCATCGTGGTGGTGACCTTTGCCATTGCGCTTGGGATCGGGGCTTCTGCTGTATCGTATGATCGGATCATTCCGACACTGCTTGGTCAGGGCAGCTTTGTTGAAAACTTCGTTATCTTTTCTGTTCGTCTGCCGCGTATGGTGATTACGTTGCTATCCGGTATGGCGCTGGCATTAGCGGGCGCGGTATTACAGGGCATTACACGTAATGAGCTGGCTGATCCGGGTATCATTGGGATCAATGCGGGAGCAGGCGTGGGTGTCAGTCTCTTTTTCCTGTTTGCTCCGCTGGATGTTGGCAGCTTTGTGTATATGCTGCCCCTGGTTGCATTTGCGTCGGCGATGCTGATCTCGATTCTGATCTATCTCTTCTCGTATAGTCGCCGAGATGGGATGCAGCCAATCAAGCTTATCATTACTGGTGTCGGCTTCTCCTTAGCGATGTCCGGTATTATGATCGTACTGATCTCGTCTGTGAGCCGGGAAAAAGTAGACTTTATCTCCCGCTGGCTGGCGGGCAATGTGTGGGGAACGGATTGGCCGTTTGTGCTGGCTCTGCTGCCGTGGCTCATTGTGCTGATTCCGTATATATTGTACAAATGTCGCACGCTGAATCTGTTGGCGCTTAATGAAGAGACGGCTGTCGGTGCAGGTGTGCATATTCAGCGCGACCGTATTGTGCTGATGCTGGCGGCTGTGGCACTTGCGGCTTCTGCGGTATCGGTTACTGGTGGAATTTCCTTCATTGGGCTGATGGCTCCGCATATCGCCCGTGCGCTCGTCGGCCCACGTCATCAGCTGTTCGTTCCCGTCAGCATTTTGATTGGCGGCTGGCTACTGCTGATCGCGGATACGATCGGTCACAACCTGTCCGACCCCGATGGGATTCCGGCAGGGATTGTAGTAGCTTTTATCGGAGCACCGTATTTCCTATATCTGTTGCTGAAAAAGTAGAGGACTACTCTGCTAAGCCACAGATTGTAGATAAATCATGATTTGCTTATGCAGAGATGATCAAGCAGAACATGAGCACGATACCCATATAAAAGAACCCATTCATCCTCAAATGGAATGGGTTCTTTTTTTAAGCTCTTTCGGATGTCTATGGAGTTTTTTTAGGTTAGATCTTCCTTTTCTATGCTCGTCAACTTGTCTAAGGGTAATCATAACAAAAATGGACAAGCCGCTCCCCTGCACCTTTGCTACAATACAGATACCGATCGGGAGGGACATAACGTATGGATCATATTGCCTGTATACAGCAAAGTATCGATTATATTGAAGATCATCTCAAAGAACCACTGAATGCGGAACAACTAGCAAGTCTGGCAGGCTTCTCACTGTATCACTTCTACAAAATCTTTCAAATGCAAACCGGATTATCCGTGATGGATTATATCCGTCGGCGGCGACTTGCTCATGCTGCCGCAGATATGGCACATCCGAAACCATTGCTGGAGATTGCACTGGACTATGGCTTTGAGACTCATGCAGGGTTTACCAAAGCCTTTGGCAAGGTGTACGGCATGTCGCCGGAGCGTTATCGCATCCATGCGACTGGTTATGTACCTGAACGAGTAGACTTGCAGAAGCTTGCCTATTATCAACTACATGGAGGCATGATGATGAGACCTACCTTTATAACCAAGCCTGAGATTCAGCTAGCGGGCTACGCGTTGGAAACGACTGCTAATGGACAAAATCTATCCGATATTCCTGCGTTTTGGGAACGTTATAATCAAGAAGATTGGGGGCATACGCTACATGATGTGGTGCAGCCCGTTCATCATGGTGAATACGGCGCTTGTATTATGAATGCGCCGCAGTCAGAGCAATTTACCTATGTGATCGGTGTCGAGGTTGCTCAGTTTGACGATGTACCGGAGGCATTGTATACGACTACGTTACCAGCAGCGACGTATGCTGTGTTCACTACACCACCTGCGCAGCGTCAGGATGGAGGATTTATCAAAGCGATTCAGGGGACGACCAAGTATATTTTTAACGAATGGTTTCCATCTTCGGGGTATATGTATGACGATGCTGCTGCTGATTTTGAACTGTATGATGAGCGCTGCTATGGAGATGAGAATCTGGTGATGGATATTTATATTCCTGTGCAGAAGAAAGCGGAATAGAAATCAGCAAACATAGGAATGACTATGTATTACATGATAGATAGACAGTTATGATGGGACATGTAGAATATAGTAGATCAAAATAAACAAGCAGGTGAACCGGATCATTTCCAGTCCACCTGCTTGTTTATAGTATTATCAATGGATTCCGTATCATCCGTTATGACTCTTTACGATGATCATCATCCGATTCGGAACGCCCGTCACTTTGATGCGGTGCTTGTGCTTCCATTTGATCCAGCACTTCCTCGGCTGCTTCGATCAATTCCTCGCCAAGCTCCTCCAGCTCGGAAATATCTTCGCCATAGGTCTGCTCTTCCAGACGGTTGAACAACAGTTGCGTTTCCTCTTCCAAATTCTCGTTATCTTCAAACTGTGACGCATCCGGCAATTCACGCAGACCGCTCAGTCCAAAATAATCCAAAAACGACTTGGTCGTTCCGTACAGTATCGGGCGTCCAATCGCTTCGGCGCGACCGACCTCCTGGATCAAGTCCTTATTCACCAGCGTATAGATCGCACGGTCCGTTTTGACTCCGCGGATTTCCTCAATTTCAACCCGTGTAATCGGCTGCCGATAGGCTACGATAGATAGCGTCTCCAGCGCCGCCTGTGATAGCGAGGAACGGTTTGGCGAATCTGCCAGCCGCTTGTAATATGCGGCATGTGCGGGCAATGTAGACAGCTGATAGCTGCCTGCAATATGCACAATCTGAATGCCACGGCGTGCCTTTTTCAGATCAGCTTGCAGCTCGTCGATCGCGATCTGCACAGTCTCGGTATTCTGTTCGGTTACTTCGGCAATCTGACGTACATTTAGCCCTTCCTCCCCCGACAGGAAGAGCATACCTTCAATAACTGCTTTCAACTTCTGGGACTTCATTACTGCTAACTTCTCCTCTCCACTCCATCACAATATCGTCAAACACCTGGCTCTGATAACACGAAATCTGCCGCATCTTCATCATTTCTAGTATCGCTAGAAAGGTAACCACCACTTCATGACGGATCATCTCCTCATGCAGCAGTTTGGAAAAGAGCAGATTTTCCCCTTGTGTCAGACTACGAAACCGGTCTGCCACCTCGCGTATCCGATCCTTGACGGAAATCTCGTCACGCTGAATTGTAGTAATGCGCTCGCGGCGTGTTGCCCGTCGCAATGCTTTTTGAAAAGCTTCTACCAGATCCAGCGTATGTAACCCCTCGACCGGATTGTAGTTCACTCTCGCTACAAACGGTGTCATATCCTCCGGTTCCTTGGTAAAAATCAGGCTCCGCTCTTCCTCGCGCTCCCGCAGATGACCGGCAATGCCTTTGTACTTGCGGTATTCTTCCAGCTTGCGTACCAGCTCCGCGCGCGGATCTAGATCATCTTCCTCATAATAATCAAAATCGTCGATCTCCATGACCGGAGGCTTCGGCAGCAGCAATTTGCTCTTGATTGACAGCAAGGTGGCTGCCATGACCAGAAATTCGCTGGTCACTTCAAGTTCAAGCTCTTTCATACTATGAAGATAATCCAGATATTGATCAGTGATCTCACTGATCGGGATATTCTGGATATCAATTTCCGATTCATCAATTAAGTGAAGCAGCAAGTCGAGCGGCCCTTCAAACGTGGCGAGTTTGTATAGTACAGTCACAGGCACACTCCTTTGATTCAATGTTGGACCTTGATTACGTATGAACTCAGCATGACGCATATAGGTCAGCGTATCACACAAACCTTATTTTATCCTTAATGTGAAGGCATGACTATACATATTCAGCAAAAAGAAGGCCAATCCTCTTTGGACGGCCTCTTTTTGTAAAGATTTGCGCATATGCGTAATGAATGTAACGTGTAGATTAATCCTCGAATTGACGCGACAGATTCGCCATCTCAATAGCAGCATTGGCAGAATCCCAGCCTTTGTTGCCAGCTTTGGTGCCTGCGCGTTCAATCGCTTGCTCAATATTCTCTGTAGTAACCAGACCGAAGATGACCGGTACACCGGTTTTCAAATTGATAGCAGAGACGCCTTTGGCAACCTCGTTGCACACGTAGTCGTAATGCGTCGTTGATCCACGGATCACCGTACCCAAGGTGATGACAGCATCGTATTTGCCGGATTGAGCCATTTTCTGAGCGATTAATGGAATCTCGAATGCGCCTGGTACCCAAGCCACATCAATATCTTCCTGCGCCGTACCGTGGCGTTGCAGCGCATCCAGTGCACCGCTCAGCAGCTTGTTCGTAATGAATTCGTTAAAACGTCCAACAACAATACCGAATTTCAGACCCTGAGAGACTAAGTGACCTTCAAAAATATTTGCCATGAATGATTTCCTCGCTTTGTATTGGATTTGTATAAGAATGGAATAAAGGATCGTTAGGCGTTATCTTGCCATGCTTCTGGATGATCCTGCATATACCGGATTAGCTCCTGAATACTGATTAACTTCAAATCATGCTTGAGGGCAATCTGCTTCAGCTGATCCAATCGCGCCATTGTACCGTCTTCATTCATGATCTCGCAGATCACGCCTGCTGGATATGCACCGCTCAGACGTGCCAGATCGACCGCCGCCTCGGTATGACCGGGACGCGATAACACCCCGCCTGCATTGGCAATGAGCGGGAACATATGCCCCGGGCGACGGAATTGCTCCGGCCCAGCTTCGGGATCGGTAATACCAATGGCAGTCATAGAGCGCTCATGCGCAGAAATGCCCGTCGTTGTACCGATGTGATCCACCGACACCGTAAATGCCGTGCCATGATAATCAGTATTCTGTGCAACCATCGGCTGCAATTGCAATTGTTCCGCACGCTCTGCTGTAATCGGCATGCAGACCAATCCGCGCCCTTCCGTAACCATAAAGTTAATCACTGCTGGTGTCGCACGTTCTGCCAATGCAATAAAATCGCCTTCGTTCTCGCGATCTTCATCATCCACAACAATAACGACTTTCCCCTGCTGCAAATCCTGTATTGCGTCCTCAATCCGGTGAAGGCCGGAAAGCTCTTGGGACATCTTCTCCGCCTCCTCTAGCTGTATCTTGATTGTTGGGTATTTTCATATATTTGTATCTTCATTTACCAATAGCCGTTTTGCTGTAAAAAGTCGGCGGTCAAACCGCCACCTGTGCCACCTGCTGCATCATTCGGTGTCGCTTCGCGATACCGCAGCATATGCTCCACATATTTGCCCAGCACGTCACATTCAATATTGACGGTATCGCCCGGCTTCCGATGACCGAGCACGGTTTCCTTGAGCGTATGCGGAATGATAGAAATGGTAAAGCTGCCGCTCTCCACACTCACGACCGTCAAGCTGATGCCATCGACAGTAATCGAGCCTTTCGGAATAATATAGCGGAACAGATCAGATTGCTGCGGCTTGATACGGAAAATAACCGCATTCTGATTATGCTCAATCTGTTCAATGCTCGCTGTACCATCGACATGTCCCTGCACAATATGCCCGCCAAAGCGACCATTCGCTGCCATCGCACGTTCCAAATTGATAGGGCTGCCAGTACGCGCATCCTTCAAGCTAGACAAGCGGTATGTCTCCGGCATAACATCGACCGTAAATAAGGAGCCAGCAATCGTGGTCACTGTCAGACACACACCGTTGCAGGCGACACTATCGCCGATCATCAGACCGGGCATGATATGCGATGCCTGAATACCAAGCACCATCGCTTCGCCGCGTCGGTCAATTTTTTTCAATATACCGATTTCTTCGATCAATCCGGTGAACATGTATTGTCACCTTCCTTCAATCAGGATAAATGAGCAGGATCGATATCATCCTCTACTTATACATAAACCAAACATTACATTGGAATCTTACTGATGATGATAACGAGCCAGACCGCTGATGCACACATTGTCATCCAGCGTTTCCACTTCCAGCTCCTCTAGCGTGACTGCCTGATTCATCGTTTCAAAGCCGTCAAAGGTAAAGGTGGATAGATTCCCACCGATCAGCTTCGGTGCGAAGAATAGTGTAATCCGGTCAACCAATCCGGCTTCCAGCATCGCGCCGTTCAACTGCCCGCCACCTTCCAGCAAAATCGACGAAATCTCCCATTCGCCCAACAGTTTCATAGCCTGCTTCAGATCGACATGGGGACCTTCGCCGCTGATGATCACGCGTACTCCCTTTTCTTCCAGCTGTGAGATACGCTCGGCACTCGCACTAGCTGTCGTTACAACAATCGTTGGCGCTACACTTGTATCCAACAGACGCGCGTTATCAGGAATACGCAGCGTGGAGTCGATAACGATCCGCACTGGATTCAAGCCCGGCACCTCTGTACGAGTCGTCAATTCGGGATCATCCGCCAATACTGTGCCGATGCCCACCATAATCCCCTGATGGCGATGACGCATTCCATGTACACGTTCGCGAGCAGCAGCATTGGAGATCCATTTGCTGTCACCAGTACGGGACGCCAGTCGACCATCCAGCGTACTTGCCGTCTTGAGTGTGACGAATGGCAATTGGGTCGTAATATACTTGTTAAATGTTTCGTTCAGACGCTCCGAACGTTTGGCAAGAACACCTGTCACTACCTCAATACCATGACTGCGCAAACGTTCAATTCCTGAGCCAGCGACCTGTGGATTAGGATCAACCGCTGCAACGACAACACGCTTGACCTTTTCCTTGATCAGTCGGTCGCTGCAAGGCGGCGTTTTGCCATAATGACTGCATGGCTCAAGCGTGACATACGCTGTTGCGCCTTCCGCTTCTGCTCCTGCCATATTGAGTGCATGCACTTCCGCATGTCCGGTGCCGCGCTTCAAGTGCGCACCCATGCCGACGATACGACCGTCTTTCACAACGACACAGCCGACAACTGGATTAATCTCCGTTTGCCCCTGCGCGCGTTCCGCCATATCCAGTGCAAGTGACATATAAAATTCATCGTTTAACAGATTCATCCTCAGGGCTCCTTCATCTTGTGCAAATGTGATGTGATCTGTTGCGAAAAAAACAGATCATGAGTATTATTCAGTTACCATTTATAACATAGTAACAAAAATATACCACATGAACAATCCAAAAAAATGCGAAAAGCCCCGCAGACCGGCATCGTTCCGGTACTACGGGGCATCATAAATAGACAGAAATATGGGTATCCATTATGCGCAAACGAGCCGCCTAAGAATGGAGCATACCCATTCATTTAGCAGTTGCTGATAGATCGTTTGGCATAAGCCTGCATAGCAAAGAGATCTACATAATATACAAAGATGCCATTCTATAAAGGATGCGGCAAAATAAGCCACTTCCAGTCGGCATTCCTGTCATCATGCTTCTCCAAATACGCATGACTCTCCATACAGACAGCGCCTGCAATATTATCAGACCTGTCCTGTTCCTCTCCCATCCAGACTATACTGTCGGCTCTGGATTCTCACCAGATCCACCGCCAAACACCATAAGATGCCTGCCGGGTCACGGACTTAGAGCTTACAGACTGCACATAGCAACCCTGTATCTCAACACCGCCGGTGGGGAATTTCGCCCCGCCCCGAGGATAAACGTTATTCAATTGATTCATTCACTTGCGAACCACAGACTGCCGTCTTCCATGCAGTGTGATGGTGAAATCATATCACCTGCGTACACGAAAATCAAGAAATCTTATACATCTTGTTGGAATTGCTCATTGCATAATTGCTGTGCTCCCCATTCCGACATCAACTCCAGAATGGGCGCAAGCGTCTCACCAACCGGTGTTAATGAATATTCGACACGGGGCGGAATCTCATTATATTGCTCTCGATGCACCAATCCATCTGCTTCCAGTTCTTTAAGTTGTCTGCTAAGTGTCCGATGGGCAATCGGCTTCAATTCATCCCATAATCGGTTGTACCGGATGACTTTCGATTTATATAGCTTGTACAAAATCACCCATTTCCATTTGCCCTCGATTTTCGAGATCGTATAGTAAATGGGGCAATTGCCAAATTTCACATCAAAGTCCATCATGATCCTCCTATTACTGACAAAAAGGTTAGTCTATAACCTTAATGTGCATACTTTTGCAATCCATATTTCTCTTTTATACTTTGAAATCTAACATTATCCTATCAGGAGGTTGAACATGAGAGCAATCCTACATGCAGGTGGAGCAGGTGTACAGCATCTGCACGATACAAAACAACCGGAGCAGTTTCCCAAGGCTGGTGAGGTGAAAATCCGACTAAAAGCAGCTGGACTGAATCATCGCGATTTATTTCTGATGAATGACCGAACCCTTCACGATGACCCGCTCATCCTCGGTTCAGATGGTGCAGGCGTGATCGAAGCCATCGGCGAAGGCGTGGTGAATCTAACGGTCGGTACGGAAGTTATCATCAATCCGTGTCTAGGTTGGGAAAAGGCGGATCAGGTTCCTTCGGTTCCCGATATACTCGGCGGTCCCACTTCGGGTACATTTGCCGAATTTGTCATTGTGCCTCAAGAAAATGTCGTTCGCAAGCCGACGTATCTGTCATGGGAAGAAGCGGGTGGATTGTCGCTCGCCGCGCTTACGGCTTATCGGGCATTGTTCACGAAAGGGCAGCTCATGCCAGAGCAGCATGTTCTGATTCCGGGCATTGGTGGTGGAGTGGCTACCTTTGCCGCACTGATGGCATCTGCAATCGGAGCACAGGTTACGGTCACATCTAGAAATGAAAGCAAACGCCAAAAAGCGCGACAATTGCCGATCACCCAAGTACTGGATAGTCATGCAGACTGGGCAAAACAGATCGGCAATGATTCCATCGATCTTATTCTCGATAGCATCGGGCAAGCGACGTTCCTGCAATATTTTGACGTGATCAAGCCCAATGGCAATATTGTTGTCTTCGGTGCGAGCTCTGGGATCAGCTTACGATTCCGATACGTTCGCTATTTTTCCCACAGGTGAATATTATGGGAACCTCGATGGGAAGTCATGAAGAATTTGCCGCTATGATTGCGCTGATGGAGCAGCATCACATTCATCCGATCATTGATAGCGTCTATCCGCTACACAAGATTGGTGCTGCCTTCGAACGAATGGAGCGCAGCGAGCAGCTGGGGAATATCGTGATACGGATCGACGAGAATGAAGATGCGTCGGTGCCTGAAAGCTGAAGTATGGAAGTCAAAGCACACAACAGCAGCATCGGCTATGATCAACCGCTGTCGATTGCTGTTTTGATACTTGCTGCTTTGAGACATTGAGGATGTTATCTATTCTTTACTTCATGTTATATGGACAAATATAGGGCGTATGCTGGATACACTACTCCCCTTTTCTCGATTTCAAAGGCTTATTCTGATCCTATGCCATAAACAATGACAAAAATAGGGCATGTTGTACAGGATCAACGGCTATGCCCTATTTTTGTCCATAGTGACCCTTAAAGTGTCCTCTTTCGCCCTACATATGTCCATCTATATCCTATTTCTGTCCATGTATACAACCTAATTTCGTCCACACTATATCCTAAAAACGACCATGCCTCACCCTAAAAATGTCATACTTTGCCCTAAATTCGTCCATGCAAACAACGAAAAAGCCTTGATCAGATTGACTTTATGCTGATCTAAAACAAGTAAATATTTTAAAACAGTAAAAACAAGAAATGTAAAACAGGAGTAAAACATCACAAAGCGATTGTTGTTGTCTTCACTCTATGTTTCTACTCATTTATACTATATAATGGGCTGTATTATCTGTTGTGGAGGAATTGATATGCGCGGCAACAACCTCGTTACGAAAGCAAACAACTTGATCGAGACACCATTGAAATTAGGGGTCGTTGAAATGCGGATTGTCATTGTGCTAATTAGTACCATTTCTCCGCATGATGATGAATTCAAGCCATATCGGTTCAAAATATCTGAATTTGCCAAGATGATCGGTGTGAAGAACAAAAACATCCATCAGCAAATCAAGGATTATACATATAGCCTAATGTCGCAGCCCTTTTATCTGCATGATAATTTGCAGGTGACATGGCTGGCATCTGCCGAATATTTTCCGGGTGAAGGTGTCGTGGAAGTGGAATTCTCGCCCAAGCTGCGACCGTATCTGCTGCAATTGAAGGAAAAGTTCACCACGTATCGGTTGATCGATATTATTAAGCTAAAAAGTGCCTATGCGATGCGTATCTACGAATTGCTCAAGCAATATGAGCGCATTGGTAGCCGGACATTTACCGTCCAGCGGCTCAAAGAACTGCTCGGCATCGAGGATCAATATCCCGTGTATGCCGATTTCAAAAAACGTGTACTGGTCAAGGCGCAGCAGGAGATCAACAAGCATACCGACATCTCCTTTTCATTTGAGGAAATGAAGACGGGACGCAAAATTACAGAGATCAAGTTTCTGCTTAGCAGCAAGTCCGCCGATGCCAAATCAAGTGTACTGTCCGATCCTGATAAGCCTGCCAGCACGCGCCATCATACGTCTTCCCGGTTGCGTCAGCAGCTCAAGGAGGAATTTGGTCTGCAAGCAAAGGCGATTGATCAGGTGCTATCGCAATACGACAAGCATTATATCGCTGAAAATCTGGATGTTGTGCGTGCCGATGCCAAACGCGGTCGAATCAAAGATATTCCCGCGTATACAATGTCTGCGCTCAAAACCGATTATCGCAAAAAGCGCTCTGGTCTGGAAGACGAGCAGATCGCTACCCAGCAAGCCAAGCAAATCGAAAGTGATCTGCTAGAATCGTATATTCAGCAGCTATCGCAGCAGGTTCGCGATCATATTGCGAATCTATCCGCTGCACAGATTCAGCATGAGCTGGAAGGGCTGAAGTACAGTGTGCGTACGCTGGGCATTGATATTGTAGATGATGAGGTCACCGATCCATTTAGCGAAAGTGGCAGTTATTTTATCCAGTATATTCAGAAAAAGTACTTTAAGGACTATACATTTGAGCTGTATTGCGAGCAACATGCAGATATGGATATTGTATAGTATGACTGTGAATAGACTCCCCCTATCCATACCTGTATATCCATTCTTGCCTACCAAGAGATATCGGTTTACCGTTTGATAGGGAATCATAAAAAGCCAGCGACCGTTAGAGGTGCTGGCTTTTCCGTATGGATGTATGAGCAGGCTGGATGAATAGGTGAACGGTTTGGATAATAAGTAGGTGGTTTTTTTAGATGGACAAAAATAGGGTCATATATGATAGGGTGCGATATTCTGCCTAGTGATTTGACATGAATCCGTTGAGTGGTCCCCTGCTTTACCTTTAGGGACAATTCCTCTTGTTCATTGACTCTGATTTGTACCGATATAGGAAGAAAATAGAGCGTAAACAAGGGAATATTCCCATGCCCTTGCTTAACTATGACAAAAATAGGGTGGTTTCTGTGAAGCAAGCCTAATCATTACCCTATTTTTGTCCACATTAACCCTATCATTGTCGTACATGTACATAATATTTACATAATCAAAACACCTTCATAATCACCACACCTAGCAGTGCCAGTAATACACCGTACACTTCCAGCGGGCGCCATGATTCTTTGAGATAGAAACGTGCGTATATCAGCACGACTACTACGCTGAGTGCCATAATCGCCGAAGCAACGCCAGTAATTCCACCGTCAAAGGCTGCCAGCTTCAGCATCATGGCGGTTACATTGATTAGAGCGATAAGCACGCCCAATCGTAGCATGCTGGAAAACGTCCAACTGTTGGTTTTCGGCTGCTTGGTACGTGTTGTGAAGTCGTCGGTTGAAGCAGAAGCTGGATGCCTTTCCCTCTGTCTCCATTTGCCATGTAGATAGGATAGGGTAAATAATACGCTACTAGTCATGAACATTATTGTCAGCGTTGGGATAATCGAAGCGCCCATGAATAGCGCCTGCTTGGAGGTCAGATCGGTGAGGCTGTACCATACAATCGCTAGCAATCCCCACTGCCAGCCCGTATACTGCCCCTGTTGCAGCTCCTTCGTATATCTCACAATGAACAGCGACCCTACTACGATAAGCAATCCAACCCATTGCATCCATGCAAGCTTCTCCTGCCATAGCCATGCCGCTGCCACCGTGACGAGTACGGGCGTTAAGCCTGAGAAAAAGCCGATCACCGAAGCTCTGCCTACCGCATAGCCTTTGTACAGACAGGTATTCGCGGTACAAGAGAATATTCCCATCACGATACCTAACAATGCCGCTTGATTCCAACCCGGCTGCATCCATATATCCACGCCAATCATCAAGATCGTACTGCCTATGTACACCATCGCAAAAAGCAAATGACGATCAATTTGGCGCTGCGACGACCATTGATACAATATGCTGCGCAGCCCGAAAAAGAAAGCCGCACCCAGCGCACAGGTAAACCACATTAGGCGCTCCTCCTTTTTCCACAGCTTGCAGTATGACTAGGTTGTTGAAAAAAAGGAATGGGTCTGCTCGTGGGTTTGCAGGTCTTGTACGATATGACGCAACTGTTGTTGTACATCACGGCTGACGGGCTGTAGCGGCAAGGGAAGCCCCGGCTCCGAGATCCAGCCTTGTATAACGGCTAGCGCGGTTACGACGCGCAGACTGCCATATTGCTGAAATAATGTCCAGAGCGGCTGCAAGGCATGTGACAGCTGGTGGGCTTCATCTGCCTTGCCCTGCTGCGCCAGAGACGTCATGGTTAGACTGATTTCTGGATATAGACCGCCCAGTACGGAGTACCATACGTCACAACTAGCAAGCAAACCTGTCACTGCGGCAGAATCGCCGCTGATGCCGAGCGTCACTTTGCTATCGATCATGCTGCGTAGTTGTTGTACACGTTCGCGCGCCGCCTGCTGCTCTGCGGGGATTACGGGAATTTTGATCGAATGGATATGTGGTAGTGCGGCAATGCGGGTATATAATTCGTCGGTAAATTGTACATGCGATGTACGCGGATTGTCGTATACACAGAGCGGTACAGACAGTGAAGCCGATACCTGTTCATACAGACCGAATACTTCCTCATCTGTTAACGGCTGATACGAGATTGGCGCGAGCAGCACCGCACTTGCTCCTGCTTGCTGGGCATCCTCTGCCAGACGCAATACATCTGCGGTGCGCAGTGCGCTAATGCTGGTCATAACCGGAATACCATTCGCCTGCTCCACCGCCAGCTGCAATACACGCTTCCGCTGCGCATGATCCAGATAAGCATAGTTGCCAGTAGAACCGAGCACACCGATCTGCTCCACTCCTGCCTGAACGAGACGGTGGATCAGCTGGACGAATTCATTTTCATGAATAGTGGATTCATTCATTGGTGTTAATGGAAAAGCACATAATCCTTTGAACATTATTGAAACGCCCTCTCTTCGATGAACTTGAAGCTGATGGTTATTATAGGGGGAATTAAGGGTTGTTTTAAGTGCCAATTTTGCGAAAATGGACTGTGCCAATTGGAATGTACAATTTTGATATGGTGTCGATTTTACAGTCTGATGTGAAAGATGGACAAAAATAGGGTGGTGGATGATAAGACTATGATCCCTAAAGCTATGTATGCTCAATTCTCTAGATTCTGTCTAGAAATTAGGCGCAGTATGACGATCTTGGAGCTATTATACATACAACTATGACAAAAATAGGGCATGAATCGTTGAAGCAACTGATTCATTACCCTATTTTTGTCCATATTAACCCTATCATTGTCCGATTAGGGCAATATGTTGAACGCAGACGATCAGGATGAATACGTATACCCTGCTGCTATCACTTCCACATAGCTATCATAGCCAATTAGCAAAAAGTGCTTAAGCTGCAATCGTTGCAGTGGATCATACAGCTTGCCTTTTTCTTTTATAACTGTAGAATCCACAACTTCGTACAAACGAGAATCGGCAGGAAATCCATGTTGTTTCCAAAAAGACATCGGTTCCTCTTCGGTAGACTCTCCATCGGATGCCCATTCATATGCACAGGTCTCAAAAAAATTCAACGTCGTGCATCTCAATTCGGCGACAGTCGTAAAATGAAATCGAAGCTCGCGATAATGATTACGTTGAGAGTCTTCTATACTTTGCCCATCTACCCGTACCTCTACACCACCTGCCTCGGTGTATGTCACTTCAAGATCGGTAGTGGAAATTTGAAAAGCAATCGATTCTGATTTTAGCTTCATGCTGATCTGTACTCCTTGTTGATGTAGCTAGACTTGGTAGAGTTTAGCGCAATATTCATAGCTAGAATATACGACATCTCGTAGAGAGATGATTAGAGTCGCCCTTTGATCTCATTCGCTTCATCAATGATCTGCTCTACAATTTCCTTGGCGGATAGATGGGACGAAAGCATTCTCGTGCCTTGACCTGCCCAGAGTGCCATATACTCGGAACGATGTTGTAGAGCGGCAGCATTGCGAATATCGCGTGTCAGCGTATTTTGAGTGGGAAAGGATAACGGCGACAGCCCACCTGCATTCCACTGCTGGATAAATGAATTCGATATGCCTCTAGCGGGTCGACCTGAAAACGAATTCGTCAGCACCGTGCTCTCCTCTGTGCTATTCAGCAACTCTTGCTGATAAGCTGGATGTGCTCCTGATTCCGTAGCTGTCAGAAAACGCGTCCCCATCTGGACTGCCTGTGCACCCAGTGCCAGTGCTGCAATCAACCCTCTAGCATCCATAATGCCGCCAGCGGCAATCACTGGAATATTCACATGATCAACAATCTGCGGAACCAACGCCATCGTTCCAATATTGGCACCCATCGGAGCGGAGGATACATCAAAGGTACCGCGATGTCCGCCAGCTTCACTTCCTTGTGCTACAATACCGTGACAACCACTTTGCTCTGCTTGTATGGCTTCATTGACGGTAGTAGCGGTGCCGATCACGCGGATACCTGCCGAGTGAATCTTATCCATATGCTGCTCGGACAACAAACCAAATGTAGTGCTGATCACGGGAACCTTTTGCTGGATTAAGATGTCCAATTGTTCTTCCATAAGTGCACGGGTACGGACCTGATCTTGCGTGGGACGTGTAATCTTCAGTTCATCCCGTGCAGCCTGCAATTGATCATTGACAGATTCAAATTGGGTATACTCATCTTCACCCACCTGGGCAAATATATTCACTGCAAAAGGAAGCGATGTTAAGGCTTTAATCTCCTGAATCGCCGTATGTAGCTGCGCTGGTTCCATGTAAGCAGCACCTAGCGTGCCTAGCCCGCCCGCATTGGATACAGCGGCGACAAGTGGTGCCATATTCGGAATGCCCGCCATGCCTGCGAGAATGATAGGATGACGAATGCCCAGCAGATGACAAAGAGAATGATGGTCTGATATAGTCATAATACATAGCCTCCTTGTATACGAGATATAGTAGTATACGTATCATAATCAGTCGTTGAAATCAAACGAATAGGCTCCCTTTCCATTGTCGAAGCCCCTGCTGCTTCGTATCATCAGGGGCTTCATTAGGAGCTTCACTATAGTCAAGAAGAAGTATAGGCAATCTCGCCATTTACAATGGTCATGCGCACGTTCGCGCTTAGCAATTGCTCAGCGTCTGTATAAATATCGCGATCCATGACCGTAAAATCGGCAGCTTTGCCGATTTCTATACTGCCGCGTGTCTGCTGCTCACTCACTGCGGCTGCACTACCGGAAGTAAACAAATGCACTGCTTCGGCGATGCTGAGACGCTCATCTGGCAAGTAACCAGATGCTGGTTCACTTTGATCAGGACGACGACGCGTAACCGCAGCGTGCATACCAAGCAGCGGATCAAGCGGCTCGATAGGAGCATCGCTACCACCTGCGCACACAACGCCTGCTTGCAGGAGCTTTTTCCAAGCATATAAATAGGACGTTCTCTCTGCTCCTACCCGATCCAATACCCACGGGAAATCGCTGGCAACAAAGCGCGGCTGAATATCGGCAATCAATGGCAATGCCGCCATTCGTTTCAGCAAATCCGCATCCAGTACCTGCGCATGGATGAAACGATCCGGTAAATGGCTGATTCCTTGTAGCGGATACCGCTCCATCGCTGTCAATGTCATATGAGCAGCGCCGTCACCAATCGCATGTACAGCAATCGGGAAACCGAGACTGCGGGCGCGAGCAGTTAATTCGTCCAGTACCTGCTGATTGTGAATCGCCATGCCAGAGGTAGAGGGATCATCGCTATACGGCTGTTGTAGCAGCGCTGTCCGTCCACCAATCGCACCGTCGGAGAAGATTTTGGCGGCACCGATGCGCAGCCACTCATCCCCATCGCCTGCACGTACATTGAGCGCTTCTGCTTCATCCAGATGCGTATAATACAGCAGCTGATGACTGCGGAAACGAAGCCCTTCCTCTCGCAGCTCCCGGTGAATACGCAACATAGTCTCGATGCTGCCGAGAAAGCGCAAATCTTCTGTATGCGCACCCGTCAGACCGAGACGCAGACCATCTTCGCAAGCACGGCGAATCGCTGCTTTTTTCGTCTCATAATCCGGTTCTGGCTGTACACGAGTAAAATATTGATTTGCTTCCTCATATACCCAACCATTCAGTTCACCCTGCTCATTACGTCCAAACGAACCAGACGCTGGATCAGGTGTATCGTGATGAACGCCTGCACGCTGAAATGCCGTACTGTTCGCCAGAAACGCATGGAAGCATGTCCGAGTTAAATAGATCGGATGTGCCGTTGTAATCTCATCCAATTCATCCCGTAGCGGCGGCACCGCTGGTTGAAAGGCATTTTCATTCCAATTCAAGCCTAGAATCCATTCTCCTGCTGGTGTCACCTGTACCCGTTCACGAATCAGCTGTAGCATCTGTTCCTTGGAGGTAACATTGGAAAAGTCCAGCATCGACAGCTTCATGCCGTGCATAGACAAGTGCATATGCGAATCGACCAACCCCGGCAGTACATGACCACCATCCCAATCCACCACCTTGTAATCGGTGCCGGATAATTGAAGCTGCAATTCAGCACGGCTTCCTATCGCACGGATGATGCCCTGCTCGTCGGCATATACCGCATCGTGACCAGCTGCGATACGTGTGGGCGCGGCAAATACGCCATGTATGTATAAGGTTCCACTCATATTCATTCTCCCCTATTCGCTGATGTGTAGGCATGTCTTGTGTCTCTATTTCATTATGCCATAGATACTCCCTGCTTGTCCGATAGGGATCACATCGGTTGGAGGATAGAATTAAGCAAAGCGCTTCGCCGCCATCACACAACCCACGACTGCTACATTTACAACGATTAGCATCATGCCGATATGCTCATGGATCAGCAGCGCAGCTAGAAGCAATCCGAAAAAAGGCTGCAATAACTGCAATTGCCCAACCGCCGCAATACCACCCTGCGCAAGCCCGCGATACCAGAAAACAAACCCGATTAGCATACTGAATAGCGATACATATCCTAGACTCAACCAAGCCGGATAACCAATATCATGCCAATTCGTAGGTCGCAGCCAGAAGGACAATACCAGCATGATCGGCAGCGATATAGTGAGCGCCCAGCAAATGACTTGCCAGTGTCCCAACTTGTTCGACAGCTTGGCTCCCTCTGCATAGCCAAGCCCGCATACGAGGATGGATAGCAGCATATATATATTCCCCATCCACGATCCATGTCCACCCTGCGCAAAAGCAAATCCGCCAACAAGCAAACTGCCTATGATCGAAAAGAACCAAAACCATTTATGCGGTCGTTCTCCACCGCGAATAACGGCAAAAATGGCAGTCGCCAGCGGTAGTAGTCCGACAAAAATAATCGCATGACTGGTAGTCATTTGTTGCAAAGCTAGTGCAGTCAGCAAGGGGAATCCAATCACTACGCCCAATGATACGACGATCAATGGCAGCAGGTCTTGCACCTGTGGTCGCTTCTGTCTATATCCGGTTAATAAAAGAATCGCCACGATTCCCGCAATAGCTGCTCGGCAAACAGTCAGGAATACAGGATTTAGATCTTCTACCGCCAGTCGTGTTGCTGGCAGGGAGCCGCTAAAGATCAGTACTCCTAGCATCCCATTGATCCAGCCTTTTTGAGTATGATTCATGTATATTGCTCCAGTCTGTTTATTTCATCGTCTATACACTACAATGATTACATTCACTATAAACGGTAACTGGCATCGTCAAAATGGTCAGATTGCTACAAAAAAAGCAGTCCAGTTATATAGAACGCCAAGGACAGGAGCATCCAAGTACGATGGACCTTACTTTTTTTCTAGATCGAGAACATGCTACTCCGCTCTACCAACAACTCTATACTGCTTTGAAGGATCATATGCACGAAGGCAGATTGGAGAGGCAAGCACGTCTTCCTTCCAAACGAATGCTAGCTGCACACCTATCCGTCAGTCAAACGACCGTAGAACGCGCGTATGATCAGCTGGAAGCGGAAGGTTATATTGTTAGCAAACCTCGCAGTGGTCGATTTGTCGATTACGATGCTTCCAATGAGCTACAGATGTCGGTGGACGCGGTCACAAGCCGTACTGTAGCACCATCTTCCAATGAAGCGATGATTGATTTTCATTATGGCAGTACGGATACGGTTGCTTTTCCGCATACGGTTTGGAGAAGAAGTCTGCTGCATAGTCTAGATCAGTACGGACAGCGTCTATACCAAACCGGACAGCCTACAGGTGAGCCGGAACTACGAGAGCTGATTGCAGATTATGTCTATCAGGCGAGACAGATTCGTTGCTCCCCCGAGCAGATCATCATTGCAGCAGGTACGCCGATTTTGTTGCAATGGATGGGGCATTTGTTTGGTGCTACCACCTCTATCGGATATGAGCATCCGGGTTCGGCGCGCTCGCGGGACATTTTCGCTAACAATCATTGGAGTCTCCTTCCTATTCCGCTGGATCGGGAAGGCATCACGATCCATCCTTTACAGCAGCAGTGCCCTCAACTGGTTTATGTTACGCCTTCTCACCAGTTTCCTCTCGGAACGGTGATGACTATCAATCGCCGTATTCAGCTGTTGCAATGGGCTGTTGATACAGGGGCTTATATTATCGAGGATGATTATGACAGCGAGTTTCGTTATAGCGGCAAGCCTATTCCTGCCTTAAAGGGATTGGATCGACATGATCGAGTAGTGTATACAGGTACATTTTCCAAATCGGTGCTACCATCGCTACGGATCAGTTATATGATCTTGCCAGAATCGTTATTGACGCAGGGCAAGCAGATCGCTTCTCTGTATAAACAGACAGTAGCAAGCCATCTACAACTGGCACTGGCGGATTTTATGCAAAATGGTAGCTTTCAAAAGCATATCAATCGTATGCGTAAATGGTATGGCAAGAAGCGGTTGGTTTTGCTGGAAGCTATCCAGAGTCAATGGGGAGATCGTGTGACGATACGCAGTACCGATTCAGGGCTTCATGTGCTACTGGATATTCATTCTGACTTCACGGAGCAACAGCTGATTGATCGTGCAGCGCTGTATGGTGTGGTTGTGTATCCGGCATCGGTCTTCTATGAATACGATTCTCCCTCTCATACGATTATGCTTGGATTCTCCGGCATGTCGGATGAGGATATTCGTAGAGGTGTTCACTTGCTTGGAGAGGCATGGAATCTGTAAAATTGTCAGATCCCAGATAACAAAACAAAGACGACGACAGGAACCTTGATTCATGTCGTCGTCTTTGTCATTTGATTGTGTTACTCGTGTAGATTATACGTCGTAATTCACTAGATAATGCTGCAAGCTCGTATTGTAAAAGCCTTGGCTGTACTCTACCAGATTGCCGTCAATATCGTACGAATAACGCAGCCGCTCTAGCATGACGCTGTACGGCTCTACTTGCAGCAGCTTCGCCGTGTCCTCATTGGCGGACGATACGGTAAAACTATCGCGGAAATGATGCAGCTCGATGCCGTATTCCTCGATCAGATCATACAGCGATTGCAGCGATAGCCCTTCCAGCGACAACGTTTGTGGGAAGACGGGGGCTAGATAGTGCACATAATGAATATACGGCTGCTCGTCCAGCCAGTATAGCCGTTCCACCTTCAGACAACGTGAGCCAAAGCGCTGATACAGCGTGTTGTCCGCCTCGTTACTCACCCATGAGGTGTGCAATAGCTGCTTGCGAATCTGGTGTCCATTTTCGACCAGCAGCTCGGTAAACCGTTTGCCCTTGGACAATTTGGATAATGACGTATTGCGGATGACCGTAGTGCCGACACCGCTGCGCTTCTCCACATAGCCTTCCTGTGCCAGCTCCTGCACCGCATTACGAACAGTCATTTTGCTGACACCGAATTCGTTCTCCAACTGTGGCTCTGATGGAATAGTCGTTCCCAGCGGATAGACACCGTGCATGATGCGGTCTTTGATAATTTTTTTGATTTGTAAATAAAGTGGTCCTTTTTTACGCGTAATGGACATGGATGTCCTGCCTTTCCGCCCGTTACCTGTCCACATCCCTGTACATATCCGCCATCGCCTGCCTAATCTCCGTTTCGGTAGACAACGGGGTATCGCCAGTAACTGTATGCGCCAGCATCGCTGCAGCTGCGGCAAAATCTACCGTTTGCTGCGGCATCCAGTCACTCAGCTCGCCATGAATAATGCCTGATGTGTACGCATCACCTGCACCAATCCGGTCATGCACGGGGAATGTCAGACTTTCAGAAAAAGTAAACGAGCCATTCTTATACATGTAGCCCTGTAACGAGTGCATATGGTTGCTCAGAATCGCACGATGCGTTCCAGCAATTACAGGAATATCATACTGTGCAGCTACCTGCGGAATCAATTGTTTTAATTGTAGCTGTCGTTCCCCACTCTCACAGGGCATACCGAGAATGCCCATTGCATCCCGTTCATTCATCATAACAATATCTGCCATATAAAGCATCTTCTGATAATGAGGACGAGCAAATTCATAACTGTCTGCTCCCCACAGGGATGGGCGGAAGTTGCAGTCAAAGACCACTTGATTGCCTTGTTGCTTTACGGTTTGTGCAAGCTGTAGCATCTGCTGCCGAACAGTATCATTCATCGCCAGCGTAATACCGCAGAAGTGCATCAGCTTGATTGTGCCAGCGATTGCTTCCACATCGTAAGCGTCTGCTGGCGATGTGTTAAAGCTGCTGCCCAATCGATCATTATACGTCACTCGGCTCTGGCGCGACCCAAAACCATTTTCCAAAAAGTACATGCCCAGATGCTTACCGTCACGGCGAATTAGCGAAGTGGAAATGCCAAGTCGCCGCAGATACGCGATTGCTGCTTCCCCTAGTGGTGTCGGCGGCAACGTAGATACTAAATACCCATCATGCCCAAACCGTGTGACCGCAGAGGCAATATTCACACCTGTACCGGAAAAGGAATAGCGCAGCTCATTGCCTTGCGCCAGCGTCTCCACGCCCGGCACCTGTAAGCGCATCATGACTTCGCCAAATGCTCCGACCTTGTGACTTGGTGTTGCCGAAATATCATTCGGCTGTTCAGGCATAGGCATCCACCAGCTTTTTCAGCTTGCTCATTAGCGTCTCCACATCCTGCACACGGGTATTGCCATCACTGTCAATGATGGATGAATACACATGCGGAATGACCTGTGGAACACCGGCTTCCAGTGCAATCTGAACAATCTGCTCAAAGTTATCAAGGTCGATACCGCCCGTCGGTTCCAGTGCAAAATTCGCTTCTGCACATGCCTTCACGACAGCGCGATATTCCTCTTCCAGCTGCAATCCTTTCATTGGAAAATACTTAATCGCATTCCCACCCATATCGCGAATAAGGGCAATTGCCGCTTCAATCGGCACAATAGCTGGTTCCGCCGCCGCACTGAATGGACCAGTTGAGATATTCACATAGCCCGGTTTGCCGCTTGGTGAGACCAGACTGTTAATCCAGCTGTCTCGATTGCCCAGCTTGGCGCGTGTTCGTCCAACGGCGGGGAACACCTGATTGATATGCGTACCGCCATACTGCGAAGCAATCTCAGCTACCACCGCTGCCTGTCGATTATCGCCTGCACCGAGACCGATGGATACGGCATCCTCGATTTCGCTACCGTATTCACGCATCGCGGTAATGGCTGTCTGTGCATCTGGATAGCTTTTGGACAGGACACCAACCAGCACATGCCCTTCTGCGGCTGCAAATACGTCCTTCGCATTCTCGATACTATCAGCAAGTACATTGAGGGCTGCACGACCACGGTATAGGCGCTTTGCCATAGCTGGGAATACACTCTGCTCCGAAGCAGTGGATGGTACTGCTGCATTGCCTTTTGCGGAAGATGTGGATGGATTCATGGATTAACCTCCTATAATTTCGCGTAAACGGCTGGCAATCATCTGTAGATCGTCACCCAACAGTGGACGCGGATCAATATCGAAAAACCCCTGACGTACTCCATAATCGCGTGTATAAATGGCAATATCGCCTTCACGCAAACGGTCGTTCACCTGAATGGCATCAAGTCCAACGATGGACTTGTCGATATGCATTCTGCCTCGGAAAATAGCGCGTCCCGCTTCATCCTGCACAATCACTACTTTTACACCCGGCAATTCATCGGATAGCGGCATCAACACGTCTTGCAGCGCTTGCTTTTCCGCTTCGCTATTGTCTGGCTTATCGCTGTATTCATCTAGCGCTTGTAGCAGACCGAATGTGGTTTCCTTACCGACCTTCATACTGCGACCAATCCCGTGCAGATGTACCTTTAGCCATTCGATATATTGTCGTTTACCGGCGACGATACCGGATGAAGGACCTTCTATTGCTTTGGAGCCGCTGAAAATCACAAGA
Source organism: Paenibacillus sp. JQZ6Y-1 (assembly GCF_040719145.1). Taxonomy (NCBI): domain Bacteria; kingdom Bacillati; phylum Bacillota; class Bacilli; order Caryophanales; family Paenibacillaceae; genus Paenibacillus; species Paenibacillus kandeliae. The sequence continues at coordinate 2,543,149 of NZ_JBFDUZ010000001.1, forward strand.
TCAGAGTACGGAATAAATGCTTGCAAATCCTCCTCTGCGGCGGCGTCGATGATCAGCGGAAGGTTATTACGCTGTGCGACTTCCCATGCTTCCTGATAAGAGATCATATTCTTCTGCACACTATGGTGCGACTTTACATATAGAATGGCGGCTGTCTGCTCCGAGATTGCTTCTTCCAAATGCAGTGCCTTGCCTTCATTCGCATAGCCCACCTCGGTAATACGTCCGCCACCCAGATAGACCATCGTCTCTACTGGTGCGCCATACTGAACATTATGCCCCTTGAACAGCAAAATCTCGTTGCGAAGCAGTGGCTCCTGATGCAGCCGCATACTGCGCCGATGATCACCCTGCGTCACCATCGCTGCTACCGACAAGGCGATTCCGCTCGATGCAGAATTGACAACAACAGCCGCTTCCGAGCCAATCACACCAGCAATACGGTCGCCTGCCTTATTGACCAGATCAGCGATTTCGACATAGCTCTGTCCACCGATCTTCATCGCTTCCATAATGGTATCCGTCGGCGCCGAGACGCCGAGTATGCTCATGCGTCCGCTGGCATTGATAACACGCTTCAATCCATATTTAGCATGCAAAGAATGTTCCATCTTTTACCACTCCTCTGGCTGTAATCCGTTGCTGACTCTCGCGCTGCTGTCCATCTGAATCCGTTAATATCGTCGTTGTCTGATCTATCGAAAAAAGGGTCAAATCCGCTGGTTGCCCCACTTCCAGCACTGCCAGCTCCGGTCGACGCAGCCATTGTGCCGCTGTTGTCGTCACCGCGTTCACAATCTGCTCCAGCTCATAACCGAGCAACAAAAACTTGCTGAGTACGTTGGACATATTATACACCGGACCGTCCAGACGATTGCCACGATAAATGTCGGTGCTGATCGTTTGCAGCGCAATACCAGCCCGACGAGCCTGCTCGGCTACTTGAAACGAAAAGCTTGCCGAGCCATGCCCCACATCCAGATGTACCCCGCGTTCCAGTGCTGCCAGCAATTCTGGCAAGGGCTGCCCATCATCGTCAAACAAATTGTTGTCCTTGCCATTCAGATAGTGGGTGATCACATCACCGTCTGCCAACAGATGCAGCACATCGCGAATATCCGGTGGACCAGAGCCGATATGCACCATCAATGGCAGCTGCAATCGCTCGGACAATTGACGCGCTCGGCGTAGCGGCTCCAAACCACTCTCCTTGACGACACTAGAGCTAATCCGTGCCTTCAAGCCGATGATCTGTGAGCTGTATCTTTCCGCCGCCTGTGCTGCCAGCTCCTCATCAATCCATTCCAATTGCGATAATTCATCTGTACGTCGCAGCCCGATTTTGGAAATGTTCAGAAACGCAAGCAATGAGGTCTGAGCTGTCTGCCCCTTTTCCAACAATATCCCAATCTCGTCTGCACCGCAGCTGCCCGCATCTACAATCGTCGTTACGCCATGCTGGATACCAATCTCATCCATATCGTCCCCATACGGCGACAATTCAGCATACGCATGCACATGCAAGTCAATCCATCCAGTCGATACATACCAACCGTGGCAATTCACAATATGTAGGTTGTTGCCATCTGCTGCCTGCTTCTCTTGTTCAGCCAATGACGCTTCCAGAGATTCATATGGCATAATCGATGTGACCACACCATTATCCAATCGAATATTAACTAGACGTTGATCCAGCAATCGCGCTTGTTGCAGCAGTAGTGATGAGGCAGAGTGATATGATTTCGATGAGATGATGTGGGAGGATGTAGAGCCAGAGGGCAAATATTCTCCTTTTTGTTGCTGTGCATTTGAAGAGTGCTGCAAACGTTCCACCTCCTGTTGGTCATGGTGAATGGCTACATTTTGATTTCTTGGTATTACCATACCACATTCTGCTATACATTTAAACATAACGTTATAATGTTTTGAATAAAAAAATACCGGACATGTGAGTGTCCGGTATTTTTCATCCTCATTGCTGCATGATCCTGTTACAGGTAGGCAGCTTTCTGAGTAGATATTGGATTATGCTTCAACGATCTCAACGGATTCCATTTTCTCGCGACCTTGGAATGCGTCCACATACTCCATACCTTTTACCACTTTACCGAAAACGGTATGTTGACCGTCCAGATGTGGTTGTGGTTGGTAGCAGATGTAGAATTGGCTTCCGCCTGTGTTACGGCCAGCGTGAGCCATAGCCAGTGTACCGCGCTCGTGTTTGTTCGGGTTGATTTCGCAGTTGATTGTGTAGCCAGGACCGCCAGTACCTGTACCGTTCGGGCAACCACCTTGTGCTACGAAGCCTGGGATAACACGGTGGAAAACAAGACCATTGTAGAAGCCATCGTTTGCCAGTTTTTCAAAGTTTGCTACGGTGTTAGGCGCGTCTTGTTCGAACAGATCGATAACAACCTCGCCGCCATTTTCCAATTTTACTTTTGCTTGTTTCGTCATGAATAATCTATCTCCTCTCATTGTTAAGCATGATCCTCATGCCATATCGTATATCCTCATATCCCGCGTTCCTATCGCCACACCGTTATTCCATTTACCGAGATAAATGAGGCTGCCTGTTCATTGAACATACAGCAACAGGTGAACGGATAAACACAGGATGCCGTACCCGCAGACATGACAGTCCTCGGCACAGCACCCTATCAGTGTACTATGAAATTCCAGTTTACGCAAAGGATATGCAAATGCTGCAATTTAGCTGCGCGCTGTTACTGACGCACGCAGACGTGCAGGCACAACATCTTTGCGGGTAATATCTGCAAAGCTTTCCCGTTCGACGATCAGATCGCTCTGCCCGTCCTTCACCAGTACCACTGCCGGACGGCGGATACGATTGTAGTTGCTTGCCATCGAATAATTGTATGCACCTGTGCAAGGAACCGCCAGCAAATCACCCGCAATTGGCTCTGCCAGCTCAATATCCCAGATAAGCATATCGCCGCTCTCACAGCATTTACCAGCAATCGATACGAGTTCAGACGGCTCATCATTCACTCGGTTGGCGAGCAGTGCTTCATACTTAGCATCATACAGCGCTGGACGCGGATTATCGGTCATTCCGCCATCCACGGAAACGTACTTGCGTACGCCCGGAATGTCTTTGCTCGTGCCAATCGTATACAACGTCGTTCCCGCATCGCCAACAATACTGCGACCTGGTTCGATCCAGATTTGCGGCAATTCACCTTCTAGACCTTCAAACTGCTGCTTCACCGCATTCGCAATTGCTTCTACATACGTATGTGCTGCTAGTGGGCTATCCTCTTCGGTATAACGGATACCAAAGCCGCCGCCCAGATTGATGACTTTAAAGGTTACGCCAGCTTCCTGCTGCAATTGACGGGCAAAGTCCGCGACCCGCTGTGCTGCTACTTCAAAGCCATCTACTTCAAAAATCTGCGATCCAATATGCGAATGCAGTCCCAACAGTTCCACATGTGGCAATTGATGCGCATGCTTCACCGCTTCCTCTGCGGAGCCGTTACCGATGTCAAAGCCGAATTTGGAATCTTCTTGTCCCGTGGAGATAAATTCATGCGTATGAGCTTCCACGCCTGGCGTCACGCGCAGCAGAATCGCAGGCTTCAGCCCTTTTGCCGCTGCGATGGCATTCAGCATTTGCAGCTCGATGAAGTTATCTACGACGAAGCAGCCAATGTTGGCATCGAGCGCCATTTCCAGTTCATCTGGTGTTTTGTTGTTGCCATGAAAATGAATCCGTGCTGCTGGGAAGCCTGCTTCCAGCGCAGTGTGCAATTCGCCCTCAGACACAACGTCTAGCGATAACCCTTCCTCTTCGACGATGCGGCAAATTGCCATCGTGCAAAAGGCTTTGCTGGCGTAAGCAACCTGAAACTGCATACCAGTGGCGCGGAATGCGTCCATGTATTCGCGGCAGCGCTGACGAATCAGCTGCTCGTCCATAATATATAAAGGCGTGCCGTACTGCTCTTTCAATTCGAGTGTATCACAGCCGCCAATCTGTAAATGTCCTTGTTCGTTAATCGTGCTCGTTCCGTGTAAATACATCGTTGTCCTCCGTTCATTTGCTGTCGACTGATGTGATGGCAGGCGCAACGTGCTGTTGGGTGCTGTATCACAATGTAAGGTCAGTATAGATTTGTTATGCGATGTTCAGAATGGATTAATGTGCTGAACATTTGTATTTTGTGAGTTGGTGTGGGTGTTGATGGTATTGCAGGATGTTGGCTGGTGTTATTGTAACATGGAATGGGTTAGCATGGTTAAATATGCTATTGGTTGTATGTTTATACTTGGATGATTGGGAAGTGCATCAAACTCTTCGGGAAGGGATTTTTTGATTAGAGTTATTAGTTATTTACTACGCAATATAACCTATCCAAATTCAGAGTGCTTTTTCATATATGCAGTTCTGCAACTCTGTAATAGGATAACGCTATTTACTTACTCATATCATATATCGTCTTTGTTATTTTAAAATTAAATTTATTATAGGTATGGATGAATGTACTACTTAGTGGATCGATATATGTATTAGCTTGCTGAGGTCATAAGATAGGCGATTTAGAAGGTGGTCAGGTGTGAGATGGTAAAGGTTTATTGAGGGAATAAAAGATTGGTCAATGACAGCTTGAAGTGAATGGGGCGCGTAAGATGAACATCATTTGCCATGGTAGCAGGATGGATGGGAGTATACGTTATGGAGCTTGTTCTATGCTTGGTTTGGATATTGCCGGTGTACACTTGGTTGGTTATGAGCGGCTTAGCTTGACTCATTGGAAGAAGTGTACACCAGCTGTTGTAAGATGTGATGTTGCTGAATTATCTATTTACATGTTATAAGGTCAGTTTATCGATTGGATCGTTAGCTTCCTGAGATCGACAACGAGCCAATTTTTAGTGATGGTGAGGTGCAACTCCCGGTGAAGCGTAGGTCGCTGCCTAGTTCCTCTACGTCATTTAGCAGCTCGTAAAAGTTGCCGGAGACGGTGATCTGATTGACGGGACGGGCAATGGTACCATTCTCGATCAGGTAACCGAGACAGGCGAGTGAGAAGTTGCCGCTGGTTGGATCGGTACCAGCATGCATCCCTTGCAGTTCGGTGATCAGTACACCTTTATCGATGGAAGCGATCAATTCATCCAGATTGCGAGTCCCTGGCTGAAGATACAGATTGTGATACGAGATGCCCAGCTTGCCTTTGTAGCCGCCTTTGGAAGCATTGGCTGTGGTAGACAGTCCAGCTTTGGCGGCGGTTTTACGGTTGTGTAGGAAGGTCTTGAGCACCCCATTTTGAATTAAGGTATGCGGGCTGGCAGCTACTCCTTCCGCGTCAAACATTGTCGTACCCGGTACATGCTCCATTAACGGATCATCGATCAGGGTAATATTGCTACCTGCGATGGATTGCTCCAATTTGCCCACCAGACTGGAAAAGCCCTTCTCAACCTGTTCAGCGGAAAAGGCACTCGTATGCGCAGACAGTAGCGCCGACGCAGCATCCTCACGCAAAATGACCGGATAATTGTCGGATGGCACGGGAGTCGCACCCAGCTTGGATACGACCTCGTGTACCGCCTTGGCGGCAACATCTTCGATGGAAATATCGTCAAAGTCACGTAGGTCGTAGTCAAACCAGCCACCGCTGACCGTTTCGCTATCCGCTCCAGCAAGCACATACACGCTCACGCTACCAACACTGTCTCGCTGATGGCAATGCAGCCCTTTGCTGTTCGCGATCAGCAGCTCATGCTCGCGCACGCTGGCGGAGCTTTGACGCACCATCGTAATGCGTTCGTCACGATCAAGTACAAGCTGCTCCAAACGGGTAGCAGCGGCGATCAGCGTTTCTGGAGAGGTCTGAATGATGGATTCGGAGTATGTGTTCAGCTGTGGATAGGAGACGGAACCAGCGAACAGATCGCTATCGTCGGCAATTTCCAATATGCCTGCATTGCCAGCCGCTTCATCCAATAGAAAAGGAATGCTGTCCGCAGCGATCTTTTCGGTAGAGGCATAGCCCATCTGACCATTGATCAGTCCGCGGAAAGACAGCCCTTGCGTCTCGGCAACACGGTAGCTGTCCACCTCGCCCTTGCGTACAACAGCTGCGGTAGAACGGCTTGCGGAGTAGTATACTTCCATTTCTGTATATCCATACACCTTACCCTGATCAAATAAATGCTGCTGAAAATCCGTAATATTCATCTCTTACTCCCCCTTTCTGCCGCCGATGGTCATTTCGGATACGCGCAATGTTGGCTGTCCACAATTGACTGGCAGACTGCCGCTAACGGAACCGCACATACCTGGACCATGATCCAGATTGCCGCCGACCATATCGATTTTTTGCAGTGTATCAATGCCTTTGCCGATCAGCGTTGCCCCTTTGACAGGTTCAGCGATCTTACCGTTACGGATAATATAAGCTTCATTAATAGCAAAGTTAAAATCACTCGTAGCCGTATTGACCGATCCGCCACCAAGCGAACGCGCATAAATACCGTATTCCGTGTTGGCGATCATCTCCTCGCGGCTGGAATCTCCCTCGGCGATAAAGGTATTGTTCATACGCGATGCTGGGGCAAAACGGTACGATTGCCGTCTACCTGAACCTGTCGGTGCCATATTCATTCGGCGTGAACCGACGCGATCGATCAGATAGCCTTTAAGAATACCGTTCTCAATCAGCACATTGCGCTGGGTTTTCATGCCCTCATCATCAATATTAAGCGATCCCCAAGCGTTCGGGATGGTTCCATCATCAATGGCGGTCACGAGCGGCGAAGCGATCTGCTGACCGAGCTTGCCTGCGAAGACAGATGCGTTCACACCAACGGCTGTTGATTCCAGTCCATGTCCACAAGCTTCATGGAACAGCACACCGCCAAAGCCATTTTCGATCACCACGGGTACTTTGCCGCTTGGTGCATAGTCGGCTTTGACCATCGTAGCAGCGATGCGACTGGCTTCGCGTGCCTCAGCTTCGATATCCAATCCCTCTATAAATTCGAGTCCAGCATGTGCACCCGGTCCGCGGAATCCAGTCTGACGCTGGTTGCCATCTACGGCAACGGCGTTTAGGCGCAGACGTGTATACGTGCGGGTATCCTCCGCCCACAATCCTTCGGAATTGGCGATCAGCACCTGCTGCTGCCAGTTTAGAATGCCGACCGATGTTTGCTGAATCAACGGGTCCGCTGCCTTGAGCGCTTCATGCGCACGCCGTAATATATCCACCTTACGTGCATTTTGCGCAGCCGATGGCGGCTGTAACACCGGATGGCGATTCTCGACCTGCAAACGGTCAAAATTCAATACAATATCGCTCTTGGCACCTTTCAATGCGCCAGCTGCCTTACGTGCGGTCTGAATCAGATTCTGTTCGCTCAGATCACTTGTATACGCGTATACGGAAAATACGCCCTGTAAAATGCGGATTCCGATGCCGTAATCCCGCCCAGACAGCGCGCGTTCTACCACGCCGCCGATCATGCCCAGATCGCGGTCAATCCGGTCCTCGACAAATACTTCTGCAAAATCGCCGCCCGTTTCCAGCGCAGCTTGCAGTATGTTTTCTACCAGTGCAGGTTGAAGCATCAGATTCCCTCCAGTCGTTAATGTTGCCAATATTCATGAAGATGATAATATCTGCAATGTGTAATAGCGTTATTGCATTGGTAAACGATAAGCTTCTGTATATTGTAGCATTTTACATCGTCTCATCCTAATCGTATGCCACATGCCTTTTGTCGCCGCGCAAGCGGGAAGAACCGAATAGATTGCTTCCAAGTATTGTTCTTTCATCGCCTCTTATCGCAGTAGTAATGATCTTTAGGCTGTAGTTGTAGCGTCTGCCTTTTTCTCACGGAATACGAAGTAGAGTGCAATCAGCATCAGCACCACGCCGATCAGTCGTTTCCAGCCAAACGGTACAATCGCACTTTCAAACCAGCCGAATTGGTCAATCGCCATACTGGCAACCAATTGCCCCACGATCACAGAAATAACCGCTGCCGTTACGCCGATTTTCGGAACTGCCAGCACCATCAGGGATAGGTAAATAACCCCGAAGATCGCACACAGCAGCTGCCAGCGTGGAACCTCATGTAGATTTAGAATATTGCCCTGCCCGAAAAAGTTAACGACAATCGTCAAAACGATGGCTCCGGTGAAAAAAGTGAAAAAGGCACTCTCAATCGTGCCAATCTGTCGACCCAGTGTACCGTTAACAGCCGACTGAATACTCAGTCCAATTCCCGCTAACAGCGGTAAAATCATTAAAAATAAACTCATGCTTCCGCCTCCTATAAAATCAAGATAAATGATACCGCCAGCAGCACAACCGCCGCTAACCGATTTGCGTTCAATGGAATCTTCTCTACACCAAGCCATCCAAAATGCTCAATCAGAATGCTCATTATAATCTGCCCGACAATGACAGCTGTGACCGACACGCCCACTCCAATCAGCGTCACGCTAATAACGAGCAGTCCCAAATACACAACTCCCAGTAGCCCCCCAGTCAAATTCCAGCGAGGTACAGTAAAAATCTGCTTGAGATTCCCTTTACCGAAAAAGAGTGTTACCAGAAAGGTAGCCATCGCTCCGATAATAAAAATGTAATACGTACTCTCCAGCTCGCCGATATGCTCGCCAAGCGCCCCGCCAATAGCGGCTTCAATACTTAGCGACATCCCCGCAATCACAGCTGCGGCATAGATCAACAGTTTGGTCATCATGTCCACTCCTTTATATTTATATATCGAGAATATTCGATATAGACAACCGAAAAAGAACCTGACCCGGTCAGATTTCCTGATCGAGAAACCGGGCCAATTGCTTAATAGTATCTTCATTCCGCCGATAATACGTCCATTGTCCGTAACGAACGGCTTCCAGCAGCCCTGCCTTCTGCATCATGGACAGATAATGCGATACGGTTGACTGAGACAGATTCACCTTGTCCTGAATATCACCCACACATACACCGCCCTTGATACTAACCTCCTTCGGCAGATGCGCTTGTTGTTTGGGAAAATGCTGCTCAGGTTCTTTCAACCATTGCAAAATCTGAAGACGCGTCCGATTGGACAGTGCTTTAAACATATCGATTTCCGTCATGAGACACAGTGTATATCGAATAAGTTCGATATGTCAAATCCTTCATGCCACATTGATAGGCAAAATAGGAATATGTACTGGATCATGTTCCAGATCAATGGCTAAATAAATCATCTGTACCGACAAATTCCGATACCTCAATACGACTGGACTTGCTATACTGGGACAAAGCATTGCGCTTGGTGGCATTGACAACCTTATATCGACAGGAGGATTCTTTTGAAAAAGATTGTATTTGCCTTGCTAGGTCTGCTATTGCTGCTGACCTCCATCCCTATGTCTGCTGCCCAAGCGGCGAGCAGCCAGATTGTGGATTCTACCGCCACCTATACATATGCACGCATGACTCGAGACATCCAGTCACTCGCAAAACAGTATCCTGATGTGATCCAGTACAAGTCCATCGGCAAAACCAAATATGGTCGTGATATTTGGGCAGTCAGTCTGGGACATGGACAAGCGACCGTATTCATTAATGGCTCGCATCATGCGCGGGAATGGCTAACCACTACCCTCAATATGACCATGATCGAGCAATACGCTGCTGCGTATACCGCCAATCGTACCTTTGAAGGATACAATGTGCGCAGTATTCTAGACAAAACGAAAATTTGGTTTGTACCGATGGTCAATCCAGATGGTGTGACGCTACAGCAGCTCGGCTTGAGTCAATTTCCCGCCTCGATTCATCAGGCGCTCATTCGTATGAATGGTGGTAGCACCAATTTTAAGCGCTGGAAAGCCAATCTCCAAGGTATCGACCCGAATCGTCAGTATGATTCATATTGGGCGACATTAGAAGCGAATGTGGCATATCCGTTCTGGCGTAATCATAAGGGAACTGCTCCAGTGCAAACGTTGGAAAACAAGGCGATCGTGAATTTCACATACGAGATCGACCCAGAAATCGCTGTTTCCTATCATTCCGCTGGGCGTATTCTGTATTGGAGCTTCCATACGCTAGCCGCGAATCTGCCGCGCGACAAGCGCCTAGCGAATATATTCCGCCAGTTTACTGGGTATCAGCTGATGCCACAGCGCAGCGATTCCTCTGGTGGTGGATATACAGATTGGTTTATCACAACCTTTAAGCGTCCTGCCTTCACGCCGGAGATTGGGATCAAAAATGGGGAGACAAATTTGTCGGTATCCGTTTTCCCCGAAGAATGGCGCCGCAATAAGAAAATCGGTCTTTGGATTGCACAGGAAGGCTATACATTATGGGCGAAGAAACATCCGAATCCGGTCATTCCGCTGAAGGTACTCATCGACGGGCAGGAACCGACAAGCGAAACGCAGGCGTTCCTGCGTAATGGCATCAATTATGTCGCATACAAACCACTGCTGAAGCAATATGGCTTTAACGCGTTCTGGGATCAGACAACCAAGACGGTTACCGCAACCTCTAGCGCATCCGGTACGATCAGCTTCACGATGGGCAGCAAATATGCACGCGTGAATGGCAAGGTTGTCACCATGGGCGGCGCGCCAATCATGACGGATAATGTTATCTATGTACCTGCACGCCTGATCAGTCAGGCAACAGGCGCAGCACTGGAAGTAGACAGCAAATCTAGCGAAATCCGCTTTACCAGCCCTGCTCCAACGGAACCGGTGATCCCACCAACCGAATCGGAGCAACCACCGGAAGCGGAACAACCTCCAGCGGATGCTCCTGCCACATCGCCTAGTGTAGAAGATTCCACATATGGCGAATCCTGATGACAGGACTCAGATGGTATACACCAATCGTTCTTGCGTATCTCATTCTGGATGAATACACGTTTATGACAATGGACATGATACGTAACAACTGAGGAATAAATACAAAAAGCAGCTTCTACCGATTCATACGTAGAAGCTGCTTTTATATGTATCCTGTCTATAAGGAGAAGGATTTTGTTTACCAGATAGCTAGCGCTGTCTAGGGTATTCCATCCATATCCCCGATCTCAACCCGTACTTTCAACTTCAGCACCAGCATCTTCTTCCTGCCAGCCTTTGCACACATCCAACCATCCTTTGGAACCAGCAAATCGCTCTAACTCTGGCAAGGTCAATTCAATCGCAGAATTGCTGCTGCCACAGGCAGGAAAGACGGTATCAAATCGTTTCAAAGACTCATCCATATACACGTCCAATGGATTCGCCAATCCAAAAGGGCATACGCCGCCAACTGCATGACCAGTTTGCTCCAATACTTCCTCCGCAGTCAGCATACGCGGCTTGAGGTGAAGCGCGGCACGAAACTTTTTGTTGTCGATCTTGGCATCGCCTGCTGCGACAATTAGTACCGCTAATTCCCCTTCACCGCGAAACGAGATCGTTTTGGCAATACGCGCTGGAATCACGCCGATTGTATCCGCAGCCTCCTGTACTGTAGCACTGGATGTCTCAAACTCCTTTACATCCTGCTCCCGCCCCCATTGCCGGAAATGCTCTTTTACCTGTTCAATCGCCATAATTCTATTTGCCTCCCATCTGTCTATCTGTATGTTTGTCCATCTTAGGAACATATACTAAAACAATCTCTCATGCCCGTCAAATGAGGTTGAACGATTGTCAAACGTCTGACATAATAACGATAGCTCGCCAAACGGGTACAGTAACGCGGTGTCGGAGAAAAGAAAATAGACATACCGATATCCCCCGTCGGCGCTGCATATTATGCTATAAGGAGAGGTTGTTGGTTATGAAAGGAATCATTACTGTACTTGGAAAAGACAAGGTTGGCATTATCGCTGGCGTATGTACATATTTGGCTGAACAAAACGTGAATATTCTAGATATTTCACAAACGATTGTTCAAGATTACTTTAACATGATGATGATTGTCGACGCATCCGTTGCCCGCAAAGCCTTTGAAGAATTGGTTGAGGATTTGCAGCAACTCGGTGTTGAGATTGGCGTCGAGATCAAGCTACAGCATGAGGATATTTTCAGCACGATGCACCGTATTTAATCAAGGGCGTATATCATTCATCAAGCAACTATTACGCTGCCAGTCCATGTGGCGTTTTCATACAGGAGGAATAGCATGATTTCAATCGTTGAAGTACAGGAAACGAATAAGATGATCCGCGAAATGAATCTGGATGTGCGGACGATTACGATGGGTATTAGTCTGCTGGACTGTGGTCACAGCGAACTGGATGTGTTCAATCGCAACATCTACGACAAAATTACGACGCTAGCTGAGAAGCTGGTCAAAACCGGTGAAGATCTGGAACGTCAATTTGGTATTCCGATCATCAATAAACGTATCTCTGTTACGCCAATCGCCATCGCAGCAGGTGGCGTACATGCCGAATCGTATGTACCCATTGCCGAAACGCTAGACCGTGCAGCACGCGAGGTCGGCGTAAACTTTATCGGCGGCTTCTCTGCGCTGGTACACAAGGGCTTCACTACCAGCGACCGCAAGCTGATCACCAGCATTCCCGAAGCACTTGCAACAACCGAGCGTGTCTGTTCGTCGGTCAATATCGGTTCTTCACGCAGCGGGATCAATATGGATGCAGTCAAATGGATGGGCAGTATTGTAAAACAAACGGCGGAACGAACCGCTGATCGCGATTCCGCTGGTTGCTCCAAGCTCGTCATCTTCTGCAACTCGGTTGAAGACAATCCATTTATGGCGGGCGCCTTTCATGGTGTCGGTGAAGCCGAATGTGTGATCAATGTCGGGGTCAGCGGTCCCGGTGTAGTGAAGCGTGCGCTAGAAGATGCGAAACATAGTGATTTTGAAACATTATGCGAAACCATTAAACGGACAGCATTCAAAGTGACTCGCGTTGGTCAACTAGTCGCGCAGGAAACATCCAAACGCCTTGGCGTTCCGTTTGGTATCGTGGATCTGTCTCTCGCCCCAACACCGGAAATTGGCGATTCCATCGCTGAAATCTTCCAAGTGATGGGTCTGGAGGAAGCAGGCGCACCGGGAACAACCGCTGCACTGGCAATTTTGAATGATAACGTTAAAAAAGGCGGAGTGATGGCATCCTCGTATGTCGGCGGTCTGAGCGGGGCATTTATCCCAGTCAGCGAAGATCATGGTATGATTGAAGCTGTACAACGTGGCGCCTTAACTCTGGAAAAGCTGGAAGCGATGACGTGCGTCTGCTCCGTCGGTCTGGATATGGTCGCGATTCCGGGCGATACCAAGGATTCCACCATTTCCGGCATTATCGCTGACGAAGCGGCAATTGGTATGGTGAATAACAAAACAACCGCTGTCCGCATCATTCCAGTAATCGGCAAGCAGGTGGGCGAGATCGCCGAGTTTGGTGGGCTACTCGGTTATGCGCCTGTGATGCCGGTTAACGGTTTTAGCTGTGAAAGCTTTATCAACCGCGGCGGACGCATTCCAGCACCGATTCATAGCTTCAAGAACTGACAGTTCAAGACGCCGTATGACGAAAATTATCATACGCGCTACTATCGACATAGCATTGCCTTACACCAAGTCTTCACGTAGAAAAGCCGATAAAAACAAAAGACTATCGTTCCTCTATGATAAAAGAGAGGAATGATAGTCTTATTTTATACTATTGTATTCAGGAACATTTTACATTTGTGGAATGATCGCCAGCACCAGCTTCAGGAACTGATCACGCACGCGATCTGCTGTTTCCATTACTTCGTCATGCGATAACGGCTGATCCAGAATGCCTGCTGCCATATTGGTAATACAGGAAATACCGAGTACTTCCAATCCAGCATGACGTGCCACAATCGTTTCGGATACGGTAGACATGCCGACTGCATCTGCGCCCAGTGTACGCAGCATACGAATCTCCGATGGTGTTTCGTACGTTGGACCGAGCAGACCCGCGTAAACGCCTTCCTGCACCTTCAGACCTTGCGAAGCGGCAGTATCCTTGAACACAGTGCGCAGACGACGACTGTATGCTTCGGACAGATCAGGGAAGCGTACGCCCAATGCTGGATCGTTTGGTCCGATCAGCGGGTTGCGTCCGGTCAGGTTTAGGTGATCGCTCAGTACCATCAAATCGCCCGGCTCATACGACGTATTCACGCCGCCAGCAGCATTCGTTACGAGCAGACTGGATACTCCGAGTTCCTTCATCACACGTACGGGGAACGCAGTCACTTCTGGACCGTATCCTTCGTACATATGGAAGCGACCTTTCATCATCACAACCGGACGACCTTGTACGTTACCAAGCAGCAGCTCACCATCGTGACCTTCTACCGTCGATACCGGAAAATGTGGAATATCGCTGTAGGAAATAGATACGCCGTCTTCGATCAGATCGGCGAGAACGCCCAGACCGGAACCGAGGATCAGACCGATCTCTGGGGTGATACTGCTTTTGCTGCGGATATAGGCTGCTGCTTCTTGAATCGTTGCCTGTGTAATAACTGTCATGACAATTCCTCCTTCGATAAATGGGGCGCTATGCCCTGTTCTATATGATATGCAACACGATTAGGTCGCATTCGCGCGTGGATGATGCGCCTCGTACACGTCCTTCATGTTCTTTTTGGATACACGCGTATAAATCTGAGTCGTTGAAATGTCAGCATGACCGAGCATTTCCTGTACAGAACGCAGATCCGCACCATTTTCCAACAGATGCGCAGCAAAGGAATGACGCAGCGTATGCGGCGTGATGTCCGTCTCAATGCCCGCTTCGCGAGCATGCTTTTTGATAATTTTCCAGAAGCCCTGACGAGTCAGACGAGTACCGAGCTGATTCACGAACAGCGCCAATTCTTCGTCACGGTTTCGCACTAACTGCTGACGACCATCCTGCACATATTCACCGATCCGTTTAACGGTAACGCCAGTGATCGGAATCACACGCTCCTTACCTGAACTACTGGAACATCGTAGAAATTTCAAATCCAGACGCACATCCTCAACATTGACCGAAATCAATTCAGATACGCGAATACCGGTTGCATACAGCAATTCCAGCATAGCACGGTCGCGACGTCCTTGTGCCGTGCGATGATCCGGCGCATCCAATAGACGCTCCACTTCCTCGACGCTCATTACCTGTGGTAAACGCTTCTCTGCTTTGGGAGCTTCCATATGTACCGACGGGTCCTGCTGAATAACATTTTCACGCACCAAGTACTGGCAAAAGGAACGCAACGAAACCGTCATCCGTGTAATAGTGGATGACGCTCTGCCGATCTGACGCATTTCACCGAGGAACAGGGCGATATGTGTTTTGCGAATCTGATCTGGCATCATAATGTAACGCTGATGAGCAAAATCGATAAACTGACTCAAATCGCGCTGATACGATTCCAGCGTGTTGCGGGACAGACCTTTTTCCTCCGTCAGATAACGGATAAACTTCTCTAAATATTCGTTCATCTCAAGTCAGCCTCCTCTATATGTCCGTGAAATGGATGGTGTTATGTACATGGATCGAGATATGGACCGAAAGCTTGCTAGGATACCGCTGGGCTGCCCAAGCTGTAAGCTTCTTTTGCAAGCGCTCTAGCAAATGAGCAGCATGAGGCGTATACCGGTATCCATTACGGCAAAAAGACTCTCTCCCGAACAGCCAAACTATCGGGCGAGAGTCTCTGGTATCCATTTCATCTATTCAATTGTGTTATTAGCCTGCCGAGCAGGTTGTCTGAATAATGATGGCAGCGCAGTCTGAATTACTGTTCGTTGCCGGATTGATTGTCCCCGTTTTCCTTATCCTTGCATCGGTAACAGATCCCATAAAAGTCCAGTCGGTGATCCAGAACCGCAAAGTCGAATTCCTTGTCCAGCCGTTCTTCCAATGGTCCCAGCCAATCCTCACGAATCTCGTCCATGCTTCCGCATTGCACGCAGATCAGGTGATGATGGTGATGCTTGCTCGTGTCGGTACGCAGATCGTAACGCGCCACGCCGTCGCCAAAGTTGATTTTCTCTACGACATGCAGTTCACTCAATAGCTCAAGGGTACGGTAAACAGTTGCCAGACCGATTTCGGGAGCCTTTTGCTTCACGAGCATGAATACGTCCTCTGCACTCAGATGATCTTCCTCGTTCTCAAGGAGCACTCGCACGGTAGCTTCCCGCTGGGGTGTTAGTTTGTAACCTTTGGATTGTAATTGATGTTTGATTTTATCGATCCGTGCTTCCATTTTTGCCCTCCCCCTGTGGAAATCACTGCATCGCTTAAATGCTCACTTCAATTATTATAGGGGGATTATGAAGTTAAAGTCAAACGTTTTAGCAAGTTAAGCTGGGGGTGTTGGCGTAGGGCAACTTTGCTGGCGTTTGCACTAATGTGGGTAGTGTGACAGCGCTGCGGCAAGGGATTGGCTATGTAAAATAAAAAGCCGCAGCCTTTGAGCGGATTGGCTCGATGGATGCGGCTTTATGATTTTTTCTTTTGCCATATAAGCGAATGATTCTCTACCCTTTGACGACCTTGCCATAGGTTCCGCCGCCTCCGGCGCTTAGTGTTAATGTACCGGTTCTGGCTTGATGGATGTAGTCTGCAATGTCAGTACCGACGATAGTAGCGAGGTCGGTGGTTGATGTGTTGTGTAAAATATCCATTTCGGTGCCAAACGCATCTAGTAGGCGGTTCATTTTGGCAGGACCAAGACCCGGAATGAATGCTAATGGTACTTGGTAACGATACGGTGGTCGGCTTGCTGGGGGCTTAGGCTCAGGGCGGTCAGCGATGTTCAGGACGCGATCCAGAACGCCGATGGTTAATTTGGTGCTGCCGCAGTAAGGACAGCGCTCGAGCGCCGCCTCTGGCTCGTGAATGATATGCTCGCAGTTCATGCAGTAGGTTCGATGGTATTTGCCGAGACGTGGATCAAGCCCGTAATTGGCTTCGATATGTCGTCCGTTGGTACCACGCAGTACTTGTTTCAGCTCGTCGAAGCTAGGTTCCTGCATTTGCATAACATTATATTCACGACCAATTTTACCGAGCGAATGGGCGTCGGAGTTGGTTAGCAATGGATAAGCGTCCAATTCGCTAATATAACCTGCCATTTCGGTATCGGCGCTGAGTCCCAGCTCGCCGCCGTCGATCTGATCCAAGTTCAGCACATGCTCCATCCGATCGGTGACACTACCATAAATACCTTTGTGCGGGGTAAACATATGCGCGGGCATAAATAGCCCACCGCGTTGTTTCACCTGCTGTTGCAGTTCACGATAACTCGTACGCAGACGCTGAGAACTCAGCTGGAGATTCTTCATATACTTGCCCATCCAATGAGCGAAATCATCCATCATATCTAGATTGCGAAAATACACCAGTACATGCGCTTCATGATAACCCGGCTCACGAATCTCAATCTCGGAGCCGAGCAAAATGGTCGTATCGCGATACCGAATACCGCCCCCCGGAATCTCACTCATCTCGCCACTTGCAATCAGATTACGAATATCCTGACGAACGCCGGGTGAGTGGCAGTCGATAATGCCGATCAAGTTGATACCTTTACGCAGAGAAGCTTCACGAGCAATATTGGCAAAGGTCAGATTGCGACTGCCGCTGATCTTGACCGGCTGTCCGTCCTCGCTGCGCCCAATATGAATGTGCAGATCTGTATAGATGCGCTGCAAACCTGTAGACGTATCGCGGGTTGAGTCTGGCTGTGTGGTTTGCTTGTTCATCCTGTGATCCATCACTGTCCCGGCTTGCCGCCGAGCTTGATTAGCTGCCATGCCTGCACTGCCATAATCGTCTTCGCATCGCTGATCTGATTGTTGGCAATTTGCTCGTATGCTTCTTCCAGCGTGATTTTACTCATTTCCAGAAATTCGTCCTCATCCAGCTTGGCTTCACCCTCGATCAGCTCATCCGCCAGATACAGATGAATCAGTTCATCCGCAAAGCCCGGCGATGTATAAAAGGAAAACAACAGCTTCAGCTCTTTCGCCTCATAGCCAGTTTCTTCTTTTAATTCACGTGCAATCGCATCCTTCGGATCTTCGCCCGGCTCTAGCTTGCCTGCGGGAATCTCAACCTGTGTCCGCCCGAGCGGCTGACGGAATTGCTCAACAACGATCATTTTATCGTCATGAATTGCCAGTACCGCAACCGCCCCGTTATGACGAATAATCTCACGTTTGCTTGTTTCGCCGTTAGGCAGCTGTACGGTATCAACTTGCAGCTTGATCACTTTGCCGTCAAAAATCTTTTCGGTGGACAGTGTAATTTCGTCCAATGCGGGATTCGGTGTATGCTTGGAATTTTTCATGATGAGCCTCCTGAACAGGTTTAGTATATGCAGCAACATGTCTCAACATCTTGCCGATGAGTGGTACTTGTTATGCCTTCACTTTCGCAGTTTCGCGTACAATCTCAATTACCAGACGTGCAGCATTAATCAGCTCATCGCGGTGAATACGCTCGCTTGTCGTGTGAATATCTTGATAACCTACTGCCAGATTAGCGGTTGGTACGCCCATGCCATTGAAAATATTAGCGTCACTACCACCGCCAGTATGGAAAATATCATTCGGCAGACCAAGATTGGCGGACGCGCGCTGAGCAAGTGCCACCACTTCGTCATCGGCTGTAAATTTGTAGCCCGGGTAGACAATCACGCTCTGGAAATGAGCTTTAGCACCAAAATCGGCACATGTCTGTTCCAGCGACTCTTTCATCGCTTCCAGTTGGGCAACAACCTTTTCGTGCACCAGACTGCGCGCCTCAGCTTCTAGACGAGCATAATCGCATACGACATTCGTTGCGCCGCCGCCCTCGAATTTGCCGATATTCGCAGTGGTCTCGTGGTCGATGCGTCCCAGCTTCATGCGCGAGATTGCTTTACCTGCTACTTGAATGGCACTGATGCCATCTTCGGGATTCACACCTGCATGGGCAGATTTTCCGTAGATTTCCATGACAACACGTGCTTGCGTCGGTGCGGCTACAGCAATGGTTCCTACTGCGCCATTGGAATCGAGTGCATAACCAAATTCAGCATCCAGCAGCGATGCGTCCATCGCACGCGCACCCATCAGACCGGATTCTTCGCCTGCGGTGATAATCAGCTGAATTTGACCATGCGGGATATTTTGCTCGCGTAATACACGTACCATCTCGAACAGTGCCGCTACACCGGCTTTGTCATCTGCGCCGAGAATGGTGTCACCTGCGCTGCTGATCCAGCCCTGTTCGTCGATAACTGGTTGAATCCCAATCCCCGGTGTTACAGTGTCCATATGAGTGGTGAAGAAGATTTTTGGGAAAGGCTGCTCCGTATTCGGTGCCAGCGTTGCAATCAGATTGCCTGCGCCATGCCCTGTTTTTGCCGCCGATTCGTCCTCCACTACAGTAAAGCCAAGGGCGATCAGCTTCTCTGTCAGCACGTCAGCGATCACACGCTCGTGCTTCGTTTCGCTATCAATCTGTACCAGTTCCATAAATTCTTCAATCAATCTGCTTTGGGATACCACAACAATTCGCTCCTTTAATCTACATACAATTTCGATAGTACATCCGACCAGACGCATCCTAAGAGATAGTATCCACGCGCCGTTAACGCCTTATATCAGAGCTGACATAAGGATGATAAACCTCTTTGCAAATGGACAGCGGAATGGGTATGATAACAGGGATACGCCTTTTGGGGGCGTACAGGGTTAGACCTGTAAGATCATTTACCACTCGGCAAAGGAGTCTCGTTATGCAACAGAAAAAATGGTTTAAAGTATTCGTTTATGTCATGCTGCTCGCGCTAGTCGGATCAGTTATTTTCTCCCTTGTTCAGCCGTTTTTATAAAGGCTGTCCCATACCGGCTGCTCATAGCCAAAATGGCGCACAAAATGCGGTACCATATCCTCGGCAACCTGACGGATATCATATGCGCGGCCGGTCATATCCTCTAATGATGTTACCCCGTATTGCTCAATTCCACACGGAATGATTCCACTGAAGCCTTCATGTTGAATACCCGACGTTACATTAAATGCAAATCCATGACTCGTAATAAAGCCCTTACGATTACGGCACTTGTTAAACTTAATACCAATGGCAGCAATTTTCAGATCACCGATCCAGACACCGGTGTATTCTTCCTTGCGTCCCGCTTCGATCCCCTGATCTGCCAGATAGTCGATAATGACCTGCTCCAACGTACGCAGATAGGTATGCGGGTCCATGCCTTTGGCAATATCAAGCAGCAGAATCGGATACCCAACCAATTGCCCCGGACCGTGATATGTAATGTCCCCGCCACGATCAATTTGAAAAACGGCGATGCCGCGTTCCTTCAGCTCTTCCTCGCTCCACAGCAGATGCTCAGGATGGCGCTGTGAACCGATCGTATAGGTTGGCGGATGCTGAAGCAACAACAGCTGTTCGTCTAGCTCTCCTTGATCAATCTGCTGTACCAATTCCTTTTGTCTGTCCCATGCTGACGCATATTCCATCAAAGGAGTATAAGACACGTGAATGGACCTGCTCATGCTGAAACACTCCCTCCCCATCGTTACCCTCAATTACGGAATATGAAGAAAACATAAGCAAAAGGTCGACAAAACCGTATGGCTGTCAACCTTCTGCATATGCGTATTCCGCTACGTATTCACTTTATTTAATGTACCGCATTCGCTCATGCAATACAACTTTGAGCGTGTATCAGTACAGCTTGGTATCCATATTGTAGCCTTCGAGATTGTCTTTTACCCGTTGCAGGAAACGACCGCTAATGACGCCATCCAGAATCCGGTGATCCAGCGACATACACAGATTCACCATCGAACGGACACCGATCATATCGTTGATTACAACTGGACGTT
The DNA here is from genome assembly GCF_040719145.1 of Paenibacillus sp. JQZ6Y-1. Classification (NCBI taxonomy): domain Bacteria; kingdom Bacillati; phylum Bacillota; class Bacilli; order Caryophanales; family Paenibacillaceae; genus Paenibacillus; species Paenibacillus kandeliae. The sequence continues at coordinate 2,564,032 of NZ_JBFDUZ010000001.1, forward strand.
TCACAATCGATTCAAAGGTCAGAATCGCTGCTTGCGGATAGTTGATGATCGGATATGACAGTACCGAACCGAAGGAGCCGGTATTGTTGACGGTAAATGTACCGCCCTGCATATCGTCCAGCTTTAGCTTGCCATCGCGGGTACGACGAGCCAGATCATCAATCTCGTGTGCGAGCCCGGCGATATTTTTCTGATCGGCGCGCTGGATCACTGGCGTCATCACCGAATCCTCCGTACCGACAGCCAGCGACACGTTAATATCGCGTTTCACGATAATCTTATCAACCGCCCAGACGGAGTTGACGATCGGATAATCCTTGATCGCGTTCACGACTGCTTTAATCAGAAACGGCAGATAGGTCAGGGTAATGCCTTCGCTACGCTTGAATTCATCCTTGAGCTTGTTGCGCAGCATAACCAGATTGGTCACATCGACCTCAATCATCGTCCACGCATGCGGGATTTCCGATACGCTTTGACGCATATTGCGGGCAATCGCATTACGCAGCGGAGTCACGTCGATCATATGCTCGCCGCGTCCCGGTGCAGAATCACTTTGCTCCAATTCGATCTTCGGAATGGCTGGCGTTTCGCTCAAATGAATACCGGAATTACGAACGGCATAATCAGTTGTCGACGGTGTTGATGCTGCAAAGGATGCAGATTGTGCAGAAGGTGCTGCCTGTTGTGGTGCAGCAGACGGTGCAGTTCCTGCTACGGCACTGCCATTTTCGACAGCCTTGAGCACATCGCGGCGAGTAACACGTCCGCCTGCGCCTGTGCCTTGAATCAACGACAAATCCAGCCCGTGCTGAGCAGCCAGCGTTTGTACTGCTGGAGAATAACGTCCAGCCATAGCTCCCGATGCTGCTGGTGCAGCCGTACGCTGTGGTGCTGGTGCAGACGATGCAACAGCGGAAGTCGATGGTTGCGCTGCTGGCGCTGCCGGTACAGTCGGTTGGGTTGCCTGTGGTGGAGCGGCTGGCGCTTCGCCCTCTCCATGAATACGGCAAATAATCTCGCCAACAGCAACTTCTTGACCTTCCGCTGCCAGCAGCTCGCCCATGGTGCCTTCCATAATAGATGGAATCTCGGCGTTTACTTTATCGGTAATCACTTCACAAATCGGTTCATACTGGTCGACCGGATCGCCGGGCTGTTTGAGCCATTTGGCGATGGTTGCGGATACGAGCGATTCCGCCAGTTGCGGCATCGCAATATCAGTCGGTTTTCCTTGTTGAGGCATTATTTTCACTCCTGAAAATTGCCGGTCACCCTGTAGATGAACCGGCAATTTATTTTGGTTGTTGTTGCGAACTACACAAGATGGCGCGGACAGGCGGTTCGACCCTCCGCTGCCATGAGATGATGCAAATACAATATATGTTAGAAAAGAGCCAGATCGCGCATAGCAGCTTTTACTTTATCCTTGTTCAGCATATACGCTTTTTCCTGCGGTGGGTTGATCGGCATTGCCGGTGCATCTGGTCCTGCCAGACGGCGAATCGGCGCATCCAGCTCAAACAAGCATTCTTCCGCGATAATCGCAGCCACTTCGCCACCTACGCCGCCTGTTAGATTGTCCTCATGCACGATCAGCACTTTCCCCGTACGGCGAGCCGCATCAATGATACCCTGACGGTCGATCGGTTGAATCGTACGCAGATCCAGTACATGACTGGTGATGCCTTCTTGCTCCAATTCGTCTGCTGCTTGCATGATGAAATGCAGCGGCAGACTGTAGCTGATTACGGTAATATCGTCGCCTTCGCGCAGCACATTGGCTTTGCCGATCGGCACAACATAATCATCCTCTGGTACATCGCCTTTAATCAGCTTATAACATTTTTTATTTTCAAAAAAGAGCACTGGGTCTGGGTCGCGAATAGCTGCTTTGAGCAGCCCCTTCGCATCGTACGCAGAAAATGGAGCGACGATTTTTAAACCAGCGGTTCCAAAAAACACGGACTCCATACATTGCGAGTGATACAGACCGCCGAAAATACCGCCGCCGATCGGCGCGCGTACAACCAGCGGACAGCTCCAGTCGTTGTTAGAGCGGTAGCGAATCTTCGCCGCTTCACTAATAATCTGGTTCGTCGCTGGCAGCATAAAGTCCGAATATTGCATCTCGGCAATCGGCTTCATACCGTACATTGCTGCACCGATCGCCACACCGGCAATCGCCGATTCGGACAGCGGCGTATCCATGACGCGATCTTCGCCGTAGAGTTCTTGCAGCCCTTTGGTTGTGGTGAATACGCCGCCTTTGACGCCGACATCCTCACCGAGTACGAATACATTCTCGTCCAGCGCCATCTCTTCCTTCATCGCCAGACGAATCGCATCAATATATTCCATCATTGCCATTACTGTGCATCCTCCCCGTCACCTGCAAATACGTGCAGCAGTGTGTCTTCCGCGCGCGGATAAGGGGCGTTGTCCGCGTATTCGGTCGCTTCCTTCATGATCTGCGTGCATTCCTTTTGCAGCTCTTGATCTTGCTCTTCGGTCCAAATACCGCAATCCAGCAAATACTGCTTGTAGCGCGGCACGCCGTCTTTTTTCCAGTTCGCGTCCACTTCTTCCTTGGTCCGGTAAGCCAGATCGTTATCGGAGGTGGAGTGCGGGGACAGACGGTATACCATCGATTCGATCAGTGTCGGACCTTCGCCGTTCATGGCACGTTCGCGTGCTTCTTTGACCGCAGCGTAGACTTCTAGTACGTCATTACCATCGACACGAATACCAGGGAAGCCGTAACCGAGTGCGCGGTCGCTGACCTTGCCACTCAATTGCTTGTGCAGCGGTACAGAGATCGCGTACTGGTTATTTTCACACATAATGATAACCGGCAACTTATGTACACCGGCAAAGTTACAGCCTTCGTGGAAGTCGCCTTGGTTGCTTGAGCCTTCACCAAACGTTACGAAGGATACAAGCTTCTGCTTCTTCATCTTAGCGGCAAGGGCTACACCGACAGCGTGTGGCACCTGCGTCGTTACCGGGCTAGAGCCTGTTACAATGCGCAGACGCTTGCTGCCGAAGTGACCTGGCATCTGGCGTCCGCCGCTGTTTGGGTCTTCCGCTTTGGCGAATGCCGACAGCATCAATTCACGGGCAGTCATACCAACAGACAGTACAAATCCGTAATCACGGTAGTATGGCAGGAAATAATCTTGCTCGCGATCCAATGCAAATGCCGCACCGACCTGAGTCGCTTCCTGTCCAACACCGGATACGTGGAAATTAATTTTACCAGCGCGTTGCAGCAGCAGACAACGTTCGTCAAACTTACGCGCCATCATCATATATCGATACAGTTCAATCGCCTGTTCGTTGCTTAGCCCGAGCTGTTCATGTCGGGTTTGCTGGTCAATAGTACCTTTTGCGTTCATTACAGGTACCTCCTTCATCAATAGCGAAGCCGATGTTCGGCTTCTTGGCTGTGTGGAATATCCTTCATCCGATGGGATGCACGTTGCCTTTGGTCTGTATAGGTTAAGGGTACACTTCTGTCTACTCATTCGCAAATGACGCTTCGTTATCTTCAAGCAGGACAACGTTTATGACGTAATTGCCTACCGCAGATACGCGTTCATTGGCGCTTGTCTTAAAACCTGGTACTAAGACTTAGGTACAACCCTATTATAAGCATACTTTCTGGCAAAAGAAAAGATGGATTTGTCCATTCCGCAGAATGGGCAGTCCATCTTTTACGATTTGTTGAAATTACATGCCAGTCGCTTTGCCATCTACCGCCAGCATCGCCTCGCCCATAATTTCGGCAAGCGTCGGATGCGCATGCACCGTTTGTCCCACTTCCCACGGTGTAGCATCAAGGAATTGCGCCAATGCTGCTTCACTGATGAGATCGGTTGCTTGTGGACCAACGATTTGCACGCCGAGCAGATCGTCCGTCTGCGCATCGGCAACCACTTTTACAAAGCCGTCGCTCTCGCCATGAACGAGTGCTTTACCGATTGCTTTGAATGGGAATTTGCCGATTTTGACAGTTTTGCCCTGTAATTCGGCTTGTGCTGCGGTAATGCCCACACTAGCAACCTCTGGACGTGTGTAGACGCAGCGGGATACTTGATCAGCATTATAATGCACATGTTCGCCGGACAGATGATGCACCGCTGCGATGCCTTCATGACTGGCGGCATGAGCTAGCTGCAATCCGCCAATCACATCGCCAATTGCATAAATATGCGCTTCGCTGGTCTGCATATTTTCGTTCACTTTGATAAAGCCGTTCTCCACTTGAATATCCGTATTGGCAAGACCAATCGTCTCCACATTGGCACGGCGACCGACCGATACTAGCATCTGTGAGGCTGATAGAGTAACGGTTTCCTCCTTGTGCAGCATATCAATGGACAGCTGTCCATCACCAGGACGATATGTATCCAATTGTAGCGCTGCTCCAGTGTAAATGGTCACGCCACGTTTTTCCAGTAAACGACGCAGCTCGCGCGCTACTTCCTCGTCCTCCAATGGCAAAATCTGTGGTGCCGCTTCTACAACTGTCACCTGCACGCCAAAGTCATTCAGCATCGACGCCCACTCCATACCAATGACACCACCGCCTACGATCAAGATCGACTCAGGCAATTGCTCCAATTGGAGTGCATGATCACTGTTCAGAATAAGCTGTCCATCCGCTTCTAGACCGGGCAGATCACGCGGACGCGAACCGGTGGCAATGATCAGATTTTTGGATACCACTGTCTCCATCTCGCCATCTTCAAATTCAACCGCGACCGCACCACTTTGCGGGGAAAAGATCGATGGGCCGATGACACGTCCCTGTCCCTGCACTACGCGAATTTTATTTTTGCTCATCAAATATTGTACGCCCTTGTGCAGCTGATCGACGATGCCCTGCTTGCGCGCCTGTACACTGGCGAATTTCAATGTCACATTGTCCGCAGCTACGCCATAATGCTCACTGTCCTGCATCAAAGTGAACACTTCGGCGCTGCGCAGCAGACTTTTACTTGGAATACAGCCACGGTGCAGGCAGGTTCCGCCCAGTTTGTCCTGCTCAATAATAACGACATCCTTGCCAAGTTGGGCTGCACGGATCGCCGCCACATATCCTCCGGTGCCGCCGCCTAGAATCGCTACATCACAATTTATAGTCATAGGTAAGTCACTCTCTTTTCGGAATTTGAAATAAAGTACGGATAATCATCCCATTATGTCATATAGAAAACCCTTGATTATAGTAAATCCAGACACCGACAAAATTCAAGTCCGAATATATGAACTTGTATCCCAACTGCTATTTTCTTATGCAATTGTGTTGTACGATGCTGAATATAACTCTGTAGTGATTGTGGATTTTATGCTATTCATCCATGTTGATCCTTGTTTGTTCATTGCTATAGCTTATCTTATCTCTGGAAACATGTCCTGATCATCTAACTATCATCCCTTTGAAACAGCAGCCCTTAACCTTAACGACGACGAAGGATCAACAATTCATGTGCTCCTTGCTGAAAACGATAGTTGGTAGGCTGCACTTGAGATACCCACTGCCCTTCACCAGCAATCTCCACTACATCCTGCCGATATTCCACGGGATGCCCTTCCAGCGTAACTAACGGAAATATCCGTAATTCATTCGCCGTTACACGCATCAGTTCGCGCAGAGTAGCAATATGAAAATCCCGATCCAGTCGATCGGCATACAAAAATAGAAAATGCGCACTCAGCGTTAGATCAAACTCCTGATTCGCAAATGGCAGCTGCGGCAACTGTGCCGCTATGTAGCGCTGTGGAAATGCACGGCGATCCTGCACCATCTGTTCTAAAGCAGACAGTCGTACCTCTGCCAAATGCTGCGGATGACGCATCAACGACCAGTCGTAGCGATCACGAGCCGTCTCCATCGAAATCAGCATATGATCAATATCGCTGCGACCTTTATGATACAGATCATCTCCGGCAAAATAATATGCAATATCCGCCGCAGTCGTATCCGCGCCATGCTTAGCCGCTTGCGCACTGAATGAACAAGCGCCGCCTGGACAATCCAGTATCTTTTTATGATTCAGCTCAGGGATGGTCAGATTGAACATGCTGCTGTATTCCTCAAACGTACGTCCTAGAAAGACGATGCGCTCCAACTGCAAGCCTGCTTGGGCTTGATGCTCTGCTGATGGTATCTGTTTATCTTGATTCGACTTCTCATTCAAAAACTCACTCATCTCTGCTCATCCTTTCTCGTCTCCACTATTCTGTTCTCGCCAATTGTCATCTTCCCCATCGTTGCACGAGCCGATATTATTTACTCGTATAACGCATCCTTCAAACGAGTGGACATTTTCGGCTTCTTGCTGTTATTTGCCTTCACCAATGCACTGCGCAGCCGCTGATTCTCTGCTTGCAATGCTTGCACCGTTTCTAGCAAATGACGTACGGACTGCTCATCATCCGGGCTTAATCGTTCTTGACGCAATAACGCCTCCACGTCTTCGATCCATTGCTGATGTTGCTCATTCATAGCTGGTTCCTCCCTGTCGCTGCGGGAATGGACGGCAAAACACAGATAAACCAGGCGCAACAGGCCCGGTTTATGATTCGCGTCCGTATGTTCAGATGATCCCACACCTCTATTTCTATAGTTCCACAATGCCTTGCAAGCGTCAAGCAACAGTTAAGGACGTGCCTGCAAGCCCGGTGTCATCAGCCCTTGTCCACCACGCAGCTTAACCAGCGCTTCGGTAAAAAAGTAATCTCCATAAATGACCGGTACGTGCAGATGCCGCTGCTCTGAATCCGCCACATAGGCATCTGTAATCAGCCCTTCATCGTCCGTATGCCGAGTCGAATACTGCTCATATAGCCCCTTTACCCCGATCAACGCGGCTCGCTGAAATCGACGTCGCTCCGATTTGATCACATAGTTGGACAGCTCCAGCAGACTGCTGGCAGCAATCGCAGTTGCGGAGGAATCGATAAGATGTCGCTGTTCTGAGGGTGCACGCCAATCCCAGCAAGGCACTACTTGTTCATCCAACTGCTCCAGAAAATAGTCTGCAATCCTCTGTGCCAGCTCCAAATATCGTGTCTTGGCAGTATACGCATAGGATAACGTAAACCCATACAATGCCCATGCCGTTCCGCGCGCCCATGACGAACCCACATGATACGCCTCACCTGCATGTTCCCGCTGTCGTTGTCCCGTAGTATGATCAAACTCTACCACATGGCAGACTGAACCATCCTCCCGTACCATTTCACGCGCTATCGTATCCGCATGCGCCATTGCCAGCGCACGATAACGCGGATCACCTGTTTGCAGCGATGCCCAGTATAACAGTGGTAGATTCATTAGACTTTCGATGATCGTGACCCCGCGCGTATCCATTCGCGCCGATTCAAAGTTCCACGCCCGCAAATACCCGCCTCGCACATTAAATCGTCCCGCCAATAAATTGGCAGCCAGCAGACTACGACGTCGCGCCTCCCTATCACCAGTCTGCTCATAATTTGCCACCCCACTGAGTGTCCAGATCATGCCCAGATTGTGATCCACCTGTTCAGGATGATACAGACATCGTTCCAGCTGCTGCTCACAGCTGCATGCCCAATCTCGCAATAGCGCGTTCGGCTTCACTTGCTGATATGCTAGCGATCGTAGAGATTCACCACCATCATAGTGCATCGTATCGCTCACATCATAGCGCTGCACCAACCACAACAAGCCTGGCCAAAAGCCAGCTGTCCACCATTCAGGGCTACAGCGATCATACCGACCATGCTGCGCGATATGTGGGAAATGATCGCGAATAACCGATGCCTGTGCTCGTAGTTTCTCCATCGTCCATATCCAGACTTCACGGGAGCTTTGCATTCCCGCCGTAGCGTTCATCCCTGTTCTCCTTTGCTTTTGACAGGAGATTGACCGGTATACAGCTTGTATAATTTCAGAAAATAGCTCTTGTACTGATAGCCAAGCATCCGTGCCACCTCTTCCACCGTGCCTTCGCCCGACGAGATCCATTCCTGAGCACGCTGCATTTTGACACGTGTAACATATTCGATAAACGTCTCTCCTGTCTCACGCTTGAACAGACGGCTAAAATAACTATGATTCAGATGCAGATGATCTGCCACCTCTTCCAGCTTGACTAATCGGTACATATGCTGCTCCACATAACTGCGCGCTCGAAAAATCTCCGGTCGGCAATCTGGCTGTCCCGCCCAGTTGCGCGCTCGCTCTGCCAGCGCTCCGAATGTACTATCCAGCCATTCCTCTAGTTCTCCAAGATGTCCTACTTCCGACATTTGCCGATGCAGCTGCTCCACCGGAATAGCAAAAGGCTGCCCGTATCGCTGCTGCCGCTTGATTTGCCAGTCAATCGCCAGCTTGAGCATAAACGATTTGACCACCTCTGGGTGATAGCATTGCTCTGTGATTTGCTGTAATCGCTCCGCGATCCACATATGAATATCACCTTCGGGCTGCAAAGCCGCGGCAAGTGTTTCCGTTACGACCGGATAATGAGCAAACAACTGACTTTCCTGTCCAAAAGACACTGGTACTGGTGCTCGATACAGCTGCGACGGATGCAAATAGAAATAACAATCACTCTGCTCCTTGAGCAGCATCGACTGCCGAATTAAAGGCAACAGGCCCGACTGGACGGCTCCAGCGACAGCAATCATTTCCGCCTTGGCGAATGTTTTGACACTGTGCATCATCCGGTAGATCACATCATGCAAAATACGCTCCCGCTCGCTATGCGACCGCACTGGCAGTGAGATCCAGATATAGCCTTCTCCGCCCTGCTGACTCAAATGAATCGCCCGCCCAGACCCTTCAGCAATCTCCTCCACGATATTTTCGACCGCAAACGACAGCAGCTCCAGATCGTGAAAACGGCGCTTACGCTCCGCACTGGCGGTAATCCGGTAATACACTGGCACCAATCCACTTCCATTCCATTCAAATCCAAAATGTGCTAAGCGCCGAATGCCATACAATTCGTCTACCTCACCACCCGACAGCAACTCATCCGTCAGCTTGCGCTTGAGCAGCAGTCGATGACGACGATGCTCCTCCTGTAAACGACGGCGTTCACGGGAATCAGATTGCTCGCGCTCCAGCCGTTCGCAAATTTCCTTGAGCACATGCTCCAATTGATCTGCCGTCAGATTCTCCTTGAGTAAATAATCTTTTACCCCCAGTTTCACTGCCTGCTGTGCATAGGCAAATTCACCATGACAGGAAATGATCACCGACTGCAATGCTGGTTGCAGCTGCTTGATCTGCGTAATCAGCTCAATTCCGTTCATCTCCGGCATACCAATATCTGTTACGACAATATCAATGCCATGCTGCTCCGCATACGTCAGCGCTTCACGCGATCCACTGAAGCATCCCTTCAATTCCAGCCCCAACGACTCCCATTGCACCGACCGAGACAAATAATTCAAGACGGGTCGGTTATCGTCAACGATTATTACGCTGTACATACAGCTTCTCCTCCTTGTTATTTCATCATTCTGTCTCGGCAAGCGTACCGAGAGGTATAGTTGATTTGGAGTATCCATCCGTTGATTCGCCTGAATCGGCTTCCACTGCATATGGATGTAGCGGAATGCCCAGCATAATGCCAGTGCCTTCACCCGGATGACTATCCACCTGAATTTGGACTTGATTGCCATAGATCATATAGAGACGCCGTACCACATTGGTCAGCCCGATACCAGAAATACCAGTACGTGCTAACAAATCCGAATCGTCAAATACATCTGCATCCACAGGCTCCGCCAGTGCAGCCAACTTTGCCCTCACTTGTTCCAAACGTAGCTCATCCATGCCTTCTCCACTGTCACGCACTTCAATATGCAGAAACGCTTCACTCACCCACGATTGAATCCATAATATGCCGCCATAGCGTGACAATCCGTGCTGATACGCATTCTCGACTAGCGGCTGAATAATAAAGCGCGGCAGCATAACTTCCAGCGATTCCGGCTGCATATCCATTTCCAACCTCACCCTTGTATCGCGTTGAAAGTCGATGAGTCGCACATAATGACGGACGGTTTCCATTTCTTCCCGAACCGGAATCATCTCATTGCCTCGATTGATCGTCATACGCAGCAGTGAGGAGAGCGAACCTAGCAGCTCCGCTGCTTCCTCAGAGCCTTTGAGTAGCAGATCCATACGAATTGCACCCAAAATATTGAACAGAAAATGAGGATTAATCTGTGCTTGCAGCATATCCAATTCAGCCCGCCTACGTTCGCTCTGCTCGCGCTCCACCTGTCGGATCATATTCTCCACCCGATCCAGCATATCGTCGAGTGATTGACCAAGTAGCCCAGCTTCATCGTCGCCGCGAATGCCAGAGCGCAAATGCAGATGCTCATTGTCGATCTGACGTACCACTCGCACGAGTCGGGCAATCGGCTGTGTCAATCGGGCGATACCGAGCATCAGTAATACCAAGAACAACAACACAACGACCGCCTGTACCAGATTGGTCACCTGATAGATTCGGTTAATCTTCTGCGCGGCTGCTCCATACGGCACTAGCCCTGCCAGCCGCCAACCAGAAACAGACATATCACGCTCCACCTCTACCAGATCGCTACGTCCGTTTTTTACAGCATCAAAATCCTTGCCAATCATCCCATCATCATTATGCGAAATAATCCGATTATCTGGTCCGACCACCATCATCTGAATGGTGGAGCTATATTTGCTCAGCACTTCCTTGAGTCGCTGCTCATCCATACTGATCACCACATAGCCATATGGCTTGCCTGATAAAATGCGCAAACTTCGCGCCACGGACAGCATATACGGCTGCTGCTGCTCATCTGTCCCCTGCTGGCTAATATACGATGGATGCAGCCAGAAATTTAGCCGTCCGCCGGGTGCAAATTGCTCACTATGCACAATACTGCTCATATTCAGCCCATCAATCCGATATTGATCCGATTGAAAATTGCTATAAATCATCTTGCCATCGCCTGTCCAAACCGAAATGTATACCGGCTCACCTGCATACGACAGATTGTCCAGCTTGCGCATCACATCAGATACTTCTGTTTGCCCGACATACACGCCACTTTGCCGATATTTCAGCGACAGATTCAATTCATTATCTAAATATAAATAATTGGAAATATAGATCAGACGGTTGATCTGATCGGTCAAATACAGATTCGCCGCATCAAGCGAATTGCCCGCATTCTGGATAACGGTTTCTTTCATCATATCCTTCGTTAACCAGCTCGATAGTAGCGAACCTGCTCCGATCGTCAGCAACAGACAGCAGGCGACTGCTACAATCAGCTTGCTACGCAGTGATACCGGTCGCCATCCGCGCCACTTTTTCATCCCGTCCGCCTCTTTTCCATTTGAATTGATGGTTTGGATCATTCTTTGTTTCGACGCTGCAAGTATGCTTTCTAACAATATGATTCCGTATGCTCTGGATCATCCATCGATGGTTTTTTTGACTATATACTTATTATATTGTTATCGCTTACATTATAAATCGGGAAACGGAACAACGGCGCGTCAATATGCTGAACGCGCCGCAGCCGAGTGACCGTTTCCCCTATTGCCTATACGGGTTATACGTATATCCGCCCTTCGTCAATTGCGATTGGCATCTATAATTTGCTGCACAATCGCTTTGCCGTTGGCAATCGTCGTATTCAGGTCCTGCTTCTGCAAAATATACTTTTCAAATTCAGCATTCACTTCGGATTCGATCTCTGACAGATACGGAACAGCAGGCGGCTTGTTGATGCCTTCGCTCACTTTAAAGGTGGCAGTGAGTGAATCGAGATCGACGTTTTCTGGATGCGTACCATTGTTGACGATCGTTTCCAGTTCCTTGCTCACATCTGCCTTTTTCCAAGAAGAAATGTCCGTGCCTTGTGCTTGCAAGCCTTCGGTTGTCATCCAGCGAATGAATTGGAAAGCGGTCTCTTTCTGCTGGGAACCAGCACCAATGCCATAATAATCATAATCATTGCTCGTATAGATCGTTTTGTCAGTTGCGTTGTTTTTCGGATATGGTGCTACGGCTACTTTGAAGTCTGGTGCCGATTCTGCTGTACCGGAGATGGTAGAATTCATCCAGCTTCCCATCACCAGCATACTGGCTGCACCACTGAGGAATTGATCGCGGTAGTTCAGCTTTTGAGAAATAGCATCGCTGTAAGGAACTGCCGAATGATCCGTATGCTCAACGTCATAACGCAGTTGGAATGAGTTGCGCAGATTAGGATCATCCATATTGGAAGTACCATCTGCTTTGAGATAACTGTTGTTTTCCGGCTGGTTCAGCAGCTCTAGCAGCGTCTGGGATGCCCATGTGTGGAAATACACACCATAGTAGCTATGATCTGGGGCAGTCAGTTTTTTCGCATAATCACGGAATTCGTCCCATGTCCAATCCGTGGGCACTTTCAAACCTGCTTTGTCCAGACGGTCTTTGTTCAGCAATACGTAGGTGATCGAGCGCTTGCCCGGAATCGCATATCGCACATGATCTACCGGGAAATCTGCCAAATATTCATCCTCATACTTAAAGTCAATCATATCATCCAGCGGTGCAAACATACCCATATCCACGCGCTGTGCATAGGTCATCGCATTGTTGACCATCACCACGTCCAAATTATCGCCTGACCCAGCAGCGAGATCGAGCTTTTTGATATATTCGTCAGTATCGCCCTTGGTGGATAGACCGACGTACTGGATGTCGATGTCGGGATGTGCCTTTTGCCAAGCCGCATATACTGTATCCCAGTTAAATTGCTCCTTCGTATACCATGTGTAAAAGGTGATCGTCTTCTTGCCGTCTGCTCCGGTAGTGGCGCTTTGCGATTTGCCACAGCCTGCCAGTACCAATGATAAACAAAGGAAGATCAATAAGGCGGAACGGAATGTATAGGATGTATAAGTCATCATAATCCCCTTTCGACTACGAAATATTGGATATTCTCACGCGTGCTATTTGCATTATTTCTCTTTACCTAATGATGAATACGTAGGGGTACTCTGTCTGATTAGCCTTTGACCCCGCCCAGCGCGATCCCGCCGATAACATGCTTTTGTGCCAGTAAGAATACGATTAATAGCGGTAAAATCGCCGAGCATGTACCTGCCATAATCAGCGAATAAAATTCCCCAGTCGCATCCGCGAATCGATTAATGCCTAGCTGTACTGTAAATAGCTCCGGCGAACGAAGAAAGATCAGCGGAGCCTGATAATCATTCCATGTCCAGATAAACCGCAAAATGGCATAGGTCGCAATAAAAGGCTGTACGAGCGGCAGCGCAATCTGGGCAAAAATACGCGCATGTCCAGCTCCATCAATCTTGGCAGATTCGATAAACTCTGTATGAATCGACATAAACGCCTGCCGCAGCATAAACGTCCCCAGCGCGCTAAATGATTCCAGTAGCACCAATCCGATATGCGTATCAAACAATCCGAGACTGCGATACATAATGAATTGCGGTACAAGCAGCGCCTGACCCGGAATCATAAACGTCAGCAGCACCACGATAAACAGCGTATCTCGACCGCGAAATTGAATTTTGGAAAAGGCATACGCCGCCATCGCCGAGGTAATCACCGAGATCAGAATGGTCAACACGGACACTTTAATAGAGTTCCAGTAATACAATACAAACGGTGGGTCACCGAACCATACGGTGCGGTAGTTCTCAATAGCGTTCCAAGTTTGCGGAATCCACTGCACTGGATATTTGAACACATCTGCTTCCGGCTTGAATGAAGCGGACAACATCCAGAGGAATGGTAGCAGAAAAATGACGCCTATGATCAGCATGATAACGGTTACAATTATTTTCGTCAAAGACCATTTGACGGTAGGACGGCTCTTGCTTTTGGGTGGTACAGAGCGTGCAGGAGCTGGAATCGAATTGAGTGGATTATCCAAGGGACACACCTTCCTTTCAGCTGGATTATGGGTAGGTGGATGTGCTTCTTACATGGTCCGCTGCGGAAAGGAATTGGGAAACGGACTATAGTGGAGCTACAAGAATCTTTTGGATTAGGCAAAATGTGGTTCGTGTTGTGTGAATACGTTGTAGTTCAGTTGTTGTATTAATGAGATGTATTAGTAGTTGACCCACTTTTTTTGACCCCAGAATTGTAGGATGGTGATGAGTAAGATGACCGCGAATAGAAAGACGGATTCAGCGGCAGCGTAGCCCATTTTGAGATTAATGAATGCTTGGTCATAGATTTCGTATACCATGACATTGGTAGACTTGGCGGGACCGCCTTGAGTGAGCACGGCGATCAGGTCGAACGTTTTGAAGGAATAGATCACACCAGTGATTAGTAAGAAAAAGGTAGTTGGCGACAGCATCGGTACGGTGATCGAACGGAATTGGCGCAGCTTGGATGCGCCGTCGATCTCGGCGGCTTCGTACAGATCTTTGGGAATGGATTGCAGACCTGCCAAGTACACGATCATGTTGAAGCCGATGGATGTCCAGACGCTGATCAGCATAATGGACGGCAATGCGTACGATGTATCGGCAAGCCATTTGGGCGGGTTGTCGATACCGATGGACATCAGAAAATGGTTAACTGGTCCTTGCGACGGGTGGAATAGAATCTGGAACACAATCGCCACCGCCACTACGCTGGATATGTAGGGCATGAAATAGATGACTTTGAAAAAGCTTTTGAAATACACCAGCTCATCCACAACAATCGCCACAATCAGCGATAGGAATAGCGTGACCGGAACAGCAATTAGCAACTTCAGGTTGTTCAATAGCGATACGAAGAAAGTCGTGTCCTGAAACAGATGGCGGAAGTTATCCAGTCCGACCATCTCCACCCCGCTCAATCCTTGAATAAAATTCCATTTGGTCAAACTAACGAAAAAGAGCGAGATCATCGGAATCAAAATAAATACGGTCAAACCGAGCAGCATTGGCGCGGCGAATAAGTAACCAGCCAGTGTTTCTTTCATCCTGACCGACAGCCACGAACGCGAGCCGGCTGTTTTGGATGAAGCTGTGGATGCGGAACGCTCCATCGCAGGCACCTCCCTGATTCCTGTTTGCCCAGCCGCGGACTGGTGCAGATACAGGAGTATGATATGTGACTTCTGCTGTTATTGTATCGTTTGGCAGAAAAGGAGATAAGCAACAGATATGACTGCTTTGGAGACAAATCTTACTTATTACGGCAAAAGAAGCCCCGTCTATGATTATGTTGGTTCCTTCATCATAGACGAGGCTTTAAGTTGTAGTAGGAAGAGTACGCTGTGGATGTAGGGATTGTTATTCGGTAAGATCCTTGACATACCAAGCATCACAGGCGCCATGCTCGGTATCTGCGAATGGTTCTTCTAATTGACGGAAGCCGAATTTCAGATAGAGATTGTTGGCGGCTTCCAGTGCTTTGAAGGTTTCGAGATAGCAGGACGTATAGTGCTCTGCCGCGAACGAGAGGGTGGTTTGCATCAATTGTTTGGCGATGCCTTGACCTTGAGCTGCAGGAGTAAGATATAGCTTTTGCAGTTCACAGACATCGGGATTTTGACCAAATGGACCGATGCCAGCGCCGCCCAGTACTTCGTCGTGATCGTTAACAGCTACCCAGTATTTGGCTTTATCGTGCTGCTGATAGTATTCAGCAAGATTGCTCAGCTGCGGATCAAAATAGGCAGTGCCGGGTAGATTGAGCTGGAACGATTCCAACGAGCGCTTAATAATTTGCTCGATAGCGTAGTTATCTTTGGGTTGGATTTCGCGTATGTTCATAGGTACAGCTCCCCTCTTGTCATATTATATTATGGTATGTGCTAAGCGTACTTTGCCATCTGTTGACCATTGCTTATGCTTGCTGCTCCAATACCTCAATATCTGTAACCAGTTCGTCCACCTGTGCTGGATTGGTTGCCCAGCTTGTACAGAAGCGGATCGCGCTATGATGGTCATCGACCTTTTCCCAGAAGGAGAATGAGTATTTCGCGCGCAAGGTCTCCAGTAACGTATCATGCACAATGGGAAATTGCTGATTGGTGCTGGAATCATAGCGGAAATGGAATCCACGTTTAGCAAATACGTCACGAATACGCAGCGCCTGTTGTACGGCATGCTGTGACACTTCTAGATATAATCCATCCTCAAACAGCGTTTCGAACTGGATACCTAGCATGCGCCCTTTGGCAAGCATACCGCCGCGCTGCTTAATAAAATAGCGAAAATCCTTTTTCAACACATCATTCACAATCACAACCGCTTCGCCCATCAGTGCGCCGACCTTAGTACCGCCGATATAAAAGACATCGCACAGCTTCGCCAGCTGCGGCAAGGACAGATCATTCTCTGGAGATGCCAGCGCATAACCAAGACGCGCACCATCAATAAATAGCGGCAGCCCATTGCGATGACAGACCGCATACAGTGCTTCCAACTCAGCACGACTATAGATCGTTCCATTTTCCGTCGGCTGGGAAATGTAAACCATCCCCGGCTGTACAATATGCTCATGCGTTACGTCATTCCAATGTGCATCATATGTATGCTGCACCTGAGCAGCAGTTATTTTGCCATCGTCGCTGGGCAGCGTGATCACTTTATGACCGGTTGCCTCGATTGCACCCGTTTCATGTACAGCGATATGCCCGGACTCTGCTGCGACTACGCCCTGATGCGGTCTGAGAATCGCAGAAATCACCGTCGTATTCGTCTGTGTACCACCGACAAGAAATTGCACCTCAGCCTTGTCATCGCCGCAGGCACGGCGAATATGCTGTCTGGCGCGTTCGCAATACTCATCCATTCCATAACCGCTAGTCTGTTCCATATTCGTTTGTATCATCTTTTGTAAAATACGCTCATGTGCGCCTTCGGTATAATCGCTCTCAAATCGTATCATCATCCATCCGCTCCAGTTGGTCCAATTTTTGTTCAATCTCGCGCATTGATGTGTGCATTTCGATCAGCTCCTGCTCAGGTAGAGCACGAAACAGACGAATAATCTGCTCATCGGATTTATCATTGATCTCGTTGTATAATTGCTGCCCCTTCTCTGTCAAATGAAGCAGGCTTACGCGCTGATCTTCATTCGACGGCTGACGCGACAGGATCTGCAATTTGACCAGTCGATTAATAATCCGGCTCATATAACTGCGGTCAATATTGAGACTGCCTACTAGCATATTGGCGATACAGGGCTGACTCATACCAATCTCAACCACTACACGTGCCTCAGCAAATGAATATCCACTATCTAGCACATGACTATTCAATACGCCAAGCGTGTTCGTGTAGCGACGGTTAAAACGGCGAATATCTGCAATAATCTGTGCATCCATATCGGTCACTCCCTCATGGCTGTCCATCAATTAGTGGACATCGTCCACAATCAAGTTGTATGTATCATAAAGTGGTTTGTGGACACTGTCAACAAAATTCTACTGTTATCGACATTCTCTTGCTATGTATAGCCTTTACTTAACTGTACATCGCTTATGCGTATTCCTTCCTTAGTTCGCTACACCTTTATCCCCAGCTATACTTTTAACTGCTGCCCATTGCATACACGCATTCATAACTAAATACAAAGCATGTATCCATAGCCAAGCACAAAAAAAGACAGGCTATATGCACCTGTCTTTACTATGTTTCCTATCATGTGCCTACGAATCTCTATGAAGCAAATCGTAGCCCTTGTTTACGATAACGTCGCTTACGAATCAACGCATAGATAGCGACGACTAGCATAATACCAATCGCATCAATCAAAGTATCCGCAAAATGCCCTGTACGCCCTTCAACAAAGGTCTGATGCCATTCATCACTACAAGCATATGCGTAAGCAATAACACCGCCCCACAGCAGCGGAGCATACGTAGAACGCATCCATAGCGACAACACCCGGATCAGCAAAAAGGTCAACACAGCGAACTCGCTCACATGCCCGCCTTTGCGTATAAAAAACTCCCAAAAATCATACGGATGCTGTCCGCTCACTGTGTACCCATCATATGTAAATTCCAATGGTGGCGTGAACGCCGCCAACGATGGCTCTGCAATCCAAGTAGCCAGCAGCGGCTTCATATCCTGCTCCTGATACGGTTGATTGGACATCATAAATATAAAACCCATCCAGCCAAGCGTCAGCAATGACCAGATGATTAGCGGTACTACACGCGGACGCTGTTGATGATAAGACGAATGCGTCGATAGCATAGCGCATCCTCCTTTCTACTGTTCAATATGCACATATGCCGTGTAGTATACTCGTTTTGATAGCGCTTTTCAAACACGAACCATTCGTCTGTACGGTTTCAGTCATGTCTTACTTGTCGGGTTAAGTATTATCATACGTACCACTGTGCGAATCGTAATGAATCCTAGACATCGTCCATATCCAGTGGACATTATTGTAGTTCTCCCAGCTAATTCAACAATCAAATATCGATACGTAAATACGCCATATTGTTGTCGACATATGTTCCGAATAGCTACACTATGTACGGCATGTCCCCTTGATCAGTATGCAGAACACGCATACTAAACCGATTTCAGACATCCCCATTTTCCAATCTGTATCCTCTAGTTGTGAGGGTTACGAAGTTAACCATTGTTTTATTTTACTCGGTATACGCCCTATTTTCGTCCATACTTTACTATCGCACAATAACCTAACTTATTAAGTGAAAAATTGCTACCAGAATGAAAACAGTCTGTCTATGTCAGACCAAATGAGCGCACGGACTTCTCCCAATCATCCGGCATTCCTTTGGCAGTCATAGTACAGACTGTCGCTATATTATTCAATCGGAGCGCGTTCTACAAAATATTTGTTGGTCATATAATACGCTTCACCGCGAGAAGTTTCTACTTTACCCTTTTTCGGGTCCAAAAATACGATTTCTTTACATTTGGTGCAATACCATTTGGTCCGCATAAACGGCGAATCCGTTGTATAGGCGGTTCCACATTTGCAATCCACTTTGATCAGAATTTCGTTTTGCTTGTAAGCACTGCTCAGATGTTCCTCTTCCTCCGGCTGCTGATTTGGTACAATGACACGCTGGTAGTCGGAGAATTGATTCTGTACTTTAAAATCGGCAACAAGCTCTGGATTCAAACCAAAAAATTCCTTGCCTATACTGGTTACATAACGCGTATTCGTTCTGTAGCTTTCAAGCCATTCTTCAATTTGTTGATTGGATAAAGGCACAGTGCCCTTGATTCCGCTGTTCAAGGTGTAAGTCATGATGTGCAACGCATCATTCTGTTTGCTTGAGTACATTAGAAACCTCCTCTTTCTTCAAAAGCTAATGTACTACAAAATATCATTTTAATCAAAGCGTGAATTTAACTAAAATTCCATGTTATTCAATTCGCAATCAGCTTTGACTGTATTCAGGATATTTGGCAGTCTGGCATAGGTTCATTATCGCAATCCGGTAAATTGGAGTTACCCAATGATCCCATCCTATCATCAGCTTATTTCAAATGTCGTAATTCTATCGTTTCCTGCTATTCACATGCTGTTCCATTACGATCAGGTTATCATGCCTAATTATATAAGATCGCCCATATCCACTGTCCAGTTTACCCGGTTGCGTTGAAGCCAGAGCTGTACAGCATCGTGCAAATGGCGCGCAAATTGTTCCTTCTCAACCTCGTTTACCCAGCAAAAATGGTCCACCAGATGATACTTCTCAATCCAGCCATTCATATCTGCAAAACCGATATGCTTGACCATATGACACTGGAAACACAACGACTGGAAACCAGTCAAATGCTGAATCTCATTAGGTACATCGAATGCCCACATTTCATGACAATGAAGTTTATGTATGTCATGTCCTTTCTTGCGTCCGCAGATGACACAGGCATATTCATCACGTCGCTGAATTGCCTGACTGAGCTTCTTCCACCGATAAGGGGTAAGTTGGCTGCGTACATTCACATTCATCGTAGGTAAAGGAATCAGTTCAATTTGTAGTTTCATGGCTCTATCCTCAAAATTAATGCGGTTAAACTTTGACGTACAGACATGCTATTGTACACCGAATATGCAAGGTCGTCCAATCTATGATGATCGGTGCTCAAGTGTTAACGCAAAGACAAAGCAAAAGTTGTGCTGCTATTCTTCGCTACTACCATAAGCATAATCCATGCCTAGCCATACTTGGGTACTTTCTTTCACATCCTCTGGCGCGATGATATTTAGTGAAGCTTGGTTCGATACGTATTCAAAATTGCGCCTGTTTGATCATAACCCTATTATCTTCATTTTTACCAGATAATACATGTTATTATTGTACTGTATTTAATAGCGATTATACATGAAATCGACAAAATTTCACCTGTTATTTGTGTGTTTATGCAATTTTCCCGAAAGTTTAATCTCGTTTGCTTGCAGATGTTCATATTTCAACGGAATGATGACATTGGAAACAATTTTTTTCATTTTTTTGTAAATAGCACTAGATGTTTATGTAAACCTATGCTAAACTATCCCCATACAGAAAGGAGGTGCGTCAACATCAATAATCACATGTTGAACGCGTCCTTTACCCAAACCGAGGTTCTGGTGTAAGAACCAGAATTTCCGGTCGGCGCGGGATGCGGTCAGATTCAAAATAGCGCCATCTGGGTTAGAAAGGTCACCTGCGGGTGGCCTTTTTATTTTGCCTTTTTTCGGTTTATCTACTCTCTCGTCTACTCACCCCATTCAGGTACCGGTTCCAATTTATTCCATATCGTTCACTTCCATATGATTACATGATCAGTATACGTTCCAAAAAGCGACACCTTTTTGCCGAAACGATACACCAGCCGCGCTACCTAATGGTATGGCATCCTTGTTTCTAATTTCATTTGCTTTTTTCAGCATTGAAAATGAGAATAGCTCATCGGGTTATTCATATTGCATATTTGCTATAGTATGTATACAAAGATTGGTCCATTCAACTATCTTATCTACCTTCATATTCAAAATAGCGAAATACAGTTGCAGATTATATAAGCTGTATAGCTAAATGGTAAAACAACTGTTTTATCCTGTTTCTTCCTATTAATATGTATATCATCTGAATATGTATATCATCTGAATATGTATTTCTCTTCGTATTTGTGTTATGTCAATTTGCTATGTGTTTTATTTTGCATGTATGCTGTATCGTTTATTTCTTCTAGAGTTATTCGGCATCTATACATAGATCTATGAAAAGATACACTCTACAGTCTAGACAAGTTATTTGATCCGTTCTCTTCTTTTCGATTTCTCGTTAATACTATTCTCCGCAATCACACATCTGTTATTTCATCATCGTTTTCTCTATTTTCCTCTTTCCTACCACTTCCTTTTTCAGATATATTCTTATAAAATACAAAAACATTCGATGAAGTGTACATGAAAGAATTGATAATTTTAAAGATAACGCTTACAATTTAGTTATGCTTTTCCACGGGTAACTGATTCAATTACTGTCGTATTGGAATAGAATGTCGGACAGAATGTACCTTGTCATTCGCGCGCCGGACTTCTTTATTCCGCATGCTACCTATGCAGGAGGAAGATCATTATGATGAGCTACTGGGAAAAGGCATCACATGTATGGACAGAAGATTCAACTCGCCTTATACTGACGCCGTCTTCTACTGCACAGGCCTACTACTTTTACGTTCAAGAAATCGGGCATTTGAAGACGTCAGCGCCCTTTGCTACCGATCGCGAGCATCTCAATTCCTATCTCATTTTGTATACAGTATCTGGACGTGGCAAATTGCGTTATCATGGTCAGCAATATACGCTGAATGCGGGAGATTTGTTCTTTATCCATTGCAGTGAGCCACATCGTTATGAAACATGGGCCAATGAAGAATGGGAGTTCTTATGGCTGCATGTGCGTGGTGTAGCGATGGATGGCTATTACGGACCATATAGCCAGCGTCAGCTGCCTGTATGTCATCCGGCAGACTATTCGCCTATACCGGAGCTAATGAATCGTTTGTACAACGTTCAGACGCCGCGCAACAACAAAACTGAGCTGATCAGCTCGCAGCTAATCGTTCAGCTGCTAACCGAGATTTTGCTTACTTCTATTTATGCAGGCGAAAAGCATAATGGAATCCCTGCACCGATTCTGGATTTGCAGTCGTATCTGGAAAAGCATTATACCGAGCCGATCACACTGGATGATTTGGCAAAGAAATATGCAACCAACAAATTCCAGTTAAGCCGCGATTTCAAGCAGCATATCGGTCTGCCACCGATTGAATACCTGATTAACATTCGTATCAATGCCGCCAAAAACATGCTTCGCTATTCTGACAAAAGTATTCAACAGATTGCGAGCGAGGTTGGCATTTACAATGTATCGCACTTTATCAATCTGTTTAAGGCACGTGTCGATTGTACACCGCTAGCGTATCGCAAAGAATGGACACATTGAGCTTGAATCGAAGCAGCTGAGAAAGCAGATTAGACAATTGCAAAGGGATGCTATGAATCGAGTGTATGTACAAAATAATAGGTTCTTTCTGCGATGTTGCTATTGCGAATGATCGAAAGAAAAAGTCGTTGCCCCACTTGCTCTGCTGATTAAGATCAGATCAAGCAACTTGGGGAACGACTTTTTGCATGTTTGTAGGCAGTGGTCTGTAAGGATGACTGCACGATGCAGTTCATAGCACAATATGGCTCAACAAGCTTACATCCCATCGCTTATACTTATTGGAAGAATAAAATATCACTCAGCTTCCACGTTCCGAAAAACAACAGTACGCCTACAACATATGTACCAAGTACCAGCACCCACGCATTTGTCTTTTCCATATCTATCCCTCCGTTCTGTGTAGTCTCTGTACAGATATATTTATTATATACGTTTACCGAAGTGTAAGCGAATCATAGCGATGAAAGTACACTGTATAGCTGGAGTATGATTGGGTAGCATTACAGCATCACCAGAGCATTATTGGAGTATTATCAAAGCACTATTAAAGCATTATAGACTATTACTGGAGCGTTTTAAATTGAAGCTTTACTAGAATCTTTGTTAGCGCATCATTCTAAATAAATACAGTATGATTATAAGATTAGATTGCATGATAAAATACGAATTCATCGTCTTTCTTCTATACTATAGTGTTTGATTTTATATAGTTTTATTTATTCCCACATACTGAAGTATGTTTATGTTAATAGCATTCTATACACTTTATTTCCTTTTTTCGTTGTGAGAGAACGAATCGTTTCAGCATAGTGAGATTAAAGGGATTTTCAGCTCAAGGATTCACTTTCAAAAATAGCATAAAGAACTTGTGCTTTATACTCTCTTCTACATAAGTACCTACTATACATCGTGTTGCCAACTTTCCATTAGTGCTTCTCCTCAGAAGATACAGAAGATTTCTCTTGAACTAACGGTGCTAGCGGCGGTTCTGGCTTAGGGCGGCGAACGGGCAGCTCATTTTGCTGATAATCACGGGATTGAATCTCCTCGATCATCTCTTCATGCTCACGCTCACGTTTCGCACGGTTGCGCTGGTATAAATAGATGCCAACGGCGATCAGCGCAACGATGTACCATAATTTTTTGACAAAGAAGTAAAAGCTATATCGATGTGCAGCTCCGATCCCTGCGCCACTCGCAATTAAACCTTGCAATGTCATTGTGGAGACGTGATCCTGATTCGGAACATAACTGTCGTATGTGGCGGCCGGATTAATATGCATATAAGGCAAAATGGATTGATTCAGCATGTGAGTATCATAGGAGTAGTGATCTCTGGTTGTAATCAGCAATGCACTGATATAGCCTGTACGCGTTAAGATACGGGCATTGTAATTGACTGTATTGTCAGATGGACCACTGACCATCATCAAGTACCATGATAGCGTATGAGTTACATGTTGATACATTGGCATCTGTCCCCAACCAACGACTTGCAGTTGCTCATCTGCCGAGACTTTTTTATTTTGTTCGTCTACATTACGTCTATATGTGGATAGCAGCTCTTGAGAATCAATTTGATTATAATCATTGTCCAGAATATGCCCTGACTCTACATATTGCAAAATAATCCAACTGTCTGTTTTGGGAATATTGATCATGCCTAGCATGGAACCATTAAGCAAATCGCCAGTATCAAAAAACTTGGTAAATGCAGCTGCATCTTTTCCATTCATATATTCGAGATTTTGATTCAGTGTTAATGAAACAATGTTATCGAGTTGAACAGTGGCAGGAGCGACCTGTACGTGATATGTAAAGGATTGATCATCTGTACTGCTTTCTGAATCGCCTTCATAGACGAGCGTTCGTTCTTCCTGGTGAGTGGCATTGCTTGATGAATGGGAAGATGAATTTTGTTGCGTGGTTGTAGCTGAAGCATATGCCGTTGCCGTGACTGGCATAGTGATGGCTGCCGTCAATGAAGATAGCAGCACAAGTTTGGTAAGAATATTTCGTTTCAAGTTTGAGCCTCCTATATAATGTAGATTTACAATCCAGTTGTAAGCAATATAACAAGCAAAAAGTGCTAAGTGTATTTTAGCTGATGTTTGATCATGATAGTCAATTAAAATTTAAGCATCATGTCATTTAGTTTGCCTCATATCAACGCGCACCACCTTCAAATTCCAAACAAAAACCGTCAGCTTGGATCACTGACGGCTTCAGTTGAGTGATTCTGTGGCATATGCAATTTGTATCATATCTTTATTGATAATTTGCGCATTTGCTTAGCTGGATGAGTTCACACTGAACATTACAAAACAAATATCAATTCGGAACTTTGTTTTCAATACGTAGCTTATCTGCAACCATGGCGATAAATTCGCTATTGGTTGGTTTGGATTTACTAATATTGATCGTATAGCCGAACAGATGGCTAATGCTGTCGATGTTCCCTCTTGTCCAAGCCACTTCAATCGCATGACGGATAGCACGCTCAACACGTGAAGGTGTAGTTTTGAATTTCTCAGCAATGGCTGGATAGAGCGTTTTGGTGATAGAACCGAGAATTTCGATATTATTGTATACCATCGTGATCGCTTCGCGCAGATACTGATATCCCTTAATATGCGCTGGTACACCGATCTCGTGAATGATTGCTGTAATACTGGCATCTAGATTACGACCTTTAGCTGGAGCAGACATAGGCTTGTTCGCGTTATGAACCATGCCATTCATATTACCAGAAGCCACGTTATTGCTCACCGTTACTGGTACACCTACCAGCTGACGTACGCGACTGACCAGCACTTCCATATCAAACGGCTTCAAAATATAATACGACGCGCCTAGCTGTACTGCACGCTGCGTAATGTTCTCCTGACCAAACGCAGTCAGCATAATAATCTTCGGTGAAGGATTCAGATTCATGTCGCGCAAGCGCTCCAATACACCCAGACCATCCAGATGCGGCATAATAATATCCAGAATCAGTACATCCGGCAGTACAGGCAAACTTTCAATCGTCTTCAATACTTCTTCACCGTTAAAAGCAATACCGGCTACTTCCATATCCTCCTGACTGGAAATATAATCAGCCAGCATATTCGTAAATTCGCGGTTATCATCGGCAAGTAAAACTTGAATGTTAGACAAAGTAGTTCCTCCTCTAAAATCGGTATATGCTTCGCTTCATAGCATGAATACATTCCACATGAATGATTCGCCAAAATAAAACGGAAAATTTAAAATTAAGCGTTCATATCCTTATATTATATGTAATTCGACATTTGTAATATAATACCTTCTGTCGAAAATGAAAAATCACATAAATTTCCCAATTTTTCTATACTATGTATCGTTACTGACCTCACCTATTATTAGGCTACGATAAACTACATTACACATGACACTAAACGCCTTTTAAAGATCATGGACAATAAGCAATATATAGAAATGAACATTTATATACATATGAATATACACATAGATATGGATATATCCAGCAGACATGAGACAAAAGAAAAGGAAGCTCTACCTTAAATGGCAGGCTTCCCGCTCCGCTAATACACATACATATGGAAATACATATCAATTTAAGGCATGCCTATCATTCTAGTGAACGGCATACGTTGCGCCATCTTTACGTGCCTCAGCCAGCTTGAGCATTTCGAGCGCGTGGTGATTCGTTTTCTCCGTAATCTCTACCCCACCCAGCATACGTGCCAATTCATCCACACGTCCATCTTCATGCAGTGATATAACACGTGTTGCTGTACGGTCGGCAATGATTTGTTTTTCGATCAGATACTGATGATCTGCCATGCAGGCAACCTGCGGCAAGTGAGTGATCGAGAATACTTGGCACTCGGATGACAATTTGAACAGCTTCTCTGCAATAGATTGTGCCGCACGTCCGCTTACACCTGTATCGACCTCGTCAAATACTAGTACAGGAACTTGCTCATGACGGGCAAAGATACTTTTCAATGCCAGCATAATACGTGACAGCTCACCACCAGAAGCGATTTTGCCCATTGGACGAAGCGGTTCGCCAGGGTTGGCAGAGATAAGGAATTCAACATTGTCTAGCCCTTGACGGGTAATGCGAATGTGACGACCATCGCACTCTACTCCGTTAGGATCATCAATATAATCCATTTTCACACCAAGCGATGTACGCTGCATTTGCAGATCTTTCAATTCTGCTTCCACCTGTTTTGCAAGTTCGTCTGCGGCTTCACGGCGAAGCTTGCTCAGCTTGCTACCGGTTTCCAGCAACTGAACACGCAATTTGTCGCGCTTGGCTCCCAGCTTGAGTAGGTGCTCATCCTTGTTTTCCAGCAAGTCGGTTTCGCGTTTGATTTTTTCGTAGTATTCCAGAATTTGCTCAACGTTTTCACCGTATTTACGACGTAAGCCGATCAGCAGATTCAGACGCGATTCCACTTCCTGCAAGCGTGAAGGGTTGAACTCAATATTTTCTTGGTATCCGCGTAGCTGATACACAACATCTTCTAGCTGGTAATAAGCAGATTGAAGCTGCTCCACTACAGGATCAAGGTTTTTGGAGTCGTAACGCGCTACATCGCTTAGACGGGATAGGGCAATACTGATTGCTCCCATCGTACTGTCGCCATTGAGATTATGATACCCACCAGCTACCGCTTCCATCATTTTCTCACTGTGAGCGAGACGCAGACGTTCTTCTTCCAGCGTCTCGTCTTCGCCTGGCTTCAGATCAGCTGCAGCAATTTCTTCCAGCTGGAAGCGATACAGATCCATCATCTGATATGCTTTTTGACTATTTTCCTGCAATTCGCGCAGCTCACGTTCCACCTTAATATAGGCGCTGTACTGCTCATTATATTTTAATTTGACCGGAGCGATCTTCACATCGCCAAATGTGTCCAGCAGACCGAGGTGACGTTCCGGCTTCATCAGTGATTGGTGTTCATGTTGTCCGTGAATGTTGACGAGTTGCTCGCCTACCTCGCGCAGCATGGACAGATTCACGAGTTGTCCGTTGATACGCGCTGTACTTTTGCCGCTGCTGGTCACTTCGCGACGGATCACAAGATGTTCTTCCGCTGTGCCTTGAATACCAAGGCGCGAGAGCGTTGACCAGACCGGATGGGTAGCGCGCAGCTCAAACAGCGCTTCCATCTCTGATTTGTCGCAGCCGTAGCGGACGATCTCCGCTGAGCTTCTGCCACCTGCAATAAGACCGAGCGCATCGATGATAATGGATTTCCCGGCTCCCGTTTCACCGCTTAGCACGTGGAATCCTTTGTGAAAGTAAACGTCGATTTCTTCAATAACAGCCAGGTTTTTAATGCTCAGCATGACCAGCATGCAGATCACTCCTTCTCGTCATAGAAACTGACGATCAACCACTATAATCCCGTGGAGCTTTGTTTCTGCATGCCAGCATACTCATACTGACAATCATTGAATACTATCGACTCTTTATGCACGTATCTCCAATCAGGAAATAAAGCCCATAATTTGTTCGATTACCTTCTGGCTGTCTTCACCAGTACGACAGATGATCAGCATCGTATCGTCACCGGAAATGGTTCCCATAATCTGCGGCCATTCCATGCTGTCGACCAGCGAGGCAATGGAGTTGGCAGTACCAGGAAGGCATTTCATGACAACCAGATTATTCGTGTAGTCAATTTGCAGAAAGTTATCCACTAGTGCACGCTTCAGCTTTTGCACCGGGTTATAGCGTTGATCGGTTGGTAAAGAATATTTATATCTTCCATCGTCTGTCGGAATCTTGATCAGTAATAATTCTTTAATGTCACGGGATACGGTTGCTTGAGTCACCTGAAAGCCTGCTTGACGCAATGCTTCAACCAGATCGTCCTGAGTTTCGATATCCTGATGTGTAATAATTTCTCGAATTTTAATATGTCGCTGTCCCTTCATAAAGACCTCCGTTGGCAGTATGCTCTATAGTTATTATGCAAATGACCGTTATGATGAATGATTTAGAATACCGGTTCATCTCATACACCGGATTCTATAATTATTCGTCCTTATGCAGGTATATTCCTTTTTGCTTCATAAAATTGGAAAATCCTACTCCTCATAACTGAATCGCAAATTTAGCTCGCACATTACCCTATTGTAACATTCAGAACGGAAAGGTCCAAACCCCAATGCAGATCACTTCAGGGCGGAACGTTCGTTCTCATTATATAGGAATATCTGTTCGTAAATCAATAGCCAAATTTGAATTTGGATCATTAAATTTGTCAACTTTTGTATATGTTGCGTAGTGGTGCGGGTTGAGCGTCATTGTAAACGCAAAAAGACCCGTACCGGCATGGGCGCCCTTGTACGGGTCCTGGCAAGTTGTACTATGTTACTCCTTTGCCGCACCGCCACGAAAACGATGCGATGCTTCTGCTGCGGTCTGAACAGCCAGCGCTTTGATGTCCGTAAGCACTGGTGATGCCTGTTGTTCGTCTGCTGCTATTTCCTCTGTAGATGGCAGATGCCAGTGCGCCAGAAACTCAATATTACCCTCGCCGCCAGTAATAGGCGAAAAGGTCAATCCTCGAAGCTCATAACCAAGCTCCTGTGCAAAGCCTAATACCGTTTCCAGCACTTCCTGATGCACCTTGGAATCGCGCACTACGCCCGTTTTACCGACCTTTTCACGCCCAGCTTCAAACTGCGGCTTGATCAGCGCCGCCACATCCGCAGGACGCGCCAGTAATTCCTTGAGTGGTGGAAGCATAAGACGCAACGAAATAAACGATACGTCAATACTAGCGAAGTTAGGCACAGGTCCTTCCAACTGATCTGGTGTCATATAACGGAAATTGGTACGTTCCATCACATTGACCTGCGGATGATTGCGTAGCGACCAGTCCAGCTGATTGTAGCCTACATCAATCGCGTATACATACTCCGCACCATGTTGTAGCGCGCAGTCAGTAAATCCACCAGTAGACGAACCAATATCAAGCATTGTACGTCCCTGCATATCAATACCAAAATGATTGATTGCCTTTTCCAGCTTCAATCCGCCACGACTGACATACGGATGTACAGCACCTTTAACATTTAACGCCGTATCGCGCGGGATCTTCATACCCGGCTTTTCCAGACGCTCGGTGCCTCCATAAACAAGTCCTGCCATAACGGCGGCTTTTGCTTTTTCCCTGCTTTCATAATAGCCCTGTTCGACGAGCAGGACGTCGAGACGTTCCTTATCACTTGCCATGCGTTTTAGCTCCTGTACGGCTTACCGTATTTTTATTCATAATTAAAGTATACAATAAACGGCAAACGAAGCGGAAAGGAAATCCTTCCGCTTCGATTTACCACTATATAACGACTTCGTTGGTCGCGATTGTATCATACTGCTCACTCTCATTTACGATCCTATCACGAAAATGAAATGGCATTATAGGCTTGGCTTAGACTGAGTTCTTCTGGAACGTCCAAGCTTTTCCCGGTGCAAGTGCTTTTAACGAAGCAGCGATATGTTCTGGAGTCAGACCCGCTTCGCGCTGCTGATCCTTAATACTGCCATGCTCGATAAATTCGTCTGGAATCCCCATCAGACCGACTGTTACATCGTGCAGACCACGTGCTGCATAGAATTCCAGCACTGCACTGCCCATACTGCCTGCTTGAGATACTTCTTCAACGACGAGCATACGTGTACCGCGATCTGCCAACTCAATCAGCATGTCCTCATCCAACGGCTTCATGAAGCGAGCGTTAATAACCGCTACATTCATGCCATCGCGCTTCAGTTCTTCAGCAACTTCAAGTCCCATTTGTACCATTGGACCGGATGCGATAATGGCATAATTCTCGCCTTCGCGTACCGTTTCCCATTGACCAATCGGAATAGGTGTCAGCTGTTGATCCAGTGGTACGCCTAGCCCGTTGATCCGTGGATAACGGTAAGCGATAGGACCATCATTGTATTCAAGCGCCGTTTTCATCATATGGCGCAGTTCATTTTCATCCTTCGGCATCATGATGACCATATTCGGAATATGGCGCATAAAGGCAATATCATACACACCTTGATGCGTCTCACCGTCCGCGCCGACAAAACCAGCCCGGTCAACAGCAAACATTACATTTGCATTATGACGGCAAATATCATGCACGATCTGATCATACGCACGCTGCATAAAGGTCGAATACACCGCATAGACCGGCTTCATACCTTCCATTGCCAGCGCTGCACACATCGTTGCTGCATGCTGCTCGGCAATACCAACGTCGATCATACGATCTGGGAAACGAGCTGCAAACGGGAATAATCCCGATCCGCCTGGCATTGCTGGTGTGACCGCAACAATGCGCTCATCCTGCTCTGCCAGCTCGATCAGCGTCTGACCGAATACTTCGGTATACATCGGATGACCAGCGGCTTTGACCACCTGACCGGATTCGATTTTGTACGGCGTAATGCCATGCCATTTGTACGAATCGGCTTCAGCAGGCAAGTAGCCTTTACCTTTGATCGTTACGACGTGAATCAGTACCGGACCATCCACGTTATCCGCCTGACGGAATGTTTCCAGCAGCTTCGGCAAATCATGTCCATCGACTGGACCGAAATACGTAAAGCCCAGCTCCTCAAACAGGACGCCAGATACCATCGCATATTTCAGCGAATCTTTCAGCTTTTCCGCTGTTTTGGCAATTTTGCCGCCAATAGCTGGAATTTTCTTGATCAATTGTTCCACTTCGTCCTTGGCACGCAGGTACCCTTTGTCCGAACGGATTTTGCCGAGATATTTGTGCATGGCACCGACATTGGGAGCAATCGACATCTCGTTATCATTCAGCACAACGGTCAGCTTACGCTGCTCATGACCGATATGGTTAAGCGCTTCAAATGCCATACCGCCAGTCAGAGCGCCGTCGCCGATAACAGCCACGACTTTGTTATCTTCTTTCTTGAAATCGCGTGCAAGCGCCATACCCATCGCCGCCGACAGCGATGTACTGCTATGCCCGGCTTCCCATACGTCATGCTCGCTCTCATTGCGTTTGACAAAGCCACATAGTCCTTTGTACTTGCGCAGCGTGTCAAAACGATCCATCCGTCCAGTCAATACTTTATGCACATACGCCTGATGCCCAACGTCAAAAATAAATTTATCCTTCGGACTGTCATACAGATAGTGCAGCGCCAATGTTAGTTCCACGACGCCCAGATTGGAAGCCAGATGCCCGCCGGTTACCGACAATTTTTCAACCAGAAACTGACGAATCTCACCCGCCAGCTCGGTCAACTGTTCTGTTGTTAAATGTTTAAGGTCACTTGGTTGATGAATCTGTGGAAGCAGCACACCATTTCCCCGCTTTCCTGTGAGTATCGTAACGGCACTCAAATGTTGTTTACATGCAAGTTCCATGTCATTGATCTGTTTTATACGTTTTATAATTACTTTCCACTATACCACAACGACAACATTTTACGAAATCCAACACTGTGGTTGATCATCGCTTAACAGGGAGATAGCTTACAAAATGCTGTTGCAGTACAGCTTGTAGTTCATACCATACGTTTTCTATGCAGATCAGTGCAAGTCAAATGCCATGGTTCCACTCCGATAAAATACCGGCTATTGAGCACCTTGCTTGTTGTATATAGGACGAACCTTACTGGCTATACGTAACCATTAATGATCGCGTTGCACCAGATAATCGGCGATTTCTTCCAGACGACTGGAGTCTTTGAGATTGGCTTGTTGTAACGCATCCTTCGCACTTGCTGTTAGCCGCGCCACCTCTTGCTGCGAAGCCTCCAAGCCGATGAAATACGGATACGTTACCTTTTGCAGCTTACTGTCGCTCTGCGTTTTTTTGCCAAGCTTGGCTTCGTCGCCGATCACATCGAGAATATCGTCCTGAATTTGAAAAGCAAGCCCAATATCTGAGCCAAAGCGACGCAGCGCTTCCAGCTGTTCATCCGTAGCGCCAGCAGTTCGTGCACCGGCAGTCAGTGAAAACATGAACAGATCGGCTGTTTTGTGCAGATGAATATATTGCAGCTGCGATAGCTCCGTCATGCCCTGCTCGCCTTCCATATCAGCAACTTGTCCGCCCACCATACCGCGCGGACCAGCATATTCTGCTAAATCACGTACAATATGCAGAGCAGCTTCGGCGCTTACTCCATGCTGTACCGAATCGGTAGCAGCATGAAACGCATGGGTTAGCAGAGCATCGCCTGCCAGAATTGCCATCGCTTCACCGTAGACTTTGTGGTTGGTCAGCTTACCACGACGATAATCGTCATCGTCCATCGCAGGCAAATCGTCGTGAATGAGTGAGTACGTATGTACCATCTCGACTGCACTCGCAACTGGAGCCGCAGCTTCCCGACTTCCGCCAAGCGCTTCCGCTGCTGCAATTACGAATACGGGACGCAGACGCTTTCCACCTGCCATCAGCGAATACAGCATGGATTCCTTGAGCGTCCCCGGCACCTGCCACTCCTGCGGCAGAAACTGCTTCAGCTGTTGTTCCATAAATGCAGAAATATCGTTGATATAAGATTTCAGCTCTGGACGACTAGTCAATGATTTCACCGCTTTCGGCAGCATCAAAAGGCTTTTTGCGCAGCTCGCCGTCTTCCTCAACGATCATCTCGATCTTACGTTCCACTTCTTCCAATTTGGAGCCGCAAACCTGCGACAGCTTCATTCCTTGCTGAAACAGATCAATCGCCTTTTCCAGCGGTACATCGCCGTGTTCCAGTTCGGATACGATTTCTTCCAGTCGATCCATCGCCTGTTCAAAATTAAGCTCCTGTTCCTTTGCCGCCTTCGCCATCGTTGTGCGCCTCCTCTATCGTGAATACATTACAATGCAATTGTCCATCTTCTAGATTCACCTTGATCATATCGCCCGGTGATACTTGATTGACCGATTTGATCAACTGCTGTTCCGGCTCATCATATACAAGACTGTAGCCGCGCGCCATGACCTTGAGCG
Organism: Paenibacillus sp. JQZ6Y-1; assembly: GCF_040719145.1. Lineage (NCBI taxonomy): Bacteria > Bacillati > Bacillota > Bacilli > Caryophanales > Paenibacillaceae > Paenibacillus > Paenibacillus kandeliae. The sequence goes on from NZ_JBFDUZ010000001.1 coordinate 2,597,494, forward strand.
GGCTGAGCGCATCCAGCTGTTTGAGACCGAAGCCCAGCTTCTGCTGCTTTTGTCGCACAATCTGCTGCATACGCAGCTCCAATTGACGACGAGCAGATTCGGTGCGACGTTTCGCATACACTAGCTGATCCTGTGGATTATGACGTGCTAGACGCTGATTCAATCGCCCGAGTCGGTCACGCTGAATATGCCCGCGCCGCTGCAAACTGGATGTCAGACGACGCTCTAGCAGATCAAGTCGAGTCATATGCTGAACGAGCTGACGCTGTGGATGCAGCAATGCAGGCGAGCGCTTGAGTCGATTCAAGCGATCCCGCTGGCGCTGAGACAAACGGAGTAATCCCTGACGTAGCTGGCGCCGCAACTGACCGATTTGTGCTTTCAGCTCATTCATGCTCGGCACTGCCAGTTCTGCTGCTGCTGTCGGTGTAGCCGCGCGCAGATCAGCAGCAAAATCAGCAATCGTAAAATCAGTTTCGTGCCCCACCGCGGAGATGATCGGAATCTTCGAGCCAACGATAGCGCGTGCCACCATTTCCTCATTAAATGCCCATAACTCTTCCAATGAACCACCGCCACGACCGACAATCAGCACGTCGGCTTCGCCAAGTGCATTCAGATCGCGGATCGCTTTGACAATGGAAGGTGCTGCACCTTTCCCCTGTACCAGCACCGGATAAACTATGATGTTGACAACCGGATACCGTCGACGCAAGGTGATGACAATATCACGTACCGCAGCACCGGTTGGTGACGTAACGACACCAATCGTACGCGGATATTGCGGTAATGCCCGTTTGCGTGAGGAATCAAACAGCCCTTCATGCTCCAGCCTCTGCTTGAGCTGTTCATACGCCAGATACAGACTGCCGATACCGTCCGGCTGCATCTGAGTAGCATAAAATTGATACTGTCCGTCTCGCTCATATACAGAAATATAGCCGCGCGCAATGACGCGCGCGCCTTCTTTCGGAATAAACGGCAACCGCTGATTGTACGATGCGAACATAATACACTTAATCCGGCTACCTTCATCTTTTAGCGTAAAATACATATGTCCGCTCGAATGGTGCGTGAAATTGGAAATCTCGCCCCTCAGCCAGACTTCGGAGAGCAGCGGATCAGACTCCATTTTCATTCGGATATATTTATTAATCTCCTTGATGGAGTATATGCGCTGCTGTTGCTGCATGTAAGCCGCCTTTCTCAGTTCAAGCCATAGGCACGTCGTGCAGCCACCAGCGTATTTTGCATCAGCATGGTGATTGTCATAGGACCAACGCCGCCCGGAACCGGAGTGATTGGACCGGATACTTCCTTCGCACTTTCAAAATCAACATCGCCCGCCAGCTTGCCATTTTCGAGGCGGTTCATGCCCACATCGATGACAACAGCACCCGGCTTAATGAAGCTAGCATCGACAAAGTTAGCACGACCGATTGCTACTACGAGCACATCCGCTTGCTTTGTCAGCTCTTTCATGTTAGCTGTACGGGAATGACACATCGTAACCGTCGCATTCTCGCGTTGCAACAGCAGGGACACCGGTTTACCGACGATATTGCTGCGTCCGATGACGACCGCATGCTTGCCGGACAGATCGATGCCCGTGCGTTTGATCATCTCAATCACGCCTGCCGGTGTACATGGCAGCAAACTATCATCGCCGATCACCAGATTACCGACATTGATCGGATGGAATCCGTCTACGTCTTTGATTGGGGAAATCGCGTCGATTACTGCTTTTTCCTCAATATGCTTCGGCAATGGAAGCTGAACGAGAATACCGTGAATATTGTCCTGCTTGTTCAGCTTATCAACGAGGGCAAGCAGTTCGTCCTGCGACGTTTCAGCCGATAGACGATGCACTTCGGAATAGTAGCCTAAATCATGGCAAGCCTTTTCTTTATTGCGTACATAAACCTGTGAAGCTGGGTCTTCGCCGACCAGTACAACTGCCAGTCCGGGCTGAGCACCCTGCGCTTTCATTTTCTCCACTTCCTGCTGGATGTCCTGACGGATGTCCTTCGAAATCTGTGTACCGCTAATGATTGTTGCTGCCATGATAATTCGCTCCTTTAACATTGAAAAATGGTATGATGCAGGGTAACCCTGTGTATACACGTAACTTTTGCAATGACCTGATGCGGAATAACACTCATGCTGTCGATAATTACTGCTGCTTGCCTTTGAGCTTGTCGAGATCCTGAATCATTTTACCAAGCACGCCATTTACGAACTTGCCAGATTCCTCGGTGCCAAAATGCTTGGACAATTCAATTGCTTCATTGACCGCAACCTTCGCCGGTACATCCTCGGTAAACACCATCTCATACACCGCCAAACGCAAAATTTGACGATCCACACGAGACAGACGGCTAACCTGCCAATTCTGCAAATAATCCACCAGCAGCCCGTCAATCGCTTCGCGTTGATTCCAGACGCCATTTACAACGTCCAGCACATACGCACTCAGTTCTACTTCGTCGCGTACTTGAACTTCTGATTCATTATCCGCAGCCGCTTCTTCCAGCAGCATCTCGACCGCTTCCTTCGCCTGCACCTCATTCATTTCCATCTGATACAAACTTTGCACCGTAATCTCCCGCGCCAATCTTCTTTTAATCGCCATTTCCTTCATATCCTTCCGCAACCACCCGCAGTCCAAGATAACCAAGCCATACCCAGCCGCCACAACCCCACGCCCTATATCGCCCATCATCCCAAGCCCACGACCATTGCCTCTTTATTGTGTGTAATCCATTCCAACAACATTCATATCCAAAACAAACAAAACAAACTTCAACTCATACCACTATAAAATGAAGTTCATCCAAACTCAAAGTTCAAGCCCATCTTCTAACACCCAACCAAAGTTTTCATTTGCAACCTCTCCCAAGCGCCAAAGCCCATTCTTGCAAGCTCTTATGCTCTTGTCTCTTACCAAGCAGTCTCCAACCAGCAACCTAATGAATCACAAGCGCCAGCCATTCACCCATAGTCCGCAGTGCATAACATCCAGCCCACAGCCTATGCGCAATACTCTTTTGAGAAAAAGAAAGCGTCGTAGAACACCCTCAGCACCAAAGAAAAGTTGCAAATGAAAAACCCCATCATACATAATTTGCCGGTTCACGCCTCAACAATAATAGTGCAATCCGGGAAATGATGTATGACAGGGTTCATCGAAATGGACGCCAGCGGTCGCCGAACCATTCACCGAGGCGCTGCCACGGAATGAACGGACCAAGCCGGAGATCCCGGTTTCGACCGACGGTATAACCTATGAACACTAACAATGCAAAGAACAACATATCCCAAAAACCAACCGTTAAATACAAAATACCGCAGCAGATGCCTGCCAGCACGCCAAGAATACGTCCGCCGTGCGTCTCCCAGATCTGTTTCCATATCATGAGGATAGCCTCCCTCTACTGCACTCTGCTCTTGAATGCAGGCGAATGAACGATATTGGCGATGTAGACCGAAACATTGGACACAGGAATCCCTGTAATCTGCTCAATTTCGGTATGAATACTTTTTTGCATACTTTCCGTCAGACCGGGAATCGGCGTCTCGCCGTCTACAACGGCACGAATCGTAATATCCAAACCGGATTCAATCACACGAACACGGGTTTTGAGATCCCGCACACCGCGCGTTCGCTCCGCTACCTTCAACGTCATATTTTCAATCGTTTCCAGTGAAATCTGAATATCGCCAAACTCAGTATGCTGATGCACCGCATTCATGTTCCCCCGCTCCGTCCGAATGGACACATAGAAAAAGCGGATGCTAAGCAAGAATAGTACGACGGCAATGATTACGATGGTGATATATACATTTTGCTCATTCCGGTAATCCAGTTCCATGGGAACCTGACCGCTAAGCAGTAAGATGACCAGCACGGAGAGAATACCAATACTGAGACTGTAAATAAATAAGAGCAGCCGATCCATAATTTTAGCCAACAGTGTGCAGCCCCCTTACAATATACTAAACCCCAGACTGCCTCGTCAGGGGTTTATGATTGAGTAGCTTAGTGAAACCAAGCGAACTCGCTTCTGGCATATACGATGCGCATATGCGGGGTTGAATAGAATGCGGCAGCTTATGTTTTGCATAGATGCTGCCGCTTTCTTTTATTTTACACGGTGGGTGAATTCGCTCTCTTCCGCTTTCTCCACGGTTTCCAGATGGACATCGTGAATCTGCACGTTGACTTCAATAACGCTCAGACCGGTCATTGTTTCGATGGAACGTTTCACGTTGCGTTGAATCTCGGCAGCCACTTCTGGCAAACGATGTCCGTATTGGACAATAACCGATACGTCAACCGCTGCTTCGCGCTGACCAACCTCGACTTTGACACCACGGGACAAATTTTTGCGTCCCAGCAGTTCAGCGATTCCGCCAGCGAAGCCGCCGCTCATGCCTGCCACTCCGTTCACTTCAATCGTCGCTAGACCAGCGATGACCTCGATCACTTCGGGCGCAATCTGAATCTCGCCGATGTCCGTCCGTTCAAATTCAGTCGGGAATGTACTCATGATTTATACACCTCCTGCCAAGTAAACTAAATATAACATGTACCCGTTTGCTTGACAAACGCAAGCTGGCGGGGATTACACTTCGTTTTCTTCGAGGAATTTGATGTCAAAATCGCCGCGTACAAACGTCTCGTGATTCAGCAAACGCAGGTGGAACGGGATCGTCGTATAGATGCCTTCAATCGCGAATTCATCCAGCGCACGCTTCATTTTGGCAATCGCTTCGGCGCGTGTCGGCGCCCAGACGATCAGCTTAGCAATCATCGAATCGTAATACGGAGAAATAGTGTAGCCTGGATACGCGCCACTATCGACACGCACACCCGGTCCGCCCGGTGGCAGATAAAAATCAATTTTACCCGGGCTTGGCATAAAGTTACGATCTGGATCTTCCGCATTGACGCGGCACTCGATGGACCAGCCGTTGATAACGACCTCTTCTTGTGTAAAGGACAATGGATGCCCTTCTGCCACATGAATCATTTCCTGAATCAGATCGACGCCGGTTACCATTTCGGTTACCGGATGCTCTACCTGAATCCGAGTGTTCATTTCCATGAAGTAAAATTGCTCATCTGGACCGAGTAGGAATTCCAGTGTACCTGCACCAGAGTAATTGACCGCTTTGGCTGCGCGTACAGCCGCTGCGCCCATTTTCTCACGCAGTTCTGGCGACAACACAGGGCAAGGTGCTTCTTCTACCAGCTTTTGACGACGACGCTGTACTGAGCAATCGCGTTCGCCCAGATGCACGGCATTGCCATGACGGTCAGCGATGATCTGTACTTCGACGTGCTTCATGCCTGTCAGGAATTTCTCCAGATACACGCCGCCGTTACCGAATGCTTTCTCGGCTTCTTGCTGTGCGTTTGTAATCTGTTTGACAAGTGATTCTTCATCCTCAGCAAGACGAATCCCTTTACCACCACCGCCAGCAGTTGCCTTGATGATGACCGGATACCCGATCTCACGCGCGATTTTCACCGCTTCGTTCAGATCTTCGACAATACCGTCGGAGCCTGGAATAACCGGTACGCCCGCTTCCAGCATCGTACGCTTCGCTTCGGATTTGTCACCCATACGATTGATCGCGTCTGGAGACGGACCAATAAAGGTGATGTTGCACGATTCGCAAATTTCCGCGAAATCGGCATTTTCCGCCAAAAATCCATAACCCGGATGCACCGCATCGCATTCTGTCAGCGTTGCAATACTCATCAGGTTCGTCAGATTCAGGTAGCTGTCCTTGGACAGTGTTGGACCGACACAGTATGCTTCATCTGCAAGACGAACATGCAGTGATTCGCGATCTGCTTCGGAATATATCGCTACCGTGGAGATACCCAGCTCACGGCAGGCACGAATAATACGAACCGCAATCTCGCCGCGGTTCGCGATCAGAATTTTTTGAAATTTCATTTGCCTTTCCTCCTTCAGCCTTATACGCGGATGCGTGGTCTTATTCCGGCTTCACCAGGAACAAAGGTTGGCCGTATTCAACCAGCTGTCCGTTTTCGGCAAGCACTTCGACGATCGTTCCGTTCACTTCCGCTTCCAGTTCGTTCATCAGCTTCATCGCTTCGATAATGCAAACAGGGGATTTGGTGTTGACCTTGTCGCCTACACTTGCGAATGGTCCCGCTTCTGGGGACGGGGAACGATAGAAAGTTCCGACCATAGGAGACACAATTTTATGTAGTGTCGGATCGGCTTCCGGTGCTACTGGCGCAGCGGCAGGTGTCGCTGCAGGAGTTGCTGGTGTAGCTGCGGCAGGTTGAACCGCCGGTGCTGCTTGTACAGCTGGCGCTTGCATGAATACCGTTTCGGCTTTGCCTGGTTTACGGATAACGAGGCGAGAGCCTTCGTTTTCGATTTCAACTTCCTGTACGGACGTCTCGTCCACCAGTTGAATGAGTTCTTTGATCTCGTTTAATTTAAACATCTATACATTCACTCCTTTGGCTTTATCGCCTGTCAGATGAGCGCAATTTGGCGCCCATTTCGGGAAAATTACACATAACGCTATGTATTATAGCACATTCATCAAAAAGGCGTGAACATCTTTGTTCACGCCTTTTGCGGAAGAAGTCATTTACCCGCTATTCGGTGAACGACTGCTTGCCAATTTTCAATTTTACAATGCAAAAGGAATACGGTATTACGATTCCTCTGGTGAAACGATCCGACCAATACGTACCAGTAAACCAGTAGGGTCGCTGACTGCAAATTCATACACGCCCCACGGTTTGACGCAAGGTGTTCCTTTTTCGATAATCAAATCGCTCACCTGTGCCGCTATCTCATCGACGTTATCCACATACAAATACAAACCAAAGGGATTGTCCTCGACCGTTTTAGGCCAATCGGGTACATGATTCAAATGCAGATGCCAACCGCGTCCATCCGCGAGAATCCGGTACTCGCCGTAATCACTGAGTACGTCAAACCCTAATCGTTTATAGAACGCTTCACTTTCATCCAAATCTTTGCTCGCTATAATAGGAACGGAATAATGATTCACTTCATCTTCCTCCTCTTTGTAGGCAAAGCTGCTGCCGATTTAGCATGATCATGTCTGTCCCTTTAAGACTATCCTTAGGCTCTATCGTATGTTGCTGTGGAGTTCAGTCGACTTAACGACGATCCTGTGGTCCGCCTACGAAGGCTTGTTCTTCGGTATCCAGACCGTAAGCGGTGTGGAGAGCAGCTACAACGTCATTCAGTTTGCCTGCTTCGATTACGCAGGACACTTTGATTTCGGAGGTGCTGACCATTTTGATACTAACGCCTTGAGTGGAAATCGCCTCGAACATTTGAGCAGCTACACCCGGATGGCTAACCATGCCTGCGCCAACGATGGAAACTTTGACCAGATCAACTTCGGATGTCACTTCATCGTATGGAAGTTCGCCGCGGATCGCTTGGATCACTTGCAGGGCGCGTTCGCGTTCTTCGAGATTCACGGTAAAGGAGAAATCAGCTTTGCCGTTCATTACGCCGCTTTGTACGATAATATCCACGTCGATCTTGGCAGTTGCGAGTTCGCTGAACATTTTGGCGAGTACACCGGGAATGTCATTGACCCCTCTGACCGTAATACGTGCTACGTTTTTGTCATAAGCGATGCCGCTGACTACCGCTCCCTGTTCCATAACCGCTTCCTCCTTCACTACCGTTCCTTCATTATAGTTAAAGCTGGATCGTACTACGAGGCGTACGTTGTTGTGCTTGGCGTATTCTACTGCGCGTGGATGCAATACCGCTGCGCCGAGGTTCGCCAGCTCCAGCATTTCGTCATAAGAGATTTCTTTTAGCTTGCGAGCGCATTTGACAATACGCGGATCGGTGGAATAGATGCCATCCACGTCTGTATAAATTTCGCATACATCTGCGTTAATAGCTGCTGCCAGTGCTACAGCTGTCGTATCCGAGCCGCCGCGACCGAATGTCGTAATCTCGCCGTCTTCGGTAATCCCTTGAAAACCAGCTACGACTACAATTTGACCAGCGCCAAGCGCTTTCAGTATACGTTCTGGGCGAATCTCGCGAATACGAGCGCGACTATGCTCTGCTTCCGTTTCAAAGCCTGCTTGCCAGCCGGTAAAGGATACCGCTTCGCGTCCTTGATGTGCAATCGCCATCGACAGCATGGCAATCGAAATCTGTTCCCCCGTCGTCATCAGCATATCCATTTCACGCGCGGGCGGATTCGGATTCAGCATCAGTGCTTGATCGATCAGATCATCTGTCGTGTCTCCCATAGCGGATACAACGACGACGCATTGGTGTCCTTCATCCTGCTTTTCAATAATGCGTTTTGCTACGCGCTGCATGCGCTCTACATCGCCGACGGAGCTACCGCCGAATTTCATCACGTACAAAGCCAAGACATCTTCACTCCCTACTTGATACTGGCTCGGCAAGCGCCACAGCCATCATTAACAGCATATCCATTCTACGGATATGACATGATATGAAACACTCAGTCTTTACCAGTATAATACGACAACGCGTTAAGTACTACCGTAAATTTTGTACGTTTCGGCTTCTATCGCTTGCCGCTGTTGTCTATGTACATCGTACTGCAAATGATCATGCAATTTATGCAAATTTATGACCTCGACAGTATAATTATGCAATATGTTGTGTAAAAAAGCAGGCTGTTTCCGCCAAAAATGACGGAGAGCAGCCTGCTGTGCAGTCCATAGACTGTCGAATGATTACGCGCGGGAAACGTATTTGCCTTCGCGTGTGTCGATGATCAGTACATCGCCTTGATTGATAAACAGAGGCACTTGAACGCTGTGACCTGTTTCCAGTTTTGCACTTTTCGTTGCGCCTGTAGCAGTGTTACCTTTGATACCCGGCTCTGTTTCAACGACTTCCAGCTCAACGGATGTTGGCAGGTTGATTCCGATGATTTCGCCTTGGTAGCTAACGATGTTAACGGTCATGTTTTCTTTCAGGAATTTCAGTTCCCATTCCAGTTGGCTTTCGTTCAGCTCGAACTGGTCGTAGGTTTCGTTATCCATGAAAGTGTGCTCTTCGCCGCTTGCATACAGGTATTGTACGCCACGGTTTTCGATTTGTGCACGAGCAATATTTTCGCCAGCGCGGAATGTGCGCTCAACAACGTTACCGTTACGCAGGTTTTTCAGCTTGGAGCGTACGAATGCAGCACCTTTACCTGGTTTTACGTGTTGGAACTCAATAACGGAGAAAATGTTACCGTCTACTTCTACGGTCAAGCCTGTTTTAAAATCGTTAACTGAAATCAAAATAACGCCTCCTCATGTATGGTAAAGCCAGTGGTCATACAATATATGTTCATTTTTACTGCTGCTGAAACATTCGTGATGGATGTCCTCAGCCTCACTTCTATATATTGTACCCTTCCTGCCAGCGTATGGTGACGACTGTATGCAGAAAGTTGCGGAATATGCGTTGGCGGAGGAATCGCCACAGCGACGGACCGGTGATAATACACGACTGCTTGCACAGTCCTCGTTCATCACCGGTCTGTCGAGATGGCGACCCATATCTCCGCGCGCATGCTCCATGTATTTTATTCGGCATCCTAGTCTCCGCAACCTGCTGGAAGCGGAAAATGTTATGCCGGTAAAATCGTGAATTCTTTGCTCGAATGAGTCAGTACACGGATACCTGTTTCGGTAATCAGCACATCATCCTCAATCCGTACACCGCCAAAGCCTGGAACATAAATGCCTGGCTCGACTGTAACAACCATGCCTGGCTTGAGCACCATGTCGCTCATTTTGGACAGACGAACATCTTCGTGCACCTCTAGACCAATTCCGTGCCCAGCACTGTGTCCGTAAGCGTCGCCATAGCCGTGTGAAGAGATAATGTCGCGGGAGAGTGCATCCGCTTGCTTACCAGTCAGACCCGGTTTTAGGTTTTCCAATGTATGCAGCTGCGATTCCAGTACGATATTGTAGATCTCGCGATGCTTATCCGACGGTGTACCAACGAATACGGTACGTGTGAGATCGGATACATAGCCGTTGTACAATGCGCCAAAGTCAAACGTGATGAACTCATCGCGTCCAACAGGCTTCTCGCTCGCTGTACCGTGTGGCAGAGCCGAACGTACACCCGAAGCGACAATCGTCTCGAACGAAGGACCGGACGCACCTAGACGGCGCATGAAAAATTCCATTTCCAGCTCCAGTTCTTTTTCGGTAACGCCTGGCTTGATGTAGCCGAGGATATGCTCGTACGTTTTGTCAGCAATCTCGGTTGCCTTTTCGATCAGGGCAATCTCGTCTGCATCCTTGAAGTTACGAATGCCTTCCACCAGTCCAGATACCGGCACTAGCTCGATTGGAGTCAATTGTTCCTTGTAGCTTGCATAGCGGCTGAACGATACATGCTCCTGTTCAAAACCAAGCTTTCCTATGCCCCAGCCGGACAGCAATTCCTTGACTGTCTCTGCTACATTTGGCTTGTGCTCTACAACGGTAAATGCGGTCGCCTGTTCTGGCGCCTGAGTCATATAACGGAAATCGGTTAGCAAATACGCCTGCTCTGCGGTCACCAATACATAACCCGCAGAACCTGTAAAACCAGTCACATACCGGCGGTTGATACCGCTTGTAATCAGGATTGCTTCCAGTTCACGCTCCTGCATCGCATGGCGCAATTGGTTTAAACGTGCTGTAGTCATAAACACTCTCCCCTTCGCTCCGTTCTGTCTTCAAATAGCCAGAGATTATTTTACCATACCCGCAGCATTTTTGAGAATAGTCAGTTGTAACATTCCGCATAGCGCAGCGGTTTGGAACATGTGGTAATGATACGGGAAATCCGCTACAATATAGTGTATCAACACTTTGCGCCTCTATGCGCTTCATCAAAATAGGCGCAATTGCCACTTTAACTATCATCCACTCGGATGATCAATTATGGAAGGGTGACTGTACTTGCCAAAACAATCTTCTCCAGTCAGCTATGGCGGCCAGGCCGTAATCGAAGGCGTTATGTTCGGCGGCAAACACGTCAATGTGACCGCAGTCAGACGCAAGGACGGCGAGATCACCTATCTGGAAGTTCCACGCAGTGACAAAGCTTGGGTGCGCTCTCTGCGACGTATTCCGCTATTGCGCGGGATTGTCAGTCTGATCGATTCTAGCGCCAAAGGCTCGCGTCATCTCAATTATGCAGCGGACGCTTATTCTGAGGATCAGATGGACCCAGAAGAATATGCTCGCGAAAAGGAAAAAGAACAATCCAAAACAAGCCTCAATACGATTCTCGGTGTTGCCGTTGTCGGTATTCTGTCCCTGATCGTCGGCAAACTGATCTTCACGGTCGTACCTGCTGCGATTGAAGGCTTCTTATTCTCTCATTTATTCCAGAGCCAGTTTTTGCATACATTGCTGGAAGGGGCAATTAAGATCATTCTGCTGCTCGCGTATCTGTGGGGCATCTCGCAGACACCGATCATCAAGCGCCTGTTCCAATATCACGGTGCTGAGCATAAGGTAATAACCGCTTATGAAAACGGCTCCGAGCTGACACCGGAAAAGGTACAGCAATTCAGCCGTCTTCACTACCGCTGCGGCAGTAGCTTTATTATTTTGACTGTAATTATCGGTGTATTGATCTACTCTCTCTTTCACTGGGATGGCATGACCGAGCGCATTATTCAACGAATTGTGCTGCTGCCGGTCGTGATCGGCGTTTCATTTGAGTTTCTGAAGTTTACGAATAGTTTGCGGGATATTCCGGTGCTCCGTTATTTGGGTTACCCCGGCTTGTGGCTGCAGCTGCTCACAACAAAAGAACCTACGCTGGATCAGCTGGAAGTCTCCATCGCCTCCTTTAACCGGATGCGCGAGCTGGATACACAGCTGGAACGACAATCCGTAGCCACAGTTGTACCGGATGCTTCTCCTGACCCTGTGAAAGGATGATGTAATGATGAGAAAGTCACCTGCTCAAACGGTGTTTGTTGGCATTATGGCTGTACTGGCGTTGGTCGGACTGGTCTGGGGAGTGTACCGCATGATTTTTATGCCATCCACGATTGATTGGAGCGGCATTATCGTAACGCTGGTGCTGATTGGTATTCTGGTATTTGCCTTTCGTTCCTCGGCATTTCAAGGAGGCTCACGTAAGCAACCGAAGGTGAAACCATCCGCTCGTACAATGGCCAAAGTCAAAGCACAGCAGGGCAATTACAAAAACATGTCCCAATCATCTCCTTTTGCCAAATCCAGCTCACCGAACAGAAGTACATCAAGTTCGGTCGGCAACAAGCCGAAAAAGAATTATCCGTTCCATGTGATTCAGGGCAACAAAGGCAAAGATGACGAGGAAGTTCCAAAATATCATTAATCCTATTCTTTTTATAACGCAACTGTCTTTATACGATACGATTATTTGAACTGTTTGATATGATAAAAGAGCTGCTTTCCTAGTGGAAAGCAGCTCTTTTTGGATTCATCTGTTTTTTTCGTATATCTGTTACCTTTACATATCTCTGTTTATTGTCACAGTCTCTGTCCCTCGTATGATCACAGGGCTGGCTGTTTGTCTATGATCGCTTACAGTCCCCAGTACGAACGCAGCTTACTGAGAACATCCAGCGGGTTCTTTTTCAGGTCCTTGGCACTGAAGAAGATGCTGCCTTTGATTGTGCTGTATTTGGCATTGTATTTGAGCTGGTTAATGATCTCATTGGAAGTATTCCAGCCCACTTCTGGGGTGTTGATTTTGTAAATGGCATGACCGATGTACAGATCAACGCCGGAGTTTTTCGTTTCGTTTACCCACCAGTCAACCACTTTATCATAACGGGCAACGGGCAGAGACAGACTCCAATATACTTGTGGTGCGATATAATCGATCCATTTATTTTTGATCCATGTGCGTGTATCCGCAGACATGCTATCATAAGCGGTTACGCCAGCTTTTGTATCGGAGCCAGTGACGTCAGTTGCCTTGTTACGCCATACACCGAATGGGCTTACACCGAAGCGAACAGATGGCTTCGCTGCATGAATATCTGCACCCAGATCTTGAATAAAGCTATTGATATTGGCTCGTCTCCACTCTGCTTTGTTGGAGGTTTTGCCTTTGTACGTTGTGTACGTGCTATCGTCGGCGAACTTGTTCGAGGACGTTTCGGAGGACGGGTAGAAATAATCATCCAAATGCACGCCATCCACATCATAGTTATTCACAACTTCCATCACAGTATCAATAATGGATTGACGAGCTGCTGGAATCCCCGGATTGATGTAGTATTTATTGTCAAACTTGATCACCCAATCTGGATGCTGTAGCACGACATGATTGGATGCGAGCGAACTAGTATTGGCATCAGTCGTCGCACGGAATGGGTTGAACCACGCGTGCAGCTCCATACCACGCTTGTGAGCTTCCGTTACCATGTATGCGAGTGGGTCATAGCCCGGATTTTTGCCTTGTGTGCCAGTCAGGTATTTTGACCATGGCATTGTGGACGATTTGTACAATGCGTCACCAGAAGGACGAACCTGTACAAACACAGCATTCATGCCCATGCCCTGCAATTGATCCAACAGACTGGAAAACTCTTGCTTTTGCTTCGTTGCGCCGGATGTACTGCTGCTCGGCCAATCCAGATTAAACACAGTGGAAATCCATGCACCGCGCATTTCCTTTTTGGCACTTGGCGTTGGTTTAGACGATGTACCTGTCGATGTCGATGTACCGGTTGACGTACTGCCAGAGTTGTTCGATGTGCCCAATGTACTGCCATTGCCTGTTGTACTTCCTGTCGTTGTACCGCCTTTGGGAGTACCGCCCGTTTGCAATGTCACAGTCTGTGTACTCTGGTTCCAGCCAACAGTCAAGCCAAGCCCTTCACCGATAAAGCGTAGTGGCACCATCACGCGTCCACCTTTCATCTGAACCGATGTATCCAGCGATACGGATGTACCATTAAGGGTCGCAGTCGGTTGTCCTGAAGTCAGGATCAGCTCGTTATTGCCGCTATTGATTGTAACTGTGCTGGTTTGTTGATTCCAGCCGATGGTAGCACCCAGATTTTCACTGATCAGGCGCAGCGGTACCATTGTGACATTGCTGTCACTCGTTATGTACGGAGCTGCGTCTCCCTGAATGGTCTTGCCATCCAATACAATCTGAATGTTTGATGCTGCTACAGCCATAGTGCTGCTAATGATAGGGAAAATAACGACAAGTGCCAGAAATAAAGATGTGAAACGAATCCATTTCATAGGTTAGCATACCTCCAGTAAATCATTTGCCCCTCTGCCCAACGTCTCTCTATACGGCATACTGCTCTTATTTAGTTAAACCTGATCCACGGTGAAAAGTTGCGCACAAAATAAAAGACATCTGTCAGATGAACGACAGATGTCTGCCTTATGAATCGCTAACTAGCTCATTTTGCAGCTTTTTCAGTGCTTCGACACGTTCCGGGTCGCGGCGGAAATATTCAACCAGCGTCTCGATCTGCGTAATCGAATCCCAGCTCAGGTGATGCTCAATGCCTTCTACGTCCTTGTATATATAATCGGGATTCACTCCGATAATATCCAGAAAATCCTCCAGCAGTTGGTGACGTTCTACCAGCCGTTTTCCCATTTTTTTGCCTTTGCTTGTCAGCACAAGACCACGGTATTTTTCATAAATCAGGTATTCATCTTTATCCAGCTTCTGGATCATTTTTGTAACGGATGAAGGATGTACTTCCAGCCCCTCGGCAATATCCGATACACGCGCATAGCCCTTTTGATCAATCAGCTTGTAGATGCGCTCCAAATAGTCTTCCATACTGGGCGTTGGCATCTTGCTCCCCCTTTGGTTACACTCTCTAATTCATGATTCTGCTGCCGATGAATGGCTTCGCTGCTTGCGATCAGAATCACATGGTTCATTCAATAATCATACATGGAATAACGACGGGTTGGCAAGTTTTCACGTATTTTTTTGCCGGATAAAGAACCTTTCACACACGCTGTATATACAGATCACAGCGGTATGAAAGGTTCCGTCCAACTTGTATATTTGTTCTTATTTTCGTTTGAAGATAACGGTGGTTTGCGTAGGGTATACTATGATGGTTTTGCTAGTATTACTTGACGATAGCGCCATTTGGCATGCTATCTGGCACAGTTGCCAGTGTCAATTGATCGCCCTGTGATGCCGCCAGAATCATACCACGGGATTCTTCGCCGCGCAGTTTGACCGGTTTCAGATTGGTGACGCAGATGACTTTGCGTCCAACCAGTTCCTCTGGTGTATAGAATTTGGCAATACCAGATACGACTTGACGTTGCTCAAAGCCCAAATCCAGTTGCAGCTTCAACAGCTTGTCGGCTTTTTTGACTGGCTCGGCAGCGATAACCTGTGCCACGCGCAGCTCTACTTTGGCAAAATCGTCGATGCTGATTTCCGGTGCAGACTCTTCTTCCTGTACAGCTGGTGCAGTGACTGTTTGCTGCTCAGTCGTCGCCTGTGCTGTTTGCTCGGCTTCCGTTTTCAGTACGCCGCCCATTGCTTCCACGATATATGCCACTTCTTCTTTGGAATCAAGACGCGGGAAGATTGGATCGCCTTTTGCTACCGCTGTACCTGCTGGAATCAGACCAAAGCGGCTAGCGCTGTCCCATGTGGTCAGTTCGCCATCGGCAATGCCGATTTGCTGACGAATCTGCTTCGGTGCGCGTGTCAGGAACGGCTCCAGCAAGATGGAAATAATGCGCAGTGCTTCTGCCAGATGGAACATGACCGAATCCAGCTGCGGACGGTTGGCTTCATCCTTCGCAAGTACCCATGGCTGGGTTTCGTCGATATATTTGTTCGTACGGCTGATCAGCTGACTAATCGCAGTCAATGCGACCGAGAATTCCAGTTTCTCCATCGCCGTTTCGATTTTGCCAATTGTATCGCCGATAAACTCCTGCAATTTGCCGTCTACTTCATTCACTACGCCATTGTAAGCAGGCACGGAGCCACTACAGTACTTGTCGATCATCGCGACCGAGCGGTTCAGCAGGTTACCGAGATCATTTGCCAGATCGGAGTTTACTCGATCTACAAAGCTTTCCGGTGTAAAGGTACCGTCAGAGCCAAATGGCACTTCACGCAGCAGGTAGTAACGCAGCGCATCAAGACCGTAGCGTTCGATAAGCGTTACTGGGTCTACAACATTACCTTTGGATTTGGACATTTTGCCGTCCTTCATCAGCAGCCAGCCGTGACCGAATACTTTTTTCGGCAGTGGAATATCCAGCGCCATCAGCATGATCGGCCAGTAGATGGTGTGGAAACGCACGATTTCTTTCCCGACCAGATGAATGTCTGCTGGCCAGAATTTGTTGAATAGCTCTTCGTTGTCGCTGCCGTAGCCGAGTGCTGTAATATAGTTGGACAGCGCATCGATCCATACGTATACAACGTGCTTCGGATCATTTTTCACCTTAACGCCCCAGTCGAAGGTCGTCCGCGATACGGCGAGATCTTCCAGACCCGGTTTGATAAAGTTGTTGATCATTTCATTTTTGCGCGATTCTGGCTGAATAAAGTCAGGATGATCCTGATAGTATTGCAGCAGACGATCTGCGTATTTGCTCATACGGAAGAAGTAGGATGCTTCTTTAACGAGCTCGACCGGATGTCCACTGTCTGGGCTCTTACCGCCAGTGACTTCGCCTTTATCATTGCGCTCAATATCAACCAGCTGCGTCTCGGTGTAGAACGTTTCATCAGGAATGCTGTACCAGCCTTCGTATTCGCCTTTGTAAATATCGCCTTGCTCCAGCAAACGGTCGAAAATATCTTGTACGACCTTCTTATGACGCTCTTCGGTTGTACGAATAAAGTCATCATAGGAGATGTCCAGCTTGTCCCACAGGCTCTTGATGCCTTCCACGATGCCATCGACGAATTGCTGCGGTGTTTGACCTTTCTCAGCAGCTTTGCGCTCAATCTTTTGACCATGCTCGTCCGTACCAGTCAGATAGCGTACCTCATATCCGCGCAGACGCTTGTAGCGTGCCATAGCATCGCCTGCTACCGTCGTATAGGCGTGACCGATATGCAGCTTGTCACTAGGATAATAAATCGGGGTCGTAATATAAAATGTTTTGTTCTCTTCTGGCATCTTGATTCCTCCTTGGATTAAATACATCCATCATCTGATGGGCAAGTCTAGATCGCTCGCTATACAGCAAATGGACGCAAAAAAGCTCCCGCCCCTAATGGGACGAGAGCTTGTACTCACGCGTTACCACCCAACTTCCCCGCTTTTTTGCAAAAGCAGGCTCAGCAGCCTATACAGGCTGACCCTTAACGCGGGCTTACGCTGGAGCCTTACGTACCGATATAATCCGGTATGCGCTCGACTTCAGTTCCTCCCGGACCATGTTCTACAGTGGCTTCCAGACCGGTTCGCAGCTGTTCCGGCTCTCTGTGCTGTGCCTATTCCGTATACTTATCCGTTCACTGGATTGCATATATAACTATGTTTCTCAATATACCGAATACCCGCCGAAGCTGTCAAGCATTCCGCGGGTCCTGTTTGTATTCATGGATATGATGCTCCGGCTCATGATCCACATCCTGACGCTTGCTGCGCGGCGGTGGAACAAGATCAATACCGCCCGGATGAAACGGATGACATTTGCTGATGCGGCGTGCTGCGAGCCAGCTTCCTTTGAGTACACCATGTACTTCAATCGCTTCCAGCGCATATTGCGAGCAGGTTGGGTAAAAGCGGCAGCTTGGCGGCTTAAGCGGAGAAATGAATTTACGGTAAAAGTGAATCGGCACCTGTACAGCGCGACGGCTCAGCTTTTGTGGCGTATTCACTGCTCTTGCCCTGCCACTGCGGATACGGCTTTCTTTTTCAAATGAAGCGCAGGGCCTTCCTTGCCGTCACCGCCGATAGGCATACCCTCTTCGCCGTTTGATCCGGCTTGTTGTGCCAGACATTCCTTACAATAACCGAACACCTCGAATTTGTGGCGGATCACCTGAAATTGCTCTGGCATATCGGTCATATCCATCGGACAGAAAGCGATCGGATACGTTTTTTCACATTGCAAGCAGATCATATGGTGGTGATGATGATCCTGACTGCAATGACTTTTGAATTTGACTCCGTCTTCAAATACAACCTGTTCCAATACGCCCAGCTCCTGCATAACGCGTAGATTGCGATACACGGTATCAAAGCTCAGACCGCTATATTTACGTTCCATATATTCGTATACATCCTTAGCAGTCAAGTAGCCCGGCGCTTCAGCAAACAATTTTGCCAGCGTCCGACGCTGATCGGTAATACGCAGACCCTGCTTGGACATAATATCAATAATTTGCTCTGTGGACAGCATGAATCTTCCTCCTATCATCGTTCTGAATCGTCTACGATCAGAAACCCGCTTCTATAAATAATCATTTTCTATATCCTGGTTCCTTTAACTCTTATCAAATCCATCATAGTTCAAACAAAAATAGACTGCAAAGCGCATACCTTGCAATACCGGCAGTCCTCTACTTTTCGTATACATGATCTGTAGATATAACACTATTCGTAATCATAACTATTATACACGAAAACGAGCGTAATGCCGAATATTTCTTAGAATTCATAAGAATTATTTGAACGGTTGGAGCCTATGTATTGTGATATTCCGCTTTGATTCCAACGCATTCATTGGATGCAATATAGAAAAAACCGAAACCGCAATCGCGGCTTCGGCTATTTGAACTGGATAGCCCGTACATCACAGGCAGGGATGCGCATGAGGTGTACGGGTGTAGGTTCCAGTTGTTGAGATCTGGCAAAGTTTGTGAGCAGACATTCTTTGTGTCAGATCTTGATTATTGTTTTTTGGTTGGCATTTGGTTAAACAGCAGGTTGACTGGCAAGTTACTGCCCGGTGCGGCTGTAAACCAAATTTCTACTGATTCCGTATCCAGTGTACCGGTACGGTAAATGACAACATTATCGTTCGCGCTAGTTGTACCACCGTTGTTTTTGATCGGAGTACTGGTGCCATTTACATAAATATAACCAGAATAGCGTCCGCCACGCGCATTAAAGGAAATAAGCGTATTCGGTGCTACCATATCCAGCTTGATTCTGTACAATACACCAAAGTTACCAGCGTTGGATGCTTCGGTTTGTGCCAGCGGGTCCGTACCAGTCAGGTTCGGGTCGCTGTTGTTGTCGCCCAGTGGCAGACGAACGCTTGTGTTGCCGATCAGCTCGCCCACGTGGATAATGCGAGTCGCATTGTCATACGTACCGCGGTTGTGGATACCGTCGCGATCCAATTTTGGCAAAGTGTTCATCGCTTGCAGCGGATCAGCGTTCTCATCCACCATGAGTACGGTGTATTGAACGGTAGCATCACTGACCAGATCACCGAACAGGGAAATAACGGTGTCGTTTTTCATCGTCGATGCGCTGAGTTGATTGAAGATCACTTGGCTTTGACCCGGTTGCAGGGTTACGGTTTGAGCATCTGCACCAGATTGAATGGATTTGTAGTAACGATCGATCGAGACTTTACCCGCTGCGGTTGCATAAGGGTTCGGTCCACCAAAACCAACATCCTGAATATTCAGGTTTGCCGGTGTAGCATTGGTGTTGGTAGCAACGATGTACATTTTTACATTTTTGCCTGTTTCGTTCAGATGGTGAACCATGAAGCGTGTTGCACCCGTTGCGGTTTCTTGATAAACGATACCTTCCGACAGTACGCGTTCTGGACTGTTACTGCGGATCAGGCGTACCGGCTCAGAGCTGGTTTCGAATGGTGTAATCGCGCGACCCGGTACTTCTGCACCGTTAAAGTCGAAGGAATCACCGATTGGTGTAAACAGCGGGTAGAACTCATCAGCTGTGTACAATGTGCTATCTGTAATGTTGATCGTTTTGCTATACGTGTTTGTTTCGCCGTGCTTGTCTGTTACCGTTAGTGTGACGGTTTGTGGACCTGGAGTAAAGAATGCAAGCTGCTTGTTGCCCCATTCCGTTTTGGTAATGGCATTCTCATCATCTGTACTCATATCGGTATACGTGATCAGTTCACCCATACGATACGAGTCGGTGTTGGTATTGAACATAGCAACTGGCGGTTGGTTTGGAGGCAGTACATTGATCGTTACACTGTACGGATCGCTCCATTGTCCATTGGAATCCAGAACTTGATACGTCACAACATGCGCGCCCGCATCAGCGAAGATGTCCTCGCGTCCAGTCCAACGCTCATCCACAATGGTAGCTCCGTTGGAAGAACTCGATTGTGTTTTGTATTGTACGGTTGTTTGAGTCGCATAGACATCTTTAGGCGATACAGTAAAGGATGCTGTCGGTTTTACCTGAAGATCCATGATGACCATTTTGCCTTGTACTGTATACGGAATACCCAGTGCGGCAGTGATGGAAGTGAGCGGCACCATAAACGTTCCTTTTTGCTGGAACGATGCGCCTTTCATCAGCGATTGTACGCCGTTCACTGTGTAATACTTGCTATCTGTTTTGAAACGCAGTTCTTTGCCGTCTTTGGTCATGACGGTTTCTTTGGTTACGGAATCATATGTAAGCGTAAGGCCAACACGTTCCACCAGTGCGCGCACAGATACATAGGATACACCGTTTTTGACAGTCATCGGCTGATTGGAGAAATACAGCTTGCCGTCACGGTAAATCTGATTGGAGTTCATCATAAAGATCAGTTTGTTCGGACCTGCGGAATACACATCCGTTACCACCTGTGGTGTTGTCGTTACAGGTGCTGTTGGTGTAGTGGTCGGTGTTGTCGGCGTAACCGGTGTGGTTGGCGTCGTGGTTGTACCGTCCGTTCCTGTAGTGCCGTCCATGCCTGTTCCGTCGCCCGTTGTTGTCGGATCAGTTTGTACGGTATCCGTAGTAGAGTTATCGCTATATACATCCTGTTGGACAACTCCATTTGCTGTATCGCCTTCTGCTGCGAAAGCCTGCGCTGCAGGAAACGTTGCCACAACCTGTGTGAAGGCAAGTACAGCTACTAGTATGCTCTTCTTGAATTTCATCGTTCGACTCCTTCTTGTATCTTTTTTTCTATACCGAGATGTCAAAGAAAAACTCCCCCTGAAAGGCACAATTCCCTTCCCCTTCGCAGGTCGGAAGCCGGTTGCTGCAAAGGCAAAATTCCATTGTCCCCCCGCGTCTGTAAACTCGACGCTTGTATGACACATTAATAAGACGCGACTTTTTTTGAAAAGTTTCTCTGGAATATCGCAATCACTCATTAAAAGTCATGTATTCACAATTCGTTCACATTTACATTTAGGGGTACTTGAGCTTATTTTCATAGGATATGTAAGTTATTGTATGCCATTACAGCCATATACCTAGACGTCCTGCACATCGAAAAAGCCTGTCCATCCGTAGATCGACAGGCTTTGTTACACGCACTGGCGTTTGTACTTTATTCGTCGCATAACCGGAACAGGAATACATGATCTCGTTCGGCATGCGCAAATAAAGATTCTTTGAACATCTCGCTAAAGGTTATGCTTCACATGATATGCGCTGGCGACAGACAAAGTCAAATTTGCACCAGATAACCTGGATTCAAGCTGACTGGAAGCTTGCCTGTAGCGGTTTCTGTTCCTGCCAGCACCGCCGCTAATGCCTCCACTGCATATTTCCGATTTTCATACGTACAGATATAGGTACGTAGCTCTGGCAGCTCATTCCAATCATACGGATTACGCATCGACACGACGATCAGAGGTATCTGCAATTGTTCATGCAGAGCGTGCACCAGTTGCGCTTGTTGTTCTGGCAGCTGCCCTGCGGAGGTGTACGTAATCTGCACCACAAAGCCAGCCTGCTGTGCCTGTTGCAAGGCTTGTTCTCGCTCCTCTGCATCCGGCTCCGTGCTAATTATTAAGCGCTCTGCTGGCAAGCCAAGTGCTGTCAGTACCTCCGCCAGATTGCGATCATGTCCCACTGCCTCAGCTACTTCTGTACGACGCGATAGCTGTGGCCAGATGACCAACCCCTGCTTACCATCCGTTGCAGGCTGAAGCGGTAGCTGATCATCATCCTTAACTACAGTGATGCTGTGTAGAGCGATGGAACGCAATATATTGGCATTGTCCTCATTGCGTAGGATCGTCATTAGTTCCTGTTCGCTGACTGGCTCACGATCCATATTCCGTTTGGCTTTTAGCTTGCATATCCGTGCAACTGATTCATCGATCCGCTGCTCAGATATACGTCCCTGTTCTACCGCCTGCCGCACCGCTTGAATCGCAGCGATTTGGTCTTCTATCGTATGGCTAACTAACAGCAGATCCGCTCCTGCCTCCAATGCCATCACGGTCGCCTCGGGAATGGGAAAATGCTTCGCAATCGCGTGCATTTCCAAACAGTCGGTCACGATCACACCGTCAAAACCCAGCTGCTGACGCAGTAGTCCCGTTAACACACGATGCGACAACGTCGCTGGTATAGAGTCCGGTTCAAATGCTGGGAACATCACATGCGCGGACATGATCAGGTCAGTGCCAGCAGCAATCGCCTTCTGGAACGGCAGTAGTTCTATTTGCTCCAGACGCTGTACATCATGCGGCACCGAAGCCAGTCCATAATGCGAATCCACCTCTGTATCGCCATGCCCCGGAAAATGCTTGGCGGTCGCAGCTACGCCCTGCTCTTGCATAGCGGTGATCGCTGCTGCACCGTGAGCCGCGACAACGTCTGGCTTTTCTGAATATGAGCGTACGCCAATGACGGGGTTACGCGGATTGTTATTCACATCGACACAGGGCGCAAAATTCACATTGATCCCTAATGCACGCAACTCACGAGCACTAATCGAGGAAGCTTGCGCTGTCCAAGCCGGATCACCCGTAGCCCCCAGCGACATATTGCCCGGAATCAGACTCAATTCCTCCTGATCAATCCGGCTAACCATACCACCTTCCTGATCAATCGTAATCAGTAACGGTGGCAAGCCCTGATCATGCGCCTGCTGCTGTAGCTCTGCCGATAGTCGGTGAATCTGTTGCGGTGTACCAATATTGCGGCGAAAATAAATCACCCCGCCAATCTGATACTCTGCAATCAACTGCTTCACTTGAGCATCCGGCACAATATCATGAAATCCGCATACGAATAACTGTCCAATCTTCTGCTCCAACGTCCACTTATCCATCGTCCATTGCGACATCTGTATCCCTCCTGCGGACCCGTACACTTGGCGATCCGGTAGTGTATGTATTGTAATCCAGTATAAAGTCCACTCACTCCTACAACAATTGGACAAACTGTACAAAAAAACACCCCGTCCGAAGACAGGGTGCCCATGAGGTGAAGCGGTAGACTTATGAATACACACGATTTCATACATGAGGATGATACAAACAGATATATCTTATACGCAGGCTCCTTGACGTCTGCCCTGCTCAATCAGGCGATACGCGCGTTCTACTTCGGCTTCTGTCGGTGAAGGTACGCCGTCCAGCGGATAGAGGCGACCAAGCGACTCCCATTTGTAGATGCCCATCTGGTGGTATGGCAGAATCTCGAATTTCTCCACACCATGTAGGGTAGCGATGAATTCACCCAATGCGATCAGGTCTTCTTCCGCATCGTGGATGCCTGGTACGAAAACATGTCGTATCCACATTTTACGTCCATGATCCGATAACCACTGTGCCAGCTTCAGTGTACGCTCATTGGATACGCCCGTTAGCTTTTTGTGCTTTTCATTGTTGATATGCTTGAGATCCAGCATAACGAGATCGGTCACGTCTAGCAGCTCGTGAATCTTTTCCCCATCATTGTAGCCGTTGCTATCGAGGGTTGTGTGCAGATTCCAGCGTTCTTTGACCTCTTTGAACAATGCTTTGACGAAAGGGGCTTGTAGTGTCGGTTCACCACCAGAGACGGTAAGCCCGCCGCCGGAGCTGCGATAGTAATTCAGGTAAGGCTGGATTTCGGAAAGAACTTCTTCCAGTTCCATCACCTTGCCGCCGTCTAGATTCCAGGTATCGGGATTATGACAATACTGGCATTTCATCAGGCACCCCTGCATAAATAGTACGAATCGAATACCTGGACCATCGACAGTACCGAAGGTCTCCAGCGAGTGAACACGGCCTGTTACCATGATCATTCAGCCCCTTTCATTATGAGTGATTTGCAGGACATGTCTATTGCTGTTACATATGACATGTCCTGCAAGCGTTGATGTGTTGGTTGAATATGCTGCGTAATTACATGTTGCTGTGGAACGTACGGTTGATTACGTCCAGCTGTTGCTCTCTAGTCAGTTTAATAAAGTTAACCGCATAGCCAGAGACACGAATGGTCAGCTGTGGATAGTTCTCTGGATGTTCCATCGCATCCATCAGTTGTTCACGGTCAAATACGTTGACGTTCAAGTGGTGAGCGTCACTACCGAAGTAGCCATCCAGCATAGCCACCAGATTGGATTTGCGAATTTCTTCTTCTTTACCCAGTGCTTTTGGCACGATGGAGAAGGTGTTGGAGATACCGTCTAGGCTATCTTCGTATGGCAGTTTAGCAACGGAACTCAGGGATGCCAGTGCGCCTTTTTTGTCGCGTCCATGCATTGGGTTCGCACCCGGTGCAAATGGTTCGCCTGCTTTACGTCCGTCTGGTGTAGTACCTGTTTTCTTACCATATACGACGTTCGATGTGATGGTCAGTACAGATTGAGTCGGCAGTGCGTTACGGTACGTTTTGTGTTGGCGAATCATGCTCATGAAGGTTTCAACCAGCTCTACGGCGATCTGATCGACACGATCATCGTTGTTACCGTAGCAAGGGTAGTCGCCTTCAATTTCAAAGTCAACAGCGATGCCTTGTTCGTTACGGATCGGTTTCACTTTCGCGTATTTGATAGCGCTCAGGGAGTCAGCAGCAACCGACAGACCGGCAATACCGCAAGCCATTGTACGCAGAATGTCACGATCATGCAGTGCCATTTCGATACGCTCATAGCTGTATTTATCGTGCATGAAGTGGATGATGTTCAGTGCATCCATGTACACTTTCGACAGCCATTGCATCATCGGTTTGTAACGGTTCAGCACTTCATCATAATCGAGGTACTCGGAAGTAATCGCTGGGAATTCAGGCCCTACTTGTGCGCCGGATTTCTCGTCTTTACCACCGTTGATCGCATACAGCAATGTTTTGGCAAGGTTGGCACGTGCGCCGAAGAATTGCATTTGTTTACCGATACGCATCGCGGATACGCAGCAAGCAATACCGTAGTCATCACCATAGATCGGACGCATCAGATCATCATTTTCATACTGAATAGAGCTTGTTTCGATAGAAACTTTGGCACAATATTTTTTGAAGCCTTCTGGCAGTTGTTCAGACCACAGAACAGTCAGGTTCGGTTCTGGTGCAGGACCTAGATTGTACAGGGTATGCAGGAAGCGGAAGCTGCTTTTGGTTACCCGAGTTTTGCCGTCGACTGCCATACCACCGATTGATTCGGTTACCCATGTTGGGTCACCACTGAACAGTTCGTTGTAATCTGGTGTACGCAGGAATTTCACAATCCGCAGTTTCATAACAAAATGGTCAACTAGTTCTTGTGCTTGTTCTTCAGTCAGTGTGCCTTCTTTTACATCGCGTTCAATGTAAATATCGAGGAAGGAAGATACACGTCCGAGCGACATTGCTGCGCCGTTTTGTTCTTTCACAGCTGCCAGATAACCGAAGTACAACCATTGGAACGCTTCTTTAGCATTTTGTGCTGGTTTGGAAATGTCGAAGCCGTGTTCGGCTGCCATTTGCTTCAGTTCATTCAGCGCTCTGTATTGCTCGCTGATTTCTTCCCGTTGGCGAATGGTGTTTTCGTCCATGTATTCGCCCAGTGTTTCGTCATGCTCACGTTGTTTTTGTTTCATCAGGAAGTCTACACCATACAGCGCTACACGGCGATAGTCACCGATAATGCGTCCACGACCATAAGCATCTGGCAGACCAGTTACGATACCGGATTTGCGTGCTGCACGAATCTCAGCAGTGTAAGCATCGAATACACCTTGGTTATGCGTTTTACGAATGTTAGTGAAAATGTCGATTATGGATTGTGGAACTTCAAATCCGTATGCTTTACAAGCATCGATCACCATGCGGATACCACCATAAGGCTGAATCGCACGTTTGAAAGGTGCATCCGTTTGTACGCCGACAACTTGCTCTTTGTCTTTGTCCAAGTAGCCCGGACCGTGCGATACGATGGAAGCTGGTGTATTCACGTCTACATCCCATACACCGCCACGCTCGCGTTCTTCTCTGGACAGCTGGGAAACGATGTTCCACAGGTCATTTGTATTTTGAGTTGGACCTGCGAGGAAGTTTTCGTTGCCAACATAAGGTTTAATATTTTCGTCAATGAAGTTTTTTGTGTCTACATGATTGGTCCATTTACCTGTGTGAAAACCTCTCCAGGCTTGTTGTTGTGATTGATCCTGTACGTTTCTTTCGATTACCGACATTGATAATCCCTCCATTATTTGTGAATAAAATCACAAATTGTGTTATGACATTGACTTGGTTGTCTCAGCGCCGGTTCGTTGTGTTCCGGCTATGTCCTTATTATGCAGGATGATGGATCATATTGATGTGATTTTTATCACATTAATGGCGTCTCATTATGATTTTTATCACTTTCTGTCATTGATACAGCAAAATTTTAAATATGATACAGATGCACCTCCTTAGCGACGGACATATGCAAAAAATACAATAGTCCACATCCCCTACACTCTACTGACTTGATACAGGAAGACGAGAAATCCCGATACAGTTGCCGTACTTTTGAACAATATAAAATGGAACTGCTGCAATTTGAAATGCACTCCGCTTCCTTCAAATTATATTCCGCAGAGGATATGGGATGACGAGCAACACCTCCTTTCCAGAATAAGAAAAAAGGCTGCGGTCAATCCGTACTCACAGCGGATGACAGCAGCCTATCATAAAGGGAGGAGAAACTACATCGAACACATTAGGCAATTATAGGATCATGGCAACGATTCATTTCCAGCTTTGGCTCTGTCGAGCCGCTGGTCATTTATTCAAATTTGCCATAGAACGCGTTGCGGTATACATCAGCCAGCTCGGTTACAAGCGGCATTTTCGGATTGGCAGTGGTACATTGATCTTCAAAGGCACGGTCTGCCAAATAATCTACACGCGATTCAAAGTCCTTCGCGTCAAAGCCCAGCTCTTGGAATGTCTCAGGGATGCCCAGTTTGCGGTTCAGATCGCGAATCGCGTTGACCAGACTATTCACACCTTCTTCTGTCGTACGAGCAGGCAGTCCCAGAATACGGGCGATTTCGGCATAGCGTTCGTCAGCGATAAAGTGCGAATATTTAGGGAACGATGCAAACTTGGTCGGTTTTTTCGCATTGTAACGGATGACGTGTGGCATCAGAATCGCATTGGTACGTCCATGTGCGGTATGGTATTGACCGCCCCATTTATGCGCCAGACTGTGGTTGATGCCAAGGAATGCGTTAGCAAATGCCATACCAGCGATGGTCGAAGCGTTGTGCATTTTCTCGCGTGCCAGTTTGTCGCCAGTCAGTGCCGATTGCTCCAAGTATTGGAACACCAGCTGAATCGCTTTGATCGCCAGACCATCGGTGTAGTCATTCGCCATATTCGATACATAGGCTTCGATAGCATGAGTCAGCACGTCCATACCAGTATCCGCTACCGCTACACGTGGCAGGCTGTATACAAATTCGGGATCGACAATCGCTACGTCTGGAGTCAGCTCGTAATCTGCCAATGGATATTTGGTATTGCCTTTTTCTTTGTCGGTGATAACAGCGAACGAAGTCACTTCCGAACCGGTACCCGATGTGGTTGGGATGGCAACGAATTGTGCTTTTTGACCTAGATTTGGATATTTGTAGATCCGTTTGCGAATATCCATGAATTTTTGTTTCAGGTTGTCAAAGCTTACATCTGGATATTCGTAGAACAGCCACATACCTTTGGCAGCATCCATTGGCGAACCGCCGCCCAGTGCGATAATGCAGTCTGGCTGGAAGCGTTCCATCATTTGACGACCGCGTTCTACCGTTGCTGTCGATGGATCAGGTTCCACTTCCGAGAATACTTCAATAGCTACTGGCGTTTGACGCTGACGCAGATAGTGCTCTACTTTTCCCACATAACCGAGCTGTACCATCATCGGGTCAGTAACAATCGCTACACGGCTGATGTTCGGCATTTTGGCAAGGTATTGCGTCGATCCTTTTTCAAAGTATACTTTCGATGGGATTTTGAACCATTGCATATTCACGGTACGGCGAGCCACCCTTTTAATGTTAATCAGATTGACGGCAGTGACGTTCGACGATGTCGAGTTGCGTCCATACGATCCGCAGCCCAGTGTCAGCGAAGGCAGGTTCGTATTGTAAATGTCACCGATTGCGCCGTGGGTCGAAGGCGAGTTAACGATGATCCGTCCTGTTTGCAGACGATCCGCGAATTTCTGGATTACGTCTTCATTGTTCGAGTGGATCGCCGAAGAGTGACCCATGCCGCCAAATTCTACGATTTGAGCCGCACGTTCGATGCCTTGATCAGCATTTTTTACTTTATAGCAAGCCAGTACAGGGCTTAATTTCTCAGCAGATAGCGGATATTTGGTGCCTACCCCTTCCAGCTCGGCTACCAGAATTTTGGTATCAGCAGGAACGGTAATTCCGCTCATTTCAGCAATTTTGGTGGCAGGTTGTCCGACGATGACTGGATTCACTGCACATTTGTCCACATTCATTGCGCCGGCAGTCAGTTTGCCGACTTCTTCTTTGGTGAGGAAATAGCAGCCGTTGTCGATCATCAATTTTTTTACTTGATCGAAAACAGGTTCTTCAATAACTACCGCTTGCTCGGAAGCACAGATCATACCGTTATCAAACGATTTGGACAGGATCAGATCAGTTACCGCTTGTTTCAGATCGGCGCTTTTCTCAATAAATGCAGGTACGTTACCCGGACCTACGCCCAGTGCAGGTTTACCGCAGCTATATGCCGCTTTTACCATCGCACCACCACCAGTAGCCAGAATGAGTGCTACGTCAGGGTGATTCATCAGCGCGTTTGTTTTGTCCATCGACGGATTGTCGATCCATTGGATACAGTCAGCAGGTGCACCATGTTTGACAGCTGCTTCTAGCAAAATGCGAGCAGCTTCACGGCTGCATTGCTGTGCAGATGGGTGGAAACCAAAGATGATTGGGTTGCGCGTTTTGATTGCAATCAATGCCTTGAACATTGTTGTAGATGTCGGATTCGTTACAGGCGTGATCCCCATGATAATTCCAACTGGTTCAGCAATCTTTTGGAAACTGTCATACGCGTTGTCTTCAATCACGCCGACTGTTTTCTCATTTTTGATGCTATGGTAGATATATTCGGTAGCAAACAAGTTCTTGGTGATTTTATCCTCATATACCCCCCGGCCTGTTTCTTCCACTGCCATTTTAGCAAGGTGCATATGCTTGTCTAGCCCGGCAAGCGCCATCGCCTGTACAATGTTGTCGATTTGCTCCTGATCCATTTTCATAAAAGCGTTGTAGGCTTTGTTGCCCTTGTCGATCAGCTTTTGAATCTCTTCCTGTGCAGTCAATTCAACGGTACGAGCGGCATCATTTTTTACAGCCATTTCTCTCATCCTCCTCAGAATGTGTGTTGCTTTTGTCTACGCACTGATCATAGCATAGAGACATAAATCATAATGTGATTTTTTTCACAATCAATTTTAATTTTTAAAAATTTCTTTTTTCTGTTTTTTCTTTTTGCATTTTAAATTAAGTAGAGGTATACTATAAGTGAAAATAATCACAAAGTTATTTATATTATGTTTTCTTTCTTTTCACCGATATGATTAAGAGTACCATATGGAAGAACAGAAATATTCTTACTAATTTTTCCTATAATTTAATGCAATCTGGTTATTTTCTACGTATAATGGGGACAAAAGGAGAGGACGAATCATGAATAATCAAATGGAACGCATGACTCAGAACGAAAACAGCAATACGACTAGCTTCTCGCCCGTCAATATGGAGCGACTCTTATCGTATGCAACGGAGCGCAATGTGCCTGCCGGTTCGCATCTGTTCTGGGAAGGCGATATTTCGGACAAATTATATTACATTAAAAGCGGACGTGTAAAACTAACCAAATCGACTGACGAAGGTAAAGAACTCATTCTGTATATGTACCAAAATGGCGATATGATCGGACAGGCAGATCTGTTCTCGGGTACGCGTCTGGGCTTCACTGCGGAAGCGTTAGAGGATACCGAGGTTGCGGTAATCGATCATAAAGACTTGGAGCTGATCATCTGTCAGCACTGTGACTTTGCGATTGATTTTATGAAATGGATGGGTACACACCACCGTCTGACTCAAACCAAAGTACGTGACCTGATGCTGTACGGCAAACCAGGTGCACTCTGCTCGACGCTCATTCGTCTGAGCAATACGTATGGCGAAGATTATAATGAAGACGGCTCGATCCTGATCAATAAAAAAATTACACATACTGATCTGTCGAATATGATCGGCGCTACCCGTGAGAGCGTCAACCGGATGCTGAGCGATTTGCGTAAAAAAGATACGATTGAATACGAGCATGGCATGATCATTATTCACGATCTGGAGGCTTTGCAGGAAGTGTGTCATTGCGAACTATGCCCGAAAGAAGTCTGCCGCATCTAATCCCCTCTCCCCCTACGTATAACCAGATAGATTCATATAGCAAAAAAGCTTTCCACCGGCATTCACCGGGGAAAGCTTTTTTTGTATGGCCGAAACTCCAACAGATCAGCCTGATCGACGTATTAGTCTACCCACTGCTCCGCCCAATTTTGGATTTGATCCATAACCGGCTGCAGGGCGCGTCCTTTTTCCGTCAGTTCATACTCAATCCGTACCGGAGTCTCCGGATAGACCTGGCGTAACAAAATACCGCTTGCTTCCAGATCCTTCATACGCTCTGAGAGCATTTTGTCGCTCATCATCGGGATGAGATTGGATATGTCTTTGAACCGTTTAGGTCCGCTCATCAGGGACTGAATAATCAGGCCGTTCCATCGTTTCCCGAGAAAAGAGAACGCTGTCTCAAACCGCGGACATAAACCCAGCTGATGCTGTTCCATCGTTTCACCTCTTTACTGGTCCGTAGCCCGATATCATCCTGCCTATCGTACCGGAACTCTCAATGTAAACTTACAATAAGTTAGCATATATAGTTTAACATATTTTTAACTATAATAAAACGAAAACCTACCGATTTCAGCGGTTTCTGTCGTATATTTACACCAGTTCGCGCTGGACATAACCACCTATAATAAATCATTGTTCCGGCTTATATTTTATAACTTCGTGAATGAAATCGCGCAATCGATGCAGATCCTCCTGAATGGTCTGCTCTAACGAACGATTGTACAGAATTGCTGCTGGATGATAGAGCGGAAACACCCAATAAGACTGCTCCGACCACGTGTATCCTTGTTCTGGATGGTACGGGTCTACCTGCCGAATCGCAGTCTGCCGTGGTTGTCCATGAATCTGCGATACGCTGGTGCTGTTGCCGATCAATCGGTGCAACCCAATATTGCCCAGTGTGATCAATACCTGCGGCTGTACAGTAGCAATCTCATAATCCAAAATGGGTGCATATGCCAGCACTTCTTTGCTGGTCGGTGTACGATTCGCCCGACTGAGGCGCTCTGGGTGATTCTTCACTGGCTTGTCACGATACGGACGACTACGCACCGCACTCGTAATGTATAAATCATCGCGCGTCAATTGTAAATGATCCAGATAGCCGTCCAGCACCTTGCCTGCTTGTCCGCAAAATGGACGTCCCTGCTGAATTTCGTTGGCTCCCGGCGCTTCGCCAACTAGCATCAGCGAACCCGGCCATTTGCCGAATCCGGTCAAAAACCCTTCTAACCGCAGCCCTTCGACACGCTTGAGACAGGACTGTACTAGCTCTGGCGGCAAAGGAACATGACCAATTGCAAAAGCAGAGTCGTGGCTGTTCCTATATTCCATCAATGCAAACCCCTCCTCAGACATACCTAATCCTCTTGCCTGTCGGGTATCCGGTTTTAAAGAATGAACCGGTCATAAAAATCTCCCCATAGCTTATGAATCTATTACCCCAATCCTAGTACTAGCTACAACAATCAAAAAGGTACGTCTGCTGGTCGGAATCAACCATGCAGACGTACCCTGAAAATCATGCTCGTCTATCTCATTATTATGGCATTACATAAAAGTTAGGCGTCCCGTCCGTCCATCTGCTCAATCACAACAGGTTGCATACAGTATGATCAAAGTGGGCTTGCCGATCCTTATCGGCAGGCGTACTAACCCTTCCCTTATGCCGACGCAGCTGACAATATTATACGGTCAGTTTGCTGCTGCCGATTGCACGTTGCGGTTCGGTACGTCCAAATGCTGGACGTGCGTTGCTGGCAGGATATGCCCAGCGTACCGCATTGGCAATGATGTGCATAATATCTTGATTGTAATACGTAGGGTACGTTTCATGACCTGGACGGAAGTAGAAGATCTTCCCGTGACCACGGCGATACGTACAGCCGCTGCGGAATACTTCCCCGCCTTCAAAGTTGCTCAGGTACACCAGTTCATCCGGCGCTGGTACATCAAAGAATTCACCATACATTTCTTCTTTGTCCAGTGTGATCGAAGGGTTAACGCCCTGTGCGATCGGATGCGTCGGGTTGACACACCATAGGATTTCCTGCTCGTCGGCTACGCGCCATTTCAGATCGCAGCTGGTGCCCATCAGTTGTTTGAATGGTTTGGAAAAGTGTCCAGAATGAAGCACAATGAGACCCATGCCTTCATTTACGCGTCGTACGACTGCTTCGGCGATATCGTCGTCGACCAGGTCGTGCGCAGTATGGCCCCACCAGAGCATAACATCCGTAGAGTTCAGAACGGATTCCGTCAGACCGTGCTCATCCTGATCCAGCGTTGCTGTGCGGCAGGCGAAGCCTTCTTTGGTCAATCCGTCTGCGAGTACTTTGTGAATTCCATCCGGGTATACGGCTTTTACATCATCGCGGATTTGCTCATGTACAAACTCATTCCAGACTGTTACGTTAATCATACTGTTACTGCCTCCCTGTTGTTTAGACCCACCACATCTCGCCGAGTTCTTCTTCGATCATAACCTGCTGCAAGTTGTGGACGGCTTTAGTAAATCCTTCGTTTACGGACATTAATCCGTCTTCATGCTCTATGCTAACAACGTAATCGTAACCTACCAGGCGCAGGGCGCTGACAATGTCTGCCCATGTTTTCAAATCGTGACCATAACCGACGGTACGGAATTGCCATGCTCTATCGTTCATCTCCGCGTAGGAGTGCATGTCCGTTACACCGTTCATATTCATATTATCGGTATCCGTGATCGTATCTTTAGCATGAAAATGATGAATTGCGCCATTTTTCCCCAAAATTTTTATTGCTGCGACAGGATCGATCCCTTGCCACCACATATGACTTGGGTCAAGGTTCGCTCCAATCGCTTCGCCTGCTGCTTCACGCAGCTTCAACATTGTGCCTGGGGTATGCACGGAGAATCCACCGTGTAGCTCAATACCGACTTTGACATTGTGATCAGAAGCCAGCTTGCCATTCTCCGTCCAGTATGGAATGACTTTCGTATTCCATTGCCAGTCCAGCAGATCGCTGTAATCCGTTGGCCATGGTGCTACGGGCCAGTTTGGATATTTAGCGTTGTCGCTGTCACCCGGACAACCAGAGAACGTATTCACGACTGGTACATCCAGCTTTTGAGCCAGCTTAACTGATTTAACAAAATCCTCATGTGCTTCCTGAGCAATCGCTTTTTGTGGATGCAGCGGATTGCCGTGGCAGCTCAATGCGCTAATCATCAAACCACGAGATTCTACCGCTTTTTTGAACTCGCGCAGCTTGCCTGCATCTGCCAGCAATTCGTCCGGCTTACAGTGAACTGCGCCCGGATTACCGCCCGAACCGATCTCTACCGCCTTAACGCCTTTTTCGGCAACATAGTCAAGCGCCTCCTCAAAGCTTTTGTTGTTCAGCAATACCATAAATACGCCCAATTTCATTCGTGTTTCCTCCTGGTTCAACTGTTTTGTTAGGTAAAGTGGAATGGATGTTGTGTTTGATTGGTTCGAATGATCTTCTACCTATTAATACGAACTCCATACCGATAAAGTTTGAAATTTCAGGAAATTTGTTAATAAAATTTTACTTATCTGTCATATAAAAAATTTTGTTTAGGCTGCCTATATTCTGCGTTGATGTTGTTCAACAACTTCTCGCCGCGAAATAGACGAGTAGCGTAGCATTTATACCGATGCTACCTGCTGCTGCAATTCAATCGCTCGACCTGTGCGTGCTGATTCGTAGATGGCTTCTAGAATTTGCGTAACAACCAATGCCTGCTCTGGCTTCACCAGCGGCTCGGTATCGTTGATGATCGCTTCCAGCCACATGCGAGCTTCGCGTGCACCAGCATCTTCCGTATCGCCGGAGTAAAAAGCAACGCCGCCAGAGTTGAGATCAACCTTGCTGTCGATCAGACGCCCATTCTTTTCCCCGTTGATATGCAGCCCATCACTCATATCTGCACCGCCCTCGGTTCCACACAGTAATGTCTGTGCTTCGCCGAATTGACGAATATTGAGCGCCCAGCTGGATTCCAGCGCGATGACCGCTCCATTCTCCATCGTGATAAAGCCAAATGCTGAATCCTCTACCTTAAACTGTTCTGGGTCCCAAGGACCGAACGCATTCGCAGAGTTCGGACGTGGACCGAGCTTATGGAATGTAGAACCAAGAACACTTTTTGGCTTGTAATTGTCCATCAGCCATAAGGTGAGATCCAAAGCATGGGTACCAATATCGATCAATGGCCCGCCGCCTTGCTTGTCCTCATCCAGAAATACACCCCACGTCGGTACAGCGCGGCGACGCAGTGCAATCGCCTTGCCGTAATACACATCGCCTAGATCGCCATCTTCGACCATTTGCTTCAAGTAGAGACTGTCGTCACGGAAGCGGTTTTGGTAAGCGATAGATAACTTTTTGCCTGTGCGTTTGGCTGCATCGACCATTTGCTGGGCTTCGGCAGTCGTTTTTGCCATCGGCTTTTCACAGAGTACGTGCTTGCCGGATTCCAATGCCGCAATACTGATGACAGCATGGGAATCATTTGGTGTGCAGACGTGAATCACATCAATACTGCCATCTGCGAGCAGTTCCTTATAATCGGTATATACTTTGGCACCTGTAACGCCGTATTGCTCTGCTGCTTCCGCTGCGCGCTCCTGCACAATATCACAGAAGGCAACGAGCTTGGCAAGCGGCTGCTTGGCGAGACTTGGCAAGTGCTTGCCGTTAGCAATCCCGCCGCAGCCGATGATGCCAATATTCAATGTCTGATTAGACATTTACGACGCCTCCTTTGGCGCCATAGCTTTTCACCCAATTGATACTCTGCTCGATACTTTGCATCGGAGCTTGCAGGCTGTTGTCCTGTTCCACAATGATCCATTCCGCTCCGGCTTTGTCCGCAGCATCCGCGACGCGTGCAACCGGCACTTCGCCTTCACCCAGCTCCATCATTTGAATACCATCATCGGTACGTTTGAAGTCTTTCCAGTGTACGAGCGGCAGACGGCCAGCATATTTGTCAATATATTCAATCGGATCGTAACCGCTATACTGTACCCATGCTGTATCCAGCTCTACCTGAATCAGATCAGCAGGCAATTCGGAATACAGAGCATCGAATACAGTGCTGTCACCGATCTTCTCTGTAAATTCAAAATCATGGTTGTGATACAGCAGAACTACATCGTTCTGGTTACAAACCTCTGCAAACTTACGCAGATTCGCAAAGATCTCTGGCCAATTGCCACGTTGCTCCTCAGACAGATAAGGAACAATAATATATTTGTTACCAATCGCTTTGTTATAATCAATCAGCGATTGAGCGTCATTCAGAAGATCATTGTATTGCGTATGGGAACCGACCACTTCCAAATTGTTCTTTTTCAGCAATTCGTTAATTTGGTCGGCACTGCGTCCGTAAAATCCAGCAAACTCTACACCTTGATAACCGAGTTGAGCAATCTTTTCAATCGTACCTTCAAAATCGCGTTCCAGATCTTCACGTACGGTAAACAGCTGCAATCCAACTTTTAACATAATAGAATTCACTCCTGTAGGTAGTTTGGTTGAAACATGCGATGATGTCGATTCCAGATGCTAGTACTGCTATTTACTGTTATGCTATGTGTGGTATCTGTCGCTGTATCTAAGATATAGCGAGCAGGTGTATGCAAAATGGATGATGCGATTGGTTAATACACATTGCCCTGACGATAACCGGCACGACTCTCAATGATGACATGCTTGCCTTCCAATGAAGAACGCTGGAACGCATGCATCACTTCTAAGACGTGAAATGCCAGTTCTCCGCTAGCGCGATGCGGGCGATTGTCGTGGATAGCAGATATCATCTCATTCAGCCCTTTGCCGCGCTCATTGCTGACCGGCTCAAATACCGGTGTAACAATCTCGTAGCTCTCTGCGCCTGGACGCTTCAGACGAACGTCACCGTCGAAAAAGTTTGGATCAGGAATATCCAGCGTGCCTTCAGTACCATAAATCTCAATACGTGGTAGTTGCGAGCCGCCCGGAATATCAAAGCTGGTGACTAGCGTAGCAATCGCACCATTTTCAAAATCAATCGTGCCTGCTAGATGCGTCGGCGTTTGTACACGAATCGGCGAGTTTGCTTTTGGTCCGGTATGCACTTTACGATCAGGAATCTGAATGCCCGTTGACGAGCTAACTCGTGTCATCGATCCAAGTAAGCTTGTAAGCGCGGTCAAATAATATGGTCCCATGTCGAACATTGGACCCCCACCCGGCGCATAGAAGAATTCAGGATCAGGATGCCAGGATTCGGGCCCAGCCCCCATCATAAAGGCAGAGGCGGCAATCGGACGCCCGATCAGACCGTCATCAATCGCTTTGCGTGCAGTTTCGATTCCTGCTCCGAGGAATGTATCCGGCGCACTGCCGACGCGTTTACCGACTTCTTTCGCTTTTTCCAATGTACGTTTGCCATCGCCCAGCGAAACGGCGAACGGCTTCTCAGCATACACATGCTTACCAGCTGCAAGGGCTGCCAAATTAACAGACGCATGCGCTGCGGGAATGGTCAGATTGATAATTAATTCAATATCATCCTGCTTGAGAATTTCTTCCGAGGTGAAGGCGTTTTCAATACCAAACTCTTTTGCCCGTTCTTCCGCGCGTTCCTTCACCATGTCGGCACAGGCTACAATTTCGACAACCGGACTTGATTGCAGATTAGTGAAGTAAATAGAACTAATATTGCCGCATCCGATTAATCCGGCTCTCATTCGTTGCACAGGTAATCCTCCTTTGGCATGTGCCAATGTATGATAAACCCGATATGTACGATGGACTTATCCATACGATTGCTTGCCATTTATTGGTATAAATCGTTATACAGCATATTATGCAAAAAATAGTACGTTGAATGGCGTGCAAAATATGTTGTTTTATGTTCGTTACCATAGTATTACGAAATCGTATCAATTAAAATGAATAATATGATTAAAACATGAACTATTTGGTCAAAATTTAAATTTGTTGCTGAAATGAGGATCACATGATGGATGGACACGGAGAAGATTGCAAAGTATATACCGCAGGGTACTCCTTTCACCGGAAGCCCTTTTATATGAATGAGCCGGATGGCATTCACAACTATCTGTTCCGTCTGCAAACGGAAGGCAGCTGTCAATTGCGCTGCGATGGTGAGTTAGTTCATGTGGAGACGGGAGAATTACATATGTATGACCCGAATGAACCTTATGAGCTGCGAATCGGTGATACGCTTGATTCTACGGGCAAAAGAGCAATAGAAAGCGGAGATTATCACATTTTTTTCGGCGGTCCTTGGGTAGACGAATGGTGGACACAGAACAAACGCCCATGCAAAATTAAAATCCCGCTGACCGATAATATTATGGATCTGATGCGTCAGATTGCGATGGAGAAACGTCGGATTGATAACCCCAATCCTGAAATCTCTAGTCACTATATGAAGATCCTATGCCTGTCTGTGGATCGTTATCTAGCCGAGCAGCCTGTCGGCGCACCGCGCACTTATCTGGCTTATCAAATCAAGAGTTATATCGAGGAAAATGCAGCCTC
This sequence comes from Paenibacillus sp. JQZ6Y-1, assembly GCF_040719145.1. Classification (NCBI taxonomy): domain Bacteria; kingdom Bacillati; phylum Bacillota; class Bacilli; order Caryophanales; family Paenibacillaceae; genus Paenibacillus; species Paenibacillus kandeliae. The sequence goes on from NZ_JBFDUZ010000001.1 coordinate 2,635,893, forward strand.
AACGTTTAAATTAGAGGATGTTGCGCTTCATATTGGCATTAGCGTATCACGTGCCGTTCATCTGTTCAAAGAGGCGTTTGATACAACGATTATGCAATATGCGCTTGATGTACGTCTGAATATGGCACAGGAGCGAATTATGTTCAGCCCTATGCCGCTGGAAGAAGTCGCAGAATCCTCGGGCTTTGCGAATTATACGTATTTTCATCGGGTATTTCGCTCCCGTTTCGGCATGTCACCGAAAGAATTTCGACTATCCAAGCGCGAGCCTATTACATGATATGCTTGTCTGCTTTCATATTACACATTCAATACTCCTAACCCCACTAATACCCCGAAGGAAACTAAAAAGGCATTCTGGCGAATCATCGCCGGAATGCCTTTTATATATGCAACCGAATACGGTCACTTACAAATGTATATTCACAATCATAGAAATCGAATAGATCACGAACAGAATAGATCATAGTCACTGCTTGTACAGCGGCTGGTATCGATTTCAGTTCTCTCAAAAATCACTTTAGCTCTTTTGAGAATTACGGATTTGTGTCAGTTCATCAATGACGCTGCGGCTGATCAGCTTACCTTTAAAGTAAACAAGGTCTTCCGTATCACCGGTAAAAATGCAGGAAGGCTCGTATTTTTTCAAAATAATACGGTCGCTATCCACGAAAATTTCCAGTCCATCTTTTACATCGATATTCATAATACGGCGAAGCTCGATTGGAATAACAACTCTGCCCAATTCGTCCACTTTTCTCACAATACCTGTTGCCTTCATCATACGAATTCTCCTCCAATATCATCATTCTACATTTATCTACAAAATTTTTAATCGTAATAATTATTATTAAAACACACTGGAACTAGAATGCCAAGTTAATATTTTACTTCATATGAAAATTATTAAATATTTTATTGTTATCAATCCAATGATTAAAGAACCTTCCTACTTAGGATTTATGACCGCCAGCCACTAATTTACGGGGATATAGAGTTATAAACAAAATTTCGACTTTTTAATCGCTTGCTGACTAAAAACGTCGAATGATGAGGTCAATTGGTCGTTTAACGAATACTTGTTTCTACAATAGTATCTACAATTAACGACATAAACTGTCATATGTAAAGATGGAGGTGACTATCATTCTCTGATCGTATAGAAGCTAATATTATACTGTTTCACTATCCATCCAAGTCATATGGTACAAGAAACTCTGGCTATAAATCATAAAACTATATAAAAAAACGGCACTTTTTCCGTGAATAACGCTGGAAAAAGTGCCGTTTCCTATGTCATAACCCATCCATACCATTTAGGAACGATTATGCCTGTTCATTTTCTTACCAGATCATGCCTCTTCGTTATGCTCTCCTTGTCGATGCTGCTTAGCACGTCGCTCGTCCAACGCTTCACTTACAGCAAAAGCAAGATCATCATTGCCATACATTGCAAGTACACCAAGCAAAGTATCATTCTCGATCTCGCCCGCCTCTTCCTTCGGCACAGTCAAACGAATGCCCTGCTCTAAGCGAGGATTGTCGATCTGATCAGGGTATGCGCTGCAATACAGCTCACGCGCATCAAAATCATTATTTACACACCATTGTGTAAAGACAAGAATCATCATATCTTCATCGCGACGATAGCTCTCTACAATCTGCTCTTCACGTCGCTTGAGTTGTTCCTCGCGTGTAATGTCATCAAATTCATCCATGAATGTCATCCTCCTGCCTCGTGTTCCTCATCGTAGTTCATCGCCTACTGCTTGCTTGTTTATCATGTACTACTGGATTATCTATCATCTACCATTTTATTGAGCCGAATCTACATTATAAACCAGCCGTCAACTGCTCTGCTAGCTCATGTGTATCCAATACCAAATCCGCACGAATGCTGCACTGCTCCGGCGCATTGAGACGATCTAGGAAATGATCCACTACTCCAGCAAAGCCGCGCCGCTCCAAAATGGTCTCCCAGCTGCCAAACATCTGCTGCTGCGGCAATTGTCCCTTTTCATACAAATGCAGCTGCTCCATATTGATCACTTCCGCCGAGCGCCCGCCCCCATGCAGCGACAGCTTTTCGCTATCCAATCCGGCGCTACGTACCATGCTGTACTGACCATAGCGCTCATTGCCAAGTGAGAGCATACCCGAAGCATGCAGCAATGGTCCATTTCCCTGACGACGCAGCTGGCGTGCTAGCACACTGTAGCTATCATTGCCTAGCCAGAGTAACAGATCAAGAATATGGATTAGATCATCATATACTGTTTCTTTGGCAGGGATACTTTGTAATCGGGTACGATGCTTACTAATCTCACACAACTCAAATCCACCCGCTTCTGCCAAAAAAGCATACGCATTCATATATAAAGGAGCAAATCGACGGTTAAAGCCTACTGCTAACAGCAATCCTTTCGCTTCGGCGAGCGCTGTCATAGCACGCGCCTCATCCATATCATACGATAATGGCTTGTCTACGTAGACTGGCAATCCATAGTCCAGACATGCAGTGACCGTATCATAATGCGTTTCCGTAGGGCTATGAATAAAGACTGCATCCACATCCCAGCTAGCAATGTCGCTGACCTGTGTACTGCCATGCGATAAACGATAATCTTCTACCGTCTGGCGAACCGTCGCTTCTGAGCGACTCACGACGCCAACTAGCTCTACATCCGAACGCCCGCATAATAATGGCAAATACACTTTACGTGCAATCCCGCCGATTCCGATCAAAGCTACCCTTTTGCGTTTACGTACGACTTCTACTGATTCCATCTTTCTGCTCCCCTTTACAGCAACATATGGCTTCATTATAACAGCGATATGTTCCGGTTCCTATACGAAAACACCCCTGCATCGCAAAGTGGCGAAGGCAGGGGTATTGAAAATGGGGATCATTACAGAGCTGGCTCGCTCATGGCACGGGATTGTTCTTTTTTCTTCTTCGTACGCAATCCGAGTAAAATGACCGCCAATACGATAACAATTTCAAATCCATATTTTACAAAGCCATTGGCAAAATAACCACTAATAAACGATTCTTCCATCACCATCTTAGCTGCTGTCCAAGCAAGGATGGCAGAACCGAGTATGATAATCCATGGGAATCGCTCCATCAGCTTCATGATCAGCGTACTACACCAGACCATGACTGGAATGGAGATTGCCAGACCAACGATAACGAGCAACGTATCGCCGTGTGCAGCACCGGCAACTGCCAGTACATTATCCAGACCCATCATCGCATCGGCGATAATAATGGTACGAATCGCCGCCCACATGCGTGTGCTACCAGATACATCACTATCCTCCTGCTCCTCAATCAACAGCTTATAGGCGATATACATTAACGCCAATCCGCCAAGCAAGTGCAGACCCGGAACCATTAACAAGTAGACGACCAACAACGTCGCAATAGCGCGGATAATCACTGCTCCTACCGTTCCCCAAATAATAACCTTTTTCTGGTTTTCCTTCGGGATGTTGCGCGCCGCCATACCGATGACGATAGCATTGTCGCCAGCAAGCACCAAGTCAATCATAATAATGGATGCCAGCGCCAGCCAAAATTCAGCTGTCAAAATCTCCATGTGACCACTCCTTCTTTGTGTTTGGCTTCCGCCAGAATGATTTGCTGTAGCTTCCAGACATAAAAAAATCACCATGACCCGAAATGGGGTCTATGGTGATCTTTGAAATCAAAAGAGACCTCACCCAATTCAGTAATCAGGCAAAGGTCTCGCTAACAACGTAATGATGCGTTGCCGGTAAAGCCGGGGACTTAATCCCGTAATGACGACTTTACTGTAGGAAGCTACTCCCCTTTGGAAACTATGTTTAAGCAATAATTGCAGTATACACTATTTTTTCCATAGCGAATAGTCCTATATTTGCTGCGTTCCTATAATCATAACCGAATATACATATATCGACTTTGGTATTTTCATACCAACTGTTTTCAAGTCAGTTGAATAGTAGGTAGAACATAATCCCATACTATTCTAAAAAATAGACACATCCGTTGATATCCTTTTTTCGTATAAGGTAACAGCAGTTGATACACGACAAACAATATCTTGAAAACTGGATTTATTAGGTTGTATGTGATATAATAGCCATCTATCATCTTGTATAAAATAATATTTACGGGATGATCGTGACGTTTGCTTGAATATGGAGCGTCAGCTATGGGTATAATTACATTGAACTGGTGTATTACCAGTATTGTTTATTTTAACAACTCTCATGAAATGGAGTGACTTATACATGACTGAATCTCGTCACGAAAAAGCAACATTTGCTGGTGGATGTTTTTGGTGCATGGTAACACCATTTGAGGAATTGCCAGGTATTGTTAGTATCCGTTCCGGCTATACAGGGGGGCATACCGAGAACCCGACGTATGAAGAAGTATGTACGGAAACAACGGGTCATGCGGAAGCTGTACAGATCGTATTCGATCCAACCATTTTCCCTTATACCAAATTACTAGAACTATTCTGGCAGCAAATTGACCCAACGGATGCAGGTGGACAATTTTATGACCGTGGTTCTTCGTACCGTACTGGCATCTTCTATCATACCGAAGAACAACGTGAACTGGCAGAGCAATCCAAAAAAGATCTGCAAGCTAGCGGACGCTTTGACAAGCCAATTGCTACTACCATTGAGCCTGCTCAAACGTTCTACGAAGCGGAAACGTATCACCAAGATTATCATAAAAAAAATCCGGGTCATTACAAACGCTATCGTAAAGGCTCCGGTCGCGATGCCTTTATTGAAAAACACTGGTCCAAAACGGTAGATAAACAGGAGCTGAAACAGCGCCTAAACGATATGCAATTCAAAGTAACTCAGCAAAATGGCACGGAGCCTGCGTTCCAGAATGAGTTCTGGGATCATCATGGTGAAGGTATCTACGTGGACATCGTATCCGGCGAGCCGCTGTTCAGCTCAACTGACAAATACGATTCCGGCTGTGGCTGGCCTAGCTTTACCCGTCCACTGCGCGATTATCATGTAAAAGAAAATATGGACTTGAGCCACTTTATGGTTCGCACCGAGGTACGTAGCCGCGAAGCGGACTCCCATCTCGGTCACGTATTCGACGATGGTCCCGGTCCAAACGGACTGCGCTATTGCATTAACTCCGCTGCCCTTCGTTTTGTACCAAAAGAGGATCTGGATGCAGAAGGTTATAGCGAATACAAAGCATTGTTCCAATAAGCCAATATAGATCGAAGAACCTGTAGGATTCTTTCACACTACGAGTACGAGGAAGTAGAATTTTTGATGCTACGTGGAATGAGTTCTTAGTATAGGTTGAATCAAATCGCACGTGATTAAGCGGCGGCAGAATGTATTCTGTCGCCGCTTTTCTTTTTGAGATACGATGAGGATGACAAGGGACGAAATGAAGTGTCACAAACGTTTCTTCCTATCCATTTCGGGTAAAGCATACATAGAGAAGTGATCATACAGACGCAGAGTAGCAGGATGATATAAGATCCATCTTCCTCTGTCTGTCATTACAAATCAAAGGAGCGATACCGATGCCATGGACCAAAAGTGACTACCCTACTTCTATGAAAAACTTGGACAAACGTGTACGCGACAAAGCAGTCGACATTGCAAACGCCTTGCTGGACGAAGGCTATGAAGAAGGTCGTGCGATTGCCATTGCTACATCGCAAGCCGAAGAATGGAATGAGAATCACCCAGAGCATAAGCAGAAGAAGTGATCTGACTATATCATCACGTCGCTTCATTCCAACGATGATAGATTTTAAAAAAGCCTGTCTGTATAGGCAACGAGATGGTTACTGTATCATAGACTGAAACTTCTCTCTGTAGAGAAGTTCCAGTTTATGATTACCTTATCTCGCTGCATACAGGCAGGCTTTTTTAGTATGCGATTATATTTCCATATTCTCTCTTCTCTACTGCGTTACCAATTCGATCCGCCGGATGAATCTCCGCTCGTGTTATCACTGCTTGAACCACCACTGGAGCTGTTATCGGACCAGTTCGAGCCGCCACTGGAATCTCGATTACTGCTCCAATTGGAGCCACCGCTGGAACTCTCTTCACGGCGGCTGGAACTAGAAGGCGCACTCCAAAAGCCAGCGGAACTAGAAGGGCGATGATTGACTCGATGACGGTTACGCTCCAATCGAGCATTGTGTGCCTGAATACGCGCACGACGCTGCGCCTCTTTGCCTGAATGAGTAATAGACAGCAAATCATCGATCAGAGATCGAATGCGACGCAGTGGCTCATCTGCTGACTCGTAACGCCCCTCATTCATACATTCGCTGTAGCGTCCCCAATACAAGTCGTAATCATGATCATATGCCGCTCGCTGACGTCGATTCATAAATGAACGCGCTCCGCGAAGAGCATGCTTATAATCGGATGCCACAGCATTGGCACGCGAATGTAATGTATTGCGTTGTTGCAGCAAATCTCGCAGTTGTTGATCCAGATTGCGAATCATACTGTCGTAACTGGCTACCTGATCTGTCAGCAGCTGCAAATCCAATCGTCCATCGTCAAACAGCGATTGCAACGAAGCGCGCAGCTCTTGAATCTGATTGTACTGACTCCATAGCTGATTGCGCCGACGCCAGATCAGACCGCTGCTTTGCAGCATATCGTTCATAGAATTCCATAACTCATCCGCATGTTGAAACGATGTGCGAACATGCTGCTCCTCTTGCTGCCAGCGTTGAAAGCTTTCTCGATTGCCGCGCATGACATATTGCGATTGTTCCGCTAGCTGCTTTAGCTCATTTAACACCTCACTAGCTTCCTCATATGCCTGACGCTCTGGACGAATCAGTACCTTGAGGTGACGAATCTGATTGTCGCCATGCTGAAGACCAGACACCATACGTCTAAATTGCTGCTTTTCCTCTTCCCATAGATAAGAGCGATACCGATTCTCTATCGCCTGCCACTCCTGTTCCAAGGATACTGTCGTACCCTTCAGATTGGACAGCCTGCCTTCGAGTAAAGGTAATTGCTCTTCAATATGCTGCTTCCATTCGACCTGCTGCTGTACCCGCTGCACGGATTGTTCCAGCAATGTATTCATCTCTGTCCATACGTTACGGGCAGAATGCATATCGCCGATCTCCAACCATTGTTGCAACAACGGCAATTGATTTGTTGCTTGCCGTACCGCTTCGTTGGCATGCAGGGATGGCAGTAAGCCATGCTGCTGGATCACGCTGTCCACCTGATGACCAACCTGCTCTGCTTTATGCGCAAACTCACCCATTTGACTGTAATAAAGAGGCAAATCATGCACATCCTTGCGCAGCTCTGTACTTTTATTGGTTGCATAGCCTGTTAATTCGGCAGCTTTTAACGGCTCTTGATAACGCGAAGCTTCAGCAGCTTCCTTCCATTGACGAATAGTCGCCATACCCTCGATCAAATGATCAAGTGGAAATCCGGTTTGCTGCTGAACACGATCTAGTTGCTGTTGTAGATCAGTGACCGTATGCTCTAGCTCCTGCAATTGATCCAATGCCTGCTTCTCGGCAGCAGCTACTTTTTGTACCTGACCGATATGAAGTTGAATCTCCTGCTCTGTTCTGTCCAGACGATTCGTTGTCTCATCCAGTAGCTGACGCAATGCATGACGCTTAAACAGCCAGTACCATGGCTTGATCAACTGTGGACGCTGCTCATTCAGCTCGACCATGACTCGGCTTAATTGCTGATCTGCCTGACGGATCAATGATCCGCTCTCTCCTTTTGTCATATCCAAAAAAGGACGTAGCTGCTCTAATCCGCGCATCGCTGTTGTCATCAGGTCCATCGTCCGATTTTGCAATGCTGGTAGCTCGACAAAACGCGGCTTAACCATGCGATACAGCCGCTTCCCCACCCAATACATGAAAAACAGAATCAGACCAATCAATCCGATCAACAATACCACAGCTGCGATTTTACCAAACATGGCACCGAAGCTATTCGGATCATATGAATGTGCTGATTCTTCAGCAATCGAAGATTCTGCTGCGTTTGTAGAAGTATCGGCATGACTCGTCTTCGGTGCTGACGACGCAGCTAATGGTGCAGCAGAGCTTGCACCGGACTGATTCTTTTTGGATGCAGATGGAGCGACAGCTTGAATATCCGGCAAGCTTTTGCTATAGCTGCGAATGCCCTGCATCAGATTGGATGCACCGCCTGCATAATCGCCTTCCTTGGCATACGGAATAAAGTACCGATCAGCGATGACTTTGAGTGCTTTGGCATCGGTATCTACATATTCTCTGTCCAGCATCGCATCTGCCAACGGCGCATTGGTAAACTGAATTTGAATACGATGCTCCTGCTCGGCAATGACAAGTAAGACATCACTGCTTTTTAGCTTCCATTTTTTATATACCGCTTTGGAATATGTAGCTGGCTTCTGACCATCTAGCGTAGGAATCGTCAAAATATAAAAGTGTAGCTTATTGCCCTGTGCTTCTTGCTTTAATTGCTTTTTGTCGGTATTACTGAACATTGCTGCATGATCCTGTACATAGCCTAGCTTGTCAGGTAGCGTGGCAGCGTGAATATGTCCGCCTGTGCAGAGTGTAACCATCAGCACGATCAGCAGACTAAGTCCCCATTTTTTCATACAAACACCCCTTTTGATGACCTATAACGAGCAGAGACCGTATATTGTCTATTTTTGCAATCTCTTGCTCTTCTATACGTATAGTATCGGCATTTTGCTTCAAAAATGAAAGCCGCAGGGTAATCGGTACGATACCGATTACCCTGCGGCTGTTATGCCATATGCTATATGCTGGTGTTTACAGAGATTTCAACGCGTCCGCAATAGGGGTAGAGCCGGAAATGACATCATAGCCTTTGCGATACGTTTGTTTGTTGTCGATCAACTGTGCAATTAGCTCAGCAACATCCGCACGCGGAATGCTACCGCCTTCGCTCAGCTGTTCGCCAATTTCGATATTGCCTGTGCCTTCGTCATTTAGTAAACCGCCCGGACGCACGATGGTATAATTCAGTGAACTAGCTTCCAGCATACGGTCGGCATAGTGCTTGGCAACATAATACGGCTTAATGGAATCCGACCATTTGGTACGATCGTAAGAGAACATCGCGCTGACTAGCACAAAACGCGAAATGCCTTCCTGCTCTGCTGCTTCCATACTTTTCACTGCGCCATCCAGATCGATCAGTAGCGTTTTATCCTCGCCAGTACTACCGCCGGAGCCTGCTGCGAATACGACAGCATCCGCGCCCCGAATGACCTCGGCTAGATGATCGACAGTGCCTTCCAGATCAGCCAGTGCCGTTTTCGCACCAAATTGCTCTAATGCTTCCGCTTGCTCTGGCTTGCGGATCACTGCTGTCACCTGATGTTCGGTATGAGAAGCAAGTCGCTCGGTCAGCAACTTGCCAATTTGTCCATTTGCTCCGATGATTGTAATATTCATGATGAATCTCCTCCTGTGTGCGAATATACGGTAAAGGCCTGCAAATGAGTGCATCATTCAGGCTCCCTTACATGTATACCCGCAAATCGAGGTTCTTCTATCATCCTATTGTACAATTGTCTTTTAGTTCCACATCGCTGGCTTGATTTCTACTGGTTCAATTTCGGCTACTTTCATATAATTCTGCCCCCAGCTGTACATCGCATCCAGAATCGGCATCAGGCTCTCGCCAATCTCGGTCAATGAATATTCTACTTTGGGCGGAACCACAGGGTACACTTCGCGGTGAATGATCAGATCTTCCTCCAGCTCACGTAATTGGCTAACCAGCATACGCTGCGTAATACCCGGAATGAGCGATTTTAGTTCGCCAAAGCGCTTCGTGCCTGTTTTGCCCAAATGCCATAAAATCAGCATCTTCCATTTGCCACCAATGACTGAAAGTGTCAATTCCTTTTCGCAATTAAATATCCGTTCACGCATCTATTCATTCCTCCATTGATTTTCCACAAAATGAGTAATTATATCGTTCTGCATGGATTTTATTTCTTATCCATCGCCTTGTATCATCTGCCGTAAGCCGCGTCATTCCTCATAGTATACTTTTAGGCACTATGTAAAGAAAAAGTGCGTACTTACAAAAGTCACAATGTTTACTTTATACTAGCACTACAGCGAACGCAACCGTTCCTCGCCGAGTGCGATGAACATTTTATAGCAATTTGCTTAAAAACCCATTGTTCGCATCGTAATAATCAATTATATAATCCGCAGCGGCGGACAATTACAGGAGGAATTATACTATGGAACTGCAACTCGCATTGGACTTAGTCAACATCCCTGAAGGCATCGCACTGGTTAAAGAAGTGGAGCCTTTTATCGATATCGTAGAAATTGGTACACCTATCGTTATTAACGAAGGACTGCATGCAGTCAAAGCTATGAAAGAAGCGTTCCCGAACCTGAAAGTACTAGCTGACCTGAAAATTATGGATGCTGGTGGTTATGAAATCATGAAAGCTTCTGAAGCAGGCGCAGACATCATCACTGTACTGGGTGCAAGTAATGACCTGACCATCAAAGGCTGTGTCGATGAAGCGAAAAAACAAGGACGCAAAGTATTGGTCGATATGATCAATGTAAAAGACATCGCTTCCCGTGCCAAAGAACTGGACGAGCTGGGCGTAGATTACATCTGTGTACACACTGGTTATGACGGTCAAGCAGCGGGTCAAAGCCCATTCGCTGATCTGGCAACAATCAAAAGCGTTGTGAAACAAGCAAAAACAGCTGTAGCTGGTGGCATCAAGCTGGATACACTGCCAGAAGTAATCAAAGCCAACCCGGATCTGGTTATCGTAGGTGGCGGTATCACTAGCCAGGACGACAAAGCAGCAACAGCTTCCCAATTCCGCGATCTGATCGCACAGGCGTAAGTACATGAGTACGACACCTGACATTTCGCTGCATTTCCGTACGGTGCTCCGCGAATTGGAAGGCACACTGGCAGCCATTCCTGCGGAACAGGTGGAGCAGTTAGCACAGCGTATTCTAAGCGCACGCAAAATCTTTACCGCAGGCGCAGGACGTTCTGGTCTGATGGCAAAAGCGCTAGCGATGCGACTCATGCAGCTTGGTCTAGACGCTTATGTCGTTGGTGAAACGGTGACTCCACGTGCTGGTGAAGGCGATCTGTTGATCATCTCCTCCGGCTCTGGGGAAACACAAGGCTTAAAAATTATGGCGGACAAAGCAGTACAAGCAGGAGTTGCACTGGCGGCAGTGACGATTTTCCCAGATTCCTATATTGGGCAAAAAGCGTCCCTCGTTGTACAAGTTCCGGGTTCGCCCAAAGACCCTGCGGATAAAGGTAGCTTTGAAACCGTACAGCCAATGGGTTCGCTATTTGAGCAAACGATCCTGCTGCTGTTTGATAGCCTGATGCTGCATCTGATGAGCCAAAAGGGCGGCGATACCGCAGCCATGTTCGGCAATCATGCAAATTTGGAGTAGTCTACGCAAATGGTATTGGTTGTAGTTATACCTTTTATATGGTCTTACATGATACAATCCCCGAACAGTCACGGCGCAGTGGCTGATTCGGGGATTTTGTATATCGTTCTCTTATTCCAAATAGTCGCGCATTCGTATTGTCGCTATTGCATAACAGGGTGCAGCATGTGTATACAGGCATTCAAACGAACCGATCGCGATGATCGTAGCAAGTCCTTTCAGTACATATAGCCTTTGAGTTTTTATGCAATATGTACTATACTATTAGTTACGACATCAAAGTAACATAGTATTAAAAAGTAACAAAATGAATAGGTCCATATCCTTCTGCATGATCTAGATAATCTATCCTTTGTACCCTAATGTCGGTTGCTATGGGCAATCTATTTTGTTGATAGCTGCTGAAGAATGCTTGATATAATGATGTAATTGCTTGCATAAACATCTATTCTGAACGAATGAGGTGATCTCTATGTTAAAACTGGGAATTCTGGACCAGAGTCATATTAATGAAGGTCAAAATGCGTCTGATGCCTTGAACAATACACTTCAACTGGCACAGGCAGCAGATACATTGGGATATTCGCGATATTGGATGTCTGAGCATCACGCGTTTCCAAGTTTGGCGCATTCTAGTCCAGAGATTATGATTGCGCATATTGCTTCGCATACGTCACGGATTCGCGTCGGCTCCGGCGGTATTATGCTGCCTCATTATAGCGCTTATAAAGTAGCAGAGAATTTCCGTTTGTTAGAGGCATTGTATCCGAATCGTATCGATCTGGGCGTAGGACGTGCTCCGGGTGGTACACCACTCGTCAATCGTGCGTTGCAAGAAGGGAAATTCCCATCGATGCACGCAGCAGATCGGTATCCACAGCAAATCGTCGATCTGATCAGCTATTTGAACGATGCGACACCGTCAGATCATCGTTTTGCTGGTTTGACTGCGCAACCGAGTATTGATCATATGCCTGAATTATGGCTGCTTGGCTCTAGCGGTGGCACAGCCGATCTAGCTGCGATGACAGGCGCATCATATGCCTTTGCTCAATTTTTTGGTATGACCGGTGGTGAAGATGCAGTAGCGCATTACAAGGAGCATTTCCAACCATCTGTTATGTCGCCTACTCCCAAATCACTGGCTGCGATTACTGTTGCCTGTGCAGATACAGAGGAAGAAGCTGAATACCTGATGCGCAGCAATGATTTGTATTTTATCGCATTGCGTGAGAATCGACCGCTTCCTTACTTGCCTTCGGCAAAAACGGCAGCAGATTACCACTATAACAGTACAGAGCTTGCCCATATTCAGGATACCCGTCGCTTCCGCGTCGTTGGTACGCCAGATCAGGTCAAGGAAAAACTGCTTCAGTTCGCCGCTGATTATCAGACAGATGAATTGCTGATCGTCTCTGCTATTCATGACAATCAAGCACGCATTCGTTCATATGAACTGCTGGCGGAAGCTTTTGAATTGCGTACCCCTGAACCACAGCGTTAAACCATAGCAAAAAAGCAGCGAATCCTGCGATCTCGCTGCTTTTTTTACTGATTACAACTGCGCAACGGAAATGCAATCCGCTGGAATATGCTCCGTCAGCCACACCTGATGCCCTGCATCGTAGAATAGTACGCCCTGCTGTGCAGCACGTACCGTATCAATATGCAGCAGCAATAGTTTACCCTTACGACGTCCAGCCAGTTCTGCAAAATGTGTATCAGCGGACAAATGTACATACTGCCGCCCCATCGGCTTCAAGCCTTCCTTTTCAATTCTTGGATATACGGACTCTGCTGTACCGTGATATAACAGAGCAGGCGGTTGTGCTACTGGATAATGAATCTCCGGTTTGCTATGTCCATAGCGTGCTCGAATGCGATCACCCACAATCTCAAACCGTTGCTTCTCCGAATTCGCGACCACCTGTCGCACATCCTCTTCGCTGACGAACGCCCACCCTCTTTGCTCGGATAAAATATGACTTAACTCGGCAAGTGGGCAGGAAGCGTCTTCTGGATCAAGCACTAAACCGTATTCTCCGGGATTGTGACGTAGCATATAGCTCATTTGTTTACTGAGCTGCTTTTCTTGCGATGCGTTTAGCATGATTGATTCCTTCTTTCATGAGTATATGAATTTGCAATTTGAAATGTTACGATACATAGATCGTAGAAAAAGAAAATTTCAGAAACAGGAGAGAAACCATGCAAAAAATGGAAACTACAGAACCAATCACGAATCAAAGTGGTCGCTTTCCGATCGCTCTATTCTGCCTGACCGCTGGCGCTTTTGCCATCGGGATGACTGAGTTTGTCATTATGGGATTGTTACCCAACGTGGCAGAAGACCTGAATGTCACCATCCCACAAGCAGGACAGCTTATTACCGGTTACGCGCTTGGCGTCGCTGTTGGTGCACCAATTCTCACAATCGCTACAAATAGGATCGCGCAGAAGCAATTGCTGTGTCTGCTCATGCTCATCTTCATCGTCGGCAATCTGGTTGCCGCTCTTGCTCCTAACTATGAGCTGTTAATGGGTTCCAGACTAGTGACCGCCCTTGCGCATGGTACATTCCTTGGAACAGGCTCTCTCATTGCTGCAAGGCTGGTACGACCGGATAAACGAGCGGGCGCCGTATCCATGGTACTCGCTGGATTGACCATCGCGAATATTATCGGAGTGCCTTTTGGTACACTGATTGGTCAACAGCTTGGCTGGCGTGCTTCGTTTGGTGCGATTACGATTATGGGCGTGATTTCGTTAATCGGCATCATTTTGTTAATTCCCAAAATTCAGCAAACCGAGCAGCCTCGTCTGAGTAAGGAAGTCAGCAGTTTGTTTCAGCCACAGGTGCTGCTTATTCTCGCCACGGGTGCCTTTGGTTGCTGTAGTATGTTCACCGTCTTTACGTATATTACGCCACTTCTGACCGATGTAACCGGATTTCAGGAAAGTAATGTAACTTGGATTCTGGTCATGTATGGTGTTGGGGTGACACTGGGTAATATTCTCGGCGGTCGTCTGGCAGATTGGAAACTGATGCCTTCCGTTATTACCATCTTCGCTATCCTATCAGCGCTGCTGATGATTCTGTCTGGTGTGCTGCATATTCCGGCGCTCGCCCTGATCTTTATTTTCCTGTGGGGTATGGCTGCGTTTGGCATTATGCCAGGCATTCAGCTACGCATTATGAATCTGGCGCATGAAGCACCTCGTCTGGCGGCAACATCCAGTCACTCTGCGCTGAATCTGGGTAATGCAGCAGGTGCTTTTCTCGGCGGTGTTGTTATTACACATCTCGGTCTCGTATATGTACCACTGATCGGCGGATTGATTGCTGCCGTCGGTGTTGCTGGAGCCTTATTAAGCTATTATATGGTAGAAAAAAAGCAACAACGCAACGCGTAGTGTGATTGTCTACCGCATTGTATTATCAGTAAATAAAAGAAAGGGCGCGCTGTGCGGATGATGGTCCGTACAGCGCGCCCTTTCCTGTTGCAGACTTGGCTGCTCAGTTGTCTGTGTATCACGATTACCATAATGACAAGTAACAGTCATCGTAACCCGTCGGTACAATGAGAATCTAGGTAGCGGATGGCGATTCGCCATCATCAGCTTATCCATCGATTAAGACGAGCGCGGCAGTGTAGACGCGGTTTGAACCGGAACCTGCACTGAAGACGCGGCATCTTTGACTTTACCGACTGTAAATGGCATTTTGAATTCTACTGTTACCGTCCAAGTGATCATCTTACCTGCCAGCCATACTGCCAGCATCGTAAACATCGTTTCCTTGAATGGCATAAACAGAAGACACAATCCAAGTACAATCACATCACCAGCAAAGAAGACATTACCAATCTTCCAGCCTTTCCAATCACTGATCAAACGGGACAATACATCGTCGCCTCCCGTGGCCCCTCCATAGCGGAGAACAATACCTGCGCCCAGTCCGGTTAGAACACCGGACAATACAGCAGCTGCCAACATGCTTCCGTGTAAGTCCACGACAAACGGCGATAATTGCTCAAATCCCGCATAAAACAACGAGAATGCTCCCGCTCCGAGCAGTGTCATTAGCATAAAGCGATGACCTTTTAGCCACCATGCCAATACAATGACTGGAATGTCTAGCAGTAATGTACTCCATGCCGGCGACCAGCCGAACAAGTACTTGCCGAGCAATGCCAGACCTACAAATCCGCCTTCCGACAGATTGTTGTGAAAATTAATATGATAATAAGCAAACGCAAGAATAAATGTACCGATCAAAATGGCAGCGATCTGTCCAGCCACCTTTGTCCAATTGTTATTCGTTGTTCTCCTCATGCAGGTTCCCTCTTTTTCTCGTAAGTGTGGTCGTAATAGACCTGTTCTTACGGGAGGTGCACCTGGAGGACTTCATCCTTCGCATACATGCTGCTCCTTTTCCGTAAGATAGGCCGAATATGGGGCACTACTTTACGGAAAAGCTACGTGTAGGAGAGATCATAACGTTTCCAAATCGTCCTTTGGGAAATCATCCTTCGGGGACACATGGTATCCTGATCCTTTCTGGTGTTAGAGTTAAATTCTATCTCTATTATACCACGGCGATGTCATTGCTAAACAACTTGCCTGAAAGCCGTATTCTGCAATAAGCCGCAATGGTTCGGAATAAACCGCCGTTATCCTGTCATATTACGCGATACGTTCACTATCCTGTATGGTTTGCTTCATTATGCGACGTTTCTCGCGAAACCTGTACATATGCTGATTTGATGCACTTTTGGATGGGTATGATTTTTTGATTTTCCGCGAATCTAGCGTTTACAGCGCATTTACAATTCACTGGACGTATCGGTATTATCAGTATATTGCTTGAATGCACGACGGTTGAGCAGCCCATAACCAAATGCGCATACGGACAGTAGTCCAGCGAGCACGTACAGATTCACAATCCCAAATTGCTCGGCAACCCAACCCATACCAAGCAGAGAGATACAGAAGGTAAAATTGAGTATGGCATCCTGCGCCGAGAATACTTTGGGCAATTGCTCGCGACCTACGCTTCGTTGCAGCAATGTACGTCGACTGACTGCTGCCAGCTCTGTAGCCGGGCCCATCACGATGACTAATAATAGCGCAAGCAGTGGAATCGTATTGAGGGCAAATACAACGGTAAGGATCGAATATACCGCAACACCGACTAACATGGCGATGAATTCTTTGCCTTTTAACCGATCCACTAATCCCACTACGAGCAAGCCGCCACCGATGGCTCCTCCAAAATAAGCTGTATTCAAGAATCCCCACCATTCCTCGCCCTGACCTAGCGCTTGCTGGACAAAAGCGAGCATAAACACACCTACCCAGACGGAACCGCCTAGCATATCAACCATATCCATAAATACCATCGTACGGATGCTACGTGTATGCCAGATCAGCTTCCAGCCTTCGGTTAATGTGCGTAAATGGCGTTTCTCGATATGCTGGGTATCGTTTGTTTCTTGAAGCGAATCGGTTTGCTGTGTTGCAGTAGTTGTGAGAGTTTCCTTTGATACGTTGTTATTTTGATTGTTTTCTGTTGTGAATTTTGCAGGTGATGTAATATTAGGTTTAGAGGCGTCGGCAACGAGATCATGATGAGGTTCACGAATAAAGATCGTAAAGAACATTGCAAATGCATAAAAAACAGCTGCCAGCATCAATGTAGGCAATGCTCCGATCCAAGCGACTAAGATGCCGCCCATTGCCCAGCCTGCACAACGAATCATTTGGTCGCTAACCGAGACGATGCCATTGGCACGCAGCAAGCCATCCTTTTCCACAAGGCGCGGCACTAGACTATTGCGCGCTGGCGTTGTCCAGCCGTCCAAAAAAGACATTGCAAAAATCAGTGCAAATACGATGGTCAGCGAAGCCTGTATGCCTGCTGTCCATAAATAACCTGCCAATACGGAGAAGATGAAAAACTGTCCGAGCTGGCAAAACAATAATAATCTTGGCAAATAAAAACGCGCCAACACAAGCGGCGCAATCAACCCACTAAGCAGCTGAGAAGCCATACGAAAAAATGGTACAAATACACCCGCCATGATCGAATCCGTTCCTGCCAGTACAAAAGAGACAAGTCCCATGATGTAGATGATGTCTGCGGCGTTGGATACGGTTTGTGTACCGATCAAATAATAGAATGAGCGATGCTGCGCAAAGGGAAGCCGCGATTGCGAGGATGAAGAAGTCGTTGTTGTCATGGCTCGTATACTCCTGAGGTAGATTTGGTTGAATCAACCTATATTGTAGCATGATTACCACATATGCAATTAAGAAATACGCCTTCTTTTAGTTCTACTATTGGAAATAATTTCGCCCCTGATGTATCCAATATTGCTCTGACACAGGAATATGCTGTAGAACATCTTCGTATCGTCCTTCCCATCCATGTGGAACTAGATTTTCAAAAGAAGCAGGTTCAGGAAAAGACGATAACAGCATTTTCGCATCAAAATCTACGAACAGAGATGGCGCACATTCTGTTACAAATGAGAAATCTTCAGACAGCTGCCGCTCTTGGTGCTCTGACCCTTTCAGGTTCAATAGATATTGCTGTAGTTCTGCTGACTTCACTTCATAGTCTGCAATATTTTGTAAAAATCCGTCTACCGTCGTTTCATCCAACACTCCAATATGGAATCGTTCGTTGTAAGTGCCCGGATGTGGAAGCGAATATCCTTGTTTGAGATACGCTTGTTCCAACTGTACCCAATCCAGATACCACCAGTCCTTCTCGGTTACGAACCAATAGAATGTTTGACGATAGCGGACAGCAACAATAATATGTTGAGCATATTCAGGTTGGAGCTTCATGGGGTCACCCGCTTTGGAAATTTTAAAATAGGAAGATAGAATAAGATGATGTATTATGTATCATTTCTTATTATTGTGCAATGAAATAACAATCCAACGTTTCGTTCTGGATGAAGATAGCCATAAGGAATGATCATACTGTCCAAGGTGATCATAGGTATAATATCCGCTACCGTTTGGATATGGGGATAGTCCTCGTTTTCTTGAATATCATATCCCAGTTCAAACCTTCGCTGCTGATAATAGGCGAGTTGTCTGCTCAGCATATAATTCTGGTTGTTCTTTTTGAATGTCAAGTAACAGGGTTATGATCCTTTGGCATATCGGTGCTTGGATATTGATCAGAGCTTGTTCATACAGCGTAGTTAACTCAGTAGATTCTAATACTCTTTTATGAATTTGCTCTGTCCAAAATTCCGCTTTGGGCAACATACACGGTATATTGTCAGCAAAAATTTCAAACCCTTTAGGTGTATGGTGGTTGAGCAAAATATAAAGTAGTGTTTCGACCATTGTATCACCAGCAGAAGCTTCACTAATCTCATCTTCAAATATACAACATAATTTAGGAATATCCGCTATTGTTCCTTGAATCGATAAATCATTCAAAAGCTGCTCAAACTCTTCAATGGTATCTCCTTCACTTTCCAAGAAACGCATCTGGTATAGCCGTTCCAATTTTGCAGTATTGTCCATGAGTTCCTCCCAATTTTATTTTCAGTTATGATATGTAAAATATGGAAGTATCCCAAATGGATTCTCCATTTTGCATAGTTTTATGTAATTGATGTCTTTTAAAAATTTCACTACCCATTTCATACTATACTTCAACTTAGTTTTACGTCCCTCATCTTCATCACAATAAGTTTTGGTACAAAAAGATTGAGGAATAAGGGAAATAGATAGTCTACCATTTTTTCTACTGTATATAATCCTGTTCTCCAGCTATTTAGCTACAACTTCATCTATAGTTAGAATTTTTGGTTGCATAAGCATGTCAACACCCTTTCATTATACTCTTACTCATTTTATGAGATGAAAATTATATACAATAAATATTAATAGGAAACAATATGAATGAAACCTAGGTTTGAACATTCATGGAATTGGTACAAGCAAGAAGCTATTCAATTATACTTGTCTTGCAACAATTCAATAGCAGGATGAAATTTGAGCTGCTGGGCTAACTTCAAAGCATCTATATCCTGCATAAACTCATTGGAATATTTTATATTCAGATCGATTCCTGAATCCATTATAACTTCTACCGCTTCTACATTCTTTGTTCTAATTGCTGTAAAAAGAGGGTTTAATTTAGGTGAATACATGTTGAGTTTCATGTGTTTATCAATCAGCAAATTCACAATGTTATTATGACCTTGAGCAATAGCTGTATTTAATTCTATTCCTGAAAATTTATTAATATCTATGCCATGATCAATCACCCAAAGTGCTACTTCTACATTATTATTTAGCAGAGCACTGTTTAATATGCTGCCATCTATTGTTGTAATATCGATTGAAATTTCTTTATTCTGAATCCATTTCTGAACTTGCGTATTTTGATGCTCTGACATTGCTTTATTCAGTTTATGGCATTGCTCCGCATAATCGGGAGATTCTCCCCATAAGCAATTTTCGTTATAGCGCTCTATAAATTGATCATATTCTGTAGTGCCTGGTTTAGGTCCTTCGATAACAGCCTTTTGAAAAACTTGTGGAGGACTATATTCCTGATCCAAAATAGATTTCAATATCGTATCGGGTGCAGCAAATTTTTGGTCAGTTTTATTGCTAAGTACTCTAATTTCAGAATAGCCCAATTTTATTTCATTTCCTCTATACTCAAAAGAAGTGGGATGAGAATGACGCTGCTTGTTAAATGGACATTTGATATATTCATATAAAGCCTCAATAAACTCAAAAGAGGGTTTGGCGCGCGGAAATTCTTTATTTGTATCTAGCCATCCAATATTTTGTGAATGTTCGAAATGATCTTCTGAGTAGTACGTTAAGTCTTCGTAAAAAGTCAAACCGATGTTCCTCCTTTATTCTGTAAGTTCCATAAATTTTAATAATCATCGTCACCGCTCACTATAAAACCAAGCACCAACAATTGTTTGATTTGAATTAACTATTTGTTTCATTTGTTCTTCGGAAAGACCGTTAACATCCAGAACATCTACATGCTCTCTACTTCCCCATTTAGTTAATTCATTTTCGAAAACTTTAAACAAATAGGGCAAATCTTCAATTGCTCCATCCTGATTTGATTGTCAGCTAATCTATATAAAAATAATGAAGACGAGCAAATTATAAATAGCTGCTCATCTCCGCCCTACGATATTAAATTAGAAATTGGGATTTGTTTTATTCTTTATTAAGTTTCCTAGGATGTTTCATAGTGTGCAATGCTTATCTTTCAAAATCCCCGCTCGGCTGATAAACGATCGGTTGCCCTTGGGGATATGGTCCTTCCCAGCTACAAGGCCAACCGCCAGCCTGATATATTTTGAAAATATGTTCATAAAAATGATCTTGTTGACCATTGATCAAGCGATTTAAAGCACATTTATATAAATCAGATTGAACTTCTTCATTAATATCCCAAACATCTATAGGGAAAAACTCTTCATGATAATTTTCTTCGTCTGAAAAAACATCGTATAATTCGTCCTCTAGTGTTTTCAAATCCTCATCACTAGAGATAATGTTCAACACTTTAGAACTTTCATTCGATTTTATATTCTGCCATATTACATCAACCGATTCTAAATCTTGAGACCAAGCCAACTCTTTCGCACGTTCAAAATCATCAATGACTGAAATATTTAAATCCATAGTTCTAGCATTAGTAAATAAAAGATCATTTTTGATAAAAGCAATTACTTCTTGTACTAAGGCATCGTTTTTTCCGTATCTCATTTATTTACCTTTCCGGTAGTTCTTGAGTTGTTTCTACTATCATTTTATCTGTTTTGCATTTCATGCTGTCAATTGCAACTGTATAAAGTCAGGCTTATTTCTACATATCTACATTAGAATAAGTTTGTAAATCCGTCATTGTTAAATGAATTTTATATAATGGATTCTCTGGCAATATGAAATGGATCCATTTCCTTTTCCTCTACAGGATTTATATCATAAATATTTATAACATCATTTACGAATTTACTTTTCAAAAATGCGTTCTACTACCCCCGGGTCAAATATAGCATTTGTTATATTGGCTCCTGTCCAATCAACATCCTTCAGAATGGAATTCGTAAAATCGGCGTTATCAAAATCCCCATTTCTTAAAGAAGCCCCGGTTAAATCCGTATTTGCAAAACTTGCTTGCTTGGCAACTGTCCCAGTTAGATTGGCAAAACGAAAGGTAGAAAAGTTAAAAGAACTCCCTATCAATTCAGTATTTTCAAGATTTGCCTGATCAAAACAAGTTTTTACGCACATACTAATATTCATTTTACTATGGGACATATTGGCGGCATTTAAATAAGCATCATCAAATTGACAATCTGCCATATCAGCATAAGAAAAATTAGTGTTTCTCAAATTAGCTCTGGAGAAATCGCAATCAAGCAAAGAAGCATGACTGAATATAGCTGCTTCCAAATTGGTATTCACAGCTGAAAGACCGTCTGCGATTAGTTCAGAAAAGTCCACCATACTTAAATCGATAGTGTCTATATTCAGACTTTGAATACTTTGACGTGAAGCTGTATATTCACTAATATGAGCAATCCACTGCTTTTTATTCCAATTTTTCATGTTAGACTCCTAGACTTTTAAAAGTAAGTTCGTGCAGTCAATCCAAAAGGTCCATTTACCCCTAAATTGACAGATGCAGGCTGTGCACAGAAATCCATTCAACGCTTCATTTTTCGATGAAATGAACAGCTTCAAACCACTCTTCTGCAATATCATCTGCATCTTTTACAGGATCACTTGAATAGACTAGATCATACTTGTACTCTGCTTCTAATTGATTGGCGGATACATCATAAACTAATTTCATCTCCGTCATTATATCCCGTTGCATTTCTTTGCACAGTTTTATTATTCTCTCTATATCCTCATTTAAAATTCTCAAGACTGCTTTTTGCCTACCAATGGAAGAATCATAAATAGACTCTCCATTTTGCATGGCTTTATGTAATTGATGTCTTTGAACAATTTTACCATTTATTTTGTAGAAAAAGTCAGTT
Organism: Paenibacillus sp. JQZ6Y-1; assembly: GCF_040719145.1. Lineage (NCBI taxonomy): Bacteria > Bacillati > Bacillota > Bacilli > Caryophanales > Paenibacillaceae > Paenibacillus > Paenibacillus kandeliae. Next base: position 2,658,448 of record NZ_JBFDUZ010000001.1, read on the forward strand.
GAAATGAATCCTTCTTCGTGTGAAGCATACACATAGATTTTTTCAGCTTTATGATGTACATACTCTAAGCAAATCCTGATCATATCAGCTTGAATTTCACTAAAATAATCTTCAAATCCTTTATTCAATATTGTCACCCCTGAGTTTAATATTGCTTTATCAAATGTCTAAGTAGTATATAAAATTTCAATTATGTGCAGACCAGTTATCGTACTTCTCAATCATTTCTTTTTCAAATGCGCCCGCTTCTAATTGTTCTGAAATAACATTTCCGTATTCATTCCATTCTTTATAGCTCTTCTTAAATCCGTATTTATATGCTGCCATCATTTTGATTTGTCTGTTTTTATGCCATGAGATGTATATTCCATGCGTAGTACCCTTGATTATTTGACGATATAAGGATGGCAATCCATTCTCAAAAAACTCTACATATTCTTTTTCTTCGATTCCATTAATATAATGAGCATAATATACTACTTTTCCATTTCTATTTTTTTCATATACCAATCCAGATATTAGCTTCCCTCCTTCCTCTAAAGGTCGATCATACAGTTCCTGTCCTGATGTTCCAGAATAACAGACATCATCAGTAAACTCTGTTCCTTTAGCCACAATTTCATCTATAGTTAGAATCTTTGGTTCAATATGCATATTAACATCCTTTCATTACTTGATTGGATAGAGTACTAAAATCATCTCTTTATTATGTATTTAAAAACAGTAACCTACTGGAGCTATATAGGTTACTGTTTTTAAGATTTTTAAGAATATGAAATGTTAGTGGTCTCAAAATTGTATCGAATGTCTAAGTCATTTTTGAATAGAATTGGGTCTATATGATTTATATTCATTTATAATATGCAATGATTTGTCCTTCATCAGGATAATTCCCTTGCCAGCCACAAGGAAAACCTCCCGATTTATATATTTGTAGTATAGTTTCATAAAAGGTATCTACTTTACCATTGACTGCACGATTGATAGCACAATTTTTTAAATCAACAACTACATTTTCAAAAAAGGCACTGTATTCTTCTGGTATACTTTCTCTCAATATATCAGCTATAACTTCTGTGAGATCCTCTAAACCTTCTGGTTTAGATTCTGCATCCAATTCATATAGTTTTCCTTTCACCTCCGAATTTTCTAACTGTCTAATATCTGACCATGTGTATTCATCCTCGCCATACAACTCGTCAAACGCATATTTTTCAATGTCTGAATACTCATTTGTTATCACAATACCTTTTGGTTTTTCTACAGAAACTGCATGATTCATTTTTCTAGCTACGTCAATAACTTCCTCTACTAGAACTTGATTTTTTCCATATTTCATAATTTATCAAACCACCTTTCCCACATTTCGACTGTAGCTCCTCCGCCTCTGGCCCAGACAGGTTTAATTTTATCTTTATTATTCGCGCGATGAATAATATATTCATCCATTCCTTTCGATTTAATTTTTCTCAACTCTTTGTTTAGGTAATCATCTTTCAAGTATAAAGGCAATCCTTTTTCTTGAAGCTTCTTCAGTTTTTGTTGTAAATCATACACTTGTTTTTCTAATACATCTACATTCTGATTAATATCTAATGTATTCAACTTTTTTTCAACAAAATCGCTATAAACGGAGTGATATCCTTGATGCCTTGAAGTTGGACTAACATGCTCATCAGGAATACGTAGAAAATAACCATTGGATGCATGATCCAAGTCCATTCCTATTTTTTGTAAAACGGGATGTTTTTTAAAGTCCGCAGGAATGACATGTTGCGCTTGATATGGAGTCCTTTTTGTGGATCTAGGCAACCCCATTTCCTCAAACATATTTTTACCTAACTTTTGTGAGCTTCCCCCTGTAACTTTGCCTGGTTCTCCGGGTATTAATCTTACTTTTTCATTTGCTTCATTCATCACCTTATTATAATTCCGCTGCACGTCCGTCTCCGGTATACTTCTACTCTCCATCCGGTTTACATTGCTACTGCCCATATCCATGTGGGCTCCATTTACAGTAGCCATTTGTTGACCGCCAAAACCGCCGCTTATTTTCTGTCCCAGTCTGCTACCGGATTCGCCGATCTGAGTGACGGCATCATTGAAGCCTTTGCCTACGGCTTTAACTCCATCTTTAATGGCTTTTGGTGCAGCTTTCACACCTTTGCCGATCATTCCGCCGATCGCTTTACCTGCTTTGGAATTCACCACACCTACGGTTGCAACGCCGATACCGGCACTTATGCCGACAGATTTCCAATCCAATTCGGATAAACTTTTGCCCTGCAACATCTGGCTTGCGACGTCTGACACTGCATTCTCGGCAGCGCCCAATGCCATTTTACCAGCAATGGCTCCGCCGGCTCCAAACGGACCAAAGATTGCCCCCGTCACGGCTCCGATAAACGACTCCCGCAATGCGGTCGCCGCATATTCCCCGAAATCGCTCACTTCCCCTCTTGCGATGTCGGATGCGGCCTGTACACCGACGGCGATTCCGCCAGCGGCCACCGCGCCAACGGCTACGGCACCGACGATGAGAGGGCCTGCCCCCAATGTAGCAACGGTGAAGGCTGCCAGCGCGGCTACGCCCACAACGATGGCGAGTCCGCCTAGTACGTTGCGACCGAGCTTGCCCCAATCAAATGGTTTGGGCGGGTCTGGTGGTGGCGGTGGAGTACCTTTTTGTGGTGCATCTTCATACGCAACATATGCGGTACGGTCGCTGCCGTCTGCCCATACGTTTTGACCGAGCAGATGATATTCGCCCTCCACAGCGATGCCAGAGGATGCACCGGTTTTGTAAGCCATGATCATCTCGGCGGCATTTAGGATGACTTTCTTTTTACTCTTCAGTACGATATCTTCTTTACCCGTAATGGTCAGTTTTTTCGGACTACGGATTACGACCCCGACGCCGTCTTGCAGACTGATCGACAGGGTACCGTCGGGATTGCCATAAAAGTGAACATGATCCGGGGCAATCTTCAATTCATTGCCGTGCTCGCTGCCATAGTAACGTGTATTCGGATCTCTTGTTTTGGCTGCGGTGGCACCATTGGTACGCACCGATCCCAGCACTTGAGCATGTAATCCGCTACCATCTGGATGATACAGACTTGCTTTTGTACCAATCTGCGGCATGCTGTACATGGGGCTACCGGTTGGCGGAGCAAATGGATACCAGTGCGGGTCAGCCTTGCCGTCGTCCTGATCCACATCCAGCTTCAATTTGACCTCTTCGCCGCGTACGTCGAGTACGGTCCCTTCTAGTGACACACCGACGGCTTTGTCATTTAAAATGATCGGATGCCGTACACCTGATTCGCGTGCAAGCACATAGTTGAACAGCAGCTCGCCTTTTTCCATATGAGCGTGCAGTTCTTTGACAACCAGCTGCTTGTCTCGGAAACGCACGCGGTCGCCGATTGCGAGCGGCTCGTTATATTGTAATTCGTATCGAAAAAAGTCCGTATCATGCAGTTCCGCTCCGGTTGCAACCGCTCGCTGATACGCTGCCAAATCCTTATGCGCCGTATATGGTGTATGATCTGGCACAACCACGTCCTTGCCTTCTGGCAAACCAAAATGCAAATACGGCTTTACTGATTTCAGCATATCACAAACAATAACCGCCTGTAATGTGCTCGCCAGCCGCTTGCTCAGCTCCCAATCGGTTTCCTCATATTGCAGAGTGGCATCGCCGATAGCTTTATCTGCTCCAGTGTGAAATTCCATCTCACTACCTGAATAGTCCTCGATCACTTTGTTCAGCAGCTGCTCATACGTCTGAGTCGGTTCGGGAAAGGTACGCTTGCGCTTTTTGACATCCCAGAGCGATGATGCACTAATGCCTTCGATGCTAATTTTATGTACGCTGTTTTGCCGATAGGCTTCCACTTTATTGACGACACCGCGAAATAAAGGCTGCTCTATGCCAAGCCCCATCCAAATCGGCGTATTATAAAATATTTCAATCTCATCTTGTACGGAGGCCGTAAGTGGCATCTCCATCTGCAATTGCTCGTCCATCCAGCCAGTGAGCAGCAATTTGGCATGCTCGCCGGGCTGCCAGTCGATTTGCAGTTCGTGAATATGCAGGAGTGGATACGGGCATTTGACCCTAATTTGATCGTAACCAATCACCTTGTCGACCTCCGATTCCGATGTAGCTGTAGTTGGTGCTGCTTTTTCAACATAATGATGTGCCTGCTACGCTGTTGTTACTATTCCGTTATTGTCATTCCTGTCCACTGGTTTCAAAGGTGATGCTTCCTTTGTACATGCACATATGGCAAGAGGATGTCGTTAAGGCAGGCTTGCTCTCGACGCGCGTCTTTTCCATCGTATTCATCCACGGCTGCATCAGCATTGGGGTGCATGGTTTGCCCTGCACTTGTCCGCCGCCTTCGCCAACCAGATACACGGTAGCCGAGCTAGGATTCGCGGAACTGCTACACACGCCAAAGCTCGGCACATTGACCGGTTTGTAATCGTCCTCGTTCATCATAGGCTGTGTTTTGACAAAAGCACCGTGACTGGCAGGCAGATTGATTTTGCGTGGATGGGAACCACAGTTGCAGCGCATGGAAGCACCACGTACGACGTAGAATTCATCTGACATCTTCTGTTCCTCCTTGCATGACAGAATATTGGGATGGGTTGAACATTAGAACGTATATATCCGTGCATGTTCTATGCAGGATCATTTTGGAACCGTTGCGATGTATCGTATCCCTGCATGTCTATGGTCCAAGCGAATACAATAGATCCATCCATACCTATATACATAGACAATGCTTTTGGAACGATTAGCGTGTATAAGAGTCTGCTGGCCGATACATTGTTTTAGGTGCCGCCAGTTCTAGCTTTTGCAGCTTGATCCCGGTCATATCGCGACGCAGAATGCTTTCTGCTACATCGAGACGAACAATGATTTGTGGCTTGGCGCTTTCGCCGATCTTAAAAATTTTACGACGCGGCAATTTGCTGCTATCCAGTACAATATGCTGCAACAGGGTACGATCTGAATTCCATTCGCTATCCTCGTGCAGTACATCCACCGCTGCTGGAAACGCCAGATGATACGTCATTTGCAGCGATAACTCTGCATTCATCAGCACGACGGGATGAAAGCTCATATGCGGCTCGTACATTTGCCATAATTTCATCATGCGGCTGGATAATAGCGGTAGCGCCTCTTCCAAATAATCCAGATACTCGCTATCTTCGTGGCTTTGAATATACAAGCCTAGCGGCTGCTGTAAATCGCCGGGCTGCACAAATTCAGGCTTTAATGCAGGGAGCTGACGACTAAGCGGTTCTAGCTGTGGAAAATCCGTGTAGCGCCAATCCTGTGTAAGCAGAAAGTAGTCCATATCGCCATATCTCCTTTTCCCGCAATGATGTATCGCTTGCGCTCCATGTCATTGTATTATCGAAGTTACACATATACCTTCGTCTATCCTTGTTCACGGCTCGGACTCGGACTTAAGATGGTGCTTTGGGCTTCTTTATTTGAAACATCATTGTTGTACATGCCCATTCTTTTTTTAGAAACTTACGGATGGTTATTTCCCATCCTTCTTTTTAGATTAGACCTGTCCGTGATTCTGCTGCACATCCGCTTGCTCCAGCCCTTCCTGATGCAATAGCTCGCATTCATCGTGGAATTCGCCAGCATAGATACAGCAGTCAGATGTTTTATGGAGTGCGAGCCATGATGGATGTTCTAGCCAATGTGGCAGTAGTGCGTGTAATACATGCACAGTCAGCATATGGTATTTGATGGCTTCCAACTGCATTATCTTCTCTATATCCATCACGGTGATGCGGCGACCATACGATTTGCGTTGTTCTTTGAGCTGCTGCATCCGTTGAAATAATGGATCAAATATCAAGCCAGCGTTCCAGTACGCGTGACTATCTGTTTCGTCCAAAAACCAGCGATCGTCATGACAATGAATCTGATACATCGCTTGATCATCCAGCAACGAGGTGCGCAATAAGGAGATATAGATGTAGCGCACTGGTCCTTTTTCACCTTGGTGCTGTAAACGGGCTGCTTTGACACATGCCTGCTCTAGTGTAGACAGCAGGGTATCGATCAATGTCTGCTCCTGCTCCGTGCAATTCTGCTCAATGATCGGTACATCATCTAGCCAGCCCTGTAATACATGCTGTTCTAGAAATTCCTGCATCGCTTCATCCCGGGTAGGCAGTCTCATTCGATATTCACCTTGCCTCCCGTCAGACGCACATCATCCTTAATATTGACGGTCGCACCGCCTTGTACGAAGTCGACGCCCTCTTTGCCTTCGATCATAATCTTCGTTTTGCCTGTAATCTCGATATCCTCGTCAGCCGTCATAATAATCTTCTTGTTGCTGTTGATCTCAATCCCGCCCTCGTCAGTCAGGCGGATCAGTAGCTCGCCGTTAGCGATAATCTCCACCGCTCCCGGCTTGAAAATTACCTGCTTGCCGTATTTGGTACTGATGCTCTTGACTGCGGGATCACTGCGTTTGACCGGATCGGATGATTTTAGATCGACTGAGCTGGCGACAAACGCATGCTGCTCGCGTTCATTGGGGAAATACAGCCGAATCTGATCATTGACCTCTGGCATCGCATACCAGCCACTGCCATCGGGTGAAGAATAGACCGTTGAATACGGAAACCACATAGCGCCGCTATCTTCAGAGCCTTGGTCAATATCCAGCTTGATCTTGACCTGATCCTTCATAATGTCGATTACCTTGCCGAACAATGAAGAGCCGGACAGTTCATATGGCCAGATGATGCGATTGCGGAAGCTGGGACGGTCGCGCAACATATATTTTCCCATCAGCACTTCGTCGTCAATCCCGATTTCGGCAGATGCAATATACAGCACCTTATCCAGAAACTGTACAGGAGTACCTAATTCCAATAGCTCGTAACTACTCACTTCATAGCTAATGCTGGATTCTTCCAGATCATCGGGAATATCATTGTTCGCTTTGAGCTTATGCTCCATCAGGTCTTTTTTGACCGTGTAATTGTATTCGTTCAGTATGATCGGCGTATCGCCTTCCGGCACACCAATCATGAGCTTCAATCCGGGCTGGGTGGACATCGGAATGAGCGGCGCATGCAGACGGGAAGCGAGACGTTTGAGAAATGCCCAATCCGTTTCCTTATTCTGTACAAACAGTTCACCCAAGTATTGACCGTTGGAAGCTTCGTCCAGCACCTTTGCCTCGGTATAATCTGACGCCACATGATTGAACAGATCGCGATATGTATCTTCGGTTTTTTGGAACGAGCGCTGCTTTTTCTCAATATCCATTTTGGACGTTAGACTTTGCGCTTCAATATGCAGCTCCCGTACGCCATGCACGGCTTTGATCGAGATATTGGTTACGGTGCCTTGAAACAGCCGCTCCCGCTCGCTGTACACATCTTCCAGCAGATTCGTAATAAATACTTCGATCTGCTCATTTTCATCTGCATGTTCTACATATTGATCCATCAACTCCTCCGGCACGATACCACTGAGGGTAAAGGTCACATGCTCGTTCAGCTGCTTCACGATTTTGAGATCGAGGATGCGTTCAAACTGATACGGCTGCACATCCAGATCGCCAATGCTGAAAATATCGGGAAACAGCATCGGCAGTTCGCCATTCGATAAATCCGGCCATTTGGATGATGAGGTGGGCATAAAGCTCATTGGATCGTTCCCCCTTCCGTTGTAGCTTTCGTGTGGATCGTATGCAACATTTGCATAATCAACGGACGCCAATCCGCATGACTTTTATACGGACAGCTAAATCCGCCCATAATCGTCTCCCCGTCCAATTCCAAATAAAACATCAAGCGATACGCAGGCTGATCCAGCGCCGGGCTTTTAAAATCAAAATAGCCGATACTCTTGCCGTTTACCTGCTCTACCTTTTGCTCGTAAAAGACATTCGTCGGCTGTACATTGCGGATCATCTGCTTCATTCCGTCGACCAATTCAGGAATCCAATCATCCTGTAACGGCTGATCCACATGCTGAAAGGTAAGATCCACCTCACAACGCCCATTTGTCAGAATAACCGCCGGACGATCTTCATACGGATATTTGGCTTTTTGCATCGACTTGGACATTAACTGAAACGATTCCGGTACATACATATGCAGCCGATCGTCAAAAAAGGAACGCGGTGCAAACGTGTATGTTCTCCCCTCCGCTTCAACCGGTCCGCTCAAAATATCATGATTGCGCTGTTGTTCTTCCCATTCATTCAATACGGCAGCAATTTTCTCATCTTCAAATGGCATCGGTGATTCCTCCCTGTGTTGTCAGCTAAGCTGCATATATTAATCCACGATCATCCGTCCACCGGGGCTGCGACCATTCCAGCGAGACGAGCTTCGTTTACCACGGGCAGCATCCTGCAAAATAACAGTCAACTGGCGGTGCAGCCTCATATTGCTGCCACTGCCGGGTTCGGTCTGATTGCGAGCGGCGATATAATGTTCGACCACGGTGCGCTCAATTCGCTGCGCATTTAATACCATAAAAGCAAATGCGTAATCCGCTGCATCCTGTGTGCCTGTCTGTAACAGCTCACGGGCAAAACGGTGCAATATCTCTGGTCGCAGTGTATCTTGACCAATACCCGCATAACGCGCAGAGACGGGATTCCATGTGTTAAACTCTGTCACCATATCAGCAAAATCCACATAATCCGATCGCAGAATCGCGCCCTGCTTCAATTTAAATCGTCCTAGCTCCAGTTCATCCGGCGTAGGCGGCTGCTCTCCCAGCACCAGCACTCCCGCCAACCGATCAAAATCACTATTCGATCCATGATCTTCAAACCGAATGCGCAAAATTTGCTCCTGTTCTGTCGCCTTGTAAAATAGCCGCTGTGGCTGCTCTAGCATATACAGGTGATCACGAAATTTAACCAGCCCCGGTGCTACAATCAGCTCTGCCGGATCGACAGTCACATTCGCACCGTTGATAATGCCGTCGCTATATTCGTCGTACTGAATATTTGCTAGTACACGCGGATAATCGCGCACCTGCTCCAGCATTTCCGTTTTCAGCACGCGTCCTTTTTCAAAACGAGGTTGTATATACGTAAACACTGCACCACCTCCTTTCGTTTACGTGTCATTGATTAGCTGGTATAGCGATTGAGCGCTGCATCCGTTCACTACATAGTGCATAATTCTATATCGCTGTTACTTCTACTTCGTACCGTCGAAGAAATCCAGCTCTGATAGATCATTTTCAAAAGCAAAGAATTGGCGATCTGCCACATAGAGCTGTTCGTTATCCCGCAGCACCGGTACGATATGGAAGCCCCAGCGCTGTTCGCCAGCAAAAACGAAAAATTTCGTTTCTCCATTGCTAATGCTATCCGTCTCGTCCTGAATGATATAAGCGCCGTACATATCTTCAATTTCCTCGTATACTACCGGACGGAAGCTCTCTGCCCAGCCTTTGTATACGTATCGGTGACGCAAGCTGCCATCATCCGCCCACACGAAAAATTCAATCTCTGTCGTATGCTGTGGACGCGATACATTGCCAAAGGTACGACCGCGCTCCAGACTACGAATAAGCGTCATCTCCTGACGAGTATGCGTATACGCCGTCACCGAATATGGAATCGCTGGTGTTTCATTGGTCAGTACTGGCTTGATCATACCGATCTTCTTAGCATTCAGATAGCGAATCGCGCCGCGCAGACAGGCAAGCTTCAGGTCTGGCACTTGACTGTTTTCTTTTGTTTTCTGCCGAAATTCGATGCTGCGTCCCGGTACAAATTCTTTCAAGGCTTCGCGGAATACGTCAATCCGGCATGATTGTCCTGTCAGCTTGATAATCGAGAAGTCCTGCAATCGTCCATCCTGATAAAATTCATCCAGAAACTTGCGTACAATCTCATAAATATCCGCCTTGATCAGCTGATTGATCTCACGAATATTAAACACGACATCTGGCGGACGATACTCGTTGCGCAGCCGTCCATCTGGTTCTCCGACTGACAAAAACCAGCGATCGACGCGCGTAATTTTAATATCGCTATCCATCGTCATTTCACTGTCATCATGAAAGCGACTGCGCAAAATGCCGGTTTTGCGGAAAAACTCCTGCTTCATCTGATCCGCCATTGCCCACAGAAAATAGAAATTACCGCGTACACGCTGATACTCGTCTCGACTACGCTGCTCATAATCGCGGTACTTGGTCGGGATGATCTTTTCCGCTTCCAGATAGCGTGCTTCCATGCCCTCATATACTGCATGAATGCCGTATTCATCGACATACCGGAACAGTTCTGCACCCGGAATATCGATCAGTGCATCCATATCAATCCGGCGCTGTTGACCGCTATACCATTCAGCAAAGACGATCTTCATCCACTGCATAATCCGATATGTAATATTGTTGCCGCCAAAATTGGTATCGCCATTTTCATAACTGGTGTGAATATCCAGACCATAGGAGATACGACCCTCGTGAATGCTGAATCGGCAGGAGCTAAGGTCAGTCGTACCGCCGCCACAATCAATGACCAGCGCTTGATATTCCTCGCCGTCCACATAGGTTCCTTTATCAATCTGATCGGCAATCGTGTTATAGAGTACCGACATACCTTCATCCAGTGCATCCTCGGTTTCGATCTCGTACTCTGGCAACATGCGGGTGAACATATCTAGAAACTGGGTTTTCAGTTTGACTGGGCTGGAAATATGCAGATGGGTAAATCGGCATTTGAATTGCTGCTCTGCCGTTTCTACCACATACGACATATATCCTTTCAAAATATCGCCACGAGTTAGATACGCTGTATTGCCTGCCGCGTCCATCAGCTCCTCGGTGCGATCATAATCGTTCACCCAGCGCTTCATGCCGCGAAATACGGTCGCACGGCTGTTATGCCCATTGCGCTGAATATAAGCGAGTGCATCATAGCCATATACCATCTGCACATTGTCCGCATCTGCACAATCTGCCGCCGCAGACAGAGTCGGCAGTAGCTCCAACCACTGCTCCTGCTTGTCGGTCACATTGGGAAAGACCACATAGTTGATCTCGTCGCGCTTACGATATGGTGTATTCTGACCGAACAGCCGATCCTGATTGCGTGATCCATATTCCTCCTGCTGTACTGCTTGTCCGTATCCACTACCAAGATACGCACCTGCTGTCGTATTCGATGTACCAAAATCAATAGCCAGCACGGTATCGGTTGGCTCAGGAATCCGAATTTCTAGCTCAGCTACAGGCACACGATAATAATGCAGATTCGCTGGAATCAGCGGGCGGTCGCTATAATACGCATGATATAGATAATCCGAATCCTGTCGTCTCGTAAAATACAAGCTGTAATTCTGGTTCGCCGTCATCCGATATTCCCAATGACTTGGTGCAGTCAGCAAATATTTGCCTGGCTCATCTTCCAGCCCTTTCACATTCAAAATGCCGCAAAGCTCGCCGTTATCGTTCACAAGTAGCACATTCTCGCCCAACCCCGGTCCAGCTTCGATCATATAATTGTCGAGTAAGCCTAACCGAATCCCTTGATACAGCACGATACGAGCAGGTACACGAATACTGCCATGATCCGGCTTTTGCGCATTCAAATACCGTCCAAGCACCGATACAATTCGCTCAAATCCGCCTTTGCGATGACGTTCAATCCGCAGGGTATGCTGCATACCACGGAATTTGAGAATGGTACGGATTAGTTCCTCACGATCCAGCGTACCGGCGATACCTTCGACCAGTCGCTCCTTGTAGCAAATATTCCGCAGTTCAAAGGTGGTCATTTCCTCCAATTCATCTCGGGTGAAACGCGCCTGACCTTTGCTGCTTTGACGCTCCAGCGGATGATTGTGCAGCCGGTAAGAGTATGTTTTGTTCATGTGCGATCATCCTTTCGTTGTCCGTATGCCTATGCGCGATACGGCGTATCGTGATGTTGGGTCAATAGAGGGCAATGCCATCGATCTTCATCGTCTCATCCGTGCCGACTAACCCGAAATGATGGCTCCAGTACATGCGTACCTCAAACAAAATCGGTACAAACAGCAACAGCAGCAGATTCACTCTGGCGCGATTGCCCTCATGATCCGGTTGACCGATATACACTAGCAGTTCTTGACGCTCATCCCGATTCACATATATGAGTGAGCGCGGGAACCAGCGTCGCAACAGCTGTCGCAGTAAGGCAATCGGCTCTCCCATTTCATACAGCCGTAGCAATTGCTCGCCCAGCTGCTCCTGTTCATCCCGATTCAACATATGCATATATTGCGCTGCTTCAGCGCCGAATACACCCTGTTCCAGATCATGCAGGATAAAGCGAATTTCATACTCGCGTCTCGTCATCCCCTCATACCGATCAATATGTGCGAGAAAGTGCATGATCATATCGAAGAGTATGAGCCGCATTTCCTCATCCTCTTGCAGATCAGGATGAAACCAATGCTTGAACAAGGTTTCAAACCGATAATACGGATTCAGCTCTACACGCTGCTCAATCTCGGTCGCATTCAACTCATTCAAGCTTAGCTCCATATACGGCGAGTAGCTTTGCGCCGGTACAAAGGTGATGGACGATTCAGGTATGCCCTTGTCCTGCGCGCGTATGAGCAAATCCCAAATATAATTCATATCCATACTCCTTTGCACCGATATTCTGGCAACCGGCGTTGTAGCTCGGCTACAAGATAATGAAGCTGATCCTGCTGTAAAAAGGCAGGTAACGCTTGAGATGGCAGCTGTCGAAATTGTAACGTCAGTAGCGGGCGATGGGCATCCGGTCGGATATTATCGCCAAGAAATTCGTTTAGATCTAGCTCGTTATACTCGGTACGCGGTGGTACGGATACAGGCGCTTGGGAGTGGGGTTCCGTTTGCATATCGACCAGCTTTATGCCTCTGGCATAAGCTAGCATATGTACCAGACGTTCCAATTCACCGCGCGTACGAATCGGTAAGGATTGTCGCTCTGCATGATGATGGGCAAATGGATCCTCGTATCTGTTATCCAGCAGCGGATAGGGACTATGAGTATATCGCGATTCGTCGGGACGATGAATTTGCAGCACCTGCCAAAAGCCAGATCGTTCCTCGGTCGATACAATCGTCATATCCTGTGTGCCGCGCTTAATATACCGAATATCCTCCGCAGACGCATCGACTGCATACCCATGCTCCGTTCCATAGCGCTGCAATGTGATCAGATGCTCATAATGAATGCGATCTAGCGCAGGCATCGGAAATCCAGTGCTCTTGATACGCAGCTGCTGTACATTCCAAACTGGAATCCAGCCCGGTCGCTGATACGACTGAAATTCCTCCATATCCACTGTAATCGACACAATTTGCTCTTCCGGTGTCGGCTGTACCTCCCAGCGTTGTAGTAGGACATCCACGAATTTATACAGATATGGATGGTATACCGTTTTCCAGCCCAATCCGCTCAACTGGAAGCTGGCATATAGATGCTCTAGCTGCGCTGCATAATCATACGATGGACGCAGCATCGTATGGACATCGTATCGACCAGCATTGGTCGTCACGACTGCGCGAAAGGTTCGTCCACTGCGTGCCAGCTGCTGCACCTCAGCCGTCTCCATTTCCAAAAATAAGCGGCACAAGCGCTGCTCCGATGCTCCGCCGATACCCTCTTGCGCTGTACCGGCAGATAGCAGCTCTCGGATATTCAAATGCTGTTGCTGTACGTCTTCTGGCAAAACAGGATATAGAAACGTACGTGCACTGTCCCAATCCTCTTGGCGGCAAACCGTTCCATAGATGTCGTATCGGTCGCTGATGGTACGGCTCTCTTCCATAACGCGCTGCTCCAGCCGATTCAGCATTTGCTCCTGATGGTCAACCATGTCAATCAAAAAGTCATTGACCAGCTGGCGCATCAGTCGGCGATCGTCCAGTTGGGTTAGGCGTTGGATCCGGTCTTGCATGATGGCTTGCAGCTGGCTTTTCATGGTGGGGCTCCTTTGGGAATGACATATTTGGTGCAGGTATGCGGGGACGCTCCGGGAAGAGATAGGGGAACGTCCTCCGATGGAGCCGCAGGAATCTACGGATTAGGAATAACTTGTAGATTCCCGCACTCCAAAGTCGTCCTTTTCCCCTATTCTCTTCCCTCCGCTCCGTGCATATGCACTATGTTCAGTTTCCAAAGGCTTAGGGTGGGGCAGGGTATTGATTGAAGAGCAAGGTCAAGGGCTTTGGAAGACTGAGATATATTTTGATGTTGGTTCTTTTGATGGTCTTTTTATTGATTTTTTTTGTTTAGGTTATCTTATTTTTTAGGAACCGTTGGCTATGCCGCTATCGGTGATGCCGGTGGATTCGGTGGCGGGCTTGGTGGCTCCGTTACTTGTGGCGGTGGGACCTGTGCCGTTTAGGGTTCCGGTTGTTTCGGTGGTGCTAGTACCTGTTGCGGGCTTGGTGTTGTTTAGGGCTGCGTTTTGTTGGGCAGCTTGATTTTGAGCAGCGATGGCGGCTTCGGCGCGTTTGTCTTGTTGTTCTTCAGCTTTGCTGATTTTGCGTTCGACGGATAGCACTTTTTCGAGTTTATCGATGTCTTGGTAGATGCCTTGTGCGTCGCCGTAGGCGGTAACAGCAAGTTCGTAGTTGCCTGCGTCGAGTGCTTTATCACCGCGTTTTTCTTGTTTTTCGGCACGCAATTCTTGGGTTTGCTGTTGGATTTCGTCCAGCTTGGATTGAGTGTCGGTTAGTTTGGCGGTGACGTCTTTTTGCGCATCGGTGTATGCCACTTGCGTTGCTTCTTTGTTTGCCTGTTCGTACAGCTTTTTGGCGGCGCTATATTCGCCGGATTGGAATTTGAGGTCAGCCTGCTGCACAGTTTGATTTACATTGGCAAAGGCTTCGGTCTGATCCAGTCGCTTTTGGATAGCGGCTTCGCTGAAGATCGGGTAATTCTCTGCTTGCTGACGGGCAGCCTTGTAGCTAGTAATCGCCTGATCGTATTCCTTTTGCTTCAGATAGCCGTCCCCATCAACGATGGATTGAGCAATTTTCATTTTGTCACCTAAGGTAACTTTGTGCAGACGGTCGCGAATTTTGACAGCAGAATTGCGTGCTTCACTATACGATTTGAGTGCTTTGTCGTAATCGCCTTGTTGGGTATATTGATCCCCCGTTTGCTGATATTCGACCAGATTAGCGGCAGCTTCGGCTTTGCGCTCCATACTGCGGTACGTCGCCCACCATACACCTCCACCGAGGACAAAAAAGACAAGTGCCGCAATGAGGATGCGGCGGATGATGCGCATTTTCTTTTTCGGGTCATCCTGATACACCTTGTTTATGTAAAGGGCTGCGGCGGTATAATTGTCGTAGTGGTACGCCTGCTTGCTTAGCAGCACATCCTCCAGCGTATCGGCAAATGTCTGGGGGTCCTGCGACTCAGACAGCGCATCGGCAATCTCAGTCTGATCCAGCCCCTTCCACAATCCCGCCGTACTCAGCAGCAGCACATCGCCGTCCATCATACGTGTCTTACGGATAAAGGACATGCCGAACTGCTCCGGCTTACCGATATATTCCATCAGATTGCTGCTTTCCTCGTGATGGTACACCTTATCTGGTGCCAGCTTGCCACGATCTGCCATCAGCTGTGCCAGACTCTGATCATGACTTTTCACAAGCAGTCTTCCATTACGCAGATGCAGCAGTCGTGCATTGCCGCTGGATGCGCAAACATACTTGGTATAGTCAGTCACGATCACGAGCAGACTCGCTTTCAAACGCATACGACGACTTTCAAATTTGAGCGTTTCGTGCGCTTCCTTGAGCCAACGGCGAATACGCCAGCGCGATAGGCTTGGCTTTTCCATAAAGTTTTCCAAAATGATCTTGGCTGCCATCTCGGCGCTACGCTGCTGCTCATCCTCATCCAGTCCGTCAGCGATCACGTAACAAGCGCGATCATCCAGCTCAGTATAGGCAAAATAATCCCGATTATCGAGCAAAGAGCCTGCCTCCGAGACGAAAGCTGTCTTTACATCACTGTTTTCTCTTCTCATTGACTACCTCCCGCTCAGGCCATGCTCCATAATGATCACTGTCGCATTATCCTGGTGCTTCAGCTGTTTTTGTTGAATACTCTCGATGATCCGATCTGCCGCATCCTGCGGTGTCTGTTCTGCCTTCAAAATGGCTTCCAGCTCCACCTCTGTCAGCGCATCGTAAATGCCGTCGCTGCATAGCAGCACTTTGTCCCCCGGACGCAGTACAAACGGCGTATCACAAATTTCCATATGGTCAAACCCTTCATACCCCAGATAATTGACCAGCTGCTTACGCTGTGGGCTGCTATCCGCCTGCTGACGTGTCATTTCGCCGGACAATACCTTTTGCTGCAATACGGCTGCGCCGAATGTATGCATCGAATTTACTGGAATAAAGCTGCTATTACGGAACACGGTAATGATGCTATCCCCGACCGCGCCCCAATACAGATGACGCCCCGTAATTACCACCGCTGCCAGCGTAGTGCCACCGTGATTGCCCTTAAGCTGCTGCACAATCTCACGATTGCTGGCAAACGCCGCTTCCTCCATATAATCTGGAATCTGACGATACTCCTTCACCTGCTCATAATCCTGCATAAAGGTCGTAACTGCCAGCGTACTCGCCATCCGACCATGATCCAAACCGCTAATGCCGTCTGCCAGAACTGCCAGCGTACCTACCGAAGTCGTTTGACTGGCAAAATAATCATCCTGCTCCGGGCGCGTACCAATCGTCTGTCCATTACCAAGCTGTACACCTTCCATCGGCAAACCAGCAGTGCTGACATGCAGCGGCATGCCTGCCGTTTGCAGCACCAGCCGATGCCGCAGCACGAGCAGTCCACCCAGAATGGCACAGGCACAGACAAATACAATATAGGGCGTTACCATTGCACTCATCAGCCAACCCTCCTATTCAGCAACAAGAGCGTTATTTTCCCATTCAAAATGGGCACCGCACAGCGGAATAAAGATAAATTTGCTGTGACCTAGCTGCAATACATCATAGGGATTCAGCTCTACCGGCGAATACACCGCTTCATTGTTATGATAGGCAAGACCGGAAGCATCCCCGGGCAGTAGATAGAAATTGCGCTTTTTCGGATCGTATACAATGACCGCATGATTGCGACGGGAAATGGCGTTATCGCCGATAATGCGAATGTGCATCTCTTCCGCACGACCGATGAAGTTTTTCTCCGCCATAATTCGGTAATCCTGACCGAGCTGTGGACCTTCGATGCAGACCAACCAACCGGTAACCGGATGAATGCCCACCGTTTCACCAAGATAAGGCATCGTTTTCTCTTCTTCTTCATGAATGCGGATAGCTGGACGCGGTCCGCCGGTGCCTGTCTCCATAGCGACTACTGTGTTGCAATACGGGCAAGTGCTACCATGTCTTCTTGTGCTGAACATATGTCCATTGGGGCATCTTGTTAAACTCATCGTTGTCATCTCCCAGTCTCAATTTACGAGCAATCTCGTGTTGGCAATATATAAAACATCCCCGGGTCCAATCGGATAAGGACGTCCAATTTCGATTTTGTTGGATTTGTTCTCGGTTGCTGGACGAATGCCTGTGCCATTACTGGAATCAGCATCTTCCACATACCAGAGACCGTTCACACAATTCAGCACGGCATGCTGGCTGCTAACGAGAGAGGCATAATCGCTGCCGGACAGATCAATATCGACCCGATTATGGCGCGTATTTTTGCCGATTAGCATGCTGGTTTCGCCAATAATATCCCAGCCTTTGATGCGTTCACCAAATTCGTCAACGAGAATAATTTCGCGAATTTCCTCATAAATGGCGACCTCATGTCTGCCCTTCACCCACCGATCATAAACAAACCAGCCTAGGGCAATCAGCACCATTAGTACAGCCAGTATTCGGAGTACAATCGAAGGTGTCATAAACACATACACCAGCATTGCCAGCGACAGAGCGGCAATTCCGATATCGACACTCCATAATGCTGCGGTTCTCTCGGATTTCATGTATGTACAACCTCCATTGCAGGACTGACCTTCACTTTCGCGGTCCAAAATACCGGTCAAAGATGTGTGATGTGTCCAGCGGATTTTTACTTGTTTTGTTATCGGGTTCTGCCTTTTTCTGTCCATTGGCATTAAAGCCAAAAAAACGTTCAAACTGCGCCTGTACATTGCGCGGATCGAAGTCAGGGCTTGCCGTCGCCGTAGATCGCTTGGCTGCATGGTTCTGTGCCGAAGAGGAATGCGGTTCCGATGTATTGCCTGTTAATGTCTGATCATACTGGCTGCGACGTTGTTCATCGCTTAGCGTTTCGTAAGCCTGCTGAATCTGCTTGAACATCTGCTCTGCCTGTGCGCTCCCCTGATTGCGATCAGGATGATACTGCTTGGCGAGCTTGCGATACGCTTGCTTGATTTGTTGTGGACTGGCTTGCTGTGGCACTTCCAGTACTTGATACCAGTTTTTCATGAGCGACTCACCTTCTTTGCACAGAATGAGAGGATAGAGCCGCGCGGTCGCACGGCTCTGGTGTATCCGATATTAACTGGAATAACCGCCCTCGATTTTGGCAAGCTCGGTTTTGTCTTTCTTTTGCTTGATAAACAGACTGAATTGACCAACGCCTTCTACATCGCCAAAGCGCTCGTTGTAATCCACGACAAACGCATTCGGGAAATAGATTTTGCGTACCACTTGATCAGCGGAAATCACTTCCAGCGTCACTTTGCGGTAGCAGTCTGCTTTTTCAGCAGGAACGAGCGACCATGTTGCAAGCTTCATTGTGTCATCCGCTTTGTCACCATCGGTAGCGGTGATGATTTTGCCGGTAATCCGCAGTGTGGAGCCGACATCCGTGGAGCGTGCGTTGGAATCATCCGGTGTATCCGTGTCGTATACAACCGTTTGAATGTTGTCCAGACCCAGCTCGATTGTTTCTGCGCCTTCTACTTTGAGTGTGAAACCCATGTGTGTTCCTCCTTGGATACGAACTTTTTTGTTTTTTTTATG
The DNA here is from genome assembly GCF_040719145.1 of Paenibacillus sp. JQZ6Y-1. Lineage (NCBI taxonomy): Bacteria > Bacillati > Bacillota > Bacilli > Caryophanales > Paenibacillaceae > Paenibacillus > Paenibacillus kandeliae. The sequence continues at coordinate 2,677,520 of NZ_JBFDUZ010000001.1, forward strand.
TAAAGGAACGGAGCCTGTGGAGCCGCCCCCAACATACCTTGCTTCCGTTGTACATAACGTCCAATAACGACAGAGACTGAACAATTGGTTCAACATTTTTTTGCTGATTCCGTAGTACCTGCATCCATCCTAATACGGGAGGATTCAAATTTTGATGTCGTCAATTCGTTGTTATCACAACTTATATGTCATGAAAGCATATAGAGCACTGCTGGCGACCCAATTTCCATTTTAAGAATCGAAAATGGTAGCCAGAAGATTGGCAGGGATGCCAGACGAATCGTCGTCCTAACGTTACGGCGTTCCCTGCCGGTGCTTCCGGTTACTGCCAAACAGCAAGACCATGTCTTATGCGCGAGCTGCGCTGGTGGCTTTGGTAATAGTAACTTCGAGATTTTTCACATTGCCGTTGAACATCAGATCGATATTGCACAGATTGTTCTTCTCGTCGATCAGATAATTAAGATCGTCGCCATCCTGCACAATCGAATTGACCGAGCCTTTGGCGCCGAGCCAGCGGCTTTTCTGACTACTTGGGTTGTTGCTGAAAAACTTGACGATATTTTCGTATTTGAAATCGCTCGTCTGGAAGCGCAAAATGCGTTCGACATAGGTGCTAACCAGCGTTTTGTAAATGGAGTCAAACCCGTCCTCTGACATCGCCAGACTTCTTGCCTTATACACCGTAATGCGGCGAATATCCTTGCCCAGCAACTGCGCATTTTCCGAGGAAAAGACAAAGCCGAAGTTTTTACGGTTGATTGAATCTTTGATGCTGTTGGTGAAGCCGGTAATTTCTTTTGCCATTGTCGTTACGAAGCGCAAACTGTTATCGCCGGATTCAATATCGAAGCGTACGCCCGGTGCATCACGCTGCACCTGCTTGAAATGCTCTTTCAAGTACTCGGGGCATTGATACGCGGCGGTCACACCAGCAGCTACATAAGCAGCGCCGACATATACACCCTCAATCCACAGCTTCAAAATGTCTTCTTTTTCTCGCGACAGCTCTACACCAGCTTCGGTGCGCATCATACGGCTGTCAATAATAACGCCCGATTTATCCTTCGGAATAATCGTAAAGTTCGGCAGGCACGGAATCGCGAATTCGCTGTAATCCTGACGCAGCAGCGGTGTACATTTGTCGATAAATTTGTCGATACCGGATGTAGCAACATGGTTGAACGTCGTTTCCTCACCGGATTCAAAGTTAAAGAACAGCTGTACTTTGTAGTTTTTGACGATTTGCAGCAGCATCGATAGTGATTCCAGCGTATTCCCATCCTGACGCAGCGATTTCTCAGTGCCTTTGAAACGGGCGCGGCTCACGCGTACATTGTTCGATGCTTCCAGCTCAATGGATGGCACGATGCCAAACCATACAGTATCGGTAAAATCGTTTTTGGAGTTGACTGTATTCAGATACGTTTCCAAACGCGGTGCATTCGTACTTTTGACCAGCAGATCCAGCTTCGTATTTGTTACGAGCAAACTTGGCGCCATGCCGCGATTTTTGGTTGCGTATTGGTCGAAGAACATTTTCACGCCGAGCAGCTTTTCTACTAGTGGCTTCACGGCTTTCACGAATTCATCCTTCGCCGTTTTGTAAAATTCCAGATAGGTGTTGTAATTTTGTACTTCCAGCTCAGTATTCACTTCTGTGTTGACCGCAGGTAGCGGACAGAAGGTGCGTACGACCAGATCCTTGACGTACATCGACGGCGTCTCGCTAACACTTTCGTAATCCTCTTCGAATACAGAGATCAGCTCAGTCGTGCTGGTATCGTCCAGCAGCATCAGCTCTGTTGTATCCGCCTTCGGCGCTTCTACGATTTGCAGCTCACCGCCGTCACCAATCTTCAGCATACCGATACGGAATTCCTCCGCTTGTCGGTCATCCTGCGAACCGCCCAGCAGCAGCCGCGTTTTAATATCCTCAATCGCCAGCGGCAGCATCGCCATCACGTTGTTATAGTTGAGACTCGCTTCCTCAAACATTTGATTCAGCTTATCGCCCATTTCCAGCTTCTTCGGATCGCCTTCATCCAGCTGATCATACTGACCGTACATATAGTGGATTTCCTTACGCACTTGGCGAATATCGTCCATTACTTTTTTCGGTGAGATCATATCCAGTAGATTTTCAAATTTGAAGTCCACATTGGTAATTCCCTGACTGCGCTTCGTATCAATCAGTGTGAACAGCATTTTCAGAAAATCATTGTTCTGGTCAATACGAATCTCAGAAATGCAATCATCTGCGATGCCTTCTGGTTTTTTCAGTGTGTAAACGACCTTCTGATTGGCAGCGTTAAAAAATGAATAGACGGTCGGGGTGAAACGGTTCAAAAATTCATCAAAGCTACGTACCAGCAAATGCTGGCTGATTTCCCTAATCTTATCGTCACTCAAACTATCAATGCCACGAACATCTCCAACCAAGGTGATTAAATCAAGCTTTTCCGGGTTAATCTCCTCAAAGAGCATCGTACGGTTTGTCTGGTTAATAATATCCACCGTTATTCCTCCCATTCTCGCCTGCATGCTATGTATAAACGGTCATACGCGGAGTTGCAAAAGTAGGATTGCAAATACGGATAATGTACTGCTTCCACAGCTTCATTACCGCTTGTTATGGTGTATGCTTGCTGACCTCCGAGTTACAAAACACATCATACAATATCCACAGGGTTACTTGTCAATTTTTTGAATTTAGTCATTTTTATAGGAATTCGGCACTAGGAAATCATACGAACAAATGTCGAAACGTTTCAAAATGACCTTGTTTTGTCTAAATTATGCCGAAAATCTGTAATATTAGTTCTAAGTCTTAAATTTTCAACCTGAAAATGTAAAATTATTGTCATCTCCATATAAAACGACTATAGACCTAATTTGGGAAAGTATGTTCGCATTTTAAATTCTAGCCAGCTATAGTCAATTAAAGCGCTAAGGCTTTACATTACGCGGCGATAGCAAAAATGTATATGTTTATTTTTTGGTATCAAAGTCCTTTTACTTTTGTTCCACAACTTTCTTACAAAATTTCACCAAACCTTTTGTACTATTTTTACGTTTGTCCAATATGATTCCAAAAATAGTCCTATTTTTGAATAAGTGATAGCCTATGTCTGTTTTGGCATGTCAGTAATCAACATGTTTTTACATAAAATCCAATACCATTTGTACTTTCATTACATGATTGTGTAAACCAGATTGCATACTGTATTGCTATACGAAACGTATTTTGCTTATTTTGCCTTGCAAAACCTCATAAACAAATAAAAAAAACCACATCGGGATGATGTGGTTTGCTTGTGTTTTTTGCATTGATCAATATCTCGCCTTATTTATTTAAGCGAATATTCTGCTTCGTTCGACTGCTCGATTTTCTGTTCAGCCGATTCATCGGGTGCAGCTATTGTAGAGGTAGACGTTTGCACAGAAGCGTGGTTCGTCTGACCTTTTTTGCCACGCGTCAGCACCAGATTACGATTCCAAAAGCGCTCTGCCTGCATGGCAATTTTGAACCATTTTAATGAGGCACAGCGCTTTTCTGCTGAAACAGCAAGTCCCCAATGGATCACTCGCGCCAGAATAGGCGAAGCCACCTGATTGGTACCTAGCTTTTCCAGCGTATCATTAAATAGACGTTTTGGCACATCGACCGGAGCCTTACCTCGGCAGCAGAAGTAGAATGTCGCCGCCAAGCTGTAGATGTCCGACACCGGACCCTGCACAGAGCGTCCCGAATAAAACTCAATCGGCGAATATCCGGCTGTGGTGAGAATCTGATGCGTACGATCCTCATAACGAACCGCCGAACCGAAATCCAGCAATAGCGTCTGACCATCTTCTGTCAGCATAATATTGCTAGGCTTCACATCGCGATGAATATAACCCAGACTGTGTATGTATTCCAGTGCATCAATAACCGGAAACAATCGTCGCTGCAAAAATCCGGCATCCAGCTCCTCTGGGTGCTCTCGGATATGACGATCCAGCGTCTTACCTCGGTAATATTGCAGCACCAGATACACCGTACCATGCTGCTCAAATTCCGATTCATAACGAACGATGCCCGGATGATCCACTTCGCTCAATATTTTACCTTCTTGTCGGAAGGTCTGCATCATATCAGCAAATTTGGATTGTAAATTCGCCGCATTACACTTGACCGTGCGACGATCCCGACTGCGGCTCACTAGCGCTGCCGGAAAAAATTCCTTAATTACATGTAATGTTCCGTGCTCCATATGTCTTGCCACATAAATGATCGACAGCTCGCTGACCGATAACGTCCGGCGGATCTGATATGTACTGGCAAGTTTCTGGTTGCGGGGGAGGGTTTGCCTGTTCACCGGTTTGCTCATCATTTCCACCTCACTTATCGCGGTTTACAGCATCTATACTGCGGACCGGCAAAAATATAGGGCCGTACATGTAGGAAGCGGCCAGCAAGATTGCTAGAGGCTCACAGAGAAATGTACGGCCGTTGTTACAGACATTCTAGCACAAAATGTGCTGCTTGTAATTGCCTTTGGCACAAAATGCAACACTTTATGAAAATAATTCTCGATTCTTTTGCCATGTGCATAGCAGTTCCACCTTTTTCAGGAAGAAATCGTTACGATTCGTCTCTCAGCGCGCTGACGATTGCTGTGGATCGCTCCAATCGCTCTCTCTCATAATACGAATCGCGCTCTCTGCAATAGCAGATACACGCGTATCAGGGTCGCGTTCCATCGCTGTCGCTAGCATCGGCTCAAATTCTGCCCAACCGACAAAACTGGTTGCAAATACTGCCGACTGCCGCACCCGTACATCGCCATCCAACATATAATGATGAAACACATCTAATATGTCCGCCCGCACATCAAAATATGAAGCAATGCCCAGTCGACAAATCAAATCAATCTTATCATCCGTATGACGAGCTTCCCGACACTGTGAAATGAGTTCATCCGCCGTTTCTACGATCCTTGCCTGCTGTAGCATCCTTGCTGCCGCTTCCGCTTTCGGTCCTTCCAGCAGCAAATATGGAATGCTCGTTGACTGATCAATAATAACGTAAATCATTGTAGACTGATCATCCCATACAAAAGCGTAATATCCTTCCTCACCGACCGTATGTTTGTCATGCGCTTGCTGAGGAAGTTTGAGTGGCGACAATGCCTTTTCTCTTGATAACGCTTCCAGCAAATCCATAACAATAACTTGGCGGCGTGTACATAACCGAATCTGTGTCATTCTTATCTCTCCTTCCTATGTGATACCATAGAGATTGTCATTTGTCGCTGTCACACAACCGATATAACCATCGTATATGCGCGAAATTACGTAAAACCATCATTATTTTGCTAATATTTGTAATTTCAATTGTATTTATTATACCCTAATTAGCACCAATAATCCTATTATTATGGGAATTTATACGAGCGAAATGGATTTGTTCCTCCCGCCTCTTCTCTCTTTCTTCTGTCTATTCCTCTTGCCTATCGATCATACAAAACAGCCCCCTATGAGTAGGAGGCTGTTTTATGATGCAACAAATGAGCACAATACAAATGAGTCGAAACTATACAGCAATACGATACTGGATCATTCGATCTGTTATTCCCGTTGAACTCATCCAGCATCGAAGCTTATCGAACGGTGTGAGGTTCGGGTTTCCATTTGGATTTGGCATTGTCGGGTTGTTCTTCCAACCGTTCGCCATACACGGGCGGTTTGATTAGTGCAGCGATCAGGAACGAGATCACACACAGGATGCCGATTACAATAAAGGTTGGTTTGAAGCCACCCATCCAAGCTGCGATAAACGAACCAGCAAGGGCGCCAATACCAAACCCTTGATAGATGATACCATAGTTTTTGCCATGATTTTTTAGACCGAAGAAATCGCTGACGATCGCTGGGAAAACGGTAATGTTCCCACCGAAGCAAAAGGCAATGGCAGCTACAGCGGCGAAGAAGATACCGAAGTTCAACGGTACAAAGCTCAGTACAGCAACTGCTGCAGCAGTTACGATAAATGTACCGCATACTACTTTGAGACGACCAACTTTATCCGACAGCGCGCCGAGAATGATACGACCGACAGTGTTGAAGATTGCGATCATAGCGACAGCATTAGCGGCTGTTGCCAGATCCAGACCAGCCAACTGTACGCCGATGTCTTTGACAATACCGATCAAATACAGTCCACTCATACAAGCGCTAAAGAACATGATGAACAGCAGATACGCTTGTTTTGTTTTCAGCATTTCTTTGACTGTGTAGTTATGAGCAATAGCTGGTGTAGCCACAGTTGTAGTCGATGTTGTACCATCTTTCACTTGCGATGCCTTGGCAACAGCCGGTGCTTCGCTGACTACAGCTTCACGAATCAGTCGCGAACCAATTACGATCATCGCCAATACGATGATGCCCCAGTACAGAAATGCCATCGATACGCCAACCGAACCAATCAGAGCGCCGTTAATGTATTTGAAGATCAGACTACCTGTTCCGTAAGCGCCGACCGAGATACCGGAGATTAGACCTTTCCGTTCTGGGAACCATTTAATCAGGTTCGACAGAGAAGTCATATACGCGGTACCATCTGCAAAACCGACGACAACGCCAGCCAGAATATACAGCAGCGACAGCGACGATACTTGCGAGCTGAGCATCAGACCAACGCCGAGTACAATACCAGCGGTTCCGATCAGACGACGGATTCCCCATTTTTCCTGCAATTTACCGGAGAACAAGGTAGCAAAAGCAAGCGCGAAGCTTGTAATCGAAAATGTAATAGCGACCGAGCTAAGCTGCCAACCGAATTTATCGACAAGTGGCTGGTTGAACAAGCTCCATGTATAAATGGTACCCAAACCCATCTGCACGATGATGGTACCCAATACGATCAGCCAGCGATTGACTGGTTTGCTAGTCGTTTCGCCAGTTTGTGGAAGTGGTGTGTTGTACGCGGGTTGTGTTTTCATCATGGATATTCCTTTCCGTCATAACCGCAATTTGTAGTGTGAACACTTGAGAATTCTCTATGGGACAAGTATACCCCTACATCGCGTGTCAGATGACGGATTCGGAATGAAATGCATGGAATGTGGAATGAAATGCACTTATATATTCATGATCTGCCGGAACTCTTTGACTTTACTGCGGCTGACAGGCACTTCATCATTCAGATCATGCAGTCGCAGTAGATACGTATTGTTAAACCAAGGGACAATTTCACGAATTTTGCTAATATTGACGATATATGAGCGATGACAACGGAAGAAATAATCATCCGGCAATGTTGCTTGAAACTCTGAAATGCTAGTGCTGACGGTATATTGATCACGCCGTGTGAACACATTGGTCACCTTTTCACTGGCAGAGGCATAATACACATCATCAACTGGAATAACCTGAATATTGTCGTTTTTCCACAGGCTGATCTTGCCTTGCAGCGCATGGATGTTATGACTGACAGGAGATTGCTGACCTGCCGGATGGACAAAGGCACGACTACTGCCGACGGAATGTGGGTTGACATCGGGTTGCGTACCGGCTTGCGCCACCTGCTGCCATGGTCGTTCCGGTTGCCATGTCGCAGGTGGCGCAGCATGATTCTGCGCTTGTTCGCCATGCTCACGCTCATAGGTTGCTTCCAACTTGGTTAGCATCGAGGTAATCCGCGATTCACTATACGGCTTCAAAATATAATCAAATGCCTCAATCTCGAACGCCTCTGCTGCATGCTCCTTGTATGCCGTAATGAAAATAATATACGGCTTGCGTGAAAACTTGCTAATATTGTGCGCTAGCAATACCCCATCCAATGATGGAATATTAATATCGAGGAAAATAGCGTCGATCTCGTGATTTTGTACATATTTCAGCACATCCAGACCATCGTCAAAGCTGCCGGTGATCTCGATGCTGCTGTACGTTTGAATATAGTATTCCAGCTCCTGACGCGCCAGAAATTCGTCTTCCACTACAATCGCCTTCATGATGCCCTCCGCTCCTTTTTGATTTTGAATCGGATGCTTGTGCCTTTGTCCAGTCGTTCGATCTGAAGCCCTTCACCATAGATCAGCTTCACACGCTGATGTACATTGGACAGGCCGATCCGATTTTCAGGCATTTTGCCGCGATACACTTTGTCGATGACATCTGGGTCGATACCAGTGCCTGTATCCTCGACTGTAATTTCTACATATTCGCCAATATCTTTGACTGATAACGTCACCGTACCGGAACCGCGCCCTTTTAAAATACCATGTACAATCGCATTCTCCACCAGTGGCTGAATGATCAGACTTGGCATTTTCACTTCCACCTCATCAATATCGTAAACCACATTCAGCTTGCTGCCAAAGCGCGCCTTCTCAATTTCCACATAATTGACGACCTGTCCCAATTCCTTGTTAATATCGATCAGCTCGTCGCTCCATTCCAGACTATGACGCAAATAGCCAGACAGATTGATAATCATCTCACGTGCATTATCTGGGTTGATACGGATGGATGAAGCGATAGCATTCAGCGCGTTGAATAGAAAGTGTGGATTGATGCTCGTTTGCAGCGCTTTGATCTCAGCGCGATTTGCCATCTCCTTCATCTGCTCGATGCGTGATACTTCCATCAGAGTGGAGATGATCTGAGATAAACCGACAGCGAGCGTTTTCAGTGAATAGGTGATTTTGTGGGCATTACGGTAGTAGATTTTCAGCGTACCAGTCACATCGCCCTTTTCCTTGAGTGGAATAATAATCAGCGACTGAATATTCGGCACCTTGCCCTCGGCGTCGTCATTGATCAGTACAATCTCCCCGCTAGAGATTGCCTGCTTGGTCGCATCCGTTATAATCTCGTGACCAATATTATAACGCTCCTCGCCCAGACCGACATACGCCAAAATATAGCGCTTATCGGTAATCGCCACCGCATCGGCATGAATATCCTGTCGGATGATGGTACAGATTTTCCTTAATGAATCGCTATTGATGGAGCGGAAATACGGCAGCGTTTTATTGGCAATATCGAGCGCCAGCTTCGCCTGACGAGCGGCAATATTTTCCCGCTCTCCTTCTACGCCTTGTACGAATAGCACAATCAATCCAACACTGATCTGACCAAGAATCATGGGCAGTGCGATAATCGATACAATCTCCCGTCCCAGCGCATACGGATGTGACATGACCAAAATGAGAATCATCGTTAATGCCTCACACGCCATACCAGCGATAATCCCGATCAACCAGCGCTTATGACTGCTGACCTTATTATGAATATACCCGGATACAATCCCGGCAGTGATGCTCGTAATGAGACACGGAATCGAGGTGACTCCGTCAATATCAATCAAATAACGATGAACACCAGATACAATCCCTGTAATCAGTCCCACGGGCCAGCCAAATAGAATACCGCCAGACACAATTGCAATAATCCGTACATTCACCAGCGATCCTTCTACATTAATCCCTGTATACGTACCGAGAATGGCGAAGCCGCTGAAAATAATCGACAGGATAATACGATCCTTCGTATCCAGCACTTCCTTCTGAAAAATCTGACGAAAATGCGGCAGCTTGCTTAATAAAAACAAACAAATTAGCAATAGTGCCGCCCGCTCAAACAGCTGTAATAAAATAATCGGTGTTACAATATCATTCAAAATGACCGTCCTCCAAACGCAGGATGCTTTGTTTTGACCATCCTTTTATCTTAATTGTGCAGGAATAGGAATTCAATACGAATTATTGCTGAGACAAGGAACCGACTGTGATAATGATATCGAAATCCAGCCCATAGCAGAGAATACTGATATTTGAAAGTAGAATCATATAGCAATCGCACCATTCCTGTCCGTTCGAGTAGTGAACAAGTAAAGGATACGTTTGATTTTATGTCAGCTTTGTGTCGTCTTAGCAGTTTCAGCATTTTTTAAGATTACATTAACGAATCGTTCATATGCGTGGTTTACAATGGCAACAGCAACTTATCCACAACAGGAGAGGCAGGAGGACGTATGAACATGATGTATAAACAAACAACAGGCTCTCCGGCGCTCGCTGGTGTTGCCGTTAGAGCCACTGATTATACGGTTGCCGGAGCAAACAACAGCTATATGACCTTACAACATAAACGCCAATCTTCGTTATCCTATATCCATCCGTATCATCGTCCAGCACCAACGCGTGCGAGTGATTACGATGCTGCTGAACAGGATCACTCCCATATGACTGATCATCATGATTCCAAAGAATGGATGCTATCCCGACTGCTAGAGCATGCCGCAAGCCTGCTTGGTTTGCGCGTAACTGAGCTCAAACAATATTTGCAGGATGGCGATCATGTGATTCATATTGCCGAACATCAAGGCATTGCTGCCGCACAATTTCGCGAGCTGCTCAGCCACAACATAAGTCTGACCCTGAAGAAAAAGCGTTCTTCGGGCAAAATTACACATCTGCAATATGAACAATACCTCAATATTCTGGATGAACAGCTAGCAGTAATTATTGCTTTGTAAGTTCATGATAACGTTATGAGACGGATATTGCTCTATACGTCCATGATGACTCTTAGAGACGAATGTTACAGTCCCCTCCAACCGTCAGTGATCCAACACTCATTGTATGATGAGATCTACACTGACGCTCGGAGGGGATTTTTTATAATGTGTATCCTCTGAAACTCTCTCCAACGCCAATAGTAACTTCAAAGTAACAGTGTAACCTGAAAGTGCGTACTATTTTTCACTACTTATCTCATGCACAATGAACAGGCAAACCAAATCGTAAAATTAAAGGAGCCTGTATATGACCAACCAATCTTCTTCCTCTTCTTCTGTGAATCGTCCCCCCAATGTTGCACTTGTGATCGGTGCAAATGGGGTCATTGGCAGCAATTTGATTCAGCATTTGCTGACTTTGCCGGATTGGCATATTATCGGCGTATCGCGTCGCGGTGGTACGGATCGTGAGCAGTTGCGTTATATAAGTGTGGATCTGCTAGATCCGAACGATGCCGCATATAAGCTAGGCATATTGAAGGGAGTCACGCATATTTTTTATGCGGCGTATCAGGATCGTCCAAGCTGGGCAGAATTGGTAGAACCGAATGTGACGATGCTAGTAAATGTGCTGAATGCAGTCGAACCAGCGAATCCTGATTTGCAGCATGTGAGCTTGATGCAGGGCTACAAAGTATACGGTGCGCATCTCGGACCGTTCAAAACACCGGCGTTGGAGCAGGACGCCGCGCCGATGCCACCCGAATTCAATATGGCACAGCAGCAGTTTCTGGAGCAGCGCCAACAGGGCAAAAGCTGGACTTGGTCAGCGATGCGTCCATCTGTTGTCTGCGGTGTCGCGCTTGGCAATCCGATGAATCTGGCGCTTGTGATCGCGGTCTATGCGTCGGTATCGCGCGAGCTGGGCATTCCGCTGCGCTTTCCCGGCAAACCGGGCGCGTATCATTCGCTATTGGAAATGACCGATGCTACGCTACTAGCAAAGGCAACGGTGTGGGCAGCCACTGAGCCGCAATGCGCCAATCAAGCATTGAACATCAACAATGGCGATCTGTTCCGGTGGAATGATCTATGGCCGAAGATTGCGGCTTATTTTGATATGAAGATGGCTCCACCGTTGCCAATGCCACTGGATGTGATGATGCAAGATAAAGAGCCTGTATGGCAGCATATGATTGAAATGTATGATTTGCAGCCGCACCCTTATAGCGATGTATCCTCATGGGCATTTGGCGATTTTGTATTCAGTTGGGATTATGACTTTTTCGCGGATGGTAGTAAAGCACGTCGACTTGGTTTTCATGAGTTTGTGCATACGGAGCAGATGTTTTGGGATATATTCGACGAGTTGCGGCGTCAGCGGATTATTCCGAGTTGAATGTGGACATTATCTCTACTGCGGATGAGCAGGCTTTAGATTGAGATTTGAGATGCAATATTGAAGAGTAAGATTCAACATTACAGATAGATGTCTGGTGTTAAGAATGCTTAGCAGCGCTGCGGATTGCGATTGGCATATCTTCTACAGAATGATCATTTTCACAACATTCTAGGCTCTCTTCTTGTTCCGAAAAACGATCATGCGCAAGAATCTGCGCCTGCTCACCGTACGTGCGCTCTACGTGCTGATCTCCCCAGCGACACATCGCATGTAAAATCTCTTTTAGACTGTCACCATAAGCGGTCAGCTCGTATTCCACCCGTGGCGGAACCTCATTATATACGATGCGCTGAATAATACCGTCGCGCTCCAATTCTTTTAAGTGCTGGGTTAACACCTTTTGCGTAATAGAAGGCAATAGACGCGCCAGTTCGCCATTGCGCTTTTTGCCAAATGTCAGGAAAAAGAGAATAACTGGCTTCCATTTGCCACCGATCACTTCCAATGTAGCTTCCACGGCGGTATTGTAGTGTTTGATAGGTTCCGACATAAAGCATTCCTCCTGTGGATGTGTAGATAGGTTCTATCATTTTAGCATGTTCATGTGGATTCGTCAGATTCCTTGATACGCCGCTTAGATATAGTACAACTGTCTATTACCTACATTATAAGGTCACGATATACAAAATAAGGATCACGATATACAAAAGAGACGCTGACGATGAATATGACTCTCTTCTTAATTAGTAGAGTCTCTTCAAGTCGCGTCTCTTATTGTTCATTCATTGCTGAATAATTGTTATCTCGTTGTTGGATTGTTGTAGGTTAGTCGATCAGCTCACCCTGAAATACCTGCTGACGTTGCAAAAACTCGCGCAACGGCTCGTATTCCGGCGATGTCCAGAAGAATTCACTTGAAACCATCTTAGCAGCGTCGTTGCGAGCAATCTCCAGCACTTCAAAATCACTGACCATATCGGCAATCTTAAACTCCGGTAATCCGCTCTGACGTGTCCCGAAAAATTCACCCGGTCCGCGCAGCTCCAGATCGCGCCTTGATACCTCGAATCCATCATCCGTCTCTGTCATCGCTCGCATCCGTTCCTGTCCAATCTCAGACTTCGGATCGGCAACTAAAATACAGAACGATTCGTGCTCCCCCCGACCGACGCGCCCACGCAGCTGATGCAGCTGGGATAATCCAAATCGATCTGCATCCATCACGATCATCAGCGTCGCATTCGGCACATCGACACCGACCTCGACCACTGTAGTCGAAACAAGCAGCTGCGTTTCATTACTATAAAACGCTCGCATCGTTTCTTCTTTTTCCGCCGCATTCATCCGTCCATGCAGCAGTCCAACGGTAGTGTCCGGCAGAGCCTGATCCAGCTCGACGTACAGATCAATCGCATTTTGCACATCCAGCTTGTCCGACTCTTCGATTAGTGGGCAGATAACATATGCTTGCCGTCCCTGACCAATTTCGCGTGAAATAAAGCCTAGCACACGATCCATCATATTGTGCTTCACCCAATACGTAGTGATCGGCTTGCGTCCTTTGGGACGTTCGGAGATCGTAGATACATCCATATCACCAAATGCCGTAATCGCCAGTGTACGCGGAATCGGCGTCGCCGTCATCGTCAGCACATCCGGGTCAAAGCCCTTCCGCCGCAAAATGCTGCGCTGATTCACCCCAAAGCGATGCTGCTCATCCGTAACAACAAGACCGAGACTGCGGAAAAAGACATCCTCCTGAATGAGCGCATGTGTACCCACGATAATATTCGTCATACCCATTTGCAGTGATGCTAGCAAATCCTTGCGTCGACGTCCGGTTACGCTGCTGGTTAGCATTTCCACCGTAATATCAAACGGCTCAAACAGCTTTTTGAGCGAGCGTACATGCTGCTCCGCCAGAATCTCGGTCGGCACCATCAATGCACCCTGATGACCGGATCGCACCGTTGCGAACAAGCCAATCGCTGCCACCACCGTTTTACCAGAGCCGACATCGCCTTGCAGCAAACGGTTCATGCTGTACGGCGAACGCATATCCTTCAGAATTTCCAGCTCAACCTGCTTCTGTGCATCCGTCAATTCAAATGGCAGACTGCGCACAAACTCACGAATCGTTGCATTGTCGGTTGTATGCACAATACCGGTTGAACGCTTACGATTCATGCTACGGTACGCCTGCAATTTGAGCTGAAACATAAACAGCTCCTCATATACCATCCGCCGACGTGCCTGCTTACCTTCGCCCACATCCTGTGGCTGATGCAGCTGACGAATCGCCTGTTTGCGTGACATTAATTTATATCGCTGAATCAATTCCTGCGGCAATACCTCAGGAATCATCTCACCATACTGATCCAGCGCCTGATTAATCATTTTGCGAATCCACGTTTGCGTAATCTTGCCACCAACCGAGTAGACCGGCTGCAGACTACCGCTACGTTGTGTCCCTTTATCAGGAAATTCCGAATCGGTGATCGTCATTTGCGCACGACGTTGATCCCATTTGCCTGTCAAAATAATATCGCGCCCGGTCGTCAATTGATCCTTTAAAAAGTGACGGTTAAACCAAGTCGCCTTGACCATCCAGTTGTCGACCATCACATTGCATGTTAAACGCGATTTTTTACCATAGCGTTGTAATACCGGCAGCCCGACAATTTTGCCCTCTACCGTGATTTTGTCGCCATCTTTGACCTCTTGCAGTGCCTTCAGCCGGTAATCTTCATATCGGAACGGAAAGTACTCCAACAAATCCAGTACGGTAGAGATGCCAAAGGCGTGAAGCTCCCCTTCTTTGGAAGCACTCACGCCGCTGACCTGCCGAACGCCAATCTGATCCAGATTGATATTCATCATTCATCCCTCATTTATTGTTCATCCGGCCAAGCGAATACGGCAATTGTACCCGCGCCTGTATGCGTCCCGATGACCGGCCCGATCTCCGAATAGATCAATTCACCGATCTCGTAATGCTGCTGTAGCAGCTGCAACAGCGGCTCGCAGGATTCGCGGTTCGCCGTATGCCCCAGCGCCAGATGGATTTTGCGTGCAGTCAGCTTCTGCGTCATCATCTCTACGATTCGCAGCATCGCTTTTTTCTGCCCGCGTACTTTTTCAACTGGGTAAATCACTCCATTTTCATCAATGGATAGAATCGGCTTCACGTTCAGCAGCGTACCGATCATCGCTGAAGCACGACCGATACGCCCGCCTTTCCGTAAATATTCCAGATCATCCACAAGAAAATACAGCTCTCGCTCCGCCAACAAGCGATGCACATCCGCCTCAATGGCGCGCGGAGATAAGCCTTCCTGTGCAAGACGCGCCGCATGAACAACCGCCAGCCCATAACCGTATGAAGCGGATTTGGAGTCAATCACGGTAATCCGTTCCGGCTGTTCAGTCATTGAGCGTCCAATCGTTGCCGACTGATAAGTGCCGCTTAGACCGGACGAGAGATGGATCGAGACAATCTCCCGCTCCGGGTCTTCGGTCAACAATCGTTCATACGTAGCTGCATAATCCGCCGGAGACGGTTGTGATGTGGTTGGCAGCTGGGAAGCTGCTGCCAACTTGTCATAAAACTCCGATGGTGTAATATCAATGCCATCCGCATAATTGTCCTGTCCAAACAACAGACGCAGCGGAATAATTTGAATGTTATATTGCTTGATCAGCTCTGCCGGAATATCGGCGGTGCTTTCGGTCACGATAATAGGATGTGCCATTCAGTACCCTCCTTGTGAGGCTGTACGTTGCCTTGATCGCGGACGATCAAGATTCTACGGAGAACAGATAGTGATACACCGGCTGTCCACCATTATGAATCTCTACCTCCGCATCTGGGTAAGTGGATTCCACCCACTCTGCCAGTGCTGCCGTTTGCTGCTCATCGGCTTCGCTGCCAGTGAGGACGGTAATCACTTCCTGCCCATCTTCGATCATCGCTGCCAGCAATTGCTGACAAGTATGCAGCAGATCGGCATCGGTAGCTACAATTTTGGAATTATGAATACCGATATAATTACCCTGTTTGATGATCATATCATCCATATTCGTATCCCGCACAGCGAGTGTTACCTGACCGGATTTTACATGAGTCAGTGCTTCGTTCAGGTTGGACGTATTCATATCCACCTCTTCGTCCTCTTGGAACGCGAACGCTGCGGCGATGCCCTGCGGAATACTTTTACTCGGAATTACCGTAATCTGCTTGCTCTCTTCCAGCAGATCGCGCGCTTGCTGCGCTGCCAGCACGATATTCGAGTTATTCGGCAAAATATAAATATGACGCGCCGCTAAACTTTCTGCCGCTTTAACAAAGTCCTCCGTGCTTGGATTCATCGTCTGACCGCCTGCCAGAATGATATCTACGCCAAGGCTGCGGAAAATCTCGGAAATACCATCACCGGACGAAACCGCAATGATGCCATAAGGTGCTACTTCCTCTGCCGGAGGAACCGCTTCGGCTTGAGTCTGCACAGGCTGTTGCGGAATATCTGCAAACAGCTCCGGTGGTGGCGCAATATCCAAACCTGCCGATAACAGATCGCGATGCTGCTCACGCATATTCAAAATATGGATCTGGGTAATCTCACCATATTGTAGTGCCAGATTCAGCACTTCGCCTGGTGCGCGGGAATGTACATGCACTTTGATCACTTCATCATCCGAAATAACAATGATTGAATCCCCATTCACACCCAGTGCCTTACGGAACTGATCTTCGTCAAAGTGTGCTTTTGCTGCCTGACCTAGTGTACGATTGATGAAAAATTCCATATCATACAAAAACTCAATATCTTCCGTCTCCAGCTTGGCTTGCGCCGATACTGGTACATCAATGGTCGGCACGGTCTTCACCGCTACCGCAGATGGTGCATTGCCAGTCGGCGTAGAAGCGGCTGTATGAACCGTGGTACCATTTGTCGCTTGTCCATGCTGCAAATATTCGTAAAATCCTTCATAAATATAAACAAGTCCCTGACCGCCAGAATCGACAACACCGACCTGCTTGAGTACAGGCAGCATTTCTTGTGTCTGCGCCAGCGCCTCGTGTGCACGCTTCAGCACTTCACCCATTAGTTCGGTCAAATCCGTCGTGCGGCGGGAATAGTATACTGCATGCTTGGCAGCTTCTTTTGCTACCGTTAGAATCGTGCCTTCCACGGGCTTAACGACCGCTTTGTAGGCGGTTTCTACACCCTGTTGCAGTGCAGCCGCGAATTGAGCAGCATTTAATTCATCGCGGGATGATGCCGAACGGCTGAAGCCGCGGAACAGCTGGGACAAAATAACGCCCGAATTCCCGCGCGCGCCCATCAGCAACCCTTTGGACAATACGGTTGCCGCCTGACCAATGGAGGACGACTCATGTAGCTTCAGTTCTGCTACACCTGCCGTCATCGTCAAATTCATATTTGTGCCTGTATCGCCGTCCGGCACAGGAAACACATTCAAGGAATTGACATGCTCTGCATGCTGATGCAATTGCGCCGCACCCGCCAGTACCATTCCGGTAAAATCAACCCCGTTTAAAGAACGCTTACTCAATGAAAAATCCCCTTCCCTCATCTATCCGCTTCGCCAGTGCCAGCTGTGAAACGGAACTATACGCTTGTAATAGTTAATTGTTAGTTATTCATGATTCATGTGTCCGTGCATCCTTCAACAATGGATGACAGTCAGACGCTGGTGCTGATATGGGATACAGTATGATCCATCATCAGCATGCCATGCAAATATGGCTTATCATGAACCTTCGGATGTGCTGTATTATACGCCAGTAGTATGGCGAACGTTTCATATGTTTAGCACCTTATCCAAGTACCAAGTACCAAACTCGGGCAAACATGCGCCACTACAGCATTTTTTCAATCATACAGGTTTGCAAATCAGTTCCTCTATGACAAGGATAGCATACGATAAAACGCTTTTATAAATGCGCGCAGCATTACCTTTATTTCAGTCAAAAGGTCATACGGAACTATGTTACATTGTACTATAAGCGTGTGCAGAAATAAATAAAGTATTTAGAAGTGTTGACGTTGCTTTCTTGATTATGATAATATGTTATGAGTGTTGTTTTCATGCACTTTTTCGGAAATAGGAGGTGTAACTATGGCCCGTAAATGTTATGTAACAGGTAAAACTGCTGGTAGCGGCAACCACGTATCTCACGCTAACAACCGTAACCGTCGTACTTGGGGCGTGAACGTTCAAAAAGTTCGCATCCTCGTAAACGGTAAACCAAAACGCGTATACGTAAGTACTCGCGCTTTGAAATCCGGTAAAGTTACCCGCGTATAATGATATGATGATGAGAAAGCACTCTCCAATATGAGGGTGCTTTTTTGCTGCTCACATTTTGGGAGTGGCGCGGGGATTAGGCTGGGAATAGGTACAGCGCTTCGGTAAAGGATAAGGGAACGTCCTCGGGTGGAGCCGCGGGAATCTTTTGGATTGGGAGTGAATGAAGATTCCCGCACCTCCAAAGCCGTAAGATATTTTGCTTCGCAAAAATCACTTTCTATTGAACACCGTGTTTGAATATCGCAAACACTGTAAGTCGTCCTTTTCCCTTAGTCCTTTACCTACGCTATGTGCTGATTCAAGCATAATGTGCTCGCGTGAAGAAATGTGGAGCAGCTTTGGTGGTTTGGTAGGAAATTTATTAGGAATTGAGCAGTTGATTGTGACCTTTATTTGTTTGTATGGGAATGAGATATACATAGAAGTTGTGGGAGAATATAAGAAAAGGCAACTGATTTTATATGAAATCAGTTGCCTTTTTTTGTTGAGTAAGATGTTATGCGGATTGGATGTGATGAATGATGTGATCCGCATAGGGTTTGTTTTGTATAGATCCATTTGTATGCTTGAGAGTCAATATGGCTTTTGTTGAAAAGATGAATTTACTCTATTGAGCATAAGGATGGCTCTATAGATTGAATTTGTTTCTTTCGATTGCTTATATGACCGCAATTAGATTAGGCTGTTGCGGATGCTTTGGATGGCTGCGGCGCGGTTGGGGGCGCCGAAGACGGCGCTGCCGGCTACAAGGACGTCGGCGCCTGCTTCTACGACCTGACGGGCGGTGGAAGCGGCGATACCGCCGTCTACTTCGATGTGCAGGGCGGTGTGACCGATGGCGTTTGCCCAGTCACGGATTTCGCGAATTTTGTGTACGGTGCGTGGGATGAACGATTGACCACCGAAGCCGGGGTTAACGGTCATGACCAGTACCATATCCAGATCTTCCAGCACTTCGCGGATAGCGCTAGCTGGGGTTGCTGGGTTCAGGGCTACGCCTGCTTTGGCACCGTGTTCCTTGATCAAGTGAATCACGCGATGCAGATGCGTGCAAGCTTCGGCATGGACGGTGATCATTTGAGCACCGGCTTTTACGAAGTCAGCGATATAACGATCCGGGTTCTCGATCATCAGATGCACATCAATGAACAATCCGGTATGTGGAGCGATGGATTGCAGTACAGGTGCGCCAAACGTAATATTAGGGACGAAATGTCCGTCCATTACGTCAACGTGCAGCCAGTCTGCCCCGCTGCGTTCGACTTCTTTGACTTCATCCAACAATTTGCCAAAATCGGCGGATAAAATGGATGGTGCGATTTTGATATCATGCATGGTTCAGTACCTCCGTTTCTCGTCTTTCATCTCCTGATAAAACTGTTGATAATGCTTGTAGCGGCTTTGCGCGATCTCGCCTTCATTCAGCGCTTCTAGCACTTTGCAGCCCGGCTCATGCAGATGAGTACAGCCGCGGAATTTACAGCTATCTGCATAACGATTGAACTCGCGGAAGCAGGATGCCAGATCATCGACCCCAAGCTGGGTGAAGTTCAACTGGCTGAAGCCCGGTGTATCGGCGACATAGCCGCCGCCTTCCAGCTCGATCAGCTCTACGTGACGAGTCGTATGTCGTCCCCGACCCAAGCGCATGCTAATCTCACTCGTATTCAGATCGCTGCCCGGAATGACGGCGTTGAGCAAGGATGACTTGCCTACACCGGACTGACCAGCGAACATGCTGAGACGTCCACTGAGCTCTGACGAGATCTGCTGCGCTCCAAGCTGACTTTCGGCACTGGTCAAAATGACGTGATAGCCGATCTGTTCATATAGCAGACGCGCCTGTTCCACTTCATCTCGAGTCTGCTGATCCTCATCGTCCAGCAGATCCATTTTGCTAAAACAAATGAGTGGTTCCAGTCCAGCATGCTCAATATGTACCAGAAATTTATCCAGCAAAATCAGACTCAAATCCGGTTCTTTGACGGAAAAGAGCAGCACCGCCTGATCAATATTAGCCACAGGTGGACGAATCAATTCGGTCCGTCGCGGCAATATTTCATCTACGGTGCCTTCTCCATTTTCAGTCAATGAATAGATTACCTGATCGCCGACCAGTGGCGAGATGCCTTTTTTCTTGAAAATGCCTCGTGCTCGGCACTGAATCGTGCCGGATAAGGTACCAGCATCGCCAGCCTCTTCAACCGGTTTAACATAATAATATCCACTTAGCGCTTTGACGATTAAGCCTTCAGGCATGTAATCCGTCCTTTCACTGACTCTCATTGACTTTGATTGAGTGGCAATACATATGATAAGGGCAACCT
This sequence comes from Paenibacillus sp. JQZ6Y-1, assembly GCF_040719145.1. Taxonomy (NCBI): domain Bacteria; kingdom Bacillati; phylum Bacillota; class Bacilli; order Caryophanales; family Paenibacillaceae; genus Paenibacillus; species Paenibacillus kandeliae. The sequence goes on from NZ_JBFDUZ010000001.1 coordinate 2,698,098, forward strand.
ATACAGATTGCCCTCATCCATCTTCACATTAATCGGTATCGGTCGTATTCGGATCGGTTGGCGGTGTGGTTCCATCGGTCGTACCATCTTGACCGGGAGGAGTACCGTCGTTATTTCCGGGTCCTTTACCATTGCCATTGCCGTTTCCGTTATTACCATTATCATTGCCATTCCCCGGATCGGTTCCATCCGTGTTGCCTGGCGAAGTTGTTCCCGGCGTGTTGCCCGACTGATTGGTATTGTCCGGCGGCGTCACTTCACCAGAATTGCTTGGCTCCACAACACCTTCCTGTACCGTATTCTGTTTGGCATCGTTATAGCTAATGGCAAAGGTATCGAGGAATTGCCCATCACGATACACTTTGACTACACCATTTTGACTTGGGTCCAGAATCATATTAACCTGTAACGACTGTCTTGAATTAATCGTTTTGGTTCCCCAGTTGCGATCCGCGCCACGAGCATCGGTATAAATGATATTGATTTTGCTCGCCTGACCTGCGGTTTTAGGCGGTACGGATACACTATACGTGTAATCCAGCGCTTCTGGCGGATAACCGGTACTTACCCAGAAGTCGACTTTACTGCCTTTTGTTGCAGAACCGCCTGCTTGTGGATTTTGGCGAGTAACTTTGCCGGATTCCACACTATAGCTGGATTCCTGCTGTACATTACCAACACCAAAGCCCGAATCGGACAGCTTGGATTGTGCGCTAGACTGACTCGAATTGGTCAGATCCGGTACTGTTGCTGTAGAGGCTCCTTTGCTGACAATCAATGTGACTGCCTGCATCTCCGGTTTTACCTCTTCATTCGCACCCGGATTCTGATCTAGCACGACTCCGCTGTCTACACTATCGCTTGTCTGATCTTCACGAGTGATCTGATCATCTTTGAAGCCTAGTGCCAGCAATTGCTTACGTGCATCCTCAAAAGTAATACCGCTTTTAAGATCCGGCATCTTGATCGGGTCTTTATCAACGGTCACACTGAGCTGTACGGTCGCTCCCTGCTTGACTACACTGTTCGGCTCAGGGTCCTGTGCAAACACAATCCCCGGCTCCTTGCCTTCCTGATATTCATATACAATATCATCTGAAACGACAAGCCCCTGCTCACTCAAAATCTGCTTTGCATTGGCTTCCGTTTCATTAAGTACGCTTTTCACCGTTACTTCCGGTACGTTCATGGTAGCATTCACATACATAACGATTGCGCCCATAATGACCAGCACCAATACGACGATAGAGACCCATACAGCGGGCTTTTTCCAGAAGCTTGGTTTGGCAACAGCACTGCTTTTTCTGCCGCGGTCGCGTTCCATATTGCGAACCTCCTCCTTTTCCGGTGGCGGAATGGGGATGGAGTTCGGCCGAATTGCCGATACCACCTTGGTTTGCTCATCATCATCATTGCTTGCAAAATAGACTCGCGATTCCTTGCTGCGCTCTGGCAGCAGACATGTATCGAGATCTGTCAGCATATCATGAGCGGAATGGTAACGCTCTGCTGGATTTTTGCGCATCGCCTTCAGAATGATATTTTCTACACTTTGCGGAATCAGCGGATTAATCAAGCGCGGATCTTCAAACTCATCCTGCAAATGCTTGAGCGCTACGCTGATCGGGCTTTCGCCTTGAAATGGCAAGCGTCCAGTTAACATCTGATACATAACGATACCAAGTGAATACAGATCGGACTTCTCACCTGTTGTTACACCCTTGGCATGCTCCGGTGAAAAATAATGCACGGAGCCGACAACGGAACCAGTCTGCGTAATCGTGGTCGAGGTGACCGCACGCGCAATTCCAAAGTCCGTTACTTTGACCCGTCCATTACGACCAATCAAAATATTATGCGGCTTGATGTCGCGATGAATAATTTGATTGTGATGGGCATGATCCAGTGCATCACAAATCTGAGTAGCAAAACGGACAGCTTCCTCTACCGGCAGCGGTGCCCGTTCCTTGATAATCTCGTTCAGATTCTGCCCATTGATATATTCCATGACGATATAATGCACATCGTCTTCTTGACCTACATCGTAAATGCTGACTACATTCGGATGGGACAGCGAAGCAGCCGATTGCGCTTCACGACGAAAACGGCGGATAAATTCCTCATCATATACAAATTGCTGACGCAGTACTTTAATCGCTACATGACGATTCAGCAGCACATCCAGCGCTTTGTATACGAGCGCCATACCGCCGCCACCGATTTCTTCCATAATTTCATAGCGGCCGCCTAGAACACGTCCAATCATGGCGTCCACCCCTTATCGTCAGACTCTTGTACAGAGTCTGTAAATTCGAACAGGGCAACCGTAATATTGTCCTCACCGCCTGCTTCCAGCGCGAGTGCAATCAGATGACGCGCGCGCTCTTCTAGCGGAATCCCTGCCAATGCGACCGTTTCGATCTGTGCACCAGCAACCATATTGGTCAAACCGTCACTGCATAGCAGCAGCACCTCGCCTGTCGATAAAGCAATCTCGTCCAGCTCCACATTCACTTCCGCATCGGTGCCAAGTGCGCGCGTTAATACATTGCGACGTGGGTGTGCGGCTGCCTCTTCTTGGCTGATTTGCCCTGTTTTCAGCAATTCATTGACCAGACTATGATCCTGAGTGAGCAATCGCAGCGCATCCTCGCCGACCAGATAAGCACGACTATCGCCGATATGACCGATGATGCCCTGATTGCCCCGCAGCAGAACAGCTACTACGGTTGTTCCCATATTATGATAATCACTGCTTGTTTGCGCGGTATGAAAAACAACATCATTCGCATGTAAAATCGCATCATGCAGCGCTGCACGACATGCTTCTGTCGACAGCCCTGCTTCCAGACCTTGAAGATCGGATACTACCGTTTGTACAGCCAACTGGCTGGCGGTATCACCTGCACGGTGACCGCCCATTCCATCCGCTACAATGCCCAGTACATATTCATTCTGTATACTGCCAATCCATACGGAATCCTCGTTAACCTGTCTGACGCGCCCCTTATCACTCAACTGTGCTGCTTTAATCAACGCCAATCACCTCGCAGTCGACTCCATATGCTTCGCACGTAATTGTCCACATGCGGCTGCAATATCATGACCCTGCTCACGACGGATCGTAACATTCACACCTTTGTCCGCCAGAATGCGCTGAAACTCAAAAATGTCTTTACGCGGGGTGCGTACGTAATCGCGTTCCGGCACATAGTTAACCGGGATTAGGTTGACGTGGCACATCATATCTTTTAGGATGTTGCCCAGTTCTTCCGCATGCTCAGGACGGTCATTTACGCCACCGATCAAAGCATATTCAAACGTAATCCGGCGACCTGTTTTTTCCATATAATAACGCAGAGATTCCATTACATCGTCAAACGGGAAACGGCGGTTAACTGGCATCAGCTTGGAACGCAGCTTGTCGTTTGGTGCGTGAATGGAAATAGCTAGATTGATCTGGGTATTCTCATCAGCAAACTGATAAATATTCGGCACGATTCCACTGGTGGAAACGGTGATATGACGCTGACCGATATTCAGACCTTTTTCGTGAATCATAATACGCAGGAATTTCATCGTTGCTTCGTAGTTTTCAAACGGTTCACCGGAACCCATGATTACGATGCTGCTAACGCGCTCATTTGTTTCGTCCAGAATCTTCTGTGCTTGTACGACTTGAGCAACGATCTCACCAGCGGTCAGGTTACGCTTCAGACCGCCCAGTGTGGACGCGCAAAATGTACAGCCGATCCGACAGCCGACCTGAGTCGTTACGCAGATACTGTTACCATAATTGTGACGCATAATAACCGTCTCAATCGCATGGTTATCATGCAGACCGAACAGGAATTTTACCGTACCATCTTTGGATTGCAGCTTTGTAATTTCATCTAGCATGACAAAAGAAAACTGGTCGTTCAGCTTGGCGCGCAGGCCTTTGGAAAGATTGGTCATTTCCTCAAACGACGTTACGCGTTTCACATACAGCCAGTCAAAAATTTGCGATGCCCGGAATGCAGGCTCATTATTCTCTTTCACCCAATCCTGAAGATCCTCCAGGGAAAAGTCATATATAAAGGGTTTCATTGCAGTTATCACACCTATTCTTAATATCATTAAATTTATGGAGCACTATACACGTCATACATATCTGTCATTTACTATCGGGTTCACATCTTTATTAGTTTAGCACAAAACAAAGAAAGCCTAAAGAGGCACTCCGCCAACATCTGCGCTTTCTTATGCAAATATTGAGTGTGTGGGGTGCCTCCTATTAGGCTATGCCGAAAAAATCAGTCTTTTTTATCGCACACGGCGTAATGCCGCAATATAAAATCCGTCTGAATGATAATCCTGTGGCAAAATTTGTACACCGATGGTGGACGGTTCAGCTTGCCTATCGGTCGATGACTGCGAATCCGGCGATACTGAGGTTCCATCCGCTGACTGTAACAGTGCATGCAGCGGATTAGGCGCCGCCTCAAAGTCATCGTGCGCTTCCAGAAAACGGCGTACCATATCTTCATTCTCGCTACGCTCAATCGTACAAGTGCTATACACTAAAATGCCATCTGGCTTGAGCAATGGTGCTACCGTTTCCAGCAGTTGCTGCTGCAATTCAGTAATAGCCCCAATATCAGCTGCCGTTTTATTCCACTTCAAGTCCGGTTTACGGCGAATAACGCCTAGACCGGAGCATGGGGCATCTAGTAAGATACGGTCAAATGAGCCTGCTGGATACCGATCCGCCAATGTCAGCGCATCGCCAACTGTCGTTTCGATCACGGAAATATGCAGGCGCTCTGCTTGATCGTCGATCAGCTTGCGTTTGTGCTCATGAATGTCGTTGGCGATAATACGACCGCGATTTTGCATTTTTTCTGCCAAATGCGCGGTTTTCCCACCCGGAGCTGCGCAGCAATCCAGCACATCCATACCGGGCTGTGGCTGTACGGCTTCGGCAACCAGCATAGAGCTTTCGTCCTGAATGGAAATCTGTCCGCTGCGATACCAGTCGGTCAGTGCCATATTGCCACTGCCACCTAATACAATACCATCCGGTGCAATCGCCGATGGCTGAGCATAATATCCTTGCTCATTCAGTATATCCAGCATTTTCTCGCGAGATACCATATTCGTATTCACGCGTACACTAACCGCTGGCGGTTCGTTGTTAGAGATGCAAATCTGCTCGGTCGTTTCCTCACCGTACTGCTTGATCCAACGCTTCACAAGCCATTCAGGATGCGAATATTGCAGCGATATGCGTTTCACCGCAGACAGCCCGTCTGGAATCTGCAATTCATCCAGCTGACGCAGGATATTGCGCAATACGCCATTTACCATACCGGATACACCCTCATGACCACGACGCTTGGCAATATTCACCGCCTCATTAACCGCAGCATGTGCTGGAATCCGATCCAGATAATACAGCTGGTAAAAGCTCAACCGCATCAAACTGCGCACCCACGGTTGCAGCTTGTTCAGCCCTTTGGATACAAAGTCATTCACAAAATAATCAATGGTATTCAGATGCGCAATCGTACCATAGACAATCTCCGTTGCCAGTCCAGCATCTGGACGCTCCAGCTTCGCCTGTACCAGCGCCTGATTGAGCTGCAAATTGCTGTATGATCCACTTGCATCCACATCCGTCAGTACATTCAGCGCAACTTCACGAGCCGACAGCTGACGTGCCTGCGGTGCCTTGCTACGAGAGGTACCATGGGAACGCGCTGAGCCGGAAGAAGCCTTGGCAGATGATGAGGACGGATTACGTTTAGAATGGAAGCTATTAGAATCGCTCACTGGAACACCGTTCCTACTGCAAGCGCGTTACCCCGAGCAAAGTCGGCAGCGTTTAGCGCCTTTTTGCCTGCTGGTTGTACTTCGGTCAGCGTCAACACGCCATCGCCTGTACGTACAACGATACCACTTTTGCCTAGCTCTACTACAGTACCCGGCGCTGCATCTGCCGCTCCCGCAGGCAATGAAGCTTGGGGTTGAGGCTGTACGGTTTTCCATACTTTGAATACATCGCCGTTCCAAAGGGTAAAGCCGCCTGCGAACGGAACCAAGCCGCGAATCTGATTGTAAATGTCACGACTGCTGCGCGACCAATCGATCTTCTCGTCATCACGGGTTAGGTTCGGCGCATAGGTTGCTTCGTCGTCGTTTTGCGGTTCTGCATCTATTTTTCCCGCCAGCAAGCGCGGAAGCTCAGCAGTCAGAATCTGTGCGCCAGCTTCACTCATTTTGGCAAATAACGTACCGGATGTATCGTCATCTGCAATCGGTACTTCCAGACGTGAGATCATATCGCCCGTGTCCAGACCTTCCGCCATATACATCAGTGTAATGCCCGTCACCGTCTCGCCGTTAATAATACAGCGCTGAATCGGTGCACCGCCACGATACTTGGGCAGCAAGGAGCCGTGGATATTCACGCAGCCAAGGCGTGGCAAATCCAGCACAGCTTTTGGCAAAATCTGTCCATACGCCGCGGTAATAATGAGATCAGGCTCATAGGAAGCCAATTCAGCGACAGCCTCGGGGCTACGCATACGCTGCGGCTGCAGCACTGGCAGATTATGTTCAAGAGCGGCGGTTTTGACCGGAGATGGAGTCAGTACCTTTTTTCGACCTTGCGGTTTATCTGGCTGTGTTACAACACAGACTACATTCATGCCCTGCTCCAGCAGTACCTTTAGACTGGCTACTGCGAAGTCGGGAGTTCCCATAAAAGCGATTCTGGTCAATGCTTATTCCCCTCCCTCATCCAGTCTGCGGTCATAGACACGCTCTGCAATATCGGTAAATAATACGCCGTTCAGATGATCGATCTCATGCTGAAGCGCGCGTGCGAGCAGTTCTGTACCCGTAATGGTAATTTCTTTGCCGTCACGATCCAACCCTTTGACTGTTACTTCCATGGCGCGACGTACTTCGCCGTTTAGCGCCGGAATGCTCAGGCATCCTTCGGAACCGAGCTGCTCGCCGCTGCTGGATACGATCTCTGGATTGATCAGCTCGATCAGCCCATTGTCATCGCCCACATCCACCACGATCACTCGTTTTAAAATACCCACCTGTGGTGCAGCCAGACCAACGCCGTCTGCGTCATACATCGTTTCCGCCATATCGGTCAGAAGCTTTTGTACGTTAGGCGTAATTTTGGTTACTTCTTTTGCTTTTTTGTGTAGTACTTCATCTGGTTCTTTTACAATAATACGAATTGCCATCCTGTCATCCCATCCTTTATCTATTGTGCTATTCGTTGTCCTGTTATGTGATGCTGACGTATTTGCATCGTTCTGTTTGCTGTATCGCTCTGTTCAAGCCGAATACAGGGCAGCAAAATGATGCTGCCCTGTTGGTATGTCTGCCCATCCTCAGATACTAAACTTACATCATTACCTGAGGATCAACATCGATGCTGATCAGCAAATCCTTGTCGCGTACGCTGTCCTGTAGCTGTTCCGATACATACTCAGCCAGCCGAGCAACGTCCATATCTCCACGCCATTTTATCATACATTGGAATCGGTATCTATTTTTTAGCCTTGGAATCGGCGAAGCGACCGGTCCGAGCACATCTAGCGCCTCAGTCGAAAAGCGTTCTAGACTGCCAAGCCAACCGACTCGCTGCGCATGATCCTTGACCATTTGTACATAATTCTCAGCGATCCGTACAAGCAGCGGTAGCTTCTCATGCGAAAAGGTCACCAGCGCCAAACGACAGTACGGCGGATAGCTGAGCACCTGACGATGCTTGAGCTCCTCTCGCACAAAGGAGGCATAATCATGATGACTGGCATGAATGACCGAATAATGATCTGGGTTGTACGTTTGTACAATCACTTCACCGGGCAAATGATGTCGTCCCGCACGTCCAGCAACCTGTGTTAACAGCTGGAACGTTTTCTCTCCTGCACGGAAATCCGGCAAATGCAGCGCCGAATCGGCAGCGATCACACCGACCAGCGTCACATCTGGAAAGTCCAATCCTTTCGCGACCATTTGTGTGCCAAGCAACAAATCTGCCTGCTTGTCGCGGAATTGATTCAACAGCTTCTCATGCGAGCCTTTTTGCGTGGTTGTATCCACATCCATCCGTACAACACGGATACCTGGAAATAGCTTCGCCAGCTCTTCCTCCACTCGCTGCGTACCTGTACCAAAATACCGAATATGCTCGCTACCGCATTCCGGGCATACGTCCGGTGCCGGTTCCGCGTGTCCGCAATAATGACAACGCAAATTGTTGGAGCGCTGATGAAACGTTAAGGAAATATCACAGTTCGGACATTCCGCCACATAGCCGCATGTACGACACATGACAAAGGTCGAATGCCCACGTCGATTGAGCAGCAGTACGATCTGTTGCTTTTTCTCCAGACGGTCTTCAATCGCTTCATGCAGCGGACGGCTGAACATGGAACGGTTGCCTTCCTTCAGCTCTTCACGCATATCAATAATGTGCACCTGCGGCAATTCGCTGCCAAGTGCCCGACCGTGAATCTCTAGCAGTGTCGGGCTAAATTCGTCATTGCTCTGCGAACGCGCCGCATGATAACTTTCCAGTGACGGGGTTGCCGAACCGAGCAGCACCACCGCCTGATGCTGATGCGCACGATGAACGGCGACATCACGAGCATGGTATTTCGGGCTTTCTTCTTGCTTGTACGATGTCTCGTGCTCTTCATCCATAATGATCAGCCCTAGATTGGTAAACGGAGCAAAGATCGCCGAACGTGCACCAATCGCCACCAACGCCTGACCTTCACGAATTTTACGCCATTCGTCATAACGCTCACCGCTCGACAAGCGGCTGTGCAGTACGGCAACATGATCGCCAAACCGACTCTTGAAGCGTTCGACCATTTGCGGCGTCAGCGAGATTTCTGGCACAAGCATAATCGCCTGCCGATCCTGCTCAATCACCCGCTGGATCGACTGCAAATACACTTCTGTTTTCCCGCTACCCGTAATCCCGTGGATGAGAAATTCGCCTTCTCTCCGTTGATCGATCTGTTGAACGATGGCATCGTATACCATCTGCTGCTCATCAGTCAGCACAAATGGTACACTTGGCTTGAAATTACGGTCTTTATACGGATCACGGAATACTTCGGTATCCCGAATAACGATATAGCCTTTGTCTGCCAGCGATTTGACTGTGCTTGCCGTTACGCCAAGTACCGTTAAAATCTCCTTCATCTGCACGTCACCGCCGGTATCGGCAATAAACGTCAATACTTCCTGCTGTCGTCTCGCCCGCGCTGGAAACTCGTCGATAATGCGGCGAATCTCATCCTCTGGCAAATGCAGCGACACAGTACGTACCGTTTTCTTTTGCACCTTGTCGCGAATGCTGCGCGTTTCGGATAATACACCACGTTGCAGCAATCGCTTGATCACATTGGCATGATTGGCAAACTTACGGCTCAGATGCTCCATGCGCACTTCCTGCTGTTTGCGGATATGGGTAACGATGGTCGCTTCCATTTCGTCCAATTCATCCACCGTCTCAAACAATACCGGTTCATCGGCAGCAGCGGATGAGCTGCTCTGTTCGCGGTCGCCCCATTCTGCTGGATCCGCAACGGAAATATAGCGCTCTGCTTTTCCTTTTAATGCAGCCGGTAGCATCGCTTGCAGTGCCGTAATCCGGTGGCAAGCATAACGCGCGCTCATCCAAGCGGACAACTCTACTAGATCCTCCGACAACGGTGGAACCAAATCAAGTAACTCTTTAATCGCTTTTAGCTTGATGTCCGGCGTTTCCGATTCCTCCGCCAGCCCTATTACGAATCCTTGCAGCGTACGCGGACCAAATGGTACACCGACCCGGCTGCCAATTTCCAGCCAGCCTTGCATGGATGGTGGAATCAAATAATCAAACGGTCGGTCGGTGCCACGGCTCGGTACATCCACGATCACCCTGGCAATCCGGCTCATGAGGCAGACACCCCACTCAGACGACGTGCAGCGAGTTCTAGCAAACGCACAGCTACTTCCTCTTTGCTCATTAATGGCACATCGTCCGCCAGTCCATGACGATCATAAATCTGTACTTTATTCGTATCAGTGCCAAAGCCTGCACCGGCAGCAGTCACATCATTGGCAACGATCAAATCGCAGTTTTTGCGCTGTAATTTATCCATCGCGTACTGAGCCACGTTTTCCGTTTCAGCGGCAAAGCCAATCAGAAACTGATGATCCTTGCGCTCGCCCAGACTTTGCAAAATATCGATCGTTTTTTCTAGCTCTAGCGTTAAATCGTTGTCTTTTTTCTTCATTTTGGTAGCATGAACCGTTTTGGGACGATAATCGGCAACCGCTGCGGTTTGCACCATAATATCTGTGTGATTCCATTCGCCCAGCACTGCTTCATACATCTCCTGTGCCGACTGTACACGTACCACATCCATATCTTGCGGCAATGGCACCTGTACGGAAGCAGCGATCAGACGCACCTCCGCCCCCATCTGCTTCGCCATGCGTGCGACGGCAACGCCCATTTTGCCGGAAGAATCGTTCGTAATATAACGTACCGGATCAATGCGCTCAATCGTACCGCCTGCCGTCACGGTTACTTTGCGACCGGATAGCAGATGGCTGAGCTGCTTCTTATGCTCTTGTGCAGCGAAGAAATCGTTCACGACCGAGATGATCGTTTCTGGTTCTTCCAGTCGTCCTTTGCCCACATAACCGCAAGCAAGCATGCCTTCGCCCGGCTCTATCATCAGTACGCCGCGCTCTACCAGTGTATTCATATTTTGAATGATTGCCGGATGCTGATACATATGCACATTCATCGCTGGGGCAACCATAATCGGTGCAGTAGTGGCAAGCAGCATAGAAGACAACATATCGTCTGCCAGACCGAGTGCCATTTTGGAGATTGTATTCGCTGTTGTCGGTGCAATCAGCACCAGATCAGCTAGATCGGCAAGATGAATATGAGTCACCACTTCGGGATTGCGCTCGTCAAATGTATCGATATGCACCGGATTGCGTGATAGCGTCTGTAGCGTCAGCTCAGTGATAAAGTGAGAAGCTGATTCGGTCATGATCACATGCACATCCGCTCCTTGCTTGACCAATCCGCTACATAGCGATGCTGCTTTGTATGCGGCAATGCCTCCGGTAATCCCGAGCACGATCTTTTTGCCTTTTAGCATAATATTCCCTACTTTCGTATTGGAATGACTGCCCGAAGGCAGTGTGTCACTTGTTTGTTGTCTATGCGGTCTTGTACCGCTTCATCCGCTGTATCGGATGGATGTTGAACGAACTCTATGAGAGGAATCAAGCACGAAATTGGATGCCTGAATGTATAAATAAAAAGGGAATGAGAATTGTATTCTCAATCCCTTTATTATAACTCCAATTGTGCAAAAAGGGTACAGGCATTCGCACTTTTGGACACCTTTTCAACCATGTTGTAGATTGTATGATCGCTTTGAAATATGCGCGGACACAAAAAATAACAACCTTGCGGTTGTTATCATTGCCCACTGCTGTCTCATTCGAGACAGATGGATACTATTCGCGATCGCTTTGTTCCAGTTCCGCTTCGGTTCTGCGTTCGATCTTGATGTTGTCGTTGTAGATTTCTTCCAGTGCTACACCAACGAATTTGTGAGCTTTTGGATGGTGCAGTTCACTTTTGCTGCCATCACGCAGTTGTCTTGCACGACGGGACGCGGCAACAACGAGCGAATACTTACTGTCGACTTTGTTCATCATTTCATCAATGGACGGATATAACATGGCTTTCGCACCTCATATTCTTCCGGGGCTAAATGCTACCGGGGTTTATTTGCGGATCTTGCAGTGTTCGGCGATAATAATGCTCTCAATACGCTGGCAAGCCAGATGAATCTCATCATTGACGACCGAATAATCATAATGCTTCATCATTTCCAGTTCGTCAGCAGCTGCGGTCATACGACTGTTGATCGTATCCATCGTTTCGGTACCGCGTCCTTGCAGACGACTTTGCAGTTCTTCAAAGGAAGGCGGCGTCAGGAAAATAAACACACCCTCTGGGAACTTTTCCATCACTTTCAGTGCACCCTGCACTTCAATTTCCAGAAAAATGTCGTTGCCCGCTTCCAGCGTACGCTCTACAAAATCGCGCGGTGTTCCATAATGATTACCCACATACTGCGCATGTTCCAGCAGCATGTCGTTGTCGATCATCGTTTGAAACTCCTCATGCGTTTTGAAAAAATAGTTTACGCCGTCCACTTCGCCGGTACGCGGCTGACGGGTAGTCGCCGATACCGAGTAAATCAGCTCCGGTTTGCGTGTGCGTAGCTCCGCACTGACGGTTCCCTTGCCGACGCCGGATGGCCCGGACAATACAAATAATAATCCTTTAGACATGATACACTCCAATGTAGGCTGCCAGCATCTGTCCATATGGATGAGCTGGCAGCCTGTATTTGTTTATTCGTCGTTGTCGTCGTCCTTGAGGGACAGACGATGTGCTACAGTTTCCGGCTGTACAGCCGACAAAATCACGTGATCGCTGTCCGTAATGATCACGGCGCGCGTACGTCTGCCGTACGTTGCGTCGATCAGCATATGGCGATCGCGTGCTTCCTGAATGATCCGTTTAATTGGTGCGGATTCGGGGCTTACAATAGAAATGATCCGGTTCGCGGATACAATATTCCCAAAGCCAATGTTGATAAGTTTGATTGCCATCTTCAGGTTTTTCCCCCTATACATTTGACTCAATCGCGCCGAAATTGACGTCGCTTATTGGTCTTATTCCAAGTTGGCGGCTTGTTCACGGATTTTTTCCAGCTCCGCTTTCATCTCGACGACATGGTTAACTAGAGCCAGATGATTGGCTTTGGAACCAATCGTATTGACTTCCCGGTTCATCTCCTGAAGTAGGAAATCGAGCTTACGTCCAATCGAGTCATCCTGCTCCATCAATTGACGGAACTGTTCAAAATGGCTTATCAGACGCGTCAATTCCTCGTCAATATTAGAACGGTCGGCAAATACCGCCACTTCCATTCCAACTCTGGATTCGTCCCAGTGGAAACTGCCATCCTGCAATTCAGCTAACCGCTGTCTTAACCGGGTTCGGTGTTCCTCCACCACAGTTGGTGCCAGACGGCGCATCTCTGCATACAGCTCTTCCAGATGCCGGAGACGATGTTGCAGGTCGAGGACCAGGTGCCGACCTTCACTTGCCCGCATATGCAGCAAGCCGTTCAGCGCCTCGTCCAATCCCTGCTGCAGCAGAGCTTGCAGCTGCTCTGGTTCTTCCTCGTTGCTGCTCTCCATCGCCTTCATTACACCCGGCAACGATAGCAATTGACTGACTTCCAGCGTACCGTCCACGCCATACTGCTGTTTCAATTCAGCTGCCGCCGCCAAATAAGCGCGTGCTGCTGAATGATCAAGCTGAAGCGCAGACATCTGTCCATCCGCTTGTTCCTTGTTTACAAACACGTCGATCCGACCGCGCTTGACACGACTCTGTACAAGCTTGCGTAGACCATCCTCCGCTGCCGCCCATTCGCGCGGCAAACGCAGCATCACCTCGCAATAGCGATGGTTGACGGATTTTACTTCAATCTGGATTTTGTAGCCGCCATATTGCACGGCGGACTGACCGTATCCGGTCATACTGAATGACATCGGCATCACATCCGTTATCCTATTGTAATTGATTATTTGCCTTGAAACAAGGGGTTCGGACGCTGCTTTGCTTTTGCCCATACATATTCCGTCAGCGCGGCGCTCATGCCATACAGCATGAATGGAGTCATGATATAGATTCCATTAAAATGTTCCAGCGCCACGTCGATCAGCTCCTGCGCGATCATCACACCGGTTTGCCGTCCCTCTTCGCCTTCGAGACCAGACATGCGTCCGCGAATATGGTCCGGCAATTGGATACCCGGCACCTCATTGTGCAGATATTCCGCATTGCGCCCGCTCGCGAGCGGCATAATTCCGATAAATACCGGCACATCCAGATGAATGGTCGCTCTACGAATATCGGCAATAAGCTGCGGATCGTAAACCGGCTGCGTCATCACATAGTCGGCTCCAGCGGCGATTTTCTTTTCCAATCGCTGGACGGCTTTGTCCAGATGCTTCACATTCGGATTGAGCGCTGCACCAACGACGAAGCGTGCGCGATGCTTGAGCGTTTTACCTGAAAAGGCAACTCCCTCGTTCAATTGCTTAATCATTTTTATCATATCAAAAGAAGTCATATCGTACACGGAGCTGGCTCCGGGCAGGTCGCCGAATTTGGACGGATCGCCCGTCACTGCCAGTACATGGTCGATACCAAGCGCATTCAATCCCATCATATGAGATTGGCTGCCGATCATATTGCGGTCGCGGCATGTAATGTGTACGAGCGCGCGTAGCCCCACTTCGCGCTGTACCAGATGTGCGAGCGCCATATTGCTCATGCGCGTGACCGCCAGCGAATTATCCGCCATTGTCACTGCATCAGCACCAGCTTTTTTCAGCATCTCCGCACCGACCATAAAATTAGCAATATCCAGATCGCGCGGCGGGTCCAGCTCGACAATAACAGTCGGACGCTCCTGCACTAGATCGACAAGGGTTGGCGGTACGTCTTCACCGTTGGAGTCCCAGCCGTGTAAAATATCCTTTTCCATCGTAATGCTGACCTGCGGCGAAGGTACCTTGACCGAGGAGAAATCCAACGCTGGCGAACTGTAATCCTCCAGCGCACGCGCCATCGCCGCAATATGCTTGGGCGTTGTACCGCAGCAGCCGCCTACTACCCGCGCTCCAAGCTCCGCCAAACGCACGGCACTTTGACCAAAATACGACGGCTTCGCCTTGTACCGATACTCACCGTCTATATAGCTTGCCACCCCAGCGTCAGGATATACAGACAATGGCAACGCCACCTTGCCGCGTACATATTCCAGCGCCTTCATCACACCGTTTGGACCAATGCGGCAATTCAGCCCGACCATGTCCGCACCTGCTTCTGCTAGAATCGCAAACGCATCTGGTAGAGGATACCCATCCTGTGTGCGCACCGAATCTTCCACCGTTAGCTGGCAAATAACCGGAATATCCGTCAGCTTGCGAACTTGCCGCAGCGCCAATGCCAGCTCCTCTAACTCAAAAAACGTTTCTAGCAAAATGCCATCCACGCCTTCTTCCAAAATTGCGTGCAACTGCTGGCGAAAATATTTGCGCAGCTCTGCCAGCGGCGTATTGGAGCGCTTGCCTTCCCGAATCGCGCCCACCGAACCGACCACGTATGCCTGATCACCAGCAGCCTGACGGGCAATACGCACCCCAGCCCGATTGATCTCCTCGACCTTATGCTCCAGCCCAAATTTCGCCAGACGCTCATAATTAGCGGAGAATGTATTCGTCTCGATCATCTCTGCACCAGCATTTACATACTGACGATGAATATCTTCAATCATCTGCGGATTGAGCAGATTCAATTCCTCATATGAAATACCGACTGGAAAGCCCAGCTGATATAAATACGTTCCCATTGCGCCATCGCCTACGATCACACCTTCTGTCCATCTCGTCCGTAAATCTGGCTTCATGTGTTACACCTCGCTGTCATCATTTACGCTTAATGTAACATAAAAATTAGCAGATTCTGGCTGATATAGCTAAAAGGTATAACGAGGCACTGTCGCGTGTTGAAAGGAGACAGCAGAGGACGATATAGCTGCAATATAGCATTGGTGAAGTATATCAACTTGTCTGTGATCTATCGTATAGGCTACTTACATTCCTGCACATCATCCTATCGTGCATACCGTATTCAGTCCAGCATAGTTATCATATTCAGTCCAGCGTCTGCCCGCTGTATACCGCTTCTGCTGGTCCGGTCATGTATACACGATTGGACACTTCATCCCACTCAATATACAAATCGCCACCCTTGAGTGATACCGTCGCATTGCGATCCGCATGTCCATTCAATACCGAAGCAACCAATGTAGCACATGCGCCCGTACCGCATGCTAGCGTCGGTCCAGCTCCGCGTTCCCAAACCCGCATATCCAGATGATCACGGCTTCGTACTGTTGTAAACTCCACATTGACCTTACGCGGGAAGAATGGATGATTTTCCAGCAGCGGTCCCCATGTATGCAGATCTACATTTGCCGCATCCTCCACATAAATGACGCAATGCGGATTCCCCATCGAAACGGCGGTAAACCGGAATTGCTGTCCGTTCACTTCAATCGGCTCATCCAGCACCGGATTTCCTTGCACCGTTACCGGAATACGCTCACCCTCCAAGATCGGTTCGCCCATATCAACACGCACGGTACGTGCTTTGCCATCCTCCGCTTGTACAGTGACCGTTTGCACACCAGCACCAATCGTTTCAATCTGAATATCGGTGCTGCCGACGATCTGACGATCATATACATATTTGGCAACACAACGTACCGCATTGCCACACTGCTCCGCTTCCGAGCCGTCCGAGTTAATAATGCGCATCATCACATCTGCACGCGCGGATGGCAAAATAAACACCAGCCCGTCTGCGCCAATACCAAAATACCGATTACAATGCCGAATCGCCAACTCCGCCGCATTCGCAGGCAGAGAAGATTCACCATATACGACGATAAAATCATTACCCAGCCCGTTCATTTTCGTAAATTCCATTCCGGTTCTCTCCCTTGCTCTGTGGTCTGCTGTTCCATCATTTACCTAACGGTAAGCATAGCACGATCTTTAGCTTAGGTTAAGGAGATTCTTGCAGAGTACAAGATACAATGCTCTAAGAAGCGATTCAGCCACGAACACTCATATTAATAACAACGAATTTCAAAGCAATTTCAAATCCACCACAAATCAGCTATGATATAAGGATACTTTTAGGTGGTATAATAGATAAGTTGAACAATCAAAACGAGCAAGCGACTATCCGCTCTCAATATAAAATCTTTCCACCTACTTCCCACCCCACTACAATGAAATGCTTCGCACAGATCGAGACGTTTGCAAGCATCGCGGAACGAAGGAAAGGAAATAAGGGGTAAGGACGACCTTGGAGTGCGGGAATCTTCATTTCCTCCCATTCCAAAGATTCCCGCGGCTCCACCGGAGGACGTCCCCTTATTCCTTTCCGAAGTGAATGATGCCAAAGCAAATCATCTCCATCATTGTGGAACATTTTAGACATTTCAGACACTTCAAGGAGACTATAGATTATGGCATTAGATGGTATTGTAACCCGTGCGATCGTACAAGAGCTGCAAGTGCTGGTCGGATCGCGTATTAATAAAATTCATCAACCAACCGAGAACGACATCGTATTTCAAATCCGTGCACAGCGCGATAATCGCAAATTGGTGTTAAGCGCCAATCCGACCTATCCGCGTGTGCAGTTTACCGATCAATCGTTTATGAATCCGCAGGAAGCACCAATGTTTTGTATGCTGCTGCGTAAGCATTGCGAGAGCGGCATTATTGAAGCGATCGAACAGGTAGGCATGGAACGGATTATTCATTTTCATGTTCGTCAGCGTGACGAGCTGGGCGATGTATCACTCAAAAAGATTATCGTCGAGCTTATGGGACGACATAGCAACCTGATCTTGGTCGATCCAGCGACTGGCAACATTCTGGACGGTATTCATCATGTAACGCCAGCAATCAGTAGCTATCGAGTGGTGATGCCGGGCTTCAGCTATCAGGAGCCGCCGCAACAGCATAAACTGAATCCGCTGGACGTCACGCAGCAGGCATTCGTCGAGGCTTATCAGGCAAGCACCGATTCTTCATCCCGTTTTATTCTCAATGCGTTTACCGGCATCAGCCCGCTAATTGCGGATGAGATCGTTCACCGCGCGATCCGTAGTGGTGCACAGCTGGAAGCACCGCAAACGATAGATTCAGAATCGGCATCCAATAGCTCGAAGGATCAAAGTAACACTGATTCTGCCAACACCAACGATGAAAAGCAGTCACCAACCTCAGAAGCAGATACGCCGCCCGTTGCTCTTAACGCTGTGCGTATTGAGCATGAAGCGCTATGGTCTGCGTTTGCAGCCCTAATGGATACGGTACGACATGGTGAGTTTGTCCCATCAAGCGGATTGAATGCACGCGGGAAAATTATCTTCTCGGCGGTGCCGTTGACACAAGTGGTAGACGAAGCCAAATCGTACGATTCCATTAGCGCCTGCATGGAAGCCTATTATGGCGACAAAGCAGAGCGCGATACGGTCAAGCAGAAGACAAGCGATCTGCTACGCTTTTTGCAAAATGAACGTAGCAAAAATATCAAAAAACTCGACAACCTGCACAAGGATCAGCTGGAAGCAGGCGATGCGGAGAAATACCGGATTCAGGGGGAATTGCTATTCGCTTCCCTGCATCAGATCAGTAGGGGCGATAAGCAGATTGAGCTGGTGAACTTTTACGATGAGGAACAGCGTCCCATCACCATTACACTTGATCCGCAGCTTAACCCGTCAGACAATGCGCAGCGTTATTTCAAGCGGTACAATAAATACAAAAACAGCCTTGCTGTCATCGAAGAACAGCTGATCAAAACGCATGAAGAAATCGCCTATCTCGACTCCCTGCTGCAACAGCTGCAAAGTGCTGCCTTGCAGGACATCGACGAGATTCGCGAGGAATTGGCGGAACAAGGCTATGTTCGCAATCGCAACAAAAAGGCGAAAAAGAAGAAAAAAGACAATCGTCCAACGCTGCATATTTATACATCCAGTGAAGGCATTGAGATGTACGTCGGCAAAAACAATTTGCAAAACGAATATATCACCAATAAAATGGCGAGCAATAACGACACATGGCTGCATACGAAGGATATTCCTGGCTCGCACGTAGTCATTCGCAGCAGCGAATACGGCGATGCTACGCTAGCGGAAGCGGCGCAGCTGGCAGCTTATTTTAGCCAAGCCAAAGAATCCAGCAGCGTACCGGTCGATTATACTCAAATTCGCCATGTGCATAAGCCGAACGGTGCGAAACCGGGCTTCGTCATTTATGATCATCAGACAACCTTGTTCATCACACCGGAAGCAGACGTGATTAAAAAGCTTCAGAGTACGGTCAAAGCCTAACCCTTGCACATGCAATTCTGTACCATTACGGCAAATTCAAATTGTTAGCATCACAGCAAAACCAAATCGGTAGAATCACAAAAAAGCGTTCTTGATCGTCTATTATGACTTCAAGAACGCTTTTTCCTATCATGAATCAGAAACAAGATCTAATTATTTCTCTTCTTTGAAAATATGCTGGGCTTATATACGCACTCATATCGCGTACCGTCATGAATTGACCATGTTGAAATTCATCAAATGCGCCAATTCGCAGCCCTACACTCTCCAGCCCATGTTCATATGCGTAGTAGCTCGCAAGTGCTTCTACAAAAGCTTTGCTCACTCCGTACATATTTTTGGGACGGATCTGCATGGTTGTCGTCGTCTGCACATCCACAGGATAGGCTTCCATCACCTGAGCACTGCTGGCAAAGACAATCCGTGATACTCCATTTTGCTGGCAGGCAGCATACAAATTATAGCTACTTTTCACATTGTCATTGAGCAAAGAATCATAAAACTCCGCGTCTGGTAACGGATTGCCTGCCAGATGAATGACCCAGTCTACATCGGCAGTCAACGCTAGACACGCATCGAGGTCAGCCAAATTAATCACATGTTGCGTAGTACGCTGCTTGATGTCATCCTCCAAATGATCAAAATGCAAATCAGCCAAAATGAGATCATGCGTATCAATAAGGTGCCGTGTAAGAATCGTACCAATTTTGCCGGAAGAACCTGTAATCAGAATACGCATGCAAGATCCCTCCTTTTATGATGGGCTTCGACTCTGTGATAGACAACAAGCCATTATTGTTGAACTCTAATCAAATGAATGAACGGATAGGGGCGCCCTTGATTATCGCATCTGCACCCTATTCTCTCCTTCAACGTCCCAATTCCAAAATAAAAATCTATACTCGCTTCAGCTGCTCCAACACCGCCGCTGGAACTTTGCGACTGCCTAGCGGACCATGAAATACTTTCCCTTGTCGTTCCCCATGATAATCCGAGCCACCCGTGACGATCAATCCGCGTTGTTCAGCAAGCTTTAGATAACGCTGCTCATCGTCCGGCGAGTGATCTGAATGATATACCTCAATCCCTGCCAGATCGCTCTGATCGAAGATGCGCGCTACCAGATCATCATCTCCGTAAATGCCCGGATGTGCCATCACTGGCGTTCCACCCGCTTCGATAATCCACTGCGTCGCTTCTACTGGCGTAATGCGTGGCGGCGATACATACGCAGCCGCTCCCTGTGCCAAATATTTATCAAACGCTTCGCGCATATCCTGCACATATCCCTTGGCTACGAGCGTGTCTGCCATATGCGGACGACCAATGCTTTCATCCGGTAGCAACTCACGACCAAGCTGTGACAATACATCCTCCATCGTAATCTGAATGCCAAGCTCGCGCAGCTTTGCTAAGATCAGCTCATTGCGGTCATCACGAATACGACGCAAGCCTGCCAGCCGCTCTAAGAAGATAGGATCTGTTGTATCAATATAGTAACCAAGGATATGAATATCCTTGCCATCTTCCATGGTGCTGATCTCGACGCCCGGTACGACGGTTACTCCGTGCTGTTCACCAGCAAGTAAAGCTTCCGCTATCCCAGCAACGGTATCATGATCCGTAACTGCGAGTGCACTTAAACCGACTTCGGCGGCGAGACGTACATTGTCAGACGGGCTATTCATCCCATCTGATGCCTGACTATGCGTATGCAAATCGGCAAACGCTAGCTGTATATGTTGTTGTTCAGTCATTATACTCACTCCTGTTCATTGCGATTACTTTCTTTTCTTTCCTACCTCCGCTCTAGTCCAGCGAATACTCCTGCAAAAATTGCAAAAATGCCGTGGATGGCATACTCAGCAATGTCGATTTCAGATGAATGGAATAAAATTGCCGCGGAAACGACAGCCCTTCAATAGTGAGCACCTTGAGCAGCCCCAATGCCACCTCATGCTTCACCGACGAAGGCGACAGAATCGTAATACCGAGTCCCGCTTCTACCGCTGACTTGACGGCACCAGTGCTTCCTAGTTCCATCACGGTGCGAATATCTGCCAGATCAACATGATGACGGATAAATTCCTCCTCCATCACCTGCCGTGTTCCTGACCCCTTTTCCCGCAGTACAAATGGATATTGCAGTACATCCTCCAGCGTGACCGCTTTCATAGCAGCCAGCGGATGATCACCCGGTACAATCAGCTTTAGCTCATCCTGCATAACCGGATTGATCGTCATATCGGGATGCTCCACCGGTGCTTCAATCAGCCCAAAGTCCAGCCGATTGCGACTGATTTCGTCCAAAATCTGTGTCGTATTCATAATCTTGAGCATGACTTTCATGTCTGGATAACGCTGACCGAGTGGCACGAGCAGCCGCGGCAACACATATTCGCCGATCGTATTGCTTGCCCCTAGCAGTAGCCGCCCTGCCAGATCGTCGGTAAAGCGCGACATGGCAGCATCCGTTTCCCGCATCAATTCGATTCCACGCCGTGCAAATGGCATCAGCACATGCCCTGCTTCGGATAATTCAATCTTTTTGGTCGTACGGATAAATAATTTGGTACTAAAATGATCCTCCAGCGATTGCACCTGCATAGTCACTGCTGGCTGGGTCATATGCAGCGCATGAGCCGCTGCCGAAAAGCTACCGCGCTCCGCCACCGTATAAAAAATATGCAATTGATGAAAATTAAATGCCACTGCCGTTCCCCTCCCTGCTCTCGTTCTTATTGTACCCTATCGTCGTAGGCGTGTTCCAGACTGTATCTGTTGATAAGGCATCAACGACGTTGCAATATACGTTCGATGGATAGCATTCCATCCTATGAATTGCCATCCAAAAATAAACAATCCACTATTCAATGCGCACAAACCTCCGCCTGCATTTCCAAATGTAGGCACAAAAAAGAGCCTGCAGTAGCAGGCTCTGGGTTTACTTGATTAAACAATTATTGAAAATAATACTGACCTGTATCCATTATTTGCGTTTACGGCTGTTTTTAATCAGTGTCATACGACGGGAGTGTCTCAGCCAGGAGTAATACGATTTCAGGTCGCGGAGCTCAATCGTTTCGGACATTTTGCCGAGGAATGTAACTATAATCATCTTGTGCAGTGGATTACCTGCCAGATCAAATTCGCCTGGAAGTTCAGCAAACTCAGCCACCACTACGATATCTTCATCAATCAGGTACACATCTTCTTCTTTACGATAGTATGATACGATCCGGTTTTGCTTCAGACTATCCCACATAAAACCGGCAATATCCTCAATCGGTGTTTGACCTTTCGCAATCCGGTCGTTGTAACGGCTGATGGCATGGTTGGTGATAACGATATCGGCTACTTTCTTTTCTCCAAGTACTACGTGGAAAGGTTCGTAGGTGCTCCAGCGCTCCATAACTTTGTCTCTCATTAATTACTCACTCCCCATCTTCACAGGTCTTATTACCTAAGTATTTTCCCCTTTATTATCAATTGTAAATCTTTAGACCTACATTCAGGGGTTCCATTTATCATTGTGAATTACCGACTTGGCGCACAGTCTCAAAAAATTTCAGTATAGACCCAATTGGCTAACTTATTGCACTTCTTAATCAGTGCTTGAGTCCCATTAAGGATTATATCGACACTTCCCTACTATCTTTTAACCCATTTTCTTAAAAACTTAAAATTATCGCTTATATATTTTTAGTTTTTATTACAAATACTTCCTTTTCACTGTAACCGCTTGCTATATATCCATAAAAAAAGCGGCCCTGCGGCCGCTAGTATTCACTTTGGTTTTTACGGTGCAGATAACACCAAGCTAATCTGTGTCACCTGCATCGTAAAAGGTATCATCATCCTGCGAATAACAGCTGCATCTGAACAGCCACTGACTCACGGTCGTTACTTAAATGCCGAAAAACTGGGTTGGGTCCGGTACTTTTTTGCTGTACTCGGTTTTGATCTCATTGCGATACGAACGCTCTACTTTGCGAACGTATGAGAGTTTGTTTACATTTTTCAGTACATTCTCTGCCTTGTCAGCATTGACGTACATAACTACATAATGCATACGGCGTGAAATATAATGAACGCATCCGTATTTTTCCAAATTGCGTGCAGACTTGATATCACTTACCCAGATGATATAGCCGATGCGCTCTGGAAATGTCAGTTCTTCTTTTGGCAGGTTGTTATCACCCGCATCCACATGAGCCTCCACTACCGCATCCGCCTCCTTTTGGTAAAGGATCATTGCTTGGAACCTTGATTGTCTGCGAGACGGAATGTGCAATTGTCTCCGACATCTCATACAGCATGCGGTCTAGACTGCTCTCGGCTTCGCTAAACCGACGCACTGCCTCAATCCGCTGCATTTCCTCCTGTACTGCCTCCACTTCTTCTCTAGCGGCATGATAGTTCGGATGGAAATGACCGAAACGCTGAGTTTCCTCGAAAAGTTCCTTTTTACTATTGAGCTTTATGATCAAACGCTGGACGTCGGGATGCTGCTGCATCCGTTCTTTCCAATATAGATAATTAGCGACTTCGATAGAATTGTTGATCATATCGCCCAGATCGTAGGCGCAAAGCAATACTTCGGCCATGTCAACCGTTCTTGTCTCGGTAACGCTCATGAAGTTCATCCCATTCCTCTATATGATGGACAGCATCTCTTCACGCTGTCTACCCCATCATATCATAAGCCAAGAACAGATTAGAAGCCCTTTTACGAAAAACGAGCCGTTCATGTGAATCATTCTGCCATCAGCAGGTTAGCTGGCATCTTCGCTGGAAGACAGTACATCCTCGGTCAGCGAGATCAGAATACGTGCCGCGTTGACCATTGCCCGCTCATCAATATCAAAGCGCGCATGATGATGTGGATAGATCGCTCCCGTCTCCGAATTGCCTGCACCGACAAAGATAAAGCAGCCCGGCACCTGCTGTACATAATAAGCAAAATCCTCAGCTGGCATCATCGGCGGTGTCTGCACGACCTGCTCCTCTGCGAAGACGGAACGTGCCACTCGGAAAAAGCGCTCCGTTTCCCCTTCATGATTCACTAGAGTTGGATACCCCATCATATACTCTACCTTGCACTCCGCCCCATTCAGCGCACACATCTGCTCTGCAACTTCATGAATACGACGCTTAATCAGCATACGCGTCTGTTCGTCAAAGGCGCGTACTGTACCTGTAATGCGGCTCTGTTCCGCAATGACATTTTGTGCCGTCCCGCTATTAAAGGTACCGACCGTCAACACAGCTGGTTGCAGCGGATTCACATTACGGCTGACGATGGATTGCAGCTGTACAACAAGCTGCGCACCGATTAATAGACTATCCACCGTATCATGCGGCATGCCACCATGACCGCCTTTTCCGATAACATCAATGAAGAACTCATCCGTCGACGCCATCAATGGTCCGGGTGCACTGGCAAGCTGACCGTACGGAATCGGTGTCCAAAGATGCACACCATAGATCACATCCACCCCATTCAGTACACCAGCGTCAATCATTTTCAGTGCTCCCCCCGGACACACTTCCTCGCCGGGTTGGAAAATAAAACGAATCTCACCCTTCAACTGCTCGCGGCGCTGGCTAAAATAACGCGCTACCTCCAGCAAGCCGGACGTATGACCGTCATGACCACATGCATGCATCACTCCCTGGACCGTGGAAGCATAGTCGCAATCCTTCTCATCCTGAATCGGTAGAGCATCCATATCCGCTCGCAGCGCTACCGTTTTACCCGGCAGTGTACCGCGAATAATACCCAGCACGCCGGTATCGCCGACGCCCTCTTGCGTGTCTACGCCAAAGGAACGTAGCTTCTCAGCAATAAATGCCATCGTTTGATGCTCATGAAAAGACAGCTCTGGATGACGATGCAAATGCCGCCGCCATTCCACCATTTCCGTTAATCGTTCATCCCAGTGGTAGTCCCCCATCTGACTCCATCCTCCTGTCCGTTTACCGGCAATCTTGCATTTGTTGTATTTTTGTTTCAATATCGTTCACCGGGTTAAATACATCTTTAGGCATTATTCTGACTGAAAACGTGCAGTTTGTAAAATGCACATTTCACAACCGTTATGGACAATGCCCAATCTGCGTCATTTCCCTCCTACGAAAGCTTGCGCCCGTACACAAAACGTACTATCATGAAAAAATAAACTTAACATAATTTTGCAATCGACGTCTGACATTTCATCATCGTTCTTCACTGCTTGCTATTGACGTTGGTAGGATGGATTTTTTAATTTATAAGAGGGGGGATTTGTACATGACGAGCACGCATTTCCATTCTGCTCACTACTCATTCCATTTGTACATATCCGTTCCGTTATCGGGGATACATCATGAATAAAATGAGACAATCGGCTTCACGCTCCAACCAATCGCAAAGTCTGGCAGACCGTTACCGCAATGGTGGCAACAGTCGCAGCAATGTGCGCAATATTCCTAATCCCGCTCAGCCTGAACGCAAAGTGCTGAAGCAGGGTGCACCGGATTTTCAATTATTGGTGCTTACGCTGATTCTGGTCGGCTTTGGCATTCTGATGGTATTCAGTGCCAGCTCCAGTCTGACCTTTACAAGTAAATCATTTGATTACGATTCGATGTATTTCACCAAAAAGCATCTGATGTTTGCCTTTATTGGTCTGGTCGGTATGTTTTTTGCTATGAAGGCACATTATAGTAAATACAAAAAATGGTTTGCGCCTTTCTTTCTGTTTACGATCTTCCTCTTGGTGGTCGTACTGATCGCTGGTGCGCATATTAACGGTGCGCGCAGTTGGATCAAAATTGGCGGTCTATCCTTGCAGCCGGGTGAATTTGCCAAGCTGGCGGTCATTTTGTATCTATCCGCACTAATCGCCAAAAAGGGTGAGAAATTCCGCGATCTGCGTTCCGGTTATATTCCGGTTATGTTCATTGTCGGTTTAGTCGCTGGTCTAATCATGCTACAGCCCGATCTGGGTACTTGTATGATTCTAGTAGCAACTGCGGGTCTGATCATCTATGTAGGTGGCGCGAGCATGAAGCATATTATGGGTTCATTGCTGCTACTCGTATTGGCAATGGCGCTCGTGCTAGGCGGCAAGGCGCTGCTTAGTCATGACAGCGATCAGGCATCGTCCTCCAACTATCGGGCAGACCGGATTCAGACGTTCCTTAACCCGTTTTCCGATCCACAGGGCGCTGGCTACAACCTAATTCAGTCGCTGACTGCGATTGGACAGGGCGGATTTACCGGCTCTGGCTTTGGTCAAAGTATTCAAAAGCTGCATTATCTGCCGAACCCGTACAATGACTTTATTTTCTCCGTCATCGGTGAAGAATTTGGCTTTGTTGGGACGACATTATTCTTGCTGGTTTATGCCTACTTTATTATTCGGGGCGTCTGGATTGCATTACGCTGCCCTGATATTTTCGGTACGCTTGTCGGTGTCGGGATTATGGGATTGTTTGCGATTCAGGCATTCATCAATATCGGCGGTGTTACGAATACGATCCCACTAACCGGGGTTCCACTTCCATTTATTAGTTATGGTGGTACCTCACTGATGGTTATGATGTTGAGTATGGGTATCATGCTGAGTATCTCGCGTGAAACCAATCGCGCGCTGGCGGAGCAAAAAGCTTCCGGCAACGAACGTACGACTCGCCGACAGTCCATCTCCATGCGCATGAAATAAAACACAATCATCCATAGCCATAACAAAAAGGAACAGCGGAATAATCCAGCTGTTCCTTTTTTGTATCCTTACTATTGCTGTTTCCTCGTTATATCATAGACCTGTTCTTATCAGGCAAGACCTGTTCCCCGTCCGTATAACGGCTTATAGTACTTTGAAATGATTGCCTGCGCCTTTGAGCTTGTCCAGCTCGACCAACTCATCCTTGAAAGCAACGCCTTCTACTTTTACATTGACCTCAACCACTTTCAGTCCGGTCAAGTTCTCTACCGCTTCGCGAACATTCTGCTGCAACATCCGGCATACTTCATGAATCGGTGTTTCGTACAAAACGATAATACGCAAATCAATGGCAGCTTCTAGCTGACCCACTTCTACGGTTACGCCCTTCTGTACGTTTTTACCACTCAGACGCTTGGCAAAGCCTTCTGACAAGCCGCCGGACATCGCAGCGATTCCGGGTGTTTCCAGCGCGGCCATGCCCGCCACTTTTGCGACGACGTCATCGGCAATTTTTATGGTGCCCATCTCTAATTGTAATGATTCGGTCATGCCCATCCTCCTCTGGATTTGAATAGCTGCCCTACATTGAACACAGGCTCAAATCGCATAATGATTACCTCTCTATTTTATTGCATCTGGCGCTTATATTCAAAATTAATATTTCGTTACCGATTCCAATTACCGCAAAACGTTTACTTTACTAGGTATATTGGGTATATTGTTTAAGAATTTACATAGTGAGGTGGCAATATGAAAAAGCATTTATCTACCATTCTGCTTGCAATCTTCTTCGTACTCAGCGCCATTGCCCATTATGCCGGCTTTCATCCGATCGTCCAGTTTATCTTCTCGGCTATTGCCGTCGTGCTGGTCGCCGGATTTCTTGGACGTGCGACAGAAAGTGTTGCCCATTACGCCGGTCAACGGCTGGGCGGATTTCTGAATGCGACATTCGGGAATGCGGCGGAATTGATCATCGCGATCATGCTGTTGCGCGAAGGATTATACGATATGGTCAAAGCGAGTCTGACCGGTTCCATTATCGGTAATCTGCTACTCGTGCTCGGCTTGAGTATTTTCGCAGGCGGATTGAAGCACAAGGTACAGAACTTCAATGTGGCGTTAGCCAATATGAACGGCTCATTGATGATTGTGGCGGTAATCGCCTTGTTCGTACCGGCGCTATTCCTGAATACACACTCGATTACACATCCCCAATTGAATGTGCTTAGCCTGATCGTAGCGGGATTGCTCATTCTGGCGTATATCGCTTGGTTGATCTTTTCCATGGTTACGCACAAAAATTATCTCGCCGATGTGCAGACGCCGAAGGGTGACGGGGGTGAGCATGAAGAAGAACCCGCTTGGACCAAAGGTCGCTCCATCTTGTATCTGCTGATCGCTACGGTGATGACGGCATTTGTCAGTGAATGGCTCGTTGGTACGCTGGAAACGTTCACCGAAAGCTTTGGCTTTAGCGAACTGTTTGTCGGGGCATTTGTTGTAGCGATTATCGGTAATGCGGCTGAGCATAGTGCAGCAATTCTGCTGGCCATGAAAAATAAAATCGGCGCTTCCGTCGAAATTGCCGTTGGCAGTAGTTTGCAAATTGCTCTGTTCGTCGCACCAGTACTCGTATTCGTCAGCTTCTTCCTCGGCAACACGATGGATATTGTATTCACTACACTGGAACTGGTGGCGATTATGGTCTCCGTCTTCATTGCCAAATCCATCATTCAAGATGGCTCTACCAACTGGTATGAAGGTACATTGCTGATGGTGGTATATATCATTCTCGGCGTATCCTTCTATATGGTCTGAATACTCTACTATCCGGTTATTTTATTCATACTATCGAATATGCAACACAACCGAATACGCAACAAAAAATGCCTGTACTCCAACATTGGGGTACAGGCATCTCTATGTGATTCACAGTTCCTACTCAGCAGACTGTGTCTTATTATTCATCGCTTCATACAGGACGGACAGATTGCGCTCTAAGCTGCTAATTAGCTGCTTTCCTACAGGTTCGGACACTAGACCTGCACGAATCGCAAAATCGACTTCCTTGGAAAAACCGTATACCTGTGTATCCAGCACTTCCTCATAGAGAGGACAATACCGAGTGTCCAGATTCTCCATCTGGATTTCAATCAGTTTTTCAATTTTATGTGCATCTTCTTGCAGAAGATTTAATGCTTTTATATTCAACTGCTCTTGCAGATCAGATGAAGTCATGTTCTTCCCCCCTATGTTCACGAACTCTCGGCCATTACTACTCCTAATATTAGACGAAATCCGAAGCCAATACAAGAACCTCACGCGAAATACAATGATAATATCTTATATTTGAAATAATGGGGTTGCGCCCATTCCGCCCGGAAATAGGAAAATGCTGCCTTCCCGTGGAAAGGCAGCATCTCAGCAATTCTTAGTTGTCGGCGAGCTTCACACGCAGACCGTGTTTTTCAAAAACGGCAGTAACCGCTTCTTTGGCAGCCTCTTCATCTGGACCATGAACATGCAGTTCATACTCGTGGTTCGCTACCAGTGTAGTGAACAGTCCAAGGATGCTTTTCACATCGATGAATTTGGTTTCATATTGCAGTACGATTGATGATGTGAACTGGCCCGCAGTCTGAGCGATTTCCACCACAGCTGCATTGTTTGTGTTGCTTGTTGCCATAATAATCCCTCCTACCATCTGGTTATGCTGTAAACAAGTTTTCCATACCATCATAAATGAATACGCTTTCTTATGCAACTGCTTTCTTGCGCCTATCCTATGAAAAAGAGGATATATGCGCAGACACCTTGAAAACGCGTCCCTGCTACATATATACCCCTTTTTTTCATAGACTTGACTGCCGGAATAGCATTATATTGCGGCGATGCTGGTTTGGTTAAACAATCCTTATTTCAGGTTGTCTGGATTGAGTGCTTCCAGTTCTGGAATCACGAAGATACCGTCCTTACGAATCAGTACATCATCAAAATAAATCTCGCCGCCGCCATATTCTGGACGCTGGATCAATACCAGATCCCAGTGAATCGATGAGCGATTGCCATTATCGGTTTCTTCATACGCTTGACCCGGTGTGAAGTGGAAGCTGCCTGCGATCTTCTCGTCAAACAGAATGTCGTTCATCGGATGCAGAATATGTGGGTTGAAGCCGATTGCGAATTCGCCGATATAACGTGCGCCCTCGTCGGAATCTAGAATATTGTTCAGCTTATCATTGTCATTGCTTGTTGCTTCAACGATTTGGCCATGTTCAAAACGGAAGCTGATATTTTCAAAGCTCGTGCCGTTGTATACCGTTGGCGTGTTGTACGTGATCGTACCATTAATCGAATCGCGTACTGGTGCACTGAATACTTCGCCATCTGGAATATTGCGATGACCAGAGCATTTTTTGGCGCCGATGTCTTTGATCGAGAAGGTCAGATCGGTGTTCGGAGCAACGAGACGTACTTTGTCTGTACGTTCCATCAGTTGTTGGAGTGCATCTTGGGCTTTATCCATTTTCGCATAATCCAAGTTGCAGACATCGAAGTAGAAGTCTTCAAATGCTTCGGTGCTCATACCTGCCAATTGTGCCATGCTGGCGTTTGGATAACGCAGTACGACCCATTTGGTATGCTTCACACGCTGCTCGCTATGTACCACATGCTGATACAGGCGATTGTACAGCTTTTGTTTGTCATCCGGTACATCAGACAGATCGTTGATATTCTCGCCTGCACGGATGCCGATATAGCCTTGCATTTGCTTCATACGCTCCAGATCCAATGCTGCCCATGTGCGCAGGCTATCTTCTGTAGCGTTCATCAGCATAGCGCGTTGTACTTTACGGTCAGTCAGCTGTACGAATACATTCCCTCCGCGCGCTCCAACTTCATGAATAACGGCATTCAACAGATCACGCTCAGTGCCGATCATTTCGACCAGTACGTTTTCTCCGGGTTGTACATCAATGGAATACTGAACCAGATTTCTGGCAAGTACTTTCACTCTAGGGTCCTGCATGCTATATCTTCCTCTCCTTGTTTTTGAACAACGGTTAATTATTCACCGATAAGTGTACCACGATGTTAGATAAGTTGTCTTTCATTCAAGGAATATTTATGCGAAAATCATCGTTCTTCACTATAATGAACTCTCTTCACTATAATGGACATGAAATATAAAACCGCCACCTCTGCTGCGAACAGCAATAAGTGGCGGTTGGTTATTCAAACGATTGGTGGACATGTGCGTTAGCAACAGTCCAGTAATGATAGGAGCTATTTTGTTCATAGATGTGACAAAATCCATGCAGTGAATATATTCTACAGAGAAGAGTCTTTACAGAATATATTCTGCTACAACGTTCTACCCTGCTCTACCGTTATGCTCTCAAGCTAGAATCCACACATACCTGATCACGTCCGCTATTCTTCGCCTGATATAATGCCCGATCGGCGCGGTAGAATAGTGATTCGACGCTGACCTCTTTGTCCTTCCAGTTCCAGTCCGCAATGCCGCATGATACGGTAACATGCGGATCGGTTTCCTCAGAAACGGCAATACGGATACGCTCAGCGATAAACTGCGCACGACCTTTATCCACCTGTGGCAAATATACTGCCAGCTCTTCGCCGCCCCAGCGTGCCGCAATATCGCCATCACGAATCTGCTGCTGTACCACTTTGCTGACCTGCTTGAGCACTTCGTCGCCCGTCTGATGACCATACGTGTCGTTGACCGCTTTAAATTTGTCGATATCCACCATCAGCAACGAACCACTATAGGTTGCATTTTGATAATTTTTGATCGATTCGTCCAAATAGCGGCGCTGGTACAATCCAGTTAACGCATCCTTACTTGCCATTCGGCTCAGTTCCGCATGCAGTGCGGCATTGGATACTGCCAAACCGATATGCGTCGTAATGACCTGTAATAGCTTGAAGTTATCATAGGAAAAGTAATGCTTGTCCTTATGACCAAGATAGATGGCTCCATTCACCTCGCCGCCGCCCATCATCGGCGAAGCGATCAATGAACATGCACCCGACTCACGCATAAAGATCGACTCTGTCTGATGCTCGTTGCAATAATCAGACAAAATGATCGGCTCGCGATTACGATAAATAAGACCGCTCAATCCTTCATTTTTATCAACCACTCCGCTTTGCAGCGATTCCACGTTACCATCCATCACTTCAAAGCAGTCCGTTTCTGGATTCAAATACATCACGACCACATAATCCGCTTGGAAAATACGCAGCAGCTCCTCAGCGGCAAACTTGAAAATCTGACCAAGCTGCAAATTCTGATTCAATCTGCGGGAAATGTCATTGATCAGACGCAAATCCTCATTCATCATCTTGGATTGCTCATACAGCTTCGCATTCTCAAAGGTACGTCCCGCCGCCTCGGCAATAACGACCATCAGTTCCAAGTCTTCCTCTTCCAGCGGCACGTCGGACAGCAAATGGAATACACCATATACGCCCTGTTTGCCCATCAATGGAATCGCAGTCTCCATCTGATCAGAGGTTCCTTCTGCCTGCTCATGCACCTCAATCGCCACTTCACCAGTTGTAAAGGCGCGCACACACATATCCTGCTGCGGGCTTTGCAATTGCAGCAGTTTGACACGAGGATTGCTGTTCTCGCTATCCTGAGCAACCAGCAGCTCAAAGCGAATTTGCGGATACATATGATCCACAATAGCAAATAGCTCGCTAATCAGCTCCTGAATATCGAATTTATCATACATACGCTGAATTACCTGAAACAGCACCGAGCGGCGCTGGGCTTCACGCTCTACCACCGTCGCTGAATACAGCATATCCGCTACATACGTATATTCAAACCTTTTATAAAATAGCGAGGTATAAAACATCGCCAACATCTGCATTTCTCCGGTACTCAACGGAAACGATGGTGGGCTTACACATCCAAGCATCGCAAAGCATTCTTGATGATTGCGTGTATATAGTGGCGTAATCATTACCACGGAATCTACAAGCGTATACTTGCTTTCTTGTTTGATCACTTCGCTGAATGGCGCATGATTGAGCAGTGCTTGCGCTGCGGTGTGCTGTACGATAGCACGCAGCGGCTCTTCCAGATCGGCAGCTGCTACGATCATTCTGCGCTCATGATTCAGCAAAAACCAGCGTGCGTTGCTCACCTGAGGCAGCAAACGATTTTGCTGGAGCCAGTCTGTTAGTCCTTCCTCTAGCAGTGGTTCAATATGCGGGAAATCGGAGGCTGTGATATCGACTTTTTGCAGCCAGAACGACTCGTCCGAAATGGGCACTACTGGATAAGAGGTAAGTTTATCTTCAGTACGCCAGTTTTGCGCAGGCGAGTTCCACGAATTGTTTGACATAAAAGCCTCCCCAATTTCTACACGTAATGACAGCCAAATGCTGCTCCGTTGCCTCTTTTATGATAGAATGCAATCCGCCCTAATCGGCATCATATTTGCTCATTTTACAATCATAACAGGGATTTGTTAAACAGATAAGCAGCTTTATCATTTATATCGGCAACAGTGTACAAATTATCAATAAATAATTAACCAAAATCATTGACTTTGCTATTTTGAATACGATATAATTTATCCTTGATGAAGAATGGATAGATTCTGATTTGGGCGTAACGTTGTTTCACCCTCACGCTTTTTGTTGCTGATTGGACAGCGGCTGAACTCTTCGATCAGTAGTGAGGCATTTCTATCCGGCCCCACGACAAACAAAACGCGGCAACATGAATCAAAGACCCAAAGCCCCGATATTAACCAAAACTATATTGAATTCAAAGGAGCTTGCTATAAATGGCACGTTACACTGGTCCTAAATTTAAATTAAGCCGTCGCGTAGGTATTTCCCTGAGCGGCACTGGTAAAGAATTGAAACGCCCTTTCCCACCGGGACAACACGGTCCTAACCAACGCAGAAAAATGAGCAACTACGGTATGCAGTTGCAAGAAAAACAAAAACTGCGTTTCATGTACGGTCTGGGTGAAAAACAATTCGCAACTCTGTTCAACAAAGCACAAAAACTGCCGGGTATCGCTGGTGAGAACTTCCTGTTCCTGCTGGAAAGCCGTCTGGACAACCTCGTTTACCGCATCGGTTTCGCTAACAGCCGTCCGGGTGCACGTCAACTGGTTTCCCACGGTCACGTTACAGTAAACGGTAAAAAAGTAGACATCGCTTCTTACGCTGTAAAACCAGGCGATGTTATCGGTCTTCGTGAAAGAAGCCGTGGCCTGAGCTCCGTTAAAGAAGCTCTGGAAAACCGCACTCATCTGGTAGCTTACGTTGAATTCAACGAAGCAGCAGTTGAAGGTAAATATGTTCGTCTGCCTGAGCGCGCTGAGCTGACTCAAGACATCGACGAAAGACAAATCGTTGAGTGGTACAACCGTTAATCTTAACGAATATCAAACCGCCGGATTCTTTCCGGCGGTTTTTTCTATGCGCGTGTTCTGCGCCCGAAAAGTATCCACTCTGCGTATCCATGTATCATTCATGTTCATTTCGATACCTTCTACATACAAAAGGCTGCTATACATGGTTACATGTATAGCAGCCCTTTTGCATATAGCTTGCTGACAAGCTGGATCGACTGTATATTAGCCTGCTTTAGGCTGTGATGGATCGTTTGAAGTTAAAGAGGTCGTTTCATCTGTATTGGCAGTCTTTTCTGCTCTAGACGAAGAGGTCGCTTGTTGATTCATAGCACTGTTAGCATCCTGTACAGGTGCTGGCTCTGCATGTTCGTCCAGACCGTCTGCTATAGATGCTTCAGTATCAGGAGATTCTGCTGCCGCTTCTGTTTGGAAACGAGCGATCAATTCATTCAAAGCATCGGCTACGGTATGCAGCGATTGCGCAGAAGTCTCCAATCGATCAAGCGATTCCAGCTGCTCGCTTGATCGTGCCGTAGCTGTGCCAGCTTTTTGTGCCG
This sequence comes from Paenibacillus sp. JQZ6Y-1, assembly GCF_040719145.1. NCBI lineage: Bacteria > Bacillati > Bacillota > Bacilli > Caryophanales > Paenibacillaceae > Paenibacillus > Paenibacillus kandeliae. The sequence goes on from NZ_JBFDUZ010000001.1 coordinate 2,732,897, forward strand.
TACTGCGAGCGACATCAGCTAGATTTTCCAATGAAGCGGTAATTTCCTGCGCTCCAGCGGACATTTGCTCAGAGGCAGATGATACTTCTTGAATCTCGGCAGACATTTGCTCGACATCTTGTTTGATGTAATCGAACAGACGGCTTGTTTCTTCCAGTGAAGTCATTCCTTTGGTTACACGACTCGCGCCATTTTCCATGCCTGCTAGTACGATAGCTGTTTCTTCCTGCATGGCGGTAATTTGCGTCGTGATCATACGTGTCGATTCGGCTACGCTAGTCGACAGATTACTAATCTCCGAGGCAACGACACCGAATCCACGTCCGGCATCCCCTGCGCGTGCAGCTTCAATCGAAGCATTCAGCGCCAGCAAGGTTGTCTGCTTGTTGATGCCTTGAATCACATCAATAATACCGTTGATTTGTTGAGCACGCTCATGTAGAGAACGCGCCATTTTGCCGCCTTCATCCATCACAAGTTTGGCGGAATCAATCTGGCGGACAGCCTTGTGCAGTTGCTGGTTGCCATCCTGCGTTTTCTGTTCCATTTGCTGAGCGGCATCAGCTACTTCCTGAATCGATTCAGCAATCCGTTGAACACCAACCGCCATTTCTTCCATCGCTGTTGTACTTTCGTCGGTTGCTTGCAGTTGGGTCGCAGAGCCTTGTTCCATTTGCTCTAGCTCTTCCACATTGTGGCGCGCTACATTGGCATTGCGTCCTGATTCCTCTGCCACACCAGCAGCAGTTGTTTGGATTTTTACCGCTTGATCGTTTAGATGGCGCAAAATGGATGATGTAGAATCAAGAATCCGGTTGAACTCCGTCGCCATCTGTCCAAATTCATCGCGTCGTGTTACCTGCAAACGGTCGGAATAATCCCCAACTGCCATCCGGCGGCTCATGTGTACGACTTTTTTAATTTCACGCGTCATGCCTAGATTATTCCACAAAATCGCTGCTGCCAGTAGAATCAGACTGATCCCGCCGATGATCAACAGCGTATTCAGCATTTCTTTTGCAGGTTCTTGAATTTCCGATTCGGATAAAATAATCCCTGTTTTCCAGCCCGTATCCTTTAACGTTTGGAAGTATAATGTATATTGTCCTCCACCCAGTACAAGCGGTACATGACCATTCGGCTGCTGCATCACCGTAGCCAGCGAACCTTTGTTATCATTATCACTGCCTTCAATCGCTTGACCAGCGGTAATTCCCTGCTGACTGCTTGCCAGCACATGACCTTCCCGATCGAGCAGCAGCGTGTGTCCCACTTTACCGATGTCCATATTATTCACATAATCCTGAATACTGTTGATGCTAAAATCCGCCGTTGCTACGCCGATTGCCTGACCATCGCTGTTGCGAATCGTTTTACCGGCGGTGATCATCTCAATCTTGCTCTCCTCATCTAGCTCCGGTTCTGTGTAGTAAATGTTATCCCAATTGCCCAATGTGCCAGTATACCACGGCTGATTCAGATAATCATACGAAGCTGCATCATAATCAAAGCTTGCCGTAATATTATCGCCATCACGCGAAGCATAGACCGAATGATACGTTTTGCCATCATCAAAGGCATCTGATGCAAAAAACAATCCTGTGCCATGGGTAAGCTTGTTCAACATTGTCCAACGCTCCGTTAATGCAGCGTATTCATCCATCGTCATACCTTTGGCAATTTGCCCCGCCGCATCAGCAAGCGAAGAAGCGACCAATGAGTTACGCGAAACCTGTTCAGTAATGCTGGAACTAACACCGTTCAGCGTACTGCTGGCTGTATGCCCCATCTCCTCATTCAATTTCTGTTTGGAAAACTGATACGCCAGCAGGCTAATCAGCACAACAACAATCAGCACAATAGGCAGCAATGTGCTTAATGTGCGAGCCTGAATACTTCTAAACTGTAATTGTCGCAAAATAATCGTGTCTCCTCTGTATCCTATGTAGTGATTCAAATAAGCATCACAATCTATATATATCGGTCGTAATCCCTAATTTCTGTAGGTTTTCACGCAATTTTCTGTCATTTCATGTCTATTCAAGTAGGACTTTGGATGGAAAAACGTTTCAATCCGTGTATAGCAGCATTTTCTTCATGCAATATGTTCCTACCAAAAAGCAGATAGATATTCCTTCTAGTATCGAAAAGGAATACGCTATCTGCTTATCTGTGACCTCATATCGTCTGCCTCTATTCACACTCGCCACTATAGCTATATTTCTGTATACACAGGTAGTTATTTTGTGCGGAATTGACCAATGATTTGGTTCAGCTTGTCGCTCACTTCGGTTAAATCATCGGTGTTGCTGTTCAAGCTATCCAGCGATTGAAATTGATTTTGCGAATTGGTGAGCGCTGTATCGGCATATGCGGCGGTAGCACGGGCAATATCAGCAAGCTGTCCAAGCGACGCACTGATCTGCTCCGAACCGGCAGACATCTGCTCCGAAGCCGAAGATACCTCCTGCACTTCATCAGCAACCCGACTAATATCGTCCCGAATAGTCGCAAAGCGCTGTTTGATCTCATCCAAAATCACAAGACCTGCATCGACCTCTCGATTGCCTTCCTCCACCCCATGCAGTGCCGATTGCGTTTCAATCTGCATCTCGCCAATCTGGGTAGTGATACGTCCTGCGGATTCTCCGACACTCTCCGCTAGCTTGCCGATTTCGGAAGCCACGACAGCAAAGCCTCGTCCATGCTCTCCAGCACGTGCCGCCTCAATCGACGCATTCAGTGCTAGCAGCTTCGTTTGTCCACTAATACCATGAATAAACTGAATGACTTCACCGATCTGAACGGAGCGTTCGTTCAAGGAGCGCATGACACTACCTGCTTCATCCAGCGATTGGCGTGCTACCTGAATCTGCTGATTCACATGTACAATGCGTTCATTCCCCTGCTTGGTTTTGGCATCAATGCCGTGAGTCGCTTCGGAAACTTCCTGCACAGATTCAGCAATGCGCTGAATACCGATTGCCATTTCCTCCATCGCTGTTGTGCTTTCGGAAGTAGAAGTCAGCTGCATCTCTGCACCACGTCGCATCTGCTCCATCTGCTTCACATTGGATTGGGCTTCCTGCGCGGCTTGTGTCATGCCTGTCGACAATTGATTAGAAGAACGACGAATCAGCTCTGCTTCGTCTCGCAAGGTGTTAACGATGGACGAGGTGCTGTCCATCACCTGATTGAACTCGGCAGACATTCTACCGAATTCATCCTTACGACGACTGACGATGTGATGGGAATAATCGCCTTGTGCCATATGACGGCTTATCACGCTAATATTGCCAATCTCCCGCAGCAGATCACGGTTATTGATCCAAAGTGCGATAAGAATGATTACGATCCCAATGATACCGACAGCACCTAATAGCATAAGCAGTTGATTCATCGGCTTCTCAATCTCTGCGGTTGGTAGCAGGATTGCCATCTTCCATCCTGTCTGTGCAATTTGCTCATATACGACATGATAATTGGCAGAAGCCGCTGTCCAGTCTCCCTCTCCTTGCGATTGTTGCTGGATACGACTTGCCAACGAATCGCCGAACGCTTCTGCTGCCTGTTGACCCTGCTTGATCAGCGAGCTGCCGCTTGCCAGTACAGCACCATTTTTGTCTAACAATACAGCACTACCGCCATCGCCAACCTTTAACTGACTAACCGTAGCGGCAATATTACTCAAATCCAGATCGGCCGTAGCCACACCTGCAATTTGTCCATTGCCATTATAAAAAGCCTGCCCTGCTGTAATCAATGTAATATTCAATGTTTTATCATAATACGGCTCGGTATAAAACACTTTGCCCGCTGCTGCTGTACTGCCGGTATACCACGGCTGATTCAAATAATCATAATCGGCAGCATCATAGCTTTGGGTCGTTGTAATCTTCCCACTATCGCGATACGCGTAAATGGAACGATATTTCACATTCGATGCATATGCTCCATCGGCAAAAAAGACGCCAATCCCATACGTAAACGGCGTATAGCCTAGATCAGCTGTAGCTAACTGCCCATATCGTGTAATCGGAATCTCACTGCCCAATGTACCTGCTGTACCCGCCATCGTCGAAGCAAAGGAAGAATGATTCGCCAATTGGCTGTTAATATCAGCTGAGATAAGATGCAATGATTTTAGACTGCTTTGGTTAATCTGTTGGCTCAATGCGTTGCGTGAAAATGCGTATGATACGAGGCTAATTAAAATCAATGTAATGAGTACAATCGGAATCAGTGTAACCATCGTTCTTGTTTTAATACTGCGAAAACGGTAATACAACATACGTATCCCCCCGTATTATATGAATAGGTATCTAACCGTCAATATCGACAACAACACTAATCTTTGTTAACCAAATCATTCGCTTAAATTCCATATTTTATCTAAAAATAATAACTTTTTTATGATTTTATTGTTTTTGTATAGCTGACGGGAGGATTGGCAGCAAAAAAGCGCCTCCCAGCTAGGGAGACGCTTCATGTTGGCAAACTATTAAGACAGAGTCAGTTTAGCAAATTTGCGTTTGCCGACCTGCACGATGTCACCTTCTGCTGGTGTAATCTGTGCATTGACATCGTCCACTTTTTCTTCATTGATCTTCACAGCACCTTGCTGGATACTGCGTCGTGCATCGCTTTTAGAAGCAGCAAAGCCGAGAAGGCTGATCAGGTCGATCAAACCAATCGTTCCGTCGGTCAGTTGATCCGCTTCGATCTTCACTTCTTGAATATCATCTGGCAATGCGCGCTGTTGGAAGACCGTTACGAAATGATTCTTCGCCGCTTCTGCTGCTGCTTCATCGTGGTACATGCGTACGAAGGTGTACGCCAGATTCATTTTGGCATCGCGTGGATGAACGCTGCCGTCCACCAGACCTTTTTTCAAAGCATCCAGTTCTTCGTTGCTAATATCAGTTGCCAGCTCGTAGTACTTCGCCATCAGCTCATCGGGAATACTCATCGCTTTGCCGTAGATTTCGTTAGCAGCTTCGTCGATACCGATGTAGTTACCCAGACTTTTACTCATTTTCTGAACGCCATCTAGACCTTCCAGCAGTGGCAGCGTGATTACGACCTGTTGCTCTTTGCCGTATTCTTTTTGCAGTGTACGACCCATTAATACGTTAAACGTCTGGTCAGTACCGCCCAGCTCAATATCGCTTTCCAGAGCAACCGAGTCCATGCCTTGCATAAGCGGGTAGAAGAATTCATGAATACTGATCGGCAATCCATTTTGGAAACGCTTGGTGAAATCATCGCGCTCCATAATGCGTGCTACCGTCACTTTAGCAGCCAGATTGACAACCTCAGCAAAGTTCATCGGGCTTAACCACTCGGAGTTGAAGTACACGGTTGTTTTGGCAGGATCGAGAATTTTGCTAATTTGCTTCTGGTACGTTTCCGCATTGGCTTTGACTTGTTCTTCGGTCAATTGTTTACGAGTTTCCGATTTGCCGGTTGGATCCCCGATTCGTCCCGTAAAGTCACCGATCAGCAATTGTACGACGTGACCAAGCTCTTGAAACTGGCGCAGCTTTTGCAGAACAACGGTATGACCGACGTGAATATCCGGTGCGGACGGATCAAGACCTAGCTTGATTTTCAGCGGTTTGCCCGTCAGTAGCGATTTGATGATTTTGTTACGCAGTTCGTCCTCCGGTATGATTTCCACTGTACCGCGCTTGATTACGCTTAGCTGGTGGTTGACCTCCGCTTGTTGTTCGGGCGTTAATTCTTCCCATTTTGCCATTGTAAACATCCTCTCTATTCTCTACATTGAACCTGTGTGCCGATGGTTCGCCCCATCCTTTGTCGCAAACGACATGCAAAAAAAACCTGTCGCCCCAACAAAGGGACGAGCAGGTCTCGCGTTACCACCCTAATTAGAATGCTATTTTGCTCTAACCGATATCGGTATATCGATCTGGCGTTCAACTCGCAGTTGACCGATCCAAAGCAGTAGCGATTCTCACTTCATTACCATAACGGAATGGATATTCCGGTCCAGCTTGCTCCGTGACCGCTGCGTTTCTCTACCCATAGGTAAAAGATGCAGTTCACTGGGAGTACTGGACAGCTCCAGACGTGTAATTCAAAGGAAGGCCACTACCGGTTTGCACCAACCACCGGCTCTCTGCAAGGGGAATCTCCACTTCTACTGCGCGTCTTTCCAAGCTTTTGTTGTATTTGGCTGTACTGAAAAAAGATATTCCTTTTTATATCATATCCATGTCAGCAAGTCAATGCAAAGGGGTCGGACTATTTGCCTATCGCCATTTATCGGTCAGAAGAAACTGATTGCTGACTCGTATTTTGTGCTATAATAGTGGCTGGTAAAAGGGGGAAATTTCATGGCTGAAAAGAAGGACAATCGTCCGACTAAAAAACCTGCCAAGCCTTCCGGCGGCCGTTCCTGGGGACGCAAGATCTGGACATCCTTTAAATGGATTATGATCTTCGGCATCACGGTTTGCCTGTTTGGTGGGGGACTTATGCTGGGCTACGTCTCTTCCATTGTAAAAGACGAACCGGTGCGTTCACGAGAACAAATTGTGAAGGCGATTGATGAAAATGCCGTTACCGGATTCGCTTACTTTAGTGATGCTTCTCCAATAGGACAGTTGCGCACCGAAGAAGACCGACGTCTGGTCACTTATGATCAGATTCCAAAAACCGTTATTGATGCCATTATATCCATAGAAGATAACCGTTTCTACGAACATATGGGTGTGGACATGAGCGGTACACTGCGCGCCGTGAAGCAAAAAGTGCTGAATGAATCGGTTCAGACAGGCGGCAGTACACTCACCCAGCAGTTGGCAAGACGGGTATTTTTGAGTGCAGACAAAACCAATGACCGTAAAATCAAAGAAATGCTGCTTTCGATGCGCATTGAACGCTTTTTGACCAAAAACGAAATATTGACCGCCTACTTGAACAAAATGCCGTTTGGTAAAGGTTCTAACGGCTACAATATTTTCGGTATTAAGGCAGCTGCCAAAGGCATCTTCGGCGTCAACGATCCATTGGATCTGAACATTGCCGAATCTGCTTATATCGCTGGTTTGCCCCAACTGCCAAGTGCCTACTCGGCATTCAGCAGCGGTGGCAAGTTCAACGAAGAAGGCTTTAAACGGGCTGTACAGCGTCAACAGCTAGTGTTGAAGCGGATGAAAGACCTGGGCAAGATCACGAATAGCCAGTACACAGAGGCACTAGCGTTCGACATCAAAGGCGCACTTGCCAAGCCGACTGCCAAAGCATACTCCACGTATCCGTATCTGATGATGGAAGTAGAGCGTCAAGGCGCACAAGTCGTTATGAAAATGGAAAATCCAGATCTGGATACATCCAAGCTATCGACCGAGGAATACAACACGTTATTCGAGGAATCACGGCAAAAGCTACTGACTGGCGGATACCGTGTGTATACGACAATCAACAAAACGATCTACAATACGATGCATGAAGTTGCCGAAGATAGTAGCAACTTCTCACCGGATAGCTCTACCAAAGGCAAGGAACAAACCGCAGCCATGATGATCAACCATAAAACCGGCGCGATTCTCGGGATGATCGAAGGCAGAAGCTTCCAAGAAGAGCAAATGAACTATGCGACGCAGATGACGCGTCAGCCGGGTTCGGCGATGAAGCCTATCGCCGCTTATCTACCGGGACTTGACAGTGGTGTGGTACAGCCTGCCAGCATACTGGACGATGCGCCGATGATTTTAAAAGACGGCAGCAAGGGCTTCCACATTCCGGGCAATGCCAACGGACGTTATCAAGGTCTTGTGACGGCACGGACAGCGCTCAATGAATCGCTGAATCTGCCAGCACTCAAGATCTTTATTAACAAAGTCGGGATCGACAAGGCATGGGCATTTGCCAAAAAATTAGGAATCACCACGATTCAGGATGCAGATTACTCGGCTCAAACCGGTGTACTCGGTGGTCTGAAATATGGTGTTACTGTAGAGGAATTGACCAACGCTTACGGTTCCATTCCGAACAAAGGTGTATTCAATGATGCGTATATGATCACCAAAATCGTTGATCCTTACGGTAAAACGGTGTATCAGCATGAAGCGAATCCACAGCGCGTCTATTCGCAGCAAACAGCATATCTGATGACGGATATGCTACGTACCGTTATCTCTGCTTCAGATGGTACAGGTCGCTCGCTGCAAAGCTTGTTTAACAAGTATGGCAAGATTCCAATCGCTGGCAAAACAGGAACCACGCAAAACTATGCGGATGTGTGGTTTATGGGCTTTACCCCAGATGTGACGCTTGGCGTGTGGGCAGGTTACCGCGAGCCGGTCAATACCTTGTCTGAAGACGGCAAAAAGCGCGCACGTACGATCTGGGCAACGATTATGAACAAAGTGACCGACCGTGATCCACAGCTGTTCAAGACCGATTCGTTCAGTAGACCGGATGGTATTGTCAGTCAGACCGTATCAGGGTACAGCGGCAAATTGCCAACCCGCGCAACTCGCGCTTCCGGCAAGCTGGTCACCGATCTGTTTAACAGCAAATTTGTTCCAAAAGACTTCGATGATGGCGTATCATATGCCAAGTATATTACCTACAACGGAGTCAATTATATTCCGCAGGATAGCACACCAGACGATATGGTTAACCAGCGTACGGTGGTGAAGCGGGAAATGCCTATTTCTCAGCTGATCAAAGACCTGCAAAATGCCTTGTCCAAAATGAGAGGCAATCGTTACTCGCTCAGTCATTATCTACCGGAAGATGCTGGTGCCGATGCACCGACACAGGTCGATCCGCGTCGAGATGATGGTAGTGCACCATCGTCGCCAAGCAATGTGCGCCTGTCCGTTAATGGCGGCAGTGCCTATATTACGTTTAATGGTAGCGGATCAAGTGATGTTGTTGGCTATCGTCTGTATCGTTCTAGCGGCGATGGCTCGTATCAGTATCAGAAATCCGGTCAGCTGGGTACAGGAGGCTTCAGCTCCACTGTCTCTGGCAACGGTGATACATCCTTCTATGTTACCGCAGTAGACGTGGGCGGACATGAATCCGCACCAAGCGAAGCCGCAGGCTATAGCGCGATTCCTGAACCGGTAATTCCAGAAAATGAAGAAGGTGTTCCGGGTGGTAGTGAGCTGGGTTCTGGCTCTGACGAGGGCAGTACAAGTCCAGATGAAGGCACAGGCGCACCAAGCGCACCATCCGGTGTGAGCGTGCAGCCTGCCGATGGTGGGGCAGCCAATGTAAGCTGGTCGGCTCCATCGCAAACGACGACCGGATACCGTGTATATTTCAGTCATAAAAATGGCGGACCTTACAGTCTGGTCGGCAATGTGCCTGACACCTCGTATCAGTATAATATCGGAACCAAGGTAAGCGGCTGGTTCTACGTCGTCGCCGTCAATGGTGATCTAGCGTCGAATCCATCGTCACCGGTTCAAATCAAACAGTAGATGTGATGTAAGACAGCTTACTCATTGTTTGAAATAACGAATAAACCCGCAGCCTGTACATTCGGCTGTGGGTTTTATTTGTATATAATGGAATGTACATCGTAATGTGTGCGCGTTATGATGAAATGCGCGTCTGATGGTGTGCACGTTGTTATGGAGTGTACATTTTGATGGAGTGCGCAAAAAGAGCAGGTATCCTTTGGGATAGCTGCTCTTTTCTTATTCATTATGAGTAGGTTGGAAAATAAGAGTGCGACCTAACCGACACCGCGCTTCGGTTACATCCTACCTTCCCTCACTTATTTAGTTCTTGTTGTCACAATGACCATACGGTAATCATTCTGTCTGTCGCATATCACCCACGACTAACAGGTAATATACTACCTCTTAGCGTTGGTTCACGGACAGACGCAGGATCGTTTCATGTGGCAGAATAACGCGGGAGTTATCCACGTTTTCTTTTTTCATCAGTTTGGTTAACAGACGCATAGCTACCGCACCCAGATCATACATCGGCTGTGCAACGGTTGTCAGCTGTGGACGTACCATGGATGCCAGACGGATGTTGTCGACGGAAATAACGGAGAAATCGTCCGGTACTTTCAGACCTTCGTCTTGGATACTGTGGATCGCACCGATTGCCATTTCATCTGTAGCAGCGAAAATAGCGGTTGGGCGTTTTTTCAGACCGATGAAATATTTCATTGCTTCCACGCCGGATTCATAACGGTAGTTACCGATACGTACCCAGTCTTCTTTGTACTCAATATTAGCAGCTTCAAGCGCTTTTTTGTAGCCTTGGAAGCGTGCGTAACCGTTTGCCGGATCTTGCAGTGTGCCGCTGATCATAGCGATATCACGGTGACCGTGGCGAATCAGTGTATTTACAGCATCAAATGCCGCCTGCTCGTGGTCGATATCGACCGAAGGAATTAGACCTTCTTCATCGCGTGTTGCGCACAATACGATCGGCACTGCCGCTGTTTGGAACGCTTGCAGATGATCTTCGGTTACTGTACCACCCATGAACAACAGACCGTCCACTTGCTTTTCCAGCAGTGTGTTCACGACGCGGATTTCTTTTTCTTTCTTCTTGTCGGCATTACAAAGGATAATATTGTAATGATACATATTGGCGATATCCTCGATACCGCGAGCGATTTCTGCAAAAATCGAATTGGAAATATCGGGAATAACCACACCAACTGTGGTTGTTTTTTTACTTGCCAGACCACGAGCTACGGCATTTGGACGATAGCCCAGACGCTCGATCGCTTCATACACCTTTTTACGGGTTTGTGGCTTTACATTCGGATTGTTGTTGACTACACGGGATACGGTAGCCATTGAGACGCCAGCTTCGCGTGCTACATCGTAAATAGTTACTGTCACGTTCCTTCTCTCCATTATCATTAAATTTTCGTTACATTTTCAAAAAATTTCTCAAATTTTCATTTACATTCATAATACGCTAAATCATTGGGCTATGCAATCATATGCGCTGTATTCAGGAGAGCGCTTCACGCAATGCACTTGCTGTGATACGTGAATGGGAGGTATCCCAGACCGGTGCGCCATCTTTCACTAGAATAACTTGCGGTGATTCATGTTTCACATTCAGTGTATCAGCAGCTGCCAGCGATACATCGCGATTTTCCACGACATAGATCAGGCTGTAGTCTACATCCTCACTTGGCTGTTCGCTCAAATACGATTGAAATTGCTGATATGCACCTGCACTGATTGGACAACGAGTACTATGTTTGAAGACAAGAAGCGGCTTTTGTGCGGTATGATCCAGAGCTTCATTCAGTTGTTCTATCGTTTTCAGTTCGTTCACATTTGCCATTACCCACACATCCCCTTTTGCTGTATTAAATGTAAGAACGTTTTCATAATCAACTATCATAAGTATCTTATCAAAAACAGGCTGAAAAATCTATTTTTTTGTCAATGTTACCGCTTTTTTCGGACTTTAAGGGGAATTGTAAGTTTCATGGTGTTTTCAGAATACGCGGTTGTGAAGGGGCGCTGCGGGAGTGGGAAATGATTTTGGGCTTGGGTGAAGGGTGGAGTTTTTATGATGGAAGGTAAGAAGGCGGTAAAAACTCCACCCTTCAAAGGCGCCCAAAATCATTCTCCCTCTCCCTCCGCTCCGTGCAAGCCCTGTTTCTGTGTGGTGGGCGGTAGGTAAAGAATGGAGTTTAGGGTATTTTTGAGGTTATGTTTTAGTTTGAGGGATTTTGGTTGAGCGGATTAGGGTTGAATTTAGGGGAGGATATGTAGAGTTTTAGAAAATTGGGGGTTGAGTTTGGGAGCTAAGATATGTGTAGGGAATGAATTGGTCGTTTTGAACGGGATTGATGAATTTGTTACAATGGCAAGGTATAGGGCTATGAATAGATGGAGAAAGGGTGATATATGATGAGATTGGCGGGTAAAAAGGTTATTGCGCTGGTGGATGAGGAATTTGAGGATTTGGAATTGTGGGTGCCGGTGTATCGGGTACGTGAGGAAGGTGCAGAGGTGCATCTGGCTGGTGCGGAGAAGGGGAAAAAGTATATTGGCAAGTATGGCGTGCCTGCGGAAGCAGAGTATAGCTTTGATGAGCTGAACAGCAGTGATTATGATGGGATTCTCGTGCCGGGTGGTTGGGCGCCGGATAAGCTGCGTCGGTATCCGAAGGTGTTGGAGCTGGTACGTGAGATGCATGAAGCACGCAAGCCGATCGGGCAGATTTGTCATGCAGGCTGGGTATTGATCTCGGCGAAGATTCTGGATGGGGTGACGGTTACATCGACGCCAGGTATTCGCGATGATATGGAAAATGCCGGAGCGATCTGGAAGGATGAAGCGGTTGTTGTCGATGGACATATTATCTCCGCTCGCCGTCCACCAGATTTGCCGCCATATGGCAAAGCGTTCTGTGATGCGCTTGCTGGTGAGTGATTGAATATAGGTAATATTCATTTTTCAGAAAAAACTCTCTGTGTAACATCAGTAGCGATATGGTATATGGTTGATTGGCGTTGTATAAGAGTAGTGGATTGAAAATGATGCACCAAGAAGACCTTTCTCAATGAAAGGTCTTTTTGGTGCATCTGTTTATTGATTGGACACGCTCAAGACCTATAGTTTGATAGCAATGAGATACAAGAACTCATGTAGGTTATGGAGCGAGTGATGCTAGCTTCTGATCGGGCGACATGCTAGCATGCAATGCTTTGACGTAAATATTCAATTCACGTTCAATCTCGGCAGTCGTGCGCAGCTTCATGCAGTTCGCTGCTAGTCGGGCAGATTCGCTGGCGGACGTATACAGCACAGATTGCTTGATTTTGAGCAGCGATTGCGGAGACATACTTAACTGGCGAATCCCTAGATTCATCCAGAATGGGATAGAACGCTCATCTCCTGCCATCTCGCCGCATACACTGACGGGAATCCCATTCTCGCGTGCTGCCTCCACTGTCGTACGCAGCATGCGCAGCACAGCGGGATGATACGGCGTATACATATGCGCGATATGCTCATTCATACGGTCCACTGCAAGCACGTATTGCACTAGATCATTACTACCAATACTGAAAAAGTCGCATTCCTCTGCGAGCAGATCAGCAATTGCTACAGCAGCAGGAACTTCGATCATGATGCCGACTTGAATCTCGCGATCATAGGCTACACCGCGTTGATCCAGTTCTTTTTTGGCGATATTCAGCAGTTGGTTTGCCTGTTGCAGCTCCTCTACGGATGAGATCATTGGATACATGATTTTCACCTGACCATAGGCGCTAGCACGCAGGATGGATAACAACTGGGTTTTGAACATGTCCGGTTGATCCAAGCATATGCGAATAGCACGATAGCCCAGAAACGGATTCTCTTCTTCCGGCACTTCAAAATAATCCAATTCCTTGTCTCCACCGATGTCTAGTGTACGAATAACGACTGGGTGTCCGCCTGCCTTCTCAGCGACCTGACGGTAAATATGAAATTGCTCGTCTTCGCTTGGCAGCGACTTACGATCCATATACATAAATTCAGTACGGAACAGACCGACGCCCTCTGCCCCATTTTGCAAAGCGATCTCCAATTCCTTGAGCGAGCTAATATTAGCAGACAAACGCATACTGACACCGTCGCGAGTAATCGGATCAATCGCGATGAGCTGCTCCAGCTGACGCTTTCGCTGCTGCTGTTCACGGCGCAGCTTGCTGTAATGCTCCTGCGTGTCGTGGTCAGGATCGACGTATACAACACCTTGATCGCCGTCAACAATCACCTTTTGCCCCGTTTGGATTAGGCTATCCAGCTCGCCTTCCAGACCGGATACAAGCGGAATGCCTAGCGCACGCGACATGATCGCAGAATGAGACGTTTTGCCGCCCATAATTGTTACAATGCCAAGTACATGCTCTGGATTGAGATGCACCAGTTGCGACGGCGGTAGCTCTTTTGCCACCAAAATGTACGGCTGATTGTCAGTCGGCAGCTTCACTTCGGGCGCACCAAGCAGATGCTTGAGTAGACGATTACCCACATCCTTAATGTCGGCAGCGCGTTCCTTCATATATTCATCATCCAGCAGATCGAACATGGTAACAAAATGGTCGGTTGCTTCCTGCACCGCCACCTCTGCCGCCTTGTACTGACGTTCGATAATGCCTCGGATTTCGTTCATAAATTCCGGGTCTTCCAGAATCGCAATATGCGCATCAAAGATGCTGGATTCCTCAGGACCGGCAATTTCGGCAAATTCAGTTTTCATCGATTCAATCTCATGCTTGGATGTGCGAATCCCTTCATACAAGCGTTCAAACTCCTGAGTGAGATCGGTCGCATCGAGCTTCTGCTCCGGCACATCCCATTCCCAGGTTGGCAGCACAAATGCTTTGCCCATAGCCACCCCTGCGGCGGCCGCAACTCCATGAATCATGCTTTTTCCTCCCCACCGTTCTTGTCGTACAAGACGACCGACATTACGGTTCCCTGACCTTTTTTCACCTGTTTAAATGGAGCAAAGCTCCATGATTTGACGCGATCCGGGTTCGTAATAACCATCGGTGTCGCAAGCGACGGTGCGTTTTTTTGCAAATGATCTAGATCGAATTTGATTAATAGCTGCCCAGCCTCGATCACATCACCAGCTGCCACATGTGCTTCAAAGCTACCTTTGAGTTGGGATGTATCAATCCCAATATGCAGCAAAATCTCCACACCCTCCACGGTACGAATACCGAGTGCGTGCATGGTTGGATACAGATGAATGACCGTGCCGGATACCGGTGATACCAGTTCTCCACTGTCCGGTACAAAGGCAACTCCTTCCCCAACCAGCTTGCCTGCAAAAATCTGATCCGGCACCTCGGTCAACGGAATCATTTTACCCTGTACAGGTGCACAGAATTTGACCTGTGACAGATCGCGCTCCATCAGCTTACGAATCTCCTCACGAATCAGCTCGGAATAAGTGCCGAATACAATCTGCACATTACCGCCACCCAGCTTGATCAGCCCAGCGGAACCAAGCTCCTTCAGCGCTTTGCCATCCAGCAGTCGATCATTAACGACTGTCAGACGTAGACGCGTAATACATGCCTCGACCTGCACGACATTTTCCTTGCCGCCGAGCGCCTGTAGAATCAATGGAGCCTGATAAGGTATATTACCCACCCAGTCCCCAAGTGTCGACGCTTCCTCTCGTCCCGGTGTCGGGATACGGAAGGTACGGATGGCGTAACGAAACACCGTATAATATATAACGGCATAAACAAGCCCAATCGGAATAAGCAACCAGGCATTCGTTGATAAATGATAATTGAGTACATAGTCAATCACTCCGGCAGAGTACGAGAAGCCGTGATGAATATCCAGCGCATACGTAATCCACATCGCCAGACCAGACAGCACGATATGCAAAACAAACAACCCTGGCGACGCAAACAGAAACGCAAATTCAATCTGCTCCGATACCCCGGTCAAAAAGCACACCAGCGCCGCGCGCATAAAGGTCTTATGCACCTTAGGCTTGAGGTCCTCGCGTGCTTCATGAATAATCGCCAGCGCCGCCGCAGGCAATGCAAACATCATAATCGGATACAAGCCTGCCATATAAATTCCCGCTGTCGGATCGCCGCTAAAAAAGCGCGGCAAATCGCCCTGAATCACATCGCCGTGTGCTTCATACGAGCCGACCTGAAACCAGACGATATTGTTGAGCAGATGATGCAGCCCGAACGCAGACAAGATCCGGTACAGCGCTCCATATAGAAACAATCCGAATCCACCCATCGTTGATAGTACCCAAGTCAGTCCATTCAACACATGCTGAAGAACCGGAGCGAGCCAGAGCATAACGCAGGCAAAAACCGACGAAAACAGCCCCATAAACAGCAGAACAAACCGAGAGCCGCCAAAAAACTGAATCGCCTCCGGTAGTCGTACATTTTTGAATCGCCTGTATGCCGCTCCTGCAATCACACCGATAATGATCCCAATAAGGGTAGAAGGCTGAAGCAGCGCATCACTGAAATGTTTTACAACATAATCATATAAAGCCATTCCGGCAAAAGCCGCCAGTCCGGCTGGTCCTTCCTGATTGGCAAGGCCAAGCGCGACACCGATTGCAAATATAAAAGGCAAATAATGAAAAATACTCTGTCCTGCGATGGTAGCGACTTCCGAAACCATCGGTACGCCCCATGACGACCACGGTAATCCGCCTACACTGAGCAGAATCGCCGCAGCCGGAAGCACCATCGTAGGGAGCATGATTGCTCTGCCGAACTGCTGCAGGGAACCTAGCCAATTCAACGCGCCTTCCCCCTTCCTATACCTGATGGTACGCTGTCGGTCAGATTTTGTCAAAGCTATTGGCAAACCATTCTATAATCCTGAATTAGACGGCTCAAGCTTCTTTGCAAGCGTTTGCGAAACACCATCTATATGTGGATGATCGATGCACATGTCCAATACCAACAAACCATCCTTTATACCAAAAGAAAACTGCTCCGGCATCTTACCTACCGGAGCAGTTCTAAATGAGCTTATAGAGCAGTTCTAAATGAGCTTATTCGGGACCATTTGAGATGGACATAGATGGATGAATGCAATCGGGTCCGTACACTTACTGACGTACCGGACGCAAAATTGCTTCTTCTACCTTGATACAACGATCCATAATGATGTTCAGACCGTTCTCCTGAGCGATCTGTGCTGCCTCCTGATTAACGACACCCAGTTGCAGCCATAAGGTACATGCACCGACCTCCACCGCTTCGCGTGCAATATCCGCGCAAAATTCACTGCGACGGAACACATTGACCATATCAATCGGCTCTGGCACATCGGCAAGCTGCGCATAGCAGGTCTCGCCCAGAA
Source organism: Paenibacillus sp. JQZ6Y-1 (assembly GCF_040719145.1). Classification (NCBI taxonomy): domain Bacteria; kingdom Bacillati; phylum Bacillota; class Bacilli; order Caryophanales; family Paenibacillaceae; genus Paenibacillus; species Paenibacillus kandeliae. The sequence goes on from NZ_JBFDUZ010000001.1 coordinate 2,749,741, forward strand.
TTTGCTGCCCCGCAGCCATGGGATTGACCGGAATAATGCGGTAGCCGCGACTTTGCATCGCTGCTGCTACCATATAAGAGGTGCGATCCATTTTATCGGATAGACCGACAACCGCAATATTACCAGTTTGCTCCAGAATGGTTTTGATCTCTTCTCTTGCAGGATTTTCAAAAGCCATCGCTTTCGCCTCCTTGATCCATGTAGTAGGATTGTTACCGTTCTATCCTATACCCATTCTACCTTTGCGCCAAGCGCAGCGATATGATCAAAGTACTGCGGATACGATTTGGCGACGTGATGAGCATCTTGAATACGAATCGGCGCTTTGGCACGCAGACCGACAATCGACAGCGCCATAATCACTCGATGATCATAATGCGCATCAATCGTTACGCCGCCTTCGACGCCTTCTGGACGACCGTGCACGATGATCTCTGCTTGACGCTCCTCCACATTTGCCCCTGCTTTGCGCAGCTCGTTCAGGTAGTCCGTAATTCGGTCGCATTCTTTGTAACGTAGGTTTTCTACATTATAGAAACGGGATGTACCTTCTGCGAAAACAGCGGCAGCGACCATAGCCAGTACCGCATCCGTTGCAGCATCACCGTCAAATTCTACCGCTTTTAGCGTTGCATTGCCTTTTACGTGTACGATGTCATTGTCATGCGTCAGCGGAACCTGCATCATTTGCAAAACGTCGACAACCGCCTTCTCGCCCTGCTTGCTCTCTACTGGCAGACGGTGAATAATCACGTCAGAGTTCGTTACAGCAGCAGCAGCCAGCACGGCAGCCGAACCCGGGTAGTCGCCTTGAACAATGTATTCCTGCGCCTTATACTGCTGGCGACCACGTACACGATAGTGCATCAGATCGTCGCTCGCTTCGATTACGATGCCTGCCTGTGCTAGAACCTCTAGCGTTTGACCGACAACAACTTTGGATTTTAGATCGTGCAGAACGGTAATCTCACTGTCTTCTTCTAGCAGCGGAGTCAGGAACAGCAGCGCGCTCAGGTACTGGGAACTGACACTACCAGATACCGTGATCTTGCCGCCCTTCGGCTGTCCACCACGGATCGTAATCGGCAGACGACCATTCTGGTGCTCCACCTCGACACCCAGTTGACCAAGCGATTCAATCAGATCGTCATGCGGACGTTTACCCAGCGAATCTGGGTATGTATTTACAAATGTCACCTCTGGACACAAGGCAGCAATCGCCATCAGAAAACGAAGTACTGCTCCTGCATTGCCTACATTCAGTTCTTTTACATCACGGGGCTTGCTGCCAAATCCGGTAATAACAATTTTCTGCTCATCCTCTTCCAGTACAGCGCCTAGATCGCGGATACAACGACGCATTGCATCGCTATCCTCGCTATGTGCTGGGAAATGAATTGTACTTGTACCGTCAGCCAGTGCAGCGACGAGCAGGTAGCGTGTCGTGTAGTTTTTGGAAGATAATGCTCCAATTTCCCCTTTTAATTCCGGGGTAGGGGTAACGATAACATCCATGGTTTAAGCTCCTTATAGGTTGAATTTAGATGACCGGTACGGTACTTTTCCCCGCTTTTGCATGCAATTGACAGGGTACGCCATGCCCGGTATGATGAAAATAGATTCTCTTTTGTATACAATTCCATTTCATGAATAGAGGGTATAACTATGTCCAGAGAAACGCAGATTACGACAGAAGAACTTCGTCAACGCATTGCAGCTGGTGACAAGTTCCAGCTGATCGATGTTCGTGAGGTTGAAGAAGTGAATCAAGGCATGATCGAAGGTGCACAGCATATTCCGATGGGTCAGATTCCATCACGTTTGGACGAAATCAGCTCTGATACCGAAGTAGTGCTCATCTGCCGTAGCGGTTATCGCAGCGAGCGCGTACGCGAATATTTGAGTGAGAATGGCTATGATAACTGCTTGAATATGTCAGGCGGTATGATTGAATGGGTGGAGGGCGAATAAGCTCCCCGCCCTTTTTCATGGTTGCTGGATGTACATGCTACGCCCACGTGTATACTTTCTAGAGAAACGGCATTATGCTTTAACCCGCAATTTGCGCGTGATTCGGTCCCTCTTCAGTTGTACCATCTACATAAACCACATGACCCCAGAATAGACCATTATCGTGAAACCAGAAGGAATAGCCATTCGGCGTAATCGTAATATCGTCCAACTGTAGACGCTTGGCGAACGCTGCTTCTGTGAGCGGCTGCTCGTCTTCCTCTAACCAGCTGTCATTTTTGAGTTCTGTCAGTTGTTTGGCTGCAAAGGTACGAATACGTTCATCCCACTGCGGCGCCTGATCCAGCAAGTGATAGGCGATTTGCAACTGCTGCTGCAAGGATTCTCCTTCACTCTGTTCGATGCTGATCCGTACTGGTTGCCCCAGCCAATTCAACTCAGTGTCAAAGGTTTGCACCATTCGATTCAGCGTCAATGTACCCAAACGCGCATCCTGCAAAGACACATGCTCCATCTGCTCTTGCAGCATCGATTCCAGACCTGGATCTTCAAACGGGTCAATCTCCGCTAACCATTCGACAAGCAAAAATCGGTTGCCGTTACGCCGCACTTTGAGACGATATAAACGATCTGATTGGATCTGCTCTGCATAACGATCCAGTACCTGCACCTCATCCTTGACCAGCAAGGTGAACGATCCAGTCTGTATCTGATCCTGATCATGCAAACGCCAACCGTTTAGACCGATCACGCCCGTCCAGTACTCTTCATCAAACATACAGCTACGCGTGAAGCCGGTACTGCCAATCAGCACAATTACATCCAGTACCTCAGGAGCAAAGGCGGCTTCAAACTGCTGAATTCCCTCTGGCTTGTGCTGTTGTTGCTCATCCATGATGCTAACCCTCCACTTCTACGCCTAAAATCTAAGAAGCTTGAACGCGGTAACGTGCTAAAACCTGCGAAGTGACTTCATCTGGGGTCAGTAGCGAAGTATCCACGGTAACATGTGCGAATTGATACACCTCTTTGCGTTCTTCCATGATGGTACGTACCCGTTCACGTGTATCCCCAGCCAGCAATGGACGATTCTCGTCTCCGGCAACACGATTTACGATATGATCTACATCGGCAGTCAATGCGACGACCAGTCCTTTGTCCAGCATGATCGTACGGTTACCTTCACGCAGTACGCAGCCGCCTCCGGTGGAAACGATCTGTCCCGTTTGGTGCAGCACTTCTTCCAATACACGGCTTTCCAAATCGCGGAAATAGGCTTCGCCATGAATACGGAAAATTTCCTGTACAGACATTCCTTCCTTTTCAGCAATGACCGTATCCATATCAACCAGTGGATAGTCTAGCCGATCTGCCAGTAGCGTGCCGACGGTTGTCTTACCTGTTCCCATCATGCCGACGAGAATGATGTTGGCATGCTGAATTTCACTTTCCTGATGCAATGTGCACACCTCTTTCAGCATCTGTTTTGTTCCACACATCATACCATATGGGGGAAAGTTTAGACAATCCTTTGGGTGGGGATGTGGGGAACTGGGATTGGGTGCTGGGCAGGGTCCACTTCGGGAAGGAATAAGGGGACGGGCTCGGGTGGAGATACTAGAATCTACGAATGAAGAGGTACTGTAGATTCTAGTATCTCCAAAGTCGCCCTTTCCCCTTATTTCCTTCCCTTCGTTCCGTGCTGCTTGCACCAAAGCAGATTCACCGTATGGTGGGGGAGTAGCAGAGAAAAACAAGAAGTATGGGATATAAAAAAGGAGCGGATGGGTATCCGCTCCTTTGGGAATCTTGCTTTCTGGCGAAAGCTGATTGTAGATATGATGTGAAAATTAGTTCATCCACTCGTAGTGGAATGTGCCTTCTTTGTCCACGCGTTTGAAGGTGTGGGCGCCGAAGTAGTCGCGTTGTGCTTGCAGCAGGTTAGCTGGCAGGCGCTCGGTGCGGTAGCTGTCGAAGTATGCCAGTGCGCTGGAGAAGCCTGGAACTGGGATACCGTATTTTACAGCAGTCGCAACGACTTCACGCCATGCGTCTTGGTAGTTTTCGACGATGTTTTTGAAGTAGTCGTCAAGCAGCAGGTTTTTCAGGCCGCCGTCTTTGTCGTATGCGTCTTTGATGTTTTGCAGGAAGCGGGAACGAATGATGCAACCGCCGCGGAAGATCATAGCGATGTTGCCGTATTTCAGATCCCAGCCGTATTCGTCGGACGCGGCGCGCATTTGAGCGAAGCCTTGTGCATACGATACGATTTTGGATGCGTACAGTGCTTTGCGGATCGCTTCGATGAACTCGGCTTTGTCGCCAGAGAACGCTTCGGTTTTTGGACCGCTCAGGATTTTGCTTGCTGCTACGCGTTCTTCTTTGATCGCGGACAGGAAGCGTGCAAATACAGATTCGGTAATCATGGACAGTGGCACGCCGAGATCCAGTGCACTTTGGCTCGTCCATTTACCTGTACCTTTTTGACCAGCAGCATCGAGGATTACATCAACCATCGGTTTGCCAGTTTCTTCGTCATATTTGGTAAAGATATCAGTTGTAATTTCAATCAGGTAGCTGTCCAGCTCGCCTTTGTTCCACTCATCGAAAATGGAATGCAGTTCTTTAGTGTCTGCACCCAATACGGATGTGAGCAGATTATATGCTTCGCCGATCAGCTGCATGTCGCCATACTCGATACCGTTGTGAACCATTTTTACATAGTGGCCTGCACCGTCCGGTCCGATATATGTACAGCACGGATCACCCTCTACATGTGCAGAGATGGAAGTCAGAATTGGTTCAACCAGCTTGTAGGCACTTTCCTGTCCGCCCGGCATAATTGCTGGACCTTTCAGGGCGCCTTCTTCGCCACCGGATACTCCGGCACCGATAAAGCGGAAACCTTTGTCTTCCAGTTCTTTGCTGCGGCGCTGTGTATCAGGGAAATGCGCGTTACCGCCATCGATAATAATATCGCCTTGATCCAGATGTGGAACCAGTTGCTCGATTGTAGCATCAGTTGCCGGGCCTGCCTGAACCATGATCAGGATTTTGCGCGGAACTTCCAGCGATTGTACGAATTCCTCAATCGAGAAGGTGCCGACCAGATTTTTGCCTTTGGCTTCTTCCAGCAGATCGTGCGTTTTTTGTGGGGAGCGGTTAAATACAGCTACGCTAAACCCTTTGCTTTCGATGTTAAGAGCCAGGTTCTTACCCATTACGGCAAGACCAACGACGCCAATTTGTTGTTTGGACATTTCCGGTTCTCCATCCTTTACTTCGGTATTTGTATTTCCTCATTTTGAATCTTTCATGTGAGTCCATTCAACATTTTACATGTTTTATGGATATAAAGAAAGTCCAAAGGCGTGATCCCGTTAAAATTCATAAAAACGTTGAATTTTTGTGTAAAATTCTAACTATTTTTACGATTCATACGTAGATCACGCCTTATACTTTACTTTTCCAAACGAATTAACTCGAAACGCAGATTTTCCAACATTTTTTTACATGCCTCAGCAGTCTCGGTATCGCCTGCTTTGAGCGCTGCATTCAGACGGTCAAGCGACTCATCGATTTGATCTTCAATCGACGCAATGCGCTGCTCGCCCTCCATCGACATATACAACGTGTTCAGTGACTCGCGTGTTGGTGTGGATTCCTTCTGATACAGAATGCGCTGTTCAAAGCCGGAAATTTCCACCATGCGAATCACTTCACCGAACAGAATATTTTCGACCAGAATCTGTTGATCGCGGAAACGTTTGACGATCGCATGACCTTTGGTATCGCCAATCAGCTTTTCCATCCATTCTGCCAAACGTGCATCATGAATGCGGTAATCGCCGATCAACTTGTACCCTTCCTGCGTCTGTTGGAAACGAAGCTTGGTCATATGATTGTTCGTCCGAATCGATACGATGAATGAGTCGTCAGTTTCGCGCCAGTAGAGGGAATAACCTTCTTTGATCAGATCACGGATCAGATTCTGGATATCCCGGCGTTCAAAACGCAGTTCCACATTACAATATTCCACTTCATAGCTCTTGTTCACAGTAATCCCTCCTTTTGGGCGTTAGGTGCGAAACGCAAACGGGCATTGGATTTCATTGAAACAGCAACGATAAAACGATCGTGTTTGCTATCATTTATAGGAATGAATAGTTATGGGATTCAGCAGACAATGGAAGCAATCGTGTTCCTAATCTGTAGTGACAATGGTTGAACATGTTAGTGGGTGGGAAATGAAACGGAAACCGATATAGATATAAGAATCTTCCTAACTGTGTCAGTCAGCCGAATCGTTCAGCAACGACTGGTGTCCACGTTTTCATTTACCGGAATAGCTTGATTATTTTTTACCCGTTTGCTCGTTTCTCTAAGCAGTAAACGGCGGTACACATGTAATCTTCATGAAATATACGGAGTAGAATATGCTATTATAGCTGGTAGATGATCTCGTAGATCGATAACAACCTGTATACGAAAGAGAGGCTGTCCCCCTGATGAAGCAAACGACAGAACATACATTTCCCGGCTTTACCGCCAAAGACTTTGACGTATTTTCCATCGACGGTCTGGAACCTCGCATGGAAGCATTGATTGAGCGTGTACGTCCCAAGCTGACTACGCTTGGTGAACAGCTGCAACCGCATCTATCCACGCTATGTGGCGAAGAAATGTTCGTACACGTCGCCAAACATGCAAGACGCACCGTGAATCCACCTAAGGACACTTGGGTCGCATGGGCAGCGAATAAACGCGGCTACAAAGCCCTTCCCCATTTTGAAGTCGGCATGTTCGGTAGCCATGTGTTTGTCGTATTTGCCATTATATATGAAAGCCCGCGCAAAGTAGATTTTGGTCGCGCGATGACAGAACATTTGAACAAAGTAAAACATGCTGTACCCGATCATTTCTATTGGTCGCCAGATCATATGTCGCCGCAGGGTACCCCTCAATCGGAGCTGTCCGATCAGGCACTGCTAGATATGGCTGAACGCTTACAGCAGGTAAAAAAATCCGAAATCATCTGTGGGCTGCGACTCGATAAGGACGATCCATTGTTACAGGACGGCGAGACATTCGTCAAAACCGTCGAAGATACATTTGAACAGCTACTTCCATTATACAAGATGGCGTTTGCCTGATGACAATAAGGCATATGACTCATTCATGTGCCAATAAAAAAGAAATGTCCGCAACCGTTAATGATACGGGGCGGACATTTCTTTTGTTAGCGAATATCGGGGCGTTGCCGGATCATAATATAATGAATGATAAACAGCAGCAGCATTGCACTAGCACTCACATAAAATGGCGCCTGTGGACTGATGCTGTCCCACAGCTTGCCAGATATAATCGGTCCGATAACGAGTCCAGAACCTTGTAAGGTTAGAAATAGTCCCCACACCGCTCCTTTTTCCTTCGCCGGAACGAGATTGGCAAGTAGCGAATTCCATGCTGGCAAAATCATCGCATAGCTGAATCCAGCACATAGAACAAAAACCCAGATCCAGAACAGCTGCATGGTCGATGCCAATCCGATCAATGCCGACGCTGCCATCAAAAAGCCGATACGCAAAAAGAACTTACTACCGACCTTATCAATCAGCCGCCCTGCCGGAATCAAGCCCAGCACCGTTATCGCACCACCACCGATTAATAGAGCGTTGAAATACGCAGGTGTTAATCCCAGCTCGCTCACTACATATAACGTAATGATCGGCGTCAAGACGCCAAGTGCAAAGGACTGCATAAACAGCGCCGGATATAGGAGCGGATGAATACGCAGTGAGCGCAGCAGCTGTATATAATAATGAAGCTTGCTTTCTCCTGATTGACGCTCCGGTAAAGATGCTGCTGCATCGTTGTGAGCCGAAGTGGCTGTAGCATTCCCAGTCCGAGACGCAGACGACACGGAATCCTCTCCCTCTTCTCCTTTCACTTCCGAAGTGTGAAGGTGAGTATTGCTGCTATGACGACGTCCCGGTAAAAATAGTGCCACGACTACGACGATAATCATACAGAGCAACAAAATGCCGAATGAGAATACATAGGAGTCGCCATTCAACGCATTCATCACGACCGGTCCTAAGCCCGCTCCTCCCAGCGAAGCGATCTCAATAATACTCATATGTGTACCATAATTGCCGGTCTCACTCGAAATATCAGTGATTTTGGACATGACGCATGGCCAGAGCGGTGCACTGCCGATGCCCATGGCGGCACAGGCTACAATCAGCCAGCCCTGCTGCTGCACCGTAGACATCACGATAACTGCGCCCAGAATAAGCAGCATCCCCAGTGTCATCACCATACGGAAGCCCAGCCGTTCCGCCAGCCATCCTGCCGGACTACGTAGTGCATTATCCCCTACATACTGACAGGCAAAAGCGATACCGATTGCAAACGCCGGTAATCCAAGCCGATGTCCCATATACAGTGGCAGCAACGTAACAAGCAATCCGCCTTTTACAAATTCTACAAAAAAAATAAGCAGCCACAAATACACAAACAGTAGCCGATTGCGCTGGCGTCTGGATGCAGATTGTTGTGCAGTCTCATATGAAATGGAGGACATTCACTACTCCCTTCATGCTACGGATTTCATGCCATCTCCAACCATTGTATCACACACCAAAGCCACCTCAGCAAGTTTCCCTGCTTCCTTCCATCAGGTCCATATTTCCTTATATATAGGGCTTTACACGGATTTGACGAAAATCTGCCATAAGATAACTATTGCATTCCCCCCTCTTTTTGCTATACTCATTTTTGTTTGGTTTTTCAAAGCTAGACTTAAAATCGACTCTAAATCCAATTTCGAAAGGTTGTGACAGCTTAAAATGGATCACACGCAAACCCCGCTTTTCACTGCTCTCAAGCAGCATGCGGCCAGCAATCCCGTTCAATTTCACATTCCGGGACATAAAAAAGGACTCGGCAGTGATCAGGAGTTCCGAGAGTTTATTGGCGACAATGCCCTTTCCATAGATCTGATCAACATTGCGCCGCTTGACGATCTTCATCAGCCGATGGGGGTTATTGAGAGGGCGCAGAAGCTCGCAGCTGACGCGTTCGGCTCCGACTATACCTACTTCTCTGTGCAGGGAACAAGCAGTGCGATTATGACGATGATCATGACGGTATGCACGCCGGGCGATAAAATTATCGTACCGCGTAACGTGCACAAATCGATCATGGCAGCGATTATTTTCGCCGGCGCCAAACCGATTTTCGTTTCGCCAGTGCGTGACGAAAATCTCGGAATCGACCACGGCATTACGACCTCATCGGTCCGCCGTGCACTGGATCGCCATCCTGACGCCAAAGGCGTACTGGTGATCAATCCGACGTATTTCGGCGTATGTGCCGATCTGAAGGAAATTGTGGAACTGGCTCACAGTCGCGGTGTACCCGTGCTGGTAGACGAGGCTCATGGGGTACTGATCCATTTTCATGAAAAGCTGCCGGTATCCGCAATGGCTGCTGGTGCTGATATGGCTGCAACGAGCGTACACAAGCTGGGCGGTTCGATGACGCAAAGCTCTGTGCTGAACGTGAATGTAAAAAATGGGCATGTAAACCCGCAACGTGTGCAAACCATTATCAGTATGCTCACCACAACATCGACTTCCTATATTTTGCTCGCTTCACTGGACACGTCGCGTCGTAATCTGGCGCTGAATGGTCATGAGATTGCCGAGCGTGCCATCGCATTGGCACAAAAGACGCGTCGCCGGATTAACGAAATCGAAGGGCTGTACTGCTTTGGCGAGGAATTGCTAGGCGGCGAAGCAACCTTCAATTATGATCAGACCAAGCTGACGATCCATATTCGTCATCTGGGCATTACCGGTTATGATGCGGAAAACTGGCTGCGCGATCATTTCAATCTGGAGATCGAGATGAGCGATATGTACAATATCCTCTGTCTGGTAACGCCGGGTGATACAGAGGATAGCGTAGAGACGCTGGTACAAGCACTGACAGCAATGTCTGCCGAGTTCCACGGTTCCGGTCGCGAGATCAAGGAATTGGTCGTGAAGATTCCAGAGATTCCGCTACTGGCAATTACGCCACGCGATGCGTTCTATGGCGATACCGAAACGATTCCGCTGGCAGAAGCTGCCGAGCGTATTATTGCCGAGTTTATTTATGTATATCCGCCGGGCATTCCGATTCTGCTGCCGGGCGAGGTCATTTCGCAGGAAAATATCGACTATATTACAGATCATGTAAAAGTCGGATTGCCAGTGAAAGGTCCTGAGGATCGCACAGTGCGTAATGTAAAAGTAATCGTGGAGGCGGATGCGATTATTTAACTCGTGGTGTTAGCAGCGGGAACCGCTTCGGGAAGGGATAGGAATAACAAAAAGGACTTCGATCCATAAGGATGAAGTCCTTTTTTGTTTGAACTGTAAGACACGTTATCGTTTGGTACGATGGAAGTGTCGTTATGGTGTAGTGAATTAACCTTCTTCGGACTGGGCTACCAGTTCTTCGTAGGCTTGTTCTACGGCTTTCCATTCGGCTTCATCTTCGATGTTTGCCAGAACCATACCGTCTTCTTCTTCTTCAAGACGCATGATGTAGCCGTCTGCTTCAGGGTTACCGCGTTCCAGCAGCAGGGCGTACAGCTTTTCGCCTACGTCGAATGTTTCGACCATTACCATCTCGACATCGTTGCCTTCTTCGTCGGTCAGGGTCAGGACGTACTCTTCATGCTCGTGGTCATGATCGTGATCATGGTTGCAATTCTCATCATGTACATGCTTGTCGCTCATGGATATAACCTACCTTTAATTATATTTGGGATATGATATCTTTATACTCACGCACATATTTCCCGGTTTCCATCAATCTATCGGGTGTTCGGACATGACGCTGCCGAACGGTCCGTTTCCGCTTCTGTCCGGAGATGAACTGCCCGGAAGTTAAAAATAACACCTGTGTATCGTACCACTTTAGCCTGTACAGGTCAATTGAACCATGCACATCGATTAGTGGCATTGTTCGATGTAATTAGTTAAGCGCAGTGATGACTTTTTGGGAAACAAGTGTGTAGTCGCTGGCACCGGATTTTTTCATATAAAAGCCAACGGTATATTGCCCTGTCGTTGCGAAGTTATACGTAAAATCGTAGGTTCGGAACCAGAAGTTGTCTTTCTGCTGGGAGATGTTTTGACTCTGGATGTCTTTCTCGCTACCGGAAGGGTCGGTAATCGCTACCTTCACGGCAGAAATATCCGTGCTCAGATTGTCCACCTGAGTAAACACGTTAAATTTTACTTTTCCTTTGTTTACATTACCGAAAGCGGTATCTCCCTTGAATAAAAAGATATGTACGTTCGGCTTATACAGCTTGACGGTTTTGGCTTCATTGTCAAAATCGACTAAACCGTCGATTTCACGCAACGGCACATAGGTTTTGCCGTCAATGATATAGGAGCCTCCATCCACTTCATTGCCATTGATCCAGACGCGAACCTGCTGATAGGCGGCATCCGCGAACAGCACCGAGCTTCCCATCAAAAAGAAAGTCAGGGTGAGGGCTGCTATTGTTTTCCATTTCATTTACTGCTCCTCCTTCAACGATATGTCAAGCATGAGAACCATGCTGATCTTCTATACATGTATACTCCGCATTACGCGTTCTGTTGCGGTAAAAAATTTGTAACCTTTTGCACCGAAAACAGCATTGAAAACAGCATGAATACGTCGATAGGCGTCATGTTATTTTCGGATGTTCATTATGTAGGTAACCCGTACTTCCATTGTATCCAGAACGCTTCCTTTGCACCAGTGTTTTCGTTGCTATCCTGTATGTTTTCTAATTGGACATCTTGTGATGCAGCAGATTACGGCATATTTTGGTCCATGTTAAGAATATGGTACAGTTAAGGCATATCTATCGCTTGTATATTGGAACGTTGACGAGGAGGATCATCATGACAATTACACTACAGATGCTAGGAACCGGCAATGCGTTTGCCAAGAAATATTACAATAACAATGCGCTTGTCCATGCGGACGATTATACGCTAATGATTGACTGCGGCATTACAGCACCGATAGCGCTACATGAACTGGGCAAGGAGATTACGGACATTGATAGTATTCTGATTTCGCATATTCACGGTGATCATGTCGGTGGCTTGGAGGAGATCGGATTTCGGGGGCATTTTGTGCATCAACGCAAGCCAGTATTGTACATCGCCAGCCCTTTGATTCGTCCACTCTGGGACAATACACTGAGCGGCGGTATGAGTCAGGACGGTATTGAGCGCATTGAGGATGTATTTGATGTGAAGCCACTCGTTGCTGAACATCCGGTGCAGCTATCGCCCGGTTTGAAGATTGAGCTGATCCAGACTCCGCATATCGATGGTAAGAACAGCTACTCCGTGCTGATCAACGATACGACCTTTTACAGCGCTGATATGAAGTTTCAGCCGCAGCTGCTGGAGCATCTTGTTTATGAACGCGGGGTACGCACCATCCTGCACGATTGCCAGCTCTATCCACCGGGCATCGTACACACGACGTTGGACGAGCTACTCAGTCTGCCACAGGATGTTCGTGCTACAATCAAGCTAATGCACTATAACGATACTAAGGACGATTTTGTCGGTAAAACGGCTGAAATGGAGTTTATCGAACAGCACAAAGTATATACATTTCCACAATAAATGAGAGATCGGCTCAGCCATATCTCTGTATTCTTTATAGGAATGACATGACATGTACGTCTTACAGCTCTACATCTGACGAACGCAGGACGGTGACGTGATCGTATGTATCGCAATTTGAATACGGGTGTGGTGGAGGTAGACGGCAAGCTGACGATGGAAGAGGCAAAGGAAATCGCTCGTCTCTCTTCTATCCGCACTCTACAATTTACCGCCGCTCTGGAATGGCAAAGCTACCATTATATCCATACTATCCTGCTGCCCGCTTGCCCCGATATGACGATACGCGCGTATCATTTTCATGGGCAGGTATGCGACCTTGCCTTTGTGGAGCAGTTGCCGAATTTACGAAGTTTGGCAGTACTCTGTCAGGGTGAATTTACGAATCTGGATCGGATAGCCGCGTTGCCTCAGTTACAACGACTGAATGTACAGCTGCATCAACTAGACAGCTTTGACTTTTTACAGCAGGTCAATCCCCAGCTTCACGCACTCACATTGGGACAGACTTCTTCCAAAAAGCCATCGCTGCAAGGCATTTCACGGTTTAAGCAATTGCATGAATTGACGGTGGAGGGGCATCGCAAGCAGATCGAAGAGATTGCGCAGCTGACTCATTTGCAAAAATTAAGCCTACGCTATCTCACCCTGCCTAATGTAGACTTTCTACAGCAGCTATCCGAACTATGGTGGCTACAAATCTATACAGGTGGCACGAATCAGCTGGATGCACTCGCTGAATTAAAACAGCTCAAGTATATCGATCTATCGCAAATTCGTGGGCTAGATCAACTGGACTTTCTCTCGTCGATGACGGGCTTGCAGTATATTCGCATAGGTGCCATGCCCCATATTCATGAGCTGCCTGCGCTGGATTCATTGGATAAGCTGCGTAAGATGGAGTTGTATAATATGAAGGGCTTGCAGCATCTGGACAGTTTGCAGCACGCTCCGGCACTGATCGAATGTATACAGCGTGAAGCATGGGAAATGGAACCCGAGGATTATATTCCTTTGCTGCAAAATCCGTCATTACAGCGTGCCTATGTGCATCTGCGCAATGAGAAGAAGTTCACTCGCTTTCGGCAGTTGCTACAAGAATACGGCAAAAAGAATGCAGCCGATGAACAAAATGCCGGGCGTACCAGCTGGCTGACAACCGATTTTCCATTTGAATAAACAGAAAGAGCCGTATGCCCTTCGATGGAGATTTCTTATCCTCCATTGAAGATAGCATACGGCTCTTTTTTAACGCGGCTATTAGACTATACTTATGCAGCTTAGTTTGTTGCGTCTTTCATCATCTGGTTTAATCGCTTCACATCTTCATCTAGCATCTCTTCGGTATACTGTCCCTGTCCAAAATTCACCAGCGCTCGCAGTGGCATAAAGCGCGTCATTGCTAGCAGCAGATCAGGGCTATCTCCCATCATCTCATTCAGACCAGAGCGTTTACCCAGCTCCTCCGCCATATCCGCGGTTGCTGGATTGTCAGCAATATCACCGATAATCGTATTGCGATGGAAGACGGTTTTTAGTTGCACTGTCGATTCTACCTGAATGGTTTGCTTCAATCTAATATCGCGCGAAGATGCGCCAATACGCAGCTCATACTCACCAGATTCCACATGCCAGTCGCGCAGCTCTGTATTGTAGTAAGCAAATGCCCGCTTATCCAGTGTAAATGCAACTACCTTACTCTCTCCCGGCTCTAATGCAACCTTAGCGAAGCCTTTTAGCTCCTGCTCTGGACGAATCACCCGACTCTCTGGATCATGCACATACAGCTGCACAATGTCCTGTCCAGCAACCGAACCAGTATTACGTACCTCTACCTGAACCTGAACAGTATCTTGATCCGTCATCGACGTACGATTGACTTGTAACTTGTCATAGGCAAAGGTCGTATAACTCAGCCCATAGCCAAAAGGAAATAATGGCTCTACTTGCTTCGTATCGTAATACCGATAGCCGACAAAGATTCCTTCTCGATACTCCACCCGATCGCCTTCACCGGGGAAATACAGGAAGGATGGATTATCACTTAGCTTGACTGGGAACGTCTCTGGCAGCTTACCGCTTGGATTCATTTCACCAAATAGCAAATCGGCTGCTGCACCGCCGCCTGCCTGACCACCCAGATACCCTTCCAGCACAGCTGCCGTCTGATTCAGCCACGGCATCGTTACTGGTGAACCATTGCTCAATACTACTACGAGATTGGATTGCACTGCTGCCAGTGCCTCAATGAGATGCTGATGATTGAGCGGCAGATCCAGATGAGTACGGTCATATCCTTCCGATTCGTAACGATCCGGCAGACCTGTGAATAGAATCACCACATCCGCATCTTCTGCTAGCTTCACTGCATCGTGCACCAGCTCATCTTTTACCTCATCGCTATCCAGATCATACCCCGGCTCATAGGTTACCTCGGCATCACTGCCCACCAAGCCGCGAATCTCATCCAGCGCCTTATCCAAATGAGTAGGGTTGATATGCGAGCTGCCACTACCTTGATAACGCGGCTGCACTGCAAATTCACCAATTACGGCAATCTTTCCACTTTTCGATAAGGGCAGTAGTTGATTGTCGTTTTTGAGCAATACCATGCTCTCGGCAGCAACACGACGTGCTAGCTGATGATGCTCATCCTTGTCAAACGTAGCATTCGGCTGTTGCAGTTCCACCGCTTGGAACACAAAGCGTAATACCTGCTCAACCGCGCGATCCAGTACCTGCTCATCCAGCTTGCCTTCCTTAACTGCTGCGACAATTTTGGCGTCACCGATACCGCCGTTCGCAGGCATTTCCAGCTCTAGTCCAGCTTTGAGTGCATCTACACGTTCATTGACCGCACCCCAGTCCGACACGACAAAGCCTTTAAAGCCCCATTCCTTACGCAAAATATCAGTCAGCAGATACTTATGTTCTCCGGCATAGGTGCCATTGACTTTATTGTATGAGCACATGACGGTCCACGGCTGTGCCTGCTTCACCACACCCTCAAAGCTTGCCAGATAGATCTCACGCAGCGTCCGCTCATCAACAATCGTATCGACCGACATCCGTCGCTCCTCCTGATTGTTAGCGGCAAAGTGCTTCAGCGATGTGCCGACATGTTGACTTTGTACGCCTTGAATATGATGGGTTGCCAGCTCCGAGGACAGGTACGGATCTTCGGAAAAGTATTCAAAATTCCGCCCGCATAATGGTGAGCGCTTGATATTCGTACCCGGACCAAGTACAACAGCAACCTGCTCTGCCTGTGCCTCTTCGCCGATTGCCTGTCCCACCTCATGCAGCAGCTCGCGATTCCATGATGCCGCCAGACCTGCTGCTGTTGGGAAGCAGGTTGCTGGTACGCTGTCGTTTAGCCCCAGATGGTCGCCGCCTTCACTTTGCTTGCGTAACCCGTGTGGACCATCCGTCATCATAACAGATGGAATACCCAGCCGCTCAATCGGTTGGGTGTGCCAGAAATCTAGCCCGGAACAGAGACTTGCCTTTTCCTCTAACGTCAACTGGCGAATCAGCTCAGCGATGTCTCTAGTAGATGCGTTACTGCTAGATGCGTTAGCAGTTGATGATTGCTTAGAATGGGATGATTGATTGGACATATATAATGTGCTCCTCTCTGATTATCAAAATTCGATCAAGCGATTATCGAGGCTCTGTATCTTCCGTTACTTCAACCTTGCTACATACTGTCACTACAGCTTATGTAACGTTACGATTCATGAAAATATCGCGTCAAACCTCAATGTAGCCTACAAAAATTTAGCAAGTTACTCTCCCTCTCATTACCCATAAAAGATATATTGATAAACGAATATTATAGGACGAAACGACTCATTTAATGATTGAAAAAGAACACTTGTTCGTATATAATAGATATAAATAAACGAACAAACGTTCTGATTAGAGGGATGATTATGCTAGCCAACCATATTGGACAATTGCTTGAAATTGTATATCTGGATCAGACAGGCAAGCTGTCCCAGCGCCGTATCGAGATTCGGCATATTCGCAATGGTCTTGTCTATGCCGACTGTCTTCGTTCCGGTGAACCACGCACCTTTAAACAAGAAAATATTCTCGCCTGGCAGCCTTCCAAAGCTATACGACCAACGATTTCGGTTAAGGAACTGGCGGCACAGTCAGCCAACCAGATGACAAAGGAAGTAGCGTCTGCCACAGCTTCATCATCTCCTGTTACACATGCTCATAGATCGACAACCACGAAACCTAACGATAAAAGAACCATGTTCACATCCCACTTTTCTACAAATACACGCCATCGCCCTTCTCACTCCAAAACCAACAGCTATTCTCGTACATCACCAACTACTCGACGTTCATCAACAATGAGCAAGATGAAGCAAACGACGACCGAGCCTTCGCCTGTGTCACATATCTCCTGATCGCCTGAATCACAAGTTACATCTTTACGGTTATTCAGCCACTCCTCTCCATCGGAATCCCGAAAACAATTCAATAAAAAACAATACGAAAAAACAGCGGCTTTCTCTATCGAGAGCCGCTGTTCACTGTTATTGCTTTTAAATTGTTACTGCTTCTGATTGTTATGCAGATGGGATGTAGTCGTATGCTGCTCATCTTCATAAGTATCTGGGAAGCATTCCCACTACATCAAATGACATCAAACTCATTACATCATCAAAGGAGCATTCGCACAACACCATCAAAGTCGCGATAATCGATTCAGCAACTCATGATAATCCGCAAGCTCCTCAGCTGCGTTCACAGGCTCGCCGGATGTAACAAACTCCACCTTACTGTGACCGCCGCCCAATTGACCGCGTGCTTCCAGCACATGCTGCAAATGGCGCGCGGTGCCGTTGCTGCCATCGATAATATCGACTTCTTCTGGAAAATACCGCCGCAGCTGATCTCGGAAAAAAGGAAAATGCGTACAGCCCAGTACAACTGTCCCGTATTCATCCAGTTTGTAACCCGCCAACGCTTCATCCAGATACGCCATCACATGCGCATCGTCAAATTGCCGCCGCTCCGCCAGCTCCACCAAGCCCGGCATCGGCAAGCTTTCGACCAGATCCTGTGTGTCGATGCTTTTGACCAGATTATGAAACTTCTCTTCATTTAAAGTTAAACGTGTTGCCATCACAAGCACTTTTTTGTGCTTAATCGCGCTATTTTGCACCGCTGGCTTCACTGCCGGTTCAATGCCAAGAATCGGAAAATCATACCGCTCCCGCAATGCAGTAACAGCGATACTGGTCGCCGTGTTACATGCGAGTACAATCGCTTTGACATTCTGATCCGCCATATACTGCGCGGCTTCCATCACATATCGCTTCACTTCGTCTTTGCTTTTCTCACCATATGGCACATGCTGGGTATCCGCATAAAACAGATAATCCTCGTCCGGCATGAGCTTCATAGCTTCATGCAGCACCGTTAACCCACCGATGCCAGAATCAAATATTGCGATCTTCACACCGTTCACTCATCCTTCTATCCATTCATTGGCCGCCTGCCCGTCATTCGGTACAGCTCCGGTCGTTATCTTCATATGTGTCATTATAGCCTGTTCCTCTAGAAATGAACACTCACGCCTGCATCCAATCCACAGCCTGCTGCAACAAATCGGTAAAATGGACCGGATAATTATGCTCCAAGCCGGGTAGCATATGCAAGACATGCGGAATATCGCGCGCCTTCAATTCAGCGGCCAATTCCTCCACACCCGGACGGCAATCCTCATCGTGTTCCCCACAAATCATATACAATTTCATACCATGTTCTTTCCAGTCATTTAACGCTTCCTGCCATTCTTCTGGATGTGGGAGCCACGGTGCCACTAGAATCAGTCCAGCCGCCGCAGCCGGGTACAATCCAGCAGTATACAGCGCTACCCTTGCACCTGCCGAGAAGCCCGCTAGCACTGGCTTATGCGCCGTAAATGGTGCGGTTGTACGTTCACCGTCCTGCATATGCTCTTGCGCACGCTCCGTTGCCGATTCCGGCTCACCTGCTACCGGTAATCCACTATCGATTCGTGCCAACTCCATCATCGCATGCTCCAATTCACCGGATGCTTGCTCCATATCGTTCCAATCATACGCATCAGAAAATTGAACCTGTGACGATTGCAGCAATGCCAGCTTGTATCCTCGGTCTAGCGCCGGTTTCCAGACTGGCTCAACAGCTTCGTTATTTTCCAATTCGCCATGCAGAACAAACAATGTCCGCAGTGAGGAGGGCGACTGCTCATCATCCGGCAGTACGATTTGAAGTGCCGCCGTACTTTGGGCAATGGCTTGAGCTTCTCGATCACGACATACCGCAACTACCTGTTCAAAACCTGGCTCATCGCGCAGCTCAGACAAATCCTCATCATCCAGTAAATAATCTGGGCTATACCAATATCCCTTTTCCAGTACTGCTTCTTTAAGCAGTGCCAGCGCTTCTTCCTTACGTCCACATGCCGCACGCAACGAGTATTGCAAATTGTACAGCTGCGCCGGATTTGCCTGACCATCCTCTACATGTTCGCACACAAAATGATGCGCCGCTGCGCTTCCATGCTGAGCATAAATATCCATCGCACGGTGCATGAACCCTGTATATGTAAATTCACTCATGACGTAAAACCCTCCTGTATTAGCTTTCATCGCTTGATCTCGATCCTCATGTATACATGACTATCCTTACACAGTATACATGAATATTAACCAGTTACAGAATAGGGGGCATCATTCGAAGCGCAGAGAGACATCCCGTATTCCCCCCATTAACCACAAATAAGCAGGCAGCAAATGAATCACTGCCTGCGGATTGTAATGAATGACTATTAGTCTGCCTACAACCATTTCGCACTGTAAGCTTGTGCTTGAAATGAGAACACCTTATGATCATCAATACGACACCATTTCATGGCATCCGTATACCTTATTGATTCGCCGACAATTCATCTCCAATGAGCCACTTATGATTTTTGACTGGCTGACCGCCTTCCGTTGGTGTGTAATCCACCATATATACAGTCGTTTGTTGCGCGGAATCGATCGTGGCGTGCGCCCCATCCATCCCTTGCATATGATCGGCATCAAGCACAACTTGATCGCCGACTTTATAAGGCGTTGCCGAAGCATCCTCAATTTCCTCATGGACTACCCATTTGTGATTGCTAACAGGTTGACCGCCATTGGTCGGTGTATAAGATACGGAATATACCGTCGTATCATAAGCACCGCTCACTGTCGCTTTGGCACCCTTCATCCCTTTCATATGATCGGCTTGAATGATCACCTGACTCCCAACTGCAAATTCGGGCTGAGCTGCTGCTTTCATATCATCTGGCGCTTCTTCTCCATCGTTATGCTCCATATCATTGTCTTGATGATCGTCGCTATCCTCCATCTCTTGTTCAGTATCCGTTGTACCCAACATATTCGTTTCCATAGAGCCAGCGTTGGTTGCACTGTTTTCTGTGGTACTCCCTGTTTTCTGTTGACTCGTTGTACCCGTTGTGGCGCTATTGTCTCCACAAGCACTGAGCAGTAAGGTTAGCGCAAGTATGCCGCTATACACCATCCATTTGGATGATTTGCTTCCCTTCGATGAGTTCGCTCCCTGAAACGTCTTGCTTCCTTTGGCTGTATTCATGTTGTTAGCTCCCTTCGTGATATTCAAGGTCATGCTCGTGTTCGGCTCTATGATCATTCCCTATACGAACGTCTCTTTATACACTATACCCCTATATGGTATAAGCTAACAATTTCATCAGAAAAGACACAAAAAAATCGCAATCTTCTTCACGCGAAGACTGCGACCCCTATGTACTTTATACATAATCATACCGTTTCCGAGCCGATGTTTCATTCAAATGCTCTACCCGAATTACCTGCTCTAATGGCACAGCTCCTGTTACGCCCTGTAGCTGTCGCCAACCGGATTGCCCCGTTAACGATTCGTTATCCGGTCGCTCCGTATCAAAGATGCGCTGCCAGCTCTGTTCCTTCGAGATCATTCCATATCCAGCGCGGTAACGTTGCCACTCCCGATGATTGCGCGCGTTGAATGTATCATTCAACACCGCATGCCACTCCTCAAAATCCGAGAGCAATACATCCTCCGGCTGCAATCTCAGCGTCAAGCAGACACATTGCTGACGTCCGGTATAATGGTGCAGCTCCTGCAAATCCGGCTGCTGCGGCCATACCCAGACTGGATAGCTGCCATCATATCCGGGCAAACGCTGTCCCATCTGGCTCATCATCCAATGATACGGCTTCATAAACATAATATGTTCAGGATGCCCATGCAAAAATCCACTGCGTTGTGCAGCGTCCCATGCCTCTAATGATTGAACAGTCCAGTATTTGGTTGTCGAAAGTGGTTTAAGGGTAGACGATATACTGCTATGGATCATCGGTCAACCTCCTGACAAACATTCATTTTCGTATCATACCAGAAAACAACTATTTTTTTAAGTCACCGAACAAGCGGTGTCATGC
Source organism: Paenibacillus sp. JQZ6Y-1 (assembly GCF_040719145.1). Lineage (NCBI taxonomy): Bacteria > Bacillati > Bacillota > Bacilli > Caryophanales > Paenibacillaceae > Paenibacillus > Paenibacillus kandeliae. The sequence goes on from NZ_JBFDUZ010000001.1 coordinate 2,770,913, forward strand.
AACAATAAACAAAAACGCGCAGCTGCGGTCTTACGACCGTTCTGCGCGTTTTTTATTTAGAGGACCCTTGATCTCCTATGATTCTCGACTTATTAGCCGATACGTATAGAGTAGGATCGTGTGTGATAAAAATAGAGGGGACGCTGCTTTAGTTTGTTTCCATGTATTGTGTCAGCAGTTGTTTCACTTTCCCACGTACCGCCAAGTCGGAGTTGTTGTGGTTGCTAACGATCTGCTGAATTTGGGACATAAAATCCAGCTCGCGGTTGTCTATGTTAAATGTACCTTGTTCTTGTGTATTTTCCATCATGATGTTCATCCTCCGTTGTATATAATATGGCGTCAGCTGAATGGCTGCGCGTGACGGGAAGTACCCCGTGTTTGTTATCAATATGAAAGTGATTGTAAATGTAAGATTCAGTGCAACGATTTCTAATTTGTATATCACCTTCCTGCACACATTTCAAACAGCTTTTTGCAAGTTTTTTACCAGAAATTATGTAATTTTCGTGAATATAATAATGATAGCGGTATCATTTTGCATACTATGCTCCTGATTATTCGGTATTGCTCACAGTAGCGCTGAGATACTGCACTTTCCATTGACGATCCAGTACTGCACTGCTATATTCTTAATAGTAAATATTACGATTTTTAAACCTTTTGTATTATTTTCGTCTCCACAGGCAGGGAAGTACAATGACGTGGTCGAACATAGCTAATAACCGGGAGAAAAGTAGGAGATTTTACGGGGGTTATGCTCCTGCTTTGATTCGATTGTCATGTATGAGTGACATCAAAACGTTATAGCCAATTGGGGACAGATGCAAGGGAATGTACGGCATCTTGAGTAACGGCATCAATGAAAAACGCATAATAAAGGATGGGCGCTTAATTGAAAACATTAATATCCTTCGCAGCCGTATTGCTGCTGACTGGTGCAATCGTGCAGCCAGGTTATGCAGCCAAGTCGTCAAATGAATTGCAACACGAACTGGATGCCGTTGAACAACAATCCAAGGATGCCACTGCTAAGCAAAAAGCCGCTGAAGCGCAAAAGCAACAATCTCAAGCGCTCAAGCAGCGTGCTCAGGATGATCTTGGTAACGTATTGACTGCTATCAACGATGTCAGCACGCAGCTCGCTCGCGTCTCCAATGATATTTCCCAGACGGAAGCTGGTCTGCGTCAGGCAAAGCAAGATCTGCAAGAAGCCAAGCAGCGTATTCAAACGCGTGAAGGCATGATCGATACACGCGTGCGTATGATGTATACCGATGGCTTTGTGTCTTATTTGGACGTGTTAATGTCGGCGAACAATTTCTCTGACTTTCTCGCTCGTGCCGACTCACTGCGTATGATCGTGGAGCAGGATCAGGATATTTTGCAGCAGCAGGAACAGGATAAGCAGCAGGTCATTATTACGCAGAACCAGCTAACTGCCGATTACGCGCGTGCCAAATCGCTCTATGCCGAAAAGGCAACCCGTAAAGCCGAATTGAGCGCCAAGGAAAATCAAAAACATATTCTCATTACCAAATACAATGCCCAGATCGAAAACGCCGATGACATCAGCGCCGATCAGGAGCAGCAATTATGGGCGCTTGCCGATCAACGCGCCTCGTTGTATCAGGAAAAAACAGCTGCCGAAAGTCGCGAACGTGAGGAACGTGCACAGGCGGAAGCACGCGCTCGTGCGGCTGAGCAAGCACGTCGCGCTGCTGAAGCGGCAGCAGCCGCTGCGGCACAACAACAGGCTGCTCAGTCCGCACAGGCACCAGCCAGCAACAATGACAGCAGCTCCGATGATGGCGGTGGCAGTGACGCTCCCGGCGATTCTGGCGGCAATTACCAGCCAAGCGGTAGTGGCATCATGACCATGCCAGTCGTCGGTGCGCGCATCTCTTCCCCATTCGGTTATCGTTATCATCCGATCACCGGACAGTATAAAATGCACACTGGTATTGATCTCGCCGCTCCTCAAGGTACACCAATCTATGCCGCAGATGGCGGTACAGTCGTCGTGGCAAGCTGGATGAATGGATACGGCAATGTGGTTATTATTGACCACGGTAACGGTATCCAAACGCTGTATGCGCATATTCGCGACGGCGGTACGATGGTATCGGTCGGTCAAGGTGTAGGCAAAGGTGACAAAATCGCCGAAGTCGGCTCCACTGGGAACTCGACTGGACCGCACTGTCACTTTGAAGTACGCATCAATGGCAATCCGGTTGATCCAATGGGGTATCTGTAAATGATATCCCCTACATCCGCTGTGAATCGATTTCACCGTTTACCGTTTCGGCCAGCCAGCTTGTATGTGCTGGCCTTTTTGCTGCTGATGAGTATGAATATGCTGCCGCTGCGTACCGCTTCTGCTCATGCGTACAGCGTCGCTTTTACCCGAATCAGCTATAGCGATGGGCAGATGACTCTGCAATATGCGCTTGATGATCTATCTGTGCTGGAGGCATTGCCCGGTGTGGATCGTAATCAGGATTATTATTTGGATGAGCAGGAGCTATCTGCTGCTCATGATCGTATTATGGCATGGTTCCATCAGTATTTGCATGTACAGGATCAGGGGCAGCCCGTTGATTTGAGTACGGGTACTTTGGTGCTGAACAGTGAACTGCCGGACAAAGAGCATTTCAAATTCAAGGACAAGATCAGCTATAGCGATCTGCTGCTGCCCAATGCCAAGCTGGTTACGCTCACTGTACATCTTCCAGTGACGGGCAAACTGGATACTATAAGCCTTCAGGATGATTTTCATCAAGTTATCCCTAGCGAATACGCTAATTTTATCAATGTTATAAATGAAGGTACGATTCAATCCACCTCTGCCCTGTTTCAAGCACCATGGAGCTTTCAGGTGGAGATCAACCATGTGGATGGCAGCAGCAAAGTGGACAGCAGCGGCTGGCTCACCTTTCTCCGACTTGGCTCGCAGCATATTTTGACGGGAACTGATCATCTTCTGTTTCTCCTCACCTTGATCGTGCTGCGTATGCGATTGCGCGATTACGTCAAAATCATCACGTCATTCACGATTGCCCATAGTCTTACACTGGCGCTGTCTGTACTTGGTATTGCCACGCTGCCATCGCGGTTTGTAGAGTCGATGATTGCCGCCAGTATCGTCTATGTCGCATTGGAAAATTTGTTTTTTCGCCGTAATGCCCGGAATCGCTGGTGGCTGACCTTTCTGTTCGGGCTTATTCACGGACTCGGTTTTGCCGATTTGTTAGTGGATATGCAGCTACCTACGAATCAGCTTGTCCCTGCCCTGCTTAGCTTCAATCTCGGTATTGAGTTGACGCAATTGACCTTGCTTGCGATTGCTCTACCATTGCTAACTCTGTGGTATCGCACCCGATGGTATCCGCGCACCTTTATCGTTGTTAACGCCGCGGCGGTTTGTGTGGCTGCATTTTGGCTGTTTCAACGGTTGACGATGTAACGCTACATCTACATCGGATTCCACTACATCTTACAATATGTCATAAGAACTGTGTTATATGTCTGATTCGTATGTTGCTGTTGCAACGAGAAGGATTTCAGACATCCCATCTCCTTCTCCACCTGAACGCACAAAAAAGCCTGCCTTCATCAGGCAGGCGATGTAATACTGAGACCCGGATTCATGCGGTGTAGCTCATCCACGGTATTCAAAAACCGATGATGGGCGATGCCGCATTTTTTTGATTTGCGGTTGGTTTCCATTTCAAAGTAGGCTTCTTTACGCATCAGGTCGATCCAAACGATACTGTCTGCATGGATCAATACTCCACGATCCACCTCTAAAAAATGATACCCCTGTTCCCGCAAATGACTAGCCCAGTGCTTGATCGAGCCGTTCATATAATACGTTCCGTCCTGTGTATGTACCACGATCCGGTCTTTACGGCGATCATAGCTCATGAACCAGACAGCAGATACGGCAATCTCAAGTGAGTAGGTTTGTTTCTCTTGTTCTCTGGTTACTTGCAACAACACGATCACTCCTATAATTATTTCTGTAAGAGCTCCTCGGGTGCTTCTGGAGAATAAACGAACAGCGAGCTGGATATACTGACAAAAAACAGGCTCAATGAAGACAACACGGTTGCCAGCACAAAATATCCATGTTGGATTGCGCGCATAGGATCACCTCCTTCGAATCAGACTAGCTGATTGAACGAAGAAAGCCAGCGCAACCGGCACAGACAGCACATAAAGGTTGATCGCGACCAGACAGCAGCCCACTATTTTGAGCAGCGGATAGTAAGTTTCAGGAATACGGGAATGTTTTGCTAGATGAGATGGAGCATAACAAAGAATGAGCATCATACTCATACATGTCAAAATTATACAATAGATAGACGGCAATGTCACCATGGATAACGCGACAAACAGAAGAGAGGAGAACCATACACACGCCATTCCCGTTTTTAGATGATAGCCACCCGTGAATTGGCGTAATACAGCAAAGGAGAACATGATGAGCATGGCACGCCCGAAGGTGCCAAGCAGCATGGAGAGAAGCATCGTCACCAATATAATCGAGGTTATATTGATGACAATGGATAAAGCATATGTGAGAACGGCAGTGCTGGAAGGATGATGTGGGACCACACGCTTAATATGTTGCGCAGTTCGTTCAGCCAGATATTCAATCATAGGCCGCCCGCTCCTTCATAATGGAATAGTAGATGAATATTCCTGCCAATAGCGCGAAGAAGATAATGATGTAATAGAGGTTGTTGTAATACATGAGAAATGAGGCAAATATCAGAGCGGCAATGGTAAAGATCACAATTGCGATATGCTCAAACTTAAAGCGGAATTTCTCAAAGTCAGCGATAAATCCGAACTTGAACAAATGAAGGACATAACAGATACCGACAGCAATCAGACTGGAAACGACCTGAATAATCGAACCTGCCACCGAATACTGCATATCCGATGTAAACGAACCATACAGCCCAAGAATAACAAGCGCTTGGATGATCGCATACACCAGAATCCCGCATACCGCGATAATCGTAGACCATAACACAGGCACGCGTACAATGGTCGTCATGATTAGAATAAATGAGATCGTACTCACCGCTGTCATAATCGACGATAACTCCAGCTCCGCTCGAATCAGATAGCTAATCAAACTCATAATGAGCGAAATTATCGCTACCGATCCAATATAGTCCAGCGGACGTAATCGAAAAATCGAAAGCATCAGTGCGAAAACTGCCAAATTCTCAACACTGGAAAAGAATACAAATCTTATTGCATCAAGCAATTTTCTTCCTCCTAATTCAAATACATACATAAATTATACGTGAATTGGTAGCTTTTTCAATACAGAAAATCAAGCATCCATCCTTCTGCTTCTCCCTCATGCACATCTGCTTTTCATCCTACATGCAGCAGAAGAATCATACTTTGATTCAACCGTCTCCCCACCTTTTCGATCTATCTTGCATGGATGAAACAATAGGACCAAGCAAAAAAATCGAATAAGCATGCAGTATAACGCTGCTGCTTATCCGATTTTATGTTTGACAGGAATGCTTAATTGCTAGCTATATACATTGTTGCATACATGCGTCTAATTATGATCAATACCAGCTGCTACGAACGATTATAACAGGAAACCTATTCGCATAGCTTGCACCGAAAGTGCTTATACTGACATCAGTCTTCCGATACATCTGCGCGCAATACGCTGGCTACTTCAATCATCTTCGGAATGACTGCTTCATTGGCACCGGATACGTACAGATCGCCGCCATAATGACGAAACGGAATCGTTGCCGTTCCTTGATGCCATAGGAAGAAGTCACCTTCAATTGACATCGTTGCTTCGCCTTTGACCGTAAATACGCTGGTATATTCCATATCCGCTTGCGTTGCAAAATACGCTTTGCATTCCTCCAGCGTAATTTCCTTGGCACTCTCATCAATATTTTGCATTTCGCGCGTAATGCGATAACGTTGACTCATTGGTTACTCTCCTTTTAACTCTAAATTAAACGTCCAACACTTGGACACTTAGCTTTCTCGAATCTACATTATACACAAAGTTGTGCACAATATACAAAGAGAACATAGGCAAAAACCCTCCATCATTCGGAGGGTCGCCCAAGCTTGATTGCAACACATCAAGGCACGCTGAATTGTAGAACACGAACAGATATGATTTTACAGGAAGACGTAACAACAACATCCTATTTACACAAGTCTAATGAGATTGTATATATACGCACGTCAGCGTAGTGCATCAATAGCCGCCTGCACATAGGTTGGGATAGAACGCTCGTGCTTCTCCATCATATTGCGGGTATAAATGACCAAGGGCTTGCCCTCCACAACGGGATACCCGCATTCATGCTCACCTTTGTATTCGATGATAGAGCCTTTGGCATGCTTCCTTGCATCCTCATAGTCGATTAACACATGGAACACCTGATTCGCCGTTTTGTCGATATACGCATAAGCCTGCTCAGCCATGCATCTCCCTCCTTTGTCTCTGCTTGGTTAGATGATTGATTTGTGCTTTTTTCTATTATGTAAATGTTGACTGCAAAGTGCAACCTCGGAAGCCAAAAACGTAGGTATAGCAAGGGATCAAGGACGATGGTGAATACGGATGAATGAAGTATTTGGTATTCTAACTGTTGAGTCTAAGCAACCTACTTATCTCGCTTCCCATTGTAGCTTTTGGCTTTTGGCTTTTGGCTAAGTATAGCGATGATGCTTCTATAAAAAAGAAGCGCTCTATGAGAACTAAGCAATATTTGATGACTGCTTAATCCTCATAGAGCGCCAAGAATTATACTACATATTCGCTTGTACAGATACATACAACTCCTAACGCATCAAACGGTAGTCTTTCCCGTTCTCACCGTATACGTGAATAACCGCACAACAACCAGTGCCAGACCAATCCATACCAACACACTAAGCGGTACATCTCGCAAAGCCAGCTTGATCGTCATGAAAAGAGTCGTCAACGGAATCAGGACTACAAAAACGAGCACAATCGCAAACACAATTCCAAGCACTCGGTTCATCAGAGTTTTGTTCATGATGGACAATCTCCTTTTTGATAGGATTGCATATGAATACAGATCATATGGCGTCAAACTTAAAGTATATTCTTATATCGTAAATGTCGTCTAATGATTCATAAAATAGAGAGTATACTTCGACATGCTATAACTTCATAAATATTCTATTCGCTGATCATATCCATTCCCCTGCTACGAAATTGCCAGTAAAGCAAATTTTCAGTAATCCGTATTGTACGTGCATCTCTGTGTCTCTGTGTCTCTGTGTCTCTGTGTCTCTGTGTCTCTGTGTCTCTGTGTCTCTGTGTCTCTGTGTCTCTGTGTCTCTGTGTCTCTGTGTCTCTGTGTCTCTGTGTCTCTGTGTCTCTGTGTCTCTAATTATGATACTTGTCATTTCCTATCTAATCATCGAATACACATATGCATATGATAAATATTTTCTTATGTCGTGTGATACTAAGCTAATACCGATCAGCATTTGCCCCAAACCGACGAAATGCCCCGCTATGCTAACATAGACGGGGCATTGTGCTATCTGTAATTACCGACATGTATATGGAGTCTGTACCACGTATGTCTAGTATTCTTTTTATCATCAACTGATCTTTACAACCCAATCAACTGGCAGCGCATCACTAGAGCTAGGCGCAGCGACTGCTTATCAAATTTGGCTAGTTAAATCCGAAATAGAGCGAGCCATATGATCAATCTCATTCATAGAGGCATTCAGTTGCTCTGTTAATGCTGCCTGTGATTGAGTGAGAGTAGTCATATTGCTGATCTGGAACAAAATTTGCTCAATTTGTTCTTTCATCTCGCTGAGACTTTTCTCAATATTCTCAGTCGCACTGGCACTGTTGATTGCCAGCTTACGTACTTCATCAGCGACGACTGAAAAGCCTCGTCCCATCTCACCAGCTCTAGCCGCTTCAATCGATGCATTCAAGCCAAGCATATTCGTCTGATTCGCAATCTCACGGATCAGGTTGGAAATGTTTTGTGTTTCGTCGGCACTCACTTTGGCGCGGTTTGCTGCTTGAATCGAATGCTCTTGAGCACCTGAAACTTCCTGCGCTTGTCCAGATACAGAGTTGATCGCTGTCGCCATTTCCGAAATCGAGTGTGACAGTTGGTTCATCCGCTCAGTCATCGCTTGGACGATGGTTTCTTTGTTTTTCTCAAAGGTAATATCTCGCAGTGTGCCTGCAACACGTAGCGGCACTCCTTTCGCATCGCGATTCGTTGTGCCATTCGCATGACACCAGCGATAGTCGCCATTTTTTAGCTGAATGCGGTAATCGAGATCAAATGGAGTACGACCGCTATGATCCAGCATATGATCGGCAAATGCTTGCACGACGCGCTGCGCATCCTCTGGGTGTAAACGTTCACTCCAGCTGCTCAATATATTGGGGAATTCCTGCTCACTATGAAAACCCAGCATCTCGCGGAATTGCGACGAATACCAGATTTCGTTTTTGGGATTTACTGGATCGCCAGCTTCTACTGTCATATCCCACGGTGCTTCGACCAGCGCTTTGCTAATGAGATCATATCGCACAACCAACATTTCAAGCTGCTGATCGCGAATATACTTTTCATGCACATCCATCAAAGCACCAGTCACGTACAGCGGTACTCCTTTTGCATCTCGCTCTGTTTCTGCGGTAGCACGGAACCAGCGATAATCCCCTGTTTTCAGCCGCAGACGGTAGTGAATATCGAATTCTGTTCGACCGCTATGATCTAGTAAATGACCCATAAATGCAGCAAATACTTGTTCTTGATCATCAGGATGTAAAGCAGAAGACCAACTGCTCATCACGTTCGGAAAATCAGTTTCATCTTTGTAGCCGAGCAAGTGACGGAGTTCGTCTGTCCAGAAAAAAACATTATCTGGATTCAGTGGATCGCCACCTTCAATTGCCAAATCCCAAAACGCTGTATTCATAGATTTGTGCGTCAATTTCATACAGACAGAAAGATACTTATTTTGTTTATGTACATGATCCAGCGCATAATTGACATGATGAACCACACCAAGAATAGTTGGATCTTCAGTTTGTAGTTGTAAGCGATTGGAAGGTTGCTTCGCCAGTTGATCGGCAGCATCAAGCAATGGTTGAAGGTCAGACGTATTGCGTTTTACAGAAAAAATAGACATTATGTTGATATTCTCCTTTGAGCGGCGTAGCAGCCGAACCTGTTACATTTCCTTGCTGCCGCTTGTTTGTATTTTCTCAATGAATCAATACATATTCTTTTTCACCCCAAAGACCTAAACGAATCCTTTCACTAAATTAGCAATTTAGTATCGCTTATATTTATATTCGCACGTTTTCATCGAAAATTTATAGGTATTTGTACCTAATGTTTAAATTTTTAATTATTTAAATTCTGTTTTTATACAAAAAAATGATTCATTATGCTTAATTTAACATAATAAATCACAAAGGTAGGCGATATGATTGGGATTACGTTATATCATGACATAACAAAAAAGCCCTTGATTTCTCAAGGACTTTTGGCGATGACCTGTAGTGGGATCGAACCACTGACCCCTACCCTGTCAAGATAGTGCTCTCCCGCTGAGCTAACAGGTCATATTATAATCACAAGATTTAATATATCAAATCAAAAGAGCGCTGTCAATCCTAGCTTGCCAAGTACAAAGGGATGCAGATACGACATCTGCATCCCTTTTGCTATTCAAATTATCGAGTATCTGTTGGATTGGCTATCATCTATCCTGAGTGAACATCATCAGCTTCTGTTTATGTTACAGCTTGCTTACCGATCCGGCTACACCAATCAGCTGATCCTTGGTCAGGCTGCTATCCAGTGCTGTGATGGTAAAATAGTTACCTTTCCATTCAAAGGTCACCTGTGCTCCAGTGTCGCCATTTGCTGCATAGTAATTACCAGTTACACCGTTACTCAGCTTCACCTGTGTACCGCCTTTGCCAAAATCACCGCCGCTGTTATCGCGTGCTGCTGCGGAGACGCGCATATGCTTGTACAGCAGGTTAACGCTGTCTGCACCGTCTGCGGCAGCGACTTTGATAAAGGAATCTTGGCTGCCGATTTGCGTTGGGGCGTATGGTACAGCGAATGCGTCTACGCCAAAGCCACTTCGTGCTTGTTTGATCTGATTGATCTGGGCGGTCGTGTATGTGATTGATTTCAGGCTGCTGGTACTGCCTGTCGAGCTACCGCTACCGTTGCTACTATTGCCAGAGCCGGACGAGGTGCCTAGTGATACTTTGCCTGCGGAGGCGTTATAGTTTACAGGGACATTCAGTGCATCTGCCATCGCACGTACAGGTAGATACGTAGAGCCATTATACGTGATCGGTGCTAGCTGCTCTCCATTTGATCCTTTGGCGGTATAGGCACTGCCATTCACTTCGATCTGAATGCCATGATTGACGTAAGCGCGAATAGATTCCAGCTTGGTGCCTGCGTACACACCTGCGGATGTAGTAAGCGTCATTCCTGCTGCCAATGCGACGGTGATCCATGTTTTCGATTTCATATGAAGGACTCCTTTAATGTTGGGTTTGATCCGATGATGTACCGGATGTCTGTTGTTGTTCCTGTCCTTACTTTAACCAACAGTTGTATCGGTACACGCTCGTCATTGTATCCAACTTGTAAACAATTCACTGTCTACCTGCGTGTTCTCCATTATGCGACTAACGCTTTATTTTAATATTGCGTCCAATAGGAGGTATCGGTAGGTGCAAAGCGGCGTGGCAACGGCTTGTCCTTGCGCTCCCAGCCCTCAATCATAACGATGGTATGAGGTCCAGAGTGGTCTTGCCAATGTATGTATTGCTGCGATTCCAGCGATAGCAGTGTATCTGTAAGCTGGGATCGCGTCTTATAGGTCATGGCGGTCAGCTCCTTCCATACCGGCATCCGCCGCCTTGAGGCAAAAAAGTTAAACAATATCCGCAGCAGTTTGCGTTCTGCATCGTCCAGCATGCTCGGTCACCTCCTGTGCTTTTGCAGAGATAACATAAACCCAATCCGTATGCTTCTATGACCAATACCATTCGCCCAAAGCCTTACCTTATGCGTATTCAGATAGGATGCTGTGATTGGATAAAATACGAATAGATAAGATAGAAATAGATAAACAGGAACATATGTTCTTTTGATATTATAAGATCCCTATTGCTTTTTGGCAACAGCATTCTGCTGATTCTCCTCCGTATCGTTCACTTCCCCCTCTTTTATCCCTAAGAAAAAGCCGCTCCCTTCTCCGTAGAGATAGGAAGCGGCTCAACATAGATTGTCTTTGGTTTAGCATCCAGCAGATATCTGCTAGATCAGCTAGCTACCGGTAATCGGAATAGCGATTCACCAGACTGGACAGGTCGCTATATGAAAAGGGATTATTTACCTGCTGCATCCTTGACGTTCACGTTTGTGCTTACACGTTTACCGTCGAATTCCGCACGAATCGCAGAAACACCTTTGGATACAGCTGTAATTTTACCACCACTTACAGTTGCTACATTCGTTTTGGACGATGTCCATGTTGCATTTTTGCTTACATCTACTGTTTCACCTGTATCATATTCTGCCGTTACGAGCAGAATCGTTGTTGTACCGGTTGTCATTTTCAGCGATTTTTCGGAGAAGGTCAGTTTTTTGACCTGTGCGCTTACTGTGACTTTGACAGTAGCGGTCAATCCTTGATACGAGCCTGTCAGCGTAGTTGTACCCATGCCAATCGCTTTAACGGAAGTACCTTTTACGGTAGCTACTGCTGTATTGGAAGATACCCAGTTCATTTTGGTGGACAGGGTTACAGACTTACCGTCTACATACTTTCCTGTCACTCTGATTGATTTGCTTTTGTTCAGTGCCAGGTTAATATCGGTTGGCGATACAGTAATGGAAGCCAGTTTGCTTTCCATTTTAACGCTAACACGTACAGTTTGGTTCAGGTACGTTCCTTTCAGAGAAGCGGAACCTTTAACCAATGATTTTACTTTGTCGCCTTGTACGAGCAGTTTGTTGGACGTAGATGTCCATACTACATCGTCACTTACATCAGCTGTTGAGCCGTCTGCAGATACTGCTTGTACAGTTGGCAGCGATGCTGTCGAGCCTACCACCACGCTCAAGCTTGTTGCGCTTGGTGTCAGGTTGAGCACTTCTGTTTTCACACTTACTGGAATGCTGACTTGCATATTCCCTACTGTACCTACCAGCGTTACGTCACCAGCAGCTTCACCAGTGATTTTGCTGCTAGTCAGGGAAGCAACAGAGCCATCCACAGTCCAGTTGATTACTTTGGACAGATCGGTTGTTGTACCATCTACCGCGGTGCCAGTTACTTTTGGCAGTGTCACGGAATCGCCAGTTACCAGATCAATCGAAGTGACGCTTGGCTCCAGCTTTTTCATTGTTTTGTAGACTGTTACTTTAAAGCTTTTGGTAAAATCTTCGTACTGTGCCTTAATCGTCGATGTGCCTTCTACCCATGGGGTAAGCAGACCTTTGTCGGCGGTGACATTCAGCGGATTGGAGGATGTCCAGGTTACATCCGCAGTTACCTCTTTCACTTGTGTCGAATCAGCAACCTCTGCTTTGATTTGCGTTGGTGTCTGTCCGATGAACATGACCTGATCGTCTTCTGGGGTCAGCATAAGACCTTGGAAAGAAGAACGTACATACAGTGTTGCACTTGCGGTCAAACCTGCATATTTGGCTGTCAGTGAAGTTGTGCCCTGCGAGATCCCGGTAACCTGTCCATCCACCACTTTTGCTACTTTGGTGTCATATGTAGACCAGGTAACGGTATCGGTTACGTCTACGGTCGTTCCATCTGTTTTCGTCGCAGTTGCGGTAAACTCATACGGTGTGCCAATCGTTACATTCGTCGCGCTGTCTGGAGACAGAGTGAGCGTTGTATACGGCGAAGTTACAGTTACTTTTTTGGTAGCAGCTAGATCGCCATACTTGGCAGTGATCGTTGTAGAGCCTTTACCTACCGGAGTGATTGTACCATCTTTTACTGTGGCTACAGCCGCTGCACTGGAAGACCAGGTGGCTTTCTCGGTTACGTCCGTTGTGTTGCCATTGCCATCCACTGTGTACAGCGTCAGATCAGTTGCATCATCTTCCAGAGACAGTGCCAGCGTGTTATCGTCGGAAAACTTAAGGGAAACGGCAGTCGAATCGGCAGCGAATACCCCGTTCGGAAAGATCATTGTGCTGAGCAATACCAGCATAAGTGTCCATTTTCCCAATTTGGAAATACGTATCATTTATTTCTCCCCTTAGTATAGTATCGTCTATGTCCAGTCCTTAACTAATATCGGACAAAATCCAAAAAATTGAAGACGTATCTGTAAATATACCCTGATTTTTACCAAAATAAGACTATCGTCCTGTATGGTGGACGATAGTCGCTGTTACCGTTTGTGAGTATGCGAAACTTCATGTACACGCTATTTGTATGATGGTGATGCGGTTTAGGCGAAGACGTTCTCTAGCATCCTCGACGTGAGCGAACAACAAACTGATACTCGGATTTGGCAAAAACACGCTGATCATCCAACACGACCCGTTCACGATTATGACGCACCAGCTTGGCGAACGGCTCGATCAGCTGATCGCCCTTCCAGATCATTACCTTGGAGCTGAATAGAATCGCATTGTCGAATTGAACGGGCTGCTTCATCACATACCCGACGGAATTCAGCTCCCATGCTGCTGAGTTCAGATCCTGTGGCAGCTTGTCCAGTTCCTTGATATGCAGAATATCATTCAGCAGCACATGCACAGAGCCGGGTTGTAGCACCAGCCGATTTTTTTCTACATCCCAATTCTGAATTGTGCCGTACAATCTGGAATGGTATTCATCATCTCGCGTAATGACGACCTTCTTGCCTTCCCACCGTTTCATGATCCCACCTCCATGCGCCATAATCAGGTCAACTCCGGTATGGTCCAGTCAATCGGCTGCTGGCCTTGTTCGGTTAAAAATGAATTGGTACGTGAAAACGGTCGGCTGCCGAAAAAGCCTTTGCGTGCAGCAAACGGACTTGGATGCGCGGAACGGATGATGAGGTGATGCTCTGTGTTGATCAGCGCTTCCTTCTCTGCCGCATGATTGCCCCATAAAACAAATACCATCGGTTGCTGACGTTCGTTCAATAATTGAATCACGGCATCGGTAAATCGCTCCCAGCCCTTGCCCCGATGAGAGGCTGGCTGACCGGCACGTACCGTTAGTGCTGTGTTCAGCAGCAGCACGCCATGCTTGCCCCAGCTAACGAGTGAACCATGCTTCGGAATTGCTGCACCTGTGTCTTCTTGCAATTCTATGTAAATATTGCGCAAGGATGGCGGTACTTTCACACCGGGTTGTACAGAAAAGCTTAACCCCTCTGCCTGTCCAGCTCCGTGATACGGGTCTTGTCCCAAAATGACTGCTTTCACCTCCGAGTACGGAGTTAGACGAAAGGCTTGAAACAATAAATCACGCGGCGGATAGATCGTGTGCTCCTCGTATTCTTTGTCCAGCCAAGTCATCAGCTCTTTAAAATAAGGCTTCTCCATCTCTTCCTTCAGTATATCATCCCAATCGTTTCCAAACATGTGTAACATCCTTTCTTTCGTATGATAATGTGTCGTGGCAACTGCATGCTTCTTGTTGAAGGGTGGTGCTGGTTGTGTAGGATGCAGCTGTAGGACGGTTGGTGGTGCGTTCTTGGTTTATTACCCTGATTTTATAATAATGTATTGGGTGGGGGAAGCAGGTTTTTAACTTTTGAGGGGTTTGAGCGGATTTGGAAGGAGGTTTTGTTTAGTTTTACGGGTGGATGTAGGGGCAGTGCTGCGGGAAGGGATAAGGGAACGGGACTCAGGTAGAGCCGCGGGAATCTTTTGATTTGGGAGAGAATGAAGATTCCCGCCCCTCCAAAGAGGTAAGATATTTTGCTTTTGCAAAAATCACATTTCATTGAACATTGTGTTTGAAAATCGCAAACACGATAAGTCGCCCTTTTCCCTTATTCCCTTCCCTCCGCTTGGGGGTACTTGGTAATTATATGTAAAAGAATAAAAAAACATGTTTGTGGGTTGCGACCAATAGCCGGTTAGAGTTACGGGGTTAAAAAGACTGCTTGGGTGGGTTAGTAGCAGAGTTGAAAGAATAGTTGATATAGCGTGTGATATCGCATTGAAGTGATAGACTGTAAATAGTAGGAATGCAATATTACAGTTTTGCTTTTAGGGAGATAGGAAAAAAAGCACCGCTTCGGGGAAGGGTGCTTGTGAGGATTGGGATTTGTGCTTTTTCTTTTTTACTTTTCACCTTTTCATTTAGGTGAGGTAGCCCTTGATTAGGTTGGGGCTTAGAGGGGTTGGTTGGGTGCAGGTGGATTGGAGAACTTGGTGTGTTTGGGTGTCGGCGCTGGTGTGGAAGGCTTGCATGATTTCGAGGACATGGCTGGTTAAGTGACCGTTAGCTCTTGGGATGCCACCGTGTTGGATGCAGTGTGCCATGTCGGAAATGCCGATGCCGCGGCTGTTTTCTTCGTATTGGTGGATCAATGGAAATTCCATAAAGTCGGCGCTGTTGGCTGGACGTAAACGGATGGGACCGCCGAATGTGTTCGGGTCTGGGATGATCAAGGTGCCGAGTGTGCCATAGATTTCGATAAAGGGTAAGGTGCTGCTCCAGATGTCGAAGCTGGTGATCATGGTGGCGATGGCGTTATTTTGGAAACGAATCGTGCCGGTGATATGGGTTGGTACTTCGACGTCGATGATCTCGCCATAGCGTGGCTGACTTGTGATCGTACGCTGAGGTAGCGAGGTTTTGGTCATACCGGATACGGATTGCGCTGGTCCAAGTAGAGAAATGAGCGCAGTCAGATAGTATGGTCCCATATCGTACATCGGACCGCCGCCTGGTTTGTAGTAAAAGGACGGGTTCGGGTGCCAGCTTTCGTGTCCGTGGTTGACCATAAAGGCGGTTGCGGCTACTGGATCGCCGATATAGCCGTCGTCGATCAGCTTGCGACAGGTTTGCAACCCTGCACCGAGAAATGTATCCGGTGCACCGCCGAGCAGCAGCCCTTTGGACTCTGCCAGCTCTACCAGCTCTTTTCCCTGCTCATAAGATAGAGATAGCGGCTTTTCTACGTAAACGTGTTTGCCGCCTTCCAATGCTTGACGACAGATCGCGTAGTGATCCGGCGGTGTGGTCAGATTGACGACCAGTTGAATCTCGTCGCTGGCGATAATCTGCTCCGCTGTCCAGCGATTGGGTACGCCGTATTGCTCAATGGCTTCGTTCAGCTTATCCTCATTAAAGTCCGCACAGGCGTAGACTTCGGTGTTAACGAAAGTGCGCGTGAGATTTTCCAAATAGATGCCGCTAATATTGCCGCAGCCGATGATACCGATTTTCACTTTGCTCATAAGGGGTTCACCTTTCTGTTGTCATTTGTTTGTGTATTTATTTAAAAGCACCCATGCTTAAAATGCGCAATAGACAAACGTATCACGTCTTCTTGCCCACTCCACTTGTCTGCTGCCAAGGAATCAACGTGCTGCCCAGATCAGTCCACGGCGCATCAATTCTTTGGCTTCGGGAATATCAAAAATGTTCACCTGATGACCCAGTGAGTTGTAGTACACGTTGCCTTTGCCCCATTTCTTCGTATAAACGACAGGCATTACAATTTCACCATTGGCAGAATGCGGACCTTCGCTAAGGCGGAATGTCGTTGTTGCCAGTACATTCACGGCAGGATCGACATGCAGATAGTATTGCTCGGAAACAACTTTAAAATCAGGAATGCCTTCTACCAATGGGCTGGACGATGTTTTTACGATGCGTACGTCATATTCCACGCCGTCGTTAAACGGATGCGCCACCCACTGCGATCCGGTCATAAATTGCCACTCTACACTGTTCCGAAACGAGTCACACATACCGCCGTGACAGCCAGCCAGACCGACACCAGATGCTACTGCATTCAGTACGGGTTGCAACTGCTCATTGCTAATCTCCCCCATCGTCCAGACAGGAACGATCAGATCCAGCTGCATCAGCTTCTGTTCATCTAGAAAAGCATCCAATGTATAGGCAATCTCTACCTCAAAACCTTCCACACGTAACAATTCTGCGAATAAATCGGCGACTTCCTTGGGCTGATGTCCATCCCAACCACCGCTAACGATCAATGCTTGTTTGCTCATATTCAGAAACGCTCCCATCTGTAAGCTGCGATATTCATGCTGATTTCACATGTACAGCCACATTGTAAAGTAAACGCATACATGATGCGCGCCATTTTCATTGTGGAAGTGGACATTTTTTGCTAATCTAGGGACACACAACAGGAAACATGAGGTGAGAAGAATGCGAGCTTTTCATGAGAATCGTACATATGGTAAAGGGTTACCCGTGCAAATGGGACGGATTCGGAATATCAGCTTTTTGGCACATTGGCATCATGATCTGGAGTTTATGTATGTGACGGAAGGTAGTTTGCAGATTGGAATCAATTATGAGACGCGGGTATTGAAGGCGGGCGATTTTGCTTTTTGCGGCAGTGGGGATATTCATTATTACGATAGCAGTCGCGGCGAATCCGAGATCATCATGATCATTTTCAATCCACGTCTGATCGGCAGTCCGGCGGGTTGGCCAGTAGAGCAGGATTTCCGCTCGCATTTTATTACCTCTATGGATGGGATGACTGTGGAGCGACAGCAGGCATTGGCTCAACTCGCACCGGTGATGCAGGCACTGGATGTAGAAGCTCAGCAAGCAGAACCGTCGGAGATGATCATTACGGGGCTGTTGCAATTATTATGCGGTCTGGTTGAGCGACTTATTCCAGTCGGGTCGGGTGAGCAGAAGCGCCAGCATCGTTCGACTGCTCATTTAAAAATGATGCAGGAGCTGCTCGATCAGTTGGAGCAAAATTGTACGCAGCCGCTGACCTTGCAGGATGGTGCAGATTATGCGCGGATGAGCGTGTTTCACTTCTCGCGCTTTTTTAAAAATGTGACTGGGATGGGATACAACACGTATGTGAATGAATTGCGAATTCGGCGGGCAGAGCAGCAGATTGTACATACGGATGAGCGGTTGTTGGATATTGCGCTGGATTGCGGGTTTGGGAATATTCGCACGTTTAATCGGGTGTTTCGGCAGTTGCGGGGGTGTAAGCCGTCGGATTTGCGGTGATATGGAAAATACGTTTAATTTTTGAAACCAAACGAAAGTTGTAACATTTTGCTATTAACATCTACTTTCATTTCTACATATATCTTATATATTAAAGTGCATTATTTTACTGTCTATATAGTGAGTGACACCTTACGCTACAGTAGCGAGTTACCTGTGGAGGCCTTGACTTTCTTACTGATATACAGGTAATAGAGGTATTAGCCATTTTGCTGCCTGTCGTCGATGTACAAACCATATTAATCAGGATCAAGCTAGACTGCGTACACCCCACTCTTTCAGTGTGCAGTTGCATTTATAACTTTGCACTTTCCGTTCTGTTGTGGTCCACTTACTTGTAAGCATTCCTATCAATAACAACATCCGTATGCTATTGCCAGTAATACGCTTGACGTATTTCTTTACGTTGGTCGGTGCGAAATAAGCTATTTTGTAATGAATGAAATCATTTATACTGACCATCATGAATCCGAAGTCAGTTTTCATGGTACTGACTACATTAATCAATCCAAAATTTCATCAGGACGTTGCGGTTCTCCTGCTTTATTCAATACCAGTACCATATTGAACGGCTGATCCAGAAAGACTTTCATCCAGTTAAACCAACTACAGTCACTGTAATGGACACTGTATTCAACGCTGTGGTCGCGTTATCGTCAATTACTATTCGGATATCTAGCAACAGATTTGTAGTAGATGTACTTTGGTAGATTATTTAGAATCTACATTAGACATTTTACGTTGCTTATTTTTTATCAAAGAGAAAAAGAATTATTATTATGTATTTCGTTTATAAATAAAAAAGCCACTTCATATTGAAGCGACTTGATATAGTATCATTTTTGATATTTATTATTAATGATAAATTCATTTATTTAATAGTTCTGTAATTATCCGTTCTAAATTATTTTTGGCATTAGTAACTTTTTGATTATTTATTTCTACGCAATCGTATCGTGCAGCCCTACTTTCGAAATATAATGCCATATATGCGTTTCTCACTTCACGAAAGCATGCCATACTTTTTACACTTTTATTTCTTTGTATATGGTTTCCAGAATCTTTATGATAATCAGCTAGTATTGATTCTACAATGTGCAAGGCGGTATAAAAATAAACTATTACTAACCAATCATTGGGCTTGATCTCTAAACTCTCTAGATAGTTATACAACTTAATGTTATTTTTATATTTACTTTGATGCGATAGTTTAGCGGGCATATGGTTTCTACTCCTTTTTATAAAAAGTACCATCTAAAGATAAAGGAGCTAAACTACCATTTTCATAAACTATATAATTCACTTCATATTCAAAGTCTGGATAAATATCATATATTTTGTTATCTATTTCTGCTATTTTATTAGTAATATCGTCATGATCCTTATTTAGAACAATTGTGAAATTATGATCGTTTTTATTTAAGTAATGATTAACACCAATCACATCCTCCAAATCCAAAAAAAATCTAGAAATTTTTTTTGGAATATCTTGCTCCGCAAGTCTAGAATCAATCACCTGCAAAACATCAGATCCAAATATTGTAACCAATGGCGTTGCTCTCAAACGTGTTGTTTCCTCATCAAGTTGCAATCTATTTTCTCTAATATTCTTTAAGTATTTGACATAATTATTTCGAGGTTTTGGTGTTTGATATTGGCTAATTATTGTATCTTCTAATCTTTGATGTACCCTAACTTCGACAGAGCGTCCTGGTATATTATTTGAACGAGGCTGAGAACCAACAAGATTAACTCCTGATTTTTCATTTTTATTCTTGGTCTTCATCCCTGTGCTCCTCCCCATCATCTCCAAAATTATTGATAATCCATTCAGCCAATTCCAAAGCCTGTTGCTTATTAAGCGTCACACTACATTTTCTTTCACGCTCTATTACAATTTCGTGAATATCTCTACTATATTCTGTAGAAGTAACTTGATTATTCTCATCAAAAACTTGTTCTGTAATTAAAAAAGGATCATATTTCTCCTCGTAAAAATCTATAGCTATCTCTCCACGAGGACTAATCGAAGTAAGACTTGCGTTAGAATAAAAACTCGCATAATTTTCACTTTTAAAATCTTTATACCGAAATGTTCTGGGTTCCATTAGTAATCGCCTCTTTCGAAATAATTTCATCAATTTTCTTATACATTAACAAACAAAATATAAAGATTGTATATACATTAAACAGAAATTAACCTTATAATCCTATTTATACAAAGATACAATATATGTATGTAGAAAACAATTAATATGCTATTAAATTATTCTTTTAATAGTTACTTTATTTTTCATGTAGGTACAGTCAAAACTTATTACTATACCAAAAATCTCAGTTGTAGAACCACACCTCACTTTAATGTATTCAATCCTAAAGTTCGTCCCCCAAACTGAAAGCGACACTTATTCTTGATAAAGAAATAAAAACCGGATGTCTAGTTAGAAAAAACAAAAAAACCCTTGCTACGCAAGAGTTTTTGAGTCATACAATATATGCCGAGGACGGGGGTCGAACCCGTACGGTAGTCACCTACCGCAGGATTTTAAGTCCTGTGCGTCTGCCAATTCCGCCACCCCGGCATGTTCAATAGGTTGTTGCTTGTGTGTTCACCAATGGTAAAGCATAAACTGCTGACTGCTATGTATATTGGCATTCCAGAAGATCACTTCCGTTTTCCGAACACCAATATATCGTATAACAGATACGCCCAATTGTAAAGTAAAATTTTATAACGTATGAAATAAGGGGGAAATAAGCATACTCTTCCCCCACATTTCACCATCCTACATACTGCCAGATTCCTTACAATACACTCTGCCAGCCAGCACCGTTTGCATTCTCCGTCACTGAAAACTCATGCGTCTTCAGATTCGCTTCCAGACGCGCCGACGTCTCTCCATGGGTCCATGTGATCGTCAGCTCATTCTCTCCGCTCTCCTCCACCGCAATTTCGCCGTCAAATGCAGCACTTGTATTGCGGAAGCGCAGCAGATCGAACAATCGCTGAACAACAGGACGCTGAATCTCCTGCGCTACTTCTTCTTTACTATAATAATGACGGTTGATGTTGCGTCCTTCCTTCGTCCGCTCTAGCAACTCAATATCGTTCTCGCCCGCTAACAGACCCACGTAATAAATCTGCGGAATACCCGGTGCGAAGCATTGCAGCGCCCGTGCCAGTACATATGCCTGATCGTTATTGCCAAGCGCGGAATAATACGTACAGTTAATCTGGTAAATATCTAGATTGTTGTACGCTTCGCTGCTATAGATTTTCTTGACGTTGGCGCCTTTGCTGTACAGGCTTTCGCGTGTCATCTCGGCTTCCTCGTCAGTCATTAGGTCCTTCACATCGACGACGCCAATACCGTCATGCGTGTCCAGCGTGGTAAATTGCTTACGCGGACAGATATTCAGCCAATTCGCCAGACGATTCGTTTGCCCACTGTACAGTGCGTGCAGCACGAGCATCGGCAATGCAAAATCATATACATAATAGCCTTTATCGGCAATTTTCAATTGAATGCTATAATGCTCGTGAATCTCCGGCAGCACTTCTACACCCTTCGCCTCGGTCAAATCTGCTGCATATTGCAGCATCTCCCAAATGTCCGGCTCGACGAAGAAGCAGTTGGTACCGATCTTCTTATTCGCATAGGCGAAGGCATCCAGACGAATGACAGACGCTCCCTGCTCAGCGAGAAAATTCAGATT
The DNA here is from genome assembly GCF_040719145.1 of Paenibacillus sp. JQZ6Y-1. Taxonomy (NCBI): domain Bacteria; kingdom Bacillati; phylum Bacillota; class Bacilli; order Caryophanales; family Paenibacillaceae; genus Paenibacillus; species Paenibacillus kandeliae. The sequence continues at coordinate 2,792,915 of NZ_JBFDUZ010000001.1, forward strand.
GTCGCGAATAAACTGACGGGTCGTCTCAGTCGTCACATCCAGATCGATCTGCTGCTCGTCAAAGGTACACCATACCTTTTCCGTACTGCCATCCTTAAAGGTTACCTCCACATACGGCGCACGCGGCTTGCGTTTGTAGATCAGGTCAACATCCTCTTCGGTCGGCTCGCCGTTTGGCCAGAAATCCTTATAACGGATAAACAGATCGGCATACGCAGATTCATCTTTCTTTTCCAGAAAATCCTGAAAGTACTTCGATTGCTGCGAAATATGATTAATCATAAAATCGTACATCATATAGAAGGTGCTGCTAATCCGGCGTACATCTTCCCAACTGCCGAGCGCCGGGTCTACCTGCGTATAATCCATGGGCGCGAACCCGCGATCACCGGAAGACGGATAAAACGGCAGTAAATGCACCCCGCTGATAACCCCCTGCAAATGCTGGTCCAGAATATCTGCCAGCTCACCCATATTATTGCCCAGACTGTCCGCATACGTGATCAGCATCGCTTTGTTTTGAATTGACATGTACGGTTCTCCTTTTCAGTCGTGGTGAATGATGTGTATACCGATGGTAGCAATCAATCTGGTGGAATCGAGCGGAATACAACAGTCTCAAACGGTCGCAATATACCGCTTTCATGATGCTCCAGATTGCCCAGCATGATCTCGTCACCCATACTATCGGGCAAAGATATCGTGCTATCTGTAAAATTACACCACACACTCCAAAATTCCTGCTTGTCGGAACGAATATATGCAGCAATTTGCTCCGAACCGTTCTGAATCGGTGATGTTTTCATAATCATTACGATTGTTGCTCGTTTCATTCCTATCTATACTGTATTTGATTCATACTGATGCTGTTATGTTTATTCGATAACATAGGCATTGGACGTGTAACCAATGCTCTAGTTATATATTGCGCACATACGAGGGTACTCCAAAACGATATGGACAAAAAAATCCATATGGAGCTGCATCAACTGCGCAGTAAGCAATCATAGTAAATATCAAATCAATCGCCATAGGAAAGGATGTATACTCATGAATGAACATAACGATAAGCAACCGAAAAATACAAACAATGATGAAGCATTTGAACAAGGCAAGGGCGCAGGTGTAGATCCGATTCCTGATCCCGATCCGAATCATAAAGATAGCGCATCCGATCTGCTAGAGCAGGCGGTAGACGATTCCTTGGAAAAGCTGGAAGATGATTTTACCGGTGACGATAACAAACCGCAAAAGCATAAAAGCTGATTCTGCTTCAACATCGGCTTCTAGCTGTATCGGTTTCTATATCAAACTAGAATGCTATCTCAACACAAAAAGACGATTCGCCGTTAAATCTCAACGGACGAATCGTCTTTTTTCATATGGGCCCAGAGGGACTCGAACCCCCGACCAACCGGTTATGAGCCGGTAGCTCTAACCAACTGAGCTATAGGCCCGCACGACCATAATTGACGTTTCATTATGGTACTTCATGTAAACAGCGACTCAATTAATATACCGCAATTTTTGATGAATTGTCAATCATTTTCGTGCTGACTGTGATCCTTCACTACTACCAAACAGATGAATAAGCAAAAGGGCAGCAGTTCAATTCGCTAACTTCTTCTCTGCTGCCCCTTTGTCACTGTTCTATTATGAGTATTGGCTATTGAACACAGTTATTTATTTGCCAAATGCTTCTGGGTTTTCGCGCCATGAATGCAGCAGCGCCAGATCCTCTTCCTGTACTTTGCCCAGTTCAACGGCTTTTTCGATCAGCGCCGTGTAGTTAGACAGTGTTTGCAGTGGCAGATTTGCATCTTCAAATGCTTGCACTGCTTTATCCAGCTGGTAGCTAAAGATCGCCAGTACAACCAGTGGCTCAGCGCCAGCTTCACGGATCGCTTCAGCGGCTTTGATCGAGCTACCGCCTGTGGAGATCAGGTCCTCGATCACAACGACGCGTTGACCGGGTTTGATCAGCCCTTCGATCTGATTTTGCTTGCCATGACCTTTGGCTTTGTCACGCACGTATGCCATCGGCAGATCCAGCTTCTCGGATACCCAAGCTGCATGCGGAATACCAGCGGTTGCAGTTCCAGCAATCACATCAGCATCTGGATACTGATCACGTACAATCGTTGCGAACGCATCGGCAATCTGGTCGCGAATAAACGGATACGACATGGTCAGACGATTATCGCAATAGATGGGCGACTTGATCCCCGATGTCCAAGTAAAAGGTTCTTGCGGGCTTAATGCGACTGCTTCGATTTTGAGTAGGGCTGCGGCGATATGTGCCGGGATTTCTTCAATGGTTAACATGTTCACTCATCTCCTTGATAATCTGTTCTGCTGCTTCTCTAGGGTCGGCTGCGGCAGTAATCGGACGTCCTACTACTAGATAGTCGTTCCCCGCTGCAATCGCGCGTCCAGGCGTCATGATACGCGTCTGATCAGCCACATCGCTGCCTGCTGGACGTACACCGGGTGTAATCGTTAGGAAAGCTGCACCGCACATTTGCTTGATCGCTGGGCCTTCCAGCGGCGATGATACGACGCCGTCCAATCCACACTCGCGTGCCAGCTGAGCATACCGTACAACCGTATCTTCCACTTTCCCAGCGATACCTATCTCTTCATTCATAACCTGCTGGGACGTGCTAGTCAGCTGTGTCACAGCAATGAGCAGCGGACGACTCAAATTGGAATCCTCGCTCAATGCCTGCTCCATACCAGCAACGGCTGCCTGCATCATCTGCTTGCCACCAGCGGCGTGCAAGTTAAACATATCCACACCAAGCTTTGTAATGCTATGGGCGCCGCCTTTGACGGTATTCGGAATATCGTGCATTTTGAGATCAAGGAAGACATAGTAGCCTTTTTGCTTTAATTCGCGGACAAACGCTGGACCGGCTGCATAAAAGAGCTGCATGCCCACTTTGATATAACAGGGAATGCCTGTTAGCTTATCGATCAGCTGTCGCGCCTGCTCTACATCCGGGTAGTCCAGCGCCACAATAAGCCGCCGTGCGGCAGCGCTATGTACATATTCGCTCATCTGTCTTCATCTCCTTTATATCGATGCGCACACAAATGACGGCGGACACGAGAATGGTCCGCCGCGCATATGATGGTTTCGCTTTTAGCTCATGATCGTTTCTTGATCCTGCAATTGACCGACAACGGCTTGAATATCTTTACTTGCTGGCTCTGCCTGTTTTTGCGTGCTCAGCGATGGCATCGCGTACGAAGAGAAGTTGATTGTATCCAGCATTGTCAGTAATGCTTCAACTGTATCCAGCGAGGTCATGCAGACAACGCCATTCTCGACCGCTTCACGGCGGATACGGAATCCGTCACGCTCAGGCGTTTTGCCTTTGGTCAGCGTATTAACAACAAAGTTCGCTTGTCCGCTGCGGATTAGATCCAGAATATTCGGTGTGCCTTCGGACAGCTTGTTTACTACCGTCACTGGAATATTGGCTGCCTTCAATGCTTCGGCTGTACCGCCAGTAGCGATGATTTTGTAGCCAAGACGGTAGAAGCCTTTGAGCAGACGTACTGCTTCTTCTTTGTCTTTATCCGCTACCGTAGCAATCAGCGCGCCAGTGGATGGAATTTTCATACCGGCACCGATCAGACCTTTGTACAGTGCTTTGGCATACAGCAGATCGCGACCCATAACTTCACCAGTTGATTTCATTTCCGGTCCGAGTGTCGGTTCTACACGACGCAGCTTAGCAAAGGAGAATACCGGCACTTTCACGGATACATGATCGCTTTCTGGCCACAATCCCTCTTGATAGCCAAGATCTGCCAGCTTGCGTCCAAGGATCGCTTGTGTAGCGATATTCGCCATTGGGATATTGGTTACTTTGCTCAGGAACGGTACGGTACGGGAGGAACGCGGGTTTACCTCGATCACGTACACTTCATTTTGGAAAATAACGAACTGGATGTTAACCAGACCAATCGTTTTCAGTTCCTTAGCAATTTTGATCGTGATGTTGACGATCTTCTCTTTCAGCTCAGCAGTCAGATGCTGTGGTGGGTAGACCGCGATGGAGTCACCGGAGTGAACGCCCGCTCTCTCAATATGCTCCATGATGCCCGGTACAACTACCGTGTCGCCATCACAGATTGCATCCACTTCCACTTCTTTGCCGAGCATGTAACGGTCGATCAGTACCGGATGCTCTGGATTGATCTTCACCGCTTCTGCCATATAGCGCAGCAGTTCATCATCGGAGTAGACAATTTCCATCGCGCGTCCGCCGAGTACGTAGGATGGACGCACCAGCACCGGATAGCCGAGCTGTTGTGCTGTTTCTACTGCTTCATCGACCGATTGGACCGTGCTGCCTTTTGGCTGAGCGATATTCAAGCGGGACAGCAGCGCTTCGAACTTTTTACGGTTCTCTGCTTCGTCGATGCTATCAAGGCTCGTACCGAGGATGTTCACACCTGCTTGTTGCAGTGGTGCAGCCAAGTTGATCGCCGTTTGTCCACCAAACTGTACGATAACACCGATTGGTTGCTCCTGCTCAATCACGTTCATTACGTCCTCGAAGAACAGTGGTTCAAAGTACAGACGGTCAGAGGTGTTGAAGTCGGTCGATACCGTTTCCGGGTTGTTGTTGATGATTACCGCTTCATAGCCTGCTTCTTGAATCGCCCATACGGCATGTACTGTGGAGTAGTCAAACTCGATACCTTGACCGATACGGATTGGGCCGGAGCCAAGCACGACGATTTTTTGCTTCTCGGCTTGTGTAACTTCGTTCTCCGTTTCATAGGTCGAGTAGTAGTAAGGCGTGGTCGCTTCAAACTCAGCTGCGCACGTATCAACCATTTTATATACAGGCACTAGACCTTTTTCTTTCCGATAAGTGCGGATGGAATGCTCATTGCTGAATGTATCATCCGGCTGGTTCGGCTTACGCAACTCGGCAATCGTACGGTCGGTAAAGCCGAGACGCTTCGCTGTGTACAGCGTTTCGTCAGACAGTTGTTCTTCCATAGCGATTACGGATTCGTAAGCGACGATACGCTCGATTTTGTCCAAGAACCACCAGTCCACATTGGTCAGCTCTTGAATCTGATCCAGACTGTAGCCGCGACGGAATGCTTCTGCTACCAAGAACAGACGCTCATCATCCGCTTTGGTCAGGCGCTCGTTCAGTTTCTCATCAGGAATCTCGTGTGCATCCTTCAGCGCGATGCTGTGCACACCGATTTCCAGTGAGCGTACTGCCTTGTGAATCGCTTCTTCAAAGGTACGACCGATTGCCATAACCTCGCCCGTTGCTTTCATTTGCGTACCTAGCTTACGGTTCGCACTCGTGAACTTGTCGAACGGCCAGCGTGGGATTTTCGCAACGATATAATCCAGTGTTGGTTCAAAGCATGCGTAGGTTTGACCAGTTACTGGGTTCATGATCTCATCCAGTGTGTAACCGAGGGCGATCTTGGCAGCCATTTTGGCAATCGGATAGCCTGTTGCTTTGGATGCCAGTGCCGAGGAACGGCTGACACGCGGGTTTACCTCGATCACGTAGTATTGATAACTTTGCGGATCAAGGGCGAACTGTACGTTACATCCGCCTTCGATGTTCAGCGCGCGGATAATTTTCAGCGACGCGGAGCGCAGCATTTGATATTCACGGTCAGACAGTGTTTGGCTTGGCGCTACTACGATGCTGTCGCCAGTGTGGACGCCAACCGGGTCAAAGTTCTCCATATTACATACGACGATACAGTTATCGTTCGCATCGCGCATGACTTCGTATTCGACTTCCTTCATGCCCGCAATGCTCTTCTCAACCAGACATTGACCGATTGGGCTATACCGCAAACCTGCGGCTACCGTTTCGCGCAATTCCTCTTCGTTAGCACAGATACCGCCGCCAGTGCCGCCCAGTGTATACGCCGGGCGTACGATGATCGGGTAACCAATCTCGTTGGCGAATACGAGCGATTCTTCCAATGTGGTAGCGATGATACTTTCTGGAACCGGCTGTTCCAGTTCTCTCATCAGGTCGCGGAACAGATCACGATCTTCCGCTTTTTCGATGGAGTTCAGTTGCGTACCGAGCAGTTTTACATTTTCGCTTTCTAATACGCCAGCGCGTGCCAGTTCCACCGCCATGTTCAGACCGGTTTGACCGCCCAGTGTCGGCAGGAGTCCATCTGGACGCTCCTGACGAATGATCTGGGTTACGAATTCCAGTGTAATCGGCTCAATGTATACTTTATCCGCCATGTTGGTATCCGTCATGATCGTTGCTGGGTTGCTGTTGATCAGCACCACTTCAACGCCTTCTTCTTTGAGCGCCTGACACGCCTGTGTTCCTGCGTAGTCAAACTCGGCTGCTTGGCCGATTACAATCGGACCGGAACCGATCACGAGGATTTTCTTGAGGTCATTATTTTTAGGCATGCTTAGTTGGCTCCTTTCACAGCGGCAAACATTTCGGCCTGGCGTGTTTTCTTCGGATTATCTTGCTTATGCTCACGAATCATATTCAAAAATTGATCGAACAGATAGCTGTTGTCAAATGGTCCCGGTGCCGCTTCTGGGTGGTACTGTACAGAGAAGGCAGGGTATTTGCTGTGCTTCAGTCCTTCAATCGTTTTATCGTTGTTGTTGATATGCGTTACTTCCAGATCCGTTCCTACGATGGATTCTTCTTTGACCGTGTAGCCGTGATTCTGGGATGTGATATAGCAGCGTCCTGTGCTCAGGTCTTTGACAGGGTGGTTCCCACCGCGATGACCGAATTTCAGCTTCTCGGTGTCCGCACCACATGCTAGGGCAAACAGCTGGTGACCAAGGCAGATGCCGAAGATTGGATATTCGCCCAGCAACTCGCTCAATACGTTTACTGCATGAGGAACGTCTTTCGGGTCCCCAGGGCCGTTGGACAGCTGGATGCCATCCGGGTGCAGACGGCGAATCTGCTCAGCTGTTGTATCCTGTGGTACTACGACCACGTCGCAACCGCGCTGTGTCAGCTCGCGCACAATCCCGCTCTTCGCGCCGTAGTCGATCAGCACGATGCGCTCTTTGGCACCAGGACTGCTGTAGATGTGGCGAGTCGATGTACGGCTCACTTGATCAATGGAAGATGTCGTGCCTTGCAGACGCTCCATCAATTCCTCTGTGGACAGCGATGCGGTGGACAGAATACCGCGCATCGTGCCTTGATGACGGATGCGGCGTGTCAGCATCCGTGTATCAATATCGCTAATGCCGATGATGCCGTATTCGCGCAGCAGTTCGTCGATGCTGTACTGAGCGCGCCAGTTGCTTGGAACCGGCTCATGCCGTCGGACAACGAATCCATTAATATATGGACGAACCGACTCGAAGTCATCGCGGTTAATACCATAATTTCCGATCAGTGGATAAGTCATCGTTACAATCTGCCCGCAGTACGACGGATCGGACAGTACCTCCTGGTAACCGGTAATTCCGGTATTGAATACAACCTCTCCCGTCGTTTCGCCTTCCGCTCCGAAGCTACGGCCGGTGAATAATGTTCCGTCTTCCAATAACAATTTTGCCTGCATTCCGTTTCACTCCTCTGTCTTTCCTGAAAGTTATAATGATGGAGCATGGACACCCATGCGTCCTTCTTATTTGATCGTCTGAATAATTATATCACAAGATGGTATATTTATGCACTAGTTGTTATAGTTTTCTCTAACCACACGATTTGACCGCCCACAATTGTCGTGGTTGGCCACCCTTGTAGCTTCCATCCTGTAAATGGTGTGTTCTTTCCTTTGGAGGCAAATGTCGCCGGATCAACTGCTCTTTCACTATCCAGATCGATCAATGTCAGATCAGCAGGTGCGCCCGTTTCCAGACGTCCACTGTCAAGGCGGAATACTCGTGCCGGATCAGCAGTCATACGCTGTACGAGCAGTTCAAGCGACCAACGTCCCGTCTTGACGAATGTGGTATACAGCAGTGGAAATGCTGTTTCAAATCCAGTGATACCAAACGGCGCCAGCTCCATGCCCTTCGCTTTTTCCTCGGCACTATGCGGTGCATGGTCGGTAACGATGATGTCGAGTGTCCCATCTTCCAGTGCAGCGATGCAGGCTTCCACGTCACGCGGCGAGCGTAGCGGTGGGTTCATTTTCCAGTTGGCATCCATACCCGGAATGTCTTCATCGGATAAGATCAAGTGATGCGGGCATACTTCGGCAGTCACGTTGATGCCGATTGATTTCGCCAAGCGGATCAGGCGGATCGACTGCTCGGTGCTGACGTGGCATACATGATAGTGAACGCCTGTCGCTTCCGCGAGCAAAATATCGCGTCCAACATGAATCGCTTCGGATTCGTTCGGAATACCTTTCAGTCCGTGCTTGCGGGCAAATTCGCCATCCGTTACGGCTGCGCCAACAACGAGCGAATCGTCCTCACAGTGAGCGATGACCGGCATGTCCATGGAAGCTGCCAGCTTCATCGCATCCTTCATCATTTGCGCATTCTGTACACCCACACCGTCATCCGTAAAGCCGATAGCACCGGCTGCTTTGAGTGCTGCAAAGTCAGTCAATTCGCGTCCTAGTTCGTTGTACGTGATCGCTGCATACGGCAGTACTTTGACGCCATTGGCTTGTGCAGCTTTATCCAAAATAAGTTCTACTACTTCTGGTTTATCTGTCACCGGCTTGGTATTCGGCATACAAGCGATGGTGGTATACCCGCCTTTAGCTGCCGATTCCGTACCGCTAGCAATCGTTTCTTTATGTTCAAATCCCGGTTCGCGCAGATGCACGTGCATATCGATCAAGCCCGGTGTCAGCAGCTTGCCTGTACCGTCAATTTCCGTCCATTCCGTGCCATTTCCAAGTCCGCGAATGATCTCTTCTGCCGCCTGATCTGCGGGGAAGATACGGGCGATTTTGCCATCCTCTACCCATACATGCTTTGCTCTCAATTCACCTTGTCCGTTCAGTACATTTGCGTTTTTTATGAAAAGTGTCATGATCTACCTCCGAGTTTGTCGGTATCCGCCCACTGCATAATCGTTGCATACAGATGCGGATACCTGAATCGTTATTCAAGTGTATCTACTGTATGGTTAATTGCGCAGTGCACGTTCGATAACCGCCATACGGATCGGTACACCATTTTGCATTTGCGTAAAAATTTTGGATTTTGGACTTTCGACTAAGGCATCGTCGATCTCGACATTACGGTTGACCGGAGCCGGGTGCATGATGATCGCGTGTGGCTTCAGCTTGGCTGCTCTCTCCTCTGTCAGTCCATAGTGCAGTCGATAGTCTTCCGCAGATTGGATCATGCCGCTAGCGTGACGCTCCAGTTGTACTCGCAGCATCATGACCACATCGGCTTGCAGTGCTTCTTCCATGGAGATGTATTTCATATCTGGAATATCGTTTGCTTTCATATTATCCGGTGCGCAGAAGCTTACGTCTGCCCCCATCGCTGTCAGCGCCCAGAAGTTGGAGCGAGCGACGCGGCTGTGCATGATGTCGCCCACAATCGCGACACGCAGACCTTTCATTTCGCCAAAATGACGCTTCATCGTGTACAGATCAAGCAGTGCCTGTGTCGGGTGTTCGTTGTTACCGTCACCAGCGTTAATTAACGGGACGCTAACTTTCTGTGCTAGCTGTTGCAGCACACCTGCTGGTTTCAAGCGAATGACCCCAGCATCGATGCCCATACTTTCCAGTGTACGAACGGTATCGTAGATCGATTCGCCCTTCTCTACGCTAGAAGCCGCAGAGGTAAAATTCAGTACTTCCGCGCCCAGTCGCTTTTGTGCCATTTCAAAGGAGACGCGCGTACGGGTACTGTTTTCGAAAAACATATTCGCTACGAATTTGCCTTGTAGGACGGACACCTGTTTCTCGGTGTGTGCGTCCCAGTAAGCGGCGCGATCCAGAATCGAAGTCAATTCAGAAGCGCTCATACCCTTCAGTCCCAGCAGGCTGCGTTGGTTCAAGTTTGTCGTTGTCATGATCATACCAGTACCTCCCGTCGTTGCAGGATGTTGACCTGATCGTTCCCGTCTACTTCGCTCAACAGCACTTCAATCTCTTCCAGCTTGGATGTTGGTACATTCTTACCGATATAATCCGGTCGGATCGGCAGCTCACGGTGTCCGCGGTCAGCCAGTACCGCCAGTTGAATCATGTTCGGTCGTCCGCAGTCCATCAGCGCATCCATTGCTGCGCGGATCGTTCTGCCTGTATATAGTACATCGTCGATCAAAATAATCTTCTTATCGCGAATGCTCAGATTCTCTGGCGTCAGTCGCACTTGTTCGCCCAGTGCCGCCTTTGGCTCGTCGCTGCGGTCATCACGGTAACCTGTGATGTCCAGTTCGCCGTAAGGAACCGGAGTCCCTTCGATCTCTTGAATACGTGCTGCAATCCGTCGTGCCAGATACACGCCGCGTGTACGAATGCCGACGATGATGCAATCTTCGATCCCTTTATTTTTTTCCAAAATTTCGTGTGCAATACGGGTCAGTGCCCGGCGAATTGCCGTCTCATCCATGATAATGTTGATATGCGTATCCATCGTCATGATTTGTAGCCTCCTCAGGTTTATGTTGCTTACACCTAAGGCCCCGTGGTTAACAGGCATACCGTCATGTGGTCATGCTGCTTACTCCTCTGCTGTCATTGCTCTACCATCGAAAGCAGGGTATAAAAAAACTCCCTGCCCTAAACGGCAAGGAGTCTGCAGTCATCTACCAGCGGTTATGACTGTCATACTTAGACGCACTGTAACCTCGCCACTCCAGCGGAGGGCGTACTTACAGTGAACATCATTCACGTTACCTTGCCAGTCTCTCGGGACTGAATTAAAGGTGCTTATTCATCTGAACTGAATTATGACAGATGCGGGCGGGGATGTCAACCTTATTGGCGGTATTCGTTTTATGAATAGGCAGCTGCTAGGCAGACAAAACTCCAGAAAAGGAACATGCCAACGACCTCAGGTGAAGAGTAGAATTTTTCTGAATAGGGGGTAAGATGTAAAAACTCCACTCTTCAAAGTCGGTCTTTTAGCATTGTTCCTTTTCCTCCGTTCCGTACGGCTTGCCACACCTCACACCTCACACCTCACACCTCACACCTCACACCTCACACCTCACACCTCACACCTCACACCTCACACCTCACACGATGAATTTTGTAGGTTTGGATTGAGGAGATGCAAGTTTTATATATGGGGATGATCTATAGGGCAATAGGAAGCAGTATGGATATTAGGAAAAGTTATCAATCTATGCAAAAAGACTGGATATCCGCTGTTGAGGCAGATTCCAGTCTTTTTGTATCGATCGGCAGACGTTTATTATGTGATCCGTCTGCCTATAAAAGAACTTAACGGTTACGCAGGGCGAACAGTTCTTGTTCCATATCGTCCGGGATCGGTGCCTCGAATTCGAGGTATTCGCCGGTCGTTGGGTGGACGAAGCCGAGGACGGCAGCGTGCAGCGCCTGCCCCTTCACAAAGGTAGCTTTGGCGCGGACGCGTCCGTACATTGGGTCGCCAACCAATGGATGGTCAATGAATTTCATGTGTACGCGAATCTGGTGGGTACGTCCGGTTTCGAGACGAAGCTCGGCAACAGTGAAATCGCCAAAGCGTTCGGTCACGGCAAAATGAGTGACCGCATGTTTACCATTTTTCTCAGTGACAGTGAACATTTTACGGTTCTGGGATGCGCGTCCGATGGGAGCGTCGATGGTACCATGATCGTGATCGATATTGCCGTGTACAAGCGCAATATATTTACGGGTTACGCTGTGATCTTTGAGCTGAGCCGACAGGGATGCGTGGGCTTTGTCGTTTTTGGCAGCCATCAGCAGTCCACTGGTATCCTTGTCGATACGGTGTACGATACCGGGACGTAGCTCACCATTAATGCCAGACAGGTCGGTACAGTGATACATCAGTGCATTGACCATTGTACCGGAATAGTGACCAGCAGCAGGATGTACGACCATGCCGCGTGCTTTGTTGATAACAATCAGATCGGAATCCTCATATACGATATTGAGCGGAATATTTTCTGGTTCCAGTTCAGTTGCAGACAGATCGGGAATCGTTACGATGACCTGCTCGCCCTCTGCCAGTTTGCGATTGGCTTTGACGGTTTGTCCGTTGACGGTCACATGATTATCTGCGATCCAACCTTGAATCTGGGAACGGGAAAAGCCTTCCGGCATCCGGTCGGTAATGTATTTGTCAATCCGTGCTTTGGCATCTGCCGCTTCCACGGTCCACTCCAATGTCTCGGAGCCAGCTTCTTCGTCATCCAGCTCAGCGGATACGTCGTCAACCAATGTCTGGTCGTTCAGTTCCGCTTCATTTTGCGGGTATTGCTCATTATTATGATTACTCACTTAGATGTTCTCCTCTTTCTGCTCTGCAGGCTGATTCTTTTCGCGGCGCATATCTAGCAGCGCGTCTAGAATGATCAACGCCACCCCGACCACGATGCAGGAATCCGCAACGTTAAAGATCGGGAAGGTATAACTGCCAAAATTAAACTGGAAGAAATCGACGACCTCTCCCATCCGTGCACGATCTATAAAGTTGCCGACCGCCCCGCCAAGTACAAGCGATAATGCGACAGGCAGCAGCTTATCTGGACGTGATTTCACTTTTTGAATGTACCATACGATTGCTACAACAACCGCAATTGTAATCACGATGAAAAACCAGCGCTGATTTTGCAAAATACCAAATGCTGCTCCTTGGTTACGATGCGACGTAATCAAGAAAAAGTCACCAATCACCGGAATTTGCTCTCTCAACTCCATGCGCGTTGCTACGAAAAATTTGCTAATCTGGTCAATAATAATTGCCACGAGCGCAATGACATAATAGATCACGTTCATCCTCCACCCTGTTTGTTCAATCCCTGTGTAGGCGACAGCGGATCGCCTTACAGGGTCCGTTTCATCGTGAACACAGCTTTTCTTATTGTAGCATAGGGGTGGGGGTGCGTCTATTGATCAAACAGGGATCGGTTGGTGATGCCATGTCCTTGTATGCTCCAAGCACAATCCTACCAACATAAAAAAGCAGCCTGTGTCCTAATCAAAGGAAACAGGCTGCTGTATTCAAACGATTTATATATAACAATGAAGGCTTATTACAGGTCAAGCGCAATAACAGATTACGATACGTGGATACTGGCTTTTTGCCCAACCAGCTCGACTTGCTCCATTCCCTCTACTTCACCAAAGGTTACATCGGTTACGAGTACATTCTCACGCAGTACGCTGTCAAAGGCTTCGATTGCCTGACGCAGCTCGTCGCTAACGTTGAGAGTCAGATGCACATATTTCTCGATCGGCAGATCCAGCTTTTTGCGGTAGTCCTGTACGGTACGTACCACTTCGCGCACCCAGCCTTCTTGTTCCAGCTCTGGTGTGATGTCGGTGTTGAGTGCAACGGTCAGACCATAGCCAGATGCGGAGGCAAAGCCGGATTTGGCTTTTTTCTCGACCAGCAATTCTTCACTCGTTACATGTAGCTCTTCACCTTCCGGCGAAGTGATGTTCAGCACGCCTGCTTGTACAACATGACGAGTTTCTTCTGCCGTCATTTCTTTAAAGAAGTTTTGCAGGAAGCCGACATTTTTGCCGTATTTTTTACCAGCTACTTTCAGGTTCAGCTTGAAGCTAAAATCAACAAAGCCTGCATCGTCGTGCTCAGTACGGATACCTTTCACGTTGATCTCGTCCTTGATGATCTCTTCATAGCTTGCCAGATCAAAGTCCTTGTCGATTGATACGATCAGCTCAGACAGCGGCTGACGGTTTTTGATACCTGTTTCGTTACGCACGTTGCGCGCCAGTTCGACGATGCGGCGTGCTGTTTCCATATCGCGTTCCAGTTCAGAGTCGATCAGTGCTTCGTTGGATACCGGATAGTCATCCATATGCACGCTCTCGCCACTGCTCAGGTTCAGATAAATGTCCTCAGCCAGCATCGGTGTAAATGGTGCCAGCAGCTTCGCAGTGGTCAACAATACCTCAGTCAGTGTACGGTATGCGTCCAGCTTGTCTTCAGTCAATCCAGTACCCCAGAAACGGTCACGGGAACGGCGGATATACCAGTTACTCAGTTCATCGACAAATGCTTCAATCGCTTTGGACGAATTCAGGTAATCGTTCACTGCGAGTGCCTTTTCAACTACGATGATCAGGCTGTTCAGACGGGAAACGATCCAGCGATCCAGCTTGTGTGCCGACGGTTGGAATGGATGCTCTGCCGGATCAAAACCATCAATCGTTGCATACAGCGTCAGGAACGCATGGGTATTCACCAGTGTATCCACCAGCTTGGACTTCGCTTCGCCAACGATGCCTTTGGAGAAACGTTTACTGTTCCACGGTGCGCTATCGGACAGCAATGCCCAGCGGAATGCGTCTGTTCCATATTCATCAATCACTTCCCACGGATCGATCACGTTACCTTTCGATTTGGACATTTTCTGTCCGCTCTCATCTAGGACGTGCCCCGTTGCCATAACCGCTTTGTATGGCGCTTCACCTGTCAGCAATGTCGATACTGCCAGCAAGCTATAGAACCAGCCGCGTGTTTGGTCGATGCCTTCGCAGATCATATCCGCTGGATACTGCTGCTGGAATACATCGTTATTTTCAAACGGATAGTGCTGTTGGGCGAACGGCATAGAGCCGCTATCGAACCAGACGTCGATCACTTCCGGTGTACGTTTCATTTCGTAGTTGCCACAGGAGCTGCGTACTTTGACATCATCTACATACGGCTTGTGCAGTTCCAGATTTTCCGGTACATCACCGATAGCGCGCTCACGCAGTTCAGCGATGCTATGTGGTGCAAATTGCTCGCCCGTTTCTTCGCATACCCATACGTTGAGCGGCGTACCCCAATAACGGTCACGGCTGATATTCCAGTCTACGAGGTCTTCCAAGAATTTACCGAAACGACCTTCGCGTACGTGACCCGGATACCAAGTCACTTCATTGTTGTTCGCGATCAGCTGATCTTTGATCGCTGTTGTTTGGATAAACCAGCTGTCCATCGCATAGTACAGCAGCGGTGTATCACAGCGCCAGCAGAATGGATAGCTGTGCTCATAACGCTCTTTGCTGAACAGGGTGTTGTGCTCCGACAGATATTTGATGATATCTACATCGCAATCTTTGACAAAACGACCTGCAAAATCAGTCACTTCTGGTACGAATTTACCTTCCAGATCGACCAGATTGACGAAGCTGATTCCATTTTCGCGGCAAACGCGATAGTCATCTTCACCATGAGCAGGCGCCATGTGTACGATACCCGTACCACTCGCATCGGTAACAAAGCCTGCGCCAAGGATGATATTCGTTTTCTCTGCCTTGATGTAGCTGAATGGAGAATCGTATGTTTTGCCTACCAGATCGGAACCTGGCAGTGTGCTCAGTACTTCGTACTCAGCTTTGATTGGAGCCATTACTTTGTCAACCAAGTTTTTGGCAACGATATACACTTCACCGTTCTGACTAATGCGTGCATATTCCATGTCTGGATTCACTGCCAGCGCTACGTGGGAAGGCAATGTCCAAGGTGTTGTCGTCCATGCCAGTACATACTCACCGCTGTCATGCAGCTTGAACTTGGCAGTAGCACTCAGGTCTTTGACATCTTTGTAGCCTTGCGCTACTTCGTGAGAGCTTAGTGTTGTCTGGCAAGATGGGCAATACGGGCTTACGCGGTGTCCACGGTACATCAGACCTTTATCGTGGATCGTTGCAAGGATATTCCATACGCTCTCGATATAGTTGTTGTTGAGCGTGATATATGGATTGTCCATATCTGTCCAATAGCCGATCGCTTCCGTCAGATCGCGCCATTGCTGCTCATATTCAAATACGCTTGCTTTACATTCGTTGATGAATTTCTCTACACCGTAATCTTCGATTTCCCATTTGTGGGAGATGCCAAGCTTCTTCTGTACGCCCAGTTCGACTGGCAGACCGTGTGTATCCCAACCCGCTTTACGAACGACGCGATAGCCCTTCATCGTGTTGTAACGACCGATAAAGTCCTTGATGACCCGACCAAGTACGTGACCGATATGCGGCTTGCCATTCGCTGTTGGCGGACCTTCGTAAAAGACGAAGTTCGGTTTATCCTGACGGTTTTCGATGGTGCGCTGGAATGTTTTTTCGGTATTCCATTTGTTCAAAATACGCAGATCGCGCGCCCGTGCTTTTTCTTTAACATCCACTCTTTGCATGATTGATTCATCCTCTCTTCATTCAAGCCATCCCGCTTGCAAAACATCAAAAAACCCCGTCCCTGGAAAGGGACGAGGTTGCTCGCGTTACCACCCTTGTTTCATAATGAACGCCATTATCATGCTCCTCAGAACATGCCATGTGCATTCAATATGACACTTATGCCCGCACAATGTATGCGGCGCCTTGATAACGGCAGGCAATCCGGCTTGGCTTACTGGTTCCTTTCAGCCTCGCTTCTCCGGGGAGATATTCCATGGTTCATTGTTCATTGGCTTGCACCGACCGCCAACTCTCTAAAGAACAAACATAACCTGTACTGGCCCCATCACAGAATGTATGCAAATGTATTGCGGGGAGTGACACGGGACATAATCCGGTCACAGTTATAAAATATTTATATCGCTTTGTCCGACAAATGTCAACCATTTCGGCATAACAATGGACAAATGTCCGTATCTGCCGAAGCTTGATCATCCGTACGTGCAAAGGCTCCGATCCTTAATATAGATCGCTGCCACCGGAACGGCTTTCTTCTGGTTCGCGCTCATCCTGACGATCACGGTTCCATTGTTCACGGTCGCGCTCATTGCGCTCTTGACGCTCGCTGCTTGTACGTTCCAGCTCACGCGTTTGGTTTTCCAGCGCATCCCAGCCGTCTTGACCGAGCAGCTCCAGCTGTGCTTCAACCAATGTACGGAAACGAGTACGGTAAATGGAAGCCTGCTTCTTGAGCTCTTCCACTTCCATCGATACTTTACGTGCCTTGGACAGCGACTCATTGATGATCCGATCCGCATTTTTCTCGGATTCCTTGATGATCAACTGCGCTTCTTTTTTGGCGTTGTTTTTCACTTCATCCGCCGCTTCCTGGGCAACAATGATTGTTTTGCTCAGTGTCTCCTCCAGGTTTGCAAAATGGTCCAGACGCTCTTGAACGCCGAGCAGCTGATTTTGCAATTCCTTGTTTTCGCGGATAAGCCCCTCATAATCCTTGATCACCTGATCGAGGAACTCATTCACTTCATCTTCGTCATAACCACGCAGCCTGCGCGAGAATTCCTTATTATGTATATCCAGCGGGGTTAATGGCATGGTAGACACCTCCTATAATATTCGGGCCGCTAAACTGCCTCATTAGTGATATCATACTGCATTTCGACACGATTGAATACCATCTTGTACATAAAGCGGCGACATGATAACTATATCGGTTGCAGCGGCGATTGTATTGAGCTTTTGACCATGGAATCATCATCTGACATAGACGGAAAATCATGTAAAATGACGGCTTCGCCCGGACATACAGACCCTTTTGTATATACACCTGAACATAGTGAACTTGAAACAGGTCGTTGCATTATATATTCCGCGGGGAGCCGTCTTTTTCCTGCTTTCATTTACACAAATTTTCCAATTTTCACGCGATACCGACCTTTTTTTGTGATGCCTTCAAGCTCCAACACTCGAAAACGACCGAATCCTTGTACGGATACCATATCGCCTTCCTTTAGTGGATGCGATGGATCTTCCTCTGGCTTCCAGTTCACTTTGCAGCGTCCAGCCTTGATTGGCACCAGAATTTTGCTGCGGCTTAGTCGGTATACATCGCTGGCGATTCCATCGAGACGCAGCGAAGCGACAGACAGCTCCAGCGTTTGCAGCTCCGGCTGGGCTGAACGCAGCTGGCTGATCGGCAGCAGCTCCGTCATGACATGCAGTCGATGTACCTGATTCATATGCAGGTTGAGGTAAGAGGACACCTCAGAAGCGACCACAATATGGCATCCATCGTCCAGCACATGAATATCGCCGATCTTGTCCCGTTTCAAGCCTAGACCTAGAATAGAACCCATATAATCGCCATGTTCCAGCTCCGTATACTTCTGACCCTCTGGTGTAATCATCAGCACTTCCATCTGCATATCCTCATGACTCAAATCCAGATAATCCGGCGCAATGATCGCTCGGCAACGCTCGGCATGTTCACCGCCACCTTCTAGTCGCACCTGCACATCCGGCTCACGCGCTGCCAAGGTGGACAGAATATACGCTTGCCGCGGATCAAGAAAATCGGTCAGCTTTTGCTCATGATATCGGGCGGCATTCTCCACCCACTCTGCTGCCCGTTCCACAAATTCGCGCTCATCTGGGTGAAAATGATGATAAATATTGTTGTTCATACGTGATGTCTACCTTTCCTGAAAGATATATGCGTCTATTAAAACATAGATACTGTCACTATCCCATTGTTCTTCACGTTGAACGCCTATCCATGATAGGAGTAACTAACGCAAACCAAAAAGCTGAAACGAAGTGCGGATGAATACTTTGCATACCGTCCGCACTGCGCTTCAGCTTTGATTGTTTCATATCATTCCCATGCCATCTTAGTAAATGAGCATTTGCAGCAAATACAGCAGACCGCTGAACGCCAGTTGCAGAACAAACAGCGCTACGATTGGGGAAATGTCCAGCACGCCGCCAATCGGCGGAATAAAGCGCCGGAATGGTGCCAGATAAGGTTCAACCAGTCGACCTAGCAGCTGTCCGAATGAGCTCTCGCGAGCACTTGGCAGCCAGGACAATAGGATGTAGATAATGATCATGTACATGTAAATGCGGTACAAAATACCGAGTACTTCAAAAATTACGCTCAACGTCCGCTCACCTCATCTTGTTATAATCAAAATCGTCGCTCAAAATCTCAGCGATTGTGCCTTCGATTTCGACTGTATCCGGTGTACACAGGAAAATGTTGCCGCCGATTTTGGAAATGCTGCCGCCCAGCGCATAGACCGTGCCACTCATAAAATCGATAATACGCAGCGCCTGATCGGTACGAACGCGTTGCAGATTGACGATGACCGAACGATGCGAACGCAGATGATCGGCAATGTCTTGCGCTTCGTCATAACTGCGCGGTTCATTCAAAATGACTTTGACGTTTTTCTGTGAATGAATACTGACGACATTATTGGCTCTACTGTTCTTACGTACGTCCGCCGGAGAAGTTTCACGCGAATCTTCTTCTTCCTCGATAATCTGCTCACGCTCGATGACTTCTTCCTCTTCCTGCAGCCCCAGAAAATTCATAAATCGATTCATTACACCCATCGTTAATCCTCCTCTTTGCCAACCAGGATGGAGCCAAGACGTACAAAGGTCGCCCCTTCCTCGACAGCTATTTCAAAATCACCCGACATGCCCATGGATAGATGCTGAATCGGCTCTTGCGTTAGTTTCAAGCCGTTCAGCTGATCACGCAATTCCCGCAATCCACGGAACACTGGTCGTGTCTGCTCCGGGTCATCCACTTCTGGTGCCATCGTCATTAATCCAATTACTTGTATATGCGGCATTCCTGCAACCTGCTCTAGCAAGGACTGCGCCTGCTCTGGGGAAATTCCGTATTTGGATTCTTCGCCCGATATATTAATCTGCAAAAATACCTGTACCGTCAAATCGGCTTCCGCCGCCTTTTTCTCCAGCTCTTTGGCAAGAGACAGACGATCCAGTGAATGAATATATTGAAATTTACCGATGACGTCTTTGACTTTGTTTGTTTGCAAATGACCGATAAAGTGCCATACTCCGCGTTCATGCAGAGCTTCCCATTTATCCTTTGCATTTTGCCAGCGATTTTCGCCCAGATGATTCAGCCCGGCATTCAATACACGCTCTGTTTTATCAGTGGATACATACTTGGTCACAGCGACCACCTGTACTTCATCCGCCTGTCGTCCGCTACGCGCACAAGCAGCCTCAATACGCTGCTGTACCTGAGCTATTCGTTCTTGCAATCCCAATCTGTGTCACTCCATTTCTATACCAATCCAGCTTGCCATTCGGCCTGTGCGGCCTCCATCAGCGCGATATGAGAAGAAAAGATCATGATGATCATACGTACACCATCTACTGTATTCGATGTGCTGTGGCTGTATTCCTGCAAAAATCATGATTTCGCGGTTTAATTGTTTTAAATCCAGCCACGTTTTGCCGGGTGATCCCGGTTTTGCATATGTAGGCTCTTGTCCATTACCCTGCAACGCAGCTGTCCAAACATCCACCTTGTCCATGACATACGCATCCACCTCGTAATTGTCCACTCCAATCGAAGGTCCAATAGCAGCGTGTAGATCGGCAGGATGACTGCCATATTGCTGCTGCATCGTACGTACCATCTCACCAGCAATATCGGCGACTGTACCTTTCCAGCCAGCGTGAGCTAGTCCGACTACCTGATGCACTGGATCTATAAAGTATAATGGCACACAATCCGCATAAAAGGAAGTTAACAGCAGACCCGGCACATTTGTCACCAGTCCGTCTGTATCCTGAAACGCACTTTCCCGATCTGCCCAGCCTTTGCCAGCATCATCGGCGGTTACCACTGCAATATGATTGCTATGCACTTGCTCACCACATACCCAGTTTTGCGGTTGAAAGCCCAGTGCTTCGCAAAGCAGACGACGGTTACCCAGCACATCCTCCGGGCGATCCTCCACATGATATGCCAGATTAAACGAATGATACGGCTCTCGGCTAATGCCACCGCGACGTCCCGTAAACCCTGCACTAATGCCACTGCTCCATGCCGAGCAATCCCACGGAAACAGCTCCGGTCCGGTAGTTTGAATACGACTTTCGAATGGTTCCATGCTGCACCTCGCTGTTCAGAAATATAAAACGATCATCTCATATTCGACCTACGTTACAATAGGACATCGCACAGTCTATATACGATGTAAATGAAAAAGACCTGTTTTCCGTAGAAAACAAGTCCTTTCCCTATGCGAACTGCAACGTTCGCTACCGCTGCATTGCAGTCATTTTTACGTTAATTGCTACTATACTCTATCGTTCTAGTCGTTTTTGTGACGGGAACGATTACGCAGGAACGTCGGAATATCCAGTTGATCTCCGCTTGGCTGCTGATTGTTGTTATTGAACTGGCGCGGACTTGGTGCTTTTTCCTCGCTTGGTTCAGTAGAAGAAGATTGAGGCGGCTGTTGTTGTTGCTGCTGTGGCGTCGCTGGACGACGGGAAGGCTGCAACGGCTGCGCCGGTTTGTGTTCAAAGCCTGTCGCAATGACGGTGACTTTGATCTCTTCCTTGAGGTTCTCGTCGATGATCGCACCGAAGATCATATTCACTTCTGGATCAGAAGCACTGATCACGATCTCGGCTGCTTCATTTACTTCATACAGCGACAGGTTGTTGCCGCCAGTGATGTTCATGATCACACCGCGTGCGCCCTCGATGGATGTTTCCAGCAATGGGCTCATGATCGCTTTACGTGCCGCTTCTGCTGCACGGTTCTCGCCTGTTGCTTCACCAATACCCATCAGAGCCGAACCACGCTCGGTCATGATTGTTTTTACATCGGCAAAGTCCAAGTTGATCAGACCTGGTACAGCGATCAAGTCAGAGATACCTTGTACAGCTTGGCGAAGTACATTATCCGCTTCACGGAATGCTTCCAGCATCGGAGTCTTCTTGTCTACGATCTCCAGCAGGCGATCGTTCGGGATCACAATCAGTGTGTCCACTTTTTCTTTCAGTGCTTCGATACCCAATTCAGCTTGAGAGAAGCGTTTGCGTCCTTCAAAGGTGAATGGACGGGTAACAACGCCGACAGTCAGCGCGCCGCATTCTCTGGCGATCTCAGCGATCACTGGAGCTGCACCTGTACCTGTACCGCCACCCATACCAGCGGTTACGAATACCATATCTGCACCCTTCAGGGTATTGCTGATCAGGTCGCGGGATTCTTCCGCTGCCTTTTTACCAACATCCGGGTTTGCACCGGCACCGAGACCGCGAGTCAGCTTGTCGCCAATTTGCAGCTTGTGCTCGGATTTAGCCAGATGCAGTGCCTGTGCATCTGTATTTACCGTTATAAATTCCACGCCTTGAACACCATTTTCAATCATACGGTTCACGGCATTGCTTCCGCCGCCACCTACACCGATGACCTTAATCTGGGCCAGGCTCTCCATTTCGAAATCAAATTCCAACATCTATCCCATCTCCCCCTCATTGTCCATGAATGGCTCGTTTCCAGCAAGAATGAACTTCATCAGATAAATTCACTGAACATATTTTTGAGCCGTTCAATCAAGCCCGGTTTTGCATTGCTTTCCGGGGTCGATGCAGCCTTATTGCGCACCGGTGCTTTTTTGGCTGTTCCGGCTACACTACTGCTGCCACCGCGAATATTGCGGATCACATTGTACAAAATGCCGACACCGCTTGTATAAGCAGGGTCACGTACACCGATATAATCAGGAACCGCCACTCTGACGGAAGCTGCCAATTCTTCACGGGCAATTTCTAAAACGCCCGGCATTGAAACTGTGCCTCCTGTGAGTATATAACCACCAGGCTGCTCATGATAACCGAGACGTACAACTTCCTGACGAATCAGTTCGAAAATTTCCTGTACACGTGGCTCGATAATCGCCGCCAAATCCTGTTGGGTAAATTCCTTATCCACATTGCTGCCGATCCGTTGAACTTTGAATACAACATCCGGCGCGGATTCTTCAACCAGCGCGCAGCCGTACTTCAATTTCACTTTCTCCGCATTTTCCGTGAGGGTACGCAATCCGTACGCAATATCGTTGGTGATAAATTCGCCTCCGATTGGCAATGTAGAAGTTGCTTTGAGCGCACCTTCTTCAAATACAGCAATCGTGGACGAGCCTGCACCGATATCCACTAGTACGGCACCCATTGTTTTCTCATCTTTGGATAGCGCCAATTGACCGGCTCCCAGTGAGATCAAAACCAGATCCTTGATATGTAGATCGGCTTTTTCCACACAGCGGAGCAAATTGTGAATGGATGTTTTGGCACCGGTGATAATGGTTGCCTCGACTTCCAGACGCACTCCGATCATGCCGCGAGGGTCTTGAATTCCTTCTAAACCATCGACGACGTATTGTTTGGCGACAACATCGATAATTTCACGTTCAGGAGGAAGGGCAATTACTTCTGCCGCCTTCAACACCCGTTCGATATCCTCTTCGCCGATTT
Source organism: Paenibacillus sp. JQZ6Y-1 (assembly GCF_040719145.1). NCBI lineage: Bacteria > Bacillati > Bacillota > Bacilli > Caryophanales > Paenibacillaceae > Paenibacillus > Paenibacillus kandeliae. The sequence continues at coordinate 2,816,246 of NZ_JBFDUZ010000001.1, forward strand.
CACGGTCCTCATTGGATACGGCTACAACTCCATGGCTCGTTTGAAGTCCGATGTGATTTCCCGAAATACCCACGATTACTTCAGATATTTGAATGCCGACCATACGCTCTGCATGATCAACAGCATTTCGGATGGATTGCACAGTCTGATCGATGTCAACGATTGCGCCTTTGCGAATCCCTTCCGAGTCGGCAGATCCAACTCCAATAATATTAAAGGTTCCATTATTAACTTCCCCGATAATAGCACGAACTTTGGATGTACCGATGTCCAAACTAACAATGATGTCATTGTTGCTCAAGCCCCTGGCACCTCCTGCATATTGCATAATAAATGATTGATTTCCAGCGTTTGGCGATATTCCCGCTGACCGGAAATTCAATTTCCGAAAAACATTTTTTTAAAATTGCTCTCTACTTTAGTATTCAACATTACGTATGCTTTCCCTCTTTTTTCTGTAAACTTTTTAAAAGCCGTATGGCAGGTAAAAGTGTAAAGAAAAAAGAATGATCGCGGGGCGTGTGATAGTTCTCAGCAGATGCCTTATCATGTTTGCGAACATCAAAGTTTACAAAACTTTAATATCTGCCAAACTTATTCTAGCATTTTTCTTCCCTCACAGAAAGTGCCGTCGCCATATCCTTATGCCTCTGCGGAAAAAAGGGAAGGCAAATCGCCGTTATACCGTTGCAAAACAGGCGTTTATTGCTCGCCTGTTCCTTCGCTATCCTCGGTCGATTCTGGCTTGAATGGCGTATACGAGTCCGCTTCCAGCATTGTAATAATGCCTGGAGGCTGCGTTTCAATAACCTGATTCAAATACTCCACCTTATCCGCTAGCAGTGAAATGCTCGTAATGACTTCAAACTGCGAACGCGTGTAGATCATAATGCGATCTGGAAAGGAAGGGGTCGGTGAAGGCATAATTTCCGAGATGTCTGACGTCAGTTCATTCGGAATTGTGCCAAGCACCTTGCATAGCTCGACTTTCTCTTTGGCATAATCTGCCCACTGAGTCAGTACCGGTTTCTCGACAGCAACGCCGCGATCATCTGCGCGCACCGATGTACCATTTTGCAGAATCGCTGTCAGCTCACCTGCGCTTGTCAGTTCATATGCGACAACCGGATATTCAGTAATCTGAATATCGACCTGACCGGGAAAATGCTTCGTAATCACAGCATCCTGAATCGCAGGAATCGTCAGCAGTCGCTGCTTGATCGTCGATGCCGATGTACCGTAAAAGGCATCGCCTTTGGCAAGACGCGTCGCATTGAGCAAATCTGTTTTGGACGTAAACGCGTTGCCGGTAAACGTAATCTGCGAAATTTTGCCAACCGGCGAAAACCAGAATACGACACCCGCCACGATAATAAACAGAATGCTCAGTATGACGATCCATCTGGTTTTGGCACTCATCAGCGGCCTGCGTTTGACGGAAGGTCGTACATTAGCAGTAGGTTCATTTTTCGGGACAACAATCAATTTTCGCTTAGGCATGGCATGTCTCCAGTATTTCGTATTTATAGCACCCGGCAGTACAGGCAGGTGTGTTACGCTTGCCGCCAGTCGTTCACGCCTTTTTGTATAGCAAGCGATGAACTAGCTAGATGTACTTGGTCGTTTTACGATTTTACTTGGCGCTTTTAGGATTCTGAGTTAAGCGCTGAATCTCTTCCACCAGTAAAAAGGCAGATTGTGGCGTGCCCAATGTTTTGGCAGCGACCGACATCTTGTGACGCTCTTGCTCATTATCCATAATCCGGTCGATCAGCGCAATCAGCGAATCGCCAGTCAGATCACGTTCTAGCAGCATCTCGGCTGCTCCAGCTTTTCGCAAAGCCAGCGCGTTCGCTTCTTGGTGATTGTTGGTCACATTGGGCGACGGAATCAGAATGGATGGCGTACCTAGCGATGTAATCTCTGCTAACGAGGAAGCCCCTGCTCGACCGATCAATAACGCTGTCGCAGCCAGCACTTCCGGCATATTCGGAATATACGGCAAAATGTGCAAATGCGTCGGAATGGAATCCACTGCATCATTAATTCGCTCGTAAATCTCGTCGTAATATATTTCGCCAGTTACGAACACATAATGCACGTCAGGCTTATTTTTCAACAACGGAGCCGTTTGTACCATTGCTTCAACCAATGCTCTCGCTCCTCGGCTACCACCGACAATCAGAACAATCTGAGCATCTGCCGGTAAGCCGAGCGAAGCCAGTCCGCGTTCGCGGTCCGCATGCTGAACCATAGTGGCACGCGGATTGCCGGTAAATAGCACATGCTTGGCACGCTTGAAGCGCGGAATCGCATCTTCAAAGCTCACAGCTACTGTATTGGCATAGCCGCTCAAAAACAGATTGGTCAATCCTGGCACAGCATTTTGCTCATGGACCAGTGTGGGAACACCCAGCTTGGCTGCCGCATACACAACAGGTCCGCATACATATCCGCCTGTACCAATGACAATATCCGGTTTAAAATCGCGGATCATCTGTTTTGAATTTTTCACACCCTGAATGAAGCGATTGACGGTGCGAATATTTTCAAGTGAAAACAATCGCCTTCTGAATCCAGTAATATCAATTGCTTCAAAGCGCATGCGCGTCTCTGGTACAATCTTCGTTTCCAGTCCACGCTTGCCGCCAATGTACAGAAATTCGGCTTTGATGCCTTGCTCCTTGAATTGCTCAGCAATTGCCAGCGCTGGATAAATGTGACCACCTGTACCGCCGCCTGTCAAAACAATACGCATAATATATTCCTCCTTTCCTCTAAACATGGCATAGCCTTTACAAGTAATGAGTATGCTATAGGGTAAAAATTGAGATAACGATTGAAAATACCAGTATTTATCATAGATGCTGTGGCATATCAGCTTTGGAAATAGAACATCATAGCGTTATGACGGTCCGTCCACTGTATACCATGCACGTATTTGAAAGTGAATAGATACCGTTATAGCGCATGTACCGCTTCTTTGAATTGCTCGCCGCGTACTTCATACGATGAGAACATATCCCAGCTAGCGCATGCAGGTGATAGCAGTACAATATCGCCTGCTGTGGCGAATTGAGTAGCCGCTTGCACCGCTTGGGCAATCGCTTGGGGCGTATTCTCGGTTTCGTCGATGACGGCAACCTGTTCAATCCCCGCCTGCTGGGCAACGTTTGCCAGCTTGTGACGAGTTTCTCCTAGCAGCACCAGTGCCTTCACCTGACTTTGCAATGCAGGTAGCAGATCCATATAATCGGAACCGCGATCCAATCCGCCACCAATCAATACGATATCGCGATCCTGAAACGCAGATAACGCCGTCAGGGTTGCTTTCGTATTGGTTGCTTTGGAATTGTTGTAGTAGTCCACATCGTTATACTGGCGTACATATTCAAGACGATGCTCCACTCCACGGAAGCTGCGCAACGATTCTGCTAGCTGAGCTGGCTCGCAGCCAGCGGCAATCGATATGGCACAGGCAGCAAGCGCATTGGCGACATTATAGCGCCCCGGAATACCAACCTGCGATACCGGCAAAATCTCCACTTCTCCATGCTCATCATGATACATGATGCTGCGTTCGCATTCATCTTCTACATCTTCGATATATGGTGGCGATACGTACAGCGCCGCCGCTAACGGCTGCTCGCTCGATTGCGCAGCATTAGCAATCGCGCTGCCTAATTCCTCATAAATGGAAAACGGCACAATCTTGCCAGCGCTCAGATAAGGAATGATACTACGACAATAGCTGTCATCCCAATTCAATACTGCTGTATCCTGCTCACCTTGATTGGCGAAAATTTTGCGTTTGGATTCTACGTAATCGTCCATCGTGCCGTGGTAATCCAGATGCGTCTCCGCTATATTGAGCAAGCAGGCAATACGTGGATTAAAATCCTGTGTGCCTTTTAACTGAAAGCTACTCAATTCCGCAACAATCATATGCTCTACATGGGGATCAGCTTCTGCTACCGCCTGGCATAATGGAATACCGATATTGCCACCAACGATAGGATTCAGATGCGAGGACTCTAGCATTTTGCCTACCCAAGTGGTGGTGGTCGTTTTGCCGTTGGAGCCTGTGATGCCAATCATCGGAATATCAGTCAAACGATAAGCAAGTTCAACCTCCGTAATGACTTCAATGCCAAGCTCCAGTGCCTGCCGGATAGGCGGGGCAGTATACGGAATCCCCGGATTTTTGACCAGCAGCGCCAGTCCGTCATGGATCAATCCCTCTGGATGACCGCCGCAGATTACCTCTATATTCAATTGTTCCAGTTCCGCCGCTTCCGGCGATTGTTCGCGCGGCTTCAGATCATTGACTGTGACGATGGCACCGAGACGGTGTAGCGCTTTGGCAGCTTCTACACCACTACGAGCTAGACCGATCACGACGACCTGCTGACCAGCATACGATTGAGGATCATTCATTAGGACAACCCCTTGCTAATATAAACTCCAATCACAGCTAGAATCAGGCTTACTGCCCAGAATGTCGTTACAACGCGCCACTCCGACCAACCGGATAATTCAAAATGGTGATGAATCGGTGCCATTTTGAATACGCGTTTGCCGTTACGGGTTTTGTAGGAGACGACCTGAATAACAACGGACAGCAGTTCAATAACGAATACAAGCCCGATGATGAGAAATAGCAGCTCACTTTTGGTGACAATGGCAATACCGCCAATCGCACCACCAATCCCAAGCGAACCCATATCCCCCATAAACACTTTAGCTGGATGGGCATTAAATACGAGAAAGCCAAGAACCGCACCGATCATTGCCGCTGCACATACTGCTGCTGCTGGCGAAGACATTTGAATTGCAATGACCGCATACGCTGCAAATGCAATTGCGCTCACACCGGACAACAATCCATCCACACCATCAGTAAAGTTTACCGCATTGGTGATGGCAAGCAGCATGATGACAATAAACGGATAGTAAAACCAAGGACCCCAGTCAAAAGCAAAACCAGTGCCCGGAATCGCCAGTGCCGTGCTATGCCCTTTTTGAATGAGCAGGAAGCAGATAATCGCTGAAAACAGCAATTGCAAAATCAGCTTCTGCTTGGCAGTTAGACCGAGTGAGCGTTTCAGACCAATTTTGATATAATCGTCCAAAAAGCCGATCAGTCCAAACCCAACGGTCGATGTTAGCAACACCCAGAAATTGATGTCGATCACCGAAAATTTGATATACACGATTGTTGCCGCCAAAATGATGACAATACCGCCCATCGTTGGCGTACCCGCTTTTTTCAAATGCGTTTGCGGTCCATCGTCCCGCACCTGCTGACCGAATTTAATCCGACGTAGCAGTGGAATCAGAATCGGCATCGCAATCAGCGATAAAATAAATGATGCGGCTGCCGCCAATAACAATAATTGAAAATCCATTACATTTACTCCTCCAGCGCTTCTGCTTGGCTTATTGAATCAGGCATCAGCGCCTGTATAACTTCCTCCAGTCTCATACCACGGGATGCTTTCACCAGCACCACATCCCCCTGCTGCACAGTCTCCAGCAGCGCCTGAATCAGCTCTGGCTTGGATGTATAACTGTATACCAGCTCCGATGGCATTTGACGCAGTGCTCCCGCAGCAATGAATCGACCGCGTTCTCCATACGTAAATAGCAAATCCGCATGTTCTGCCGCATACACGCCCATTTGTTCATGGTACGTCTGCTCCTCGCTGCCCAGTTCCAGCATATCGCCCAGCACTGCAATGCGGCGGCTATGACTTTTCATGCTGCTCAGCACATCCAGAGCGGCACGCATAGAGCTTGGACTGGCGTTGTAAGCGTCGTTTAGCAAGGTAGAGCCTTGACGTCCATCCAGCTGTTCAATCCGCATACCGGACAATTGAAGCTGCGACAGACCGATACGAATCTGTTCATCGGTAACATGGAAGTAGCGTGCCACAGCCATCGCTGACAATGCGTTTGTTACATTGTGTAGTCCAGGCAGCGGTAGCGTCCAAGCGTCATCCGGCAAATCATTCGTGGTGAAAATGGTAGTCCGTCCCTGTGCCATCACACCCGTAACATGCAGATCATTCTGCTGCTCCACGCCAAATGTCAACGTAGCCATATCCCGTTGCTTGAGTTTCGGCTCCGCTAGCACCTGATGCAACAGCGGTTCATCACCGTTATAGATCAGCAGACCACCCGCCTGCAAACCGCTGACGATTTCTAGCTTCGCACGGGCGATTTCCTCACGTGTACCGAGCTGTTCCAGATGCGACTCCCCGATATTGGTAATGATCACAGCATGTGGACGCGCGATATTCGATAACAGCTCGATCTCGCCCCGTGCACGCATACCCATCTCCAAAATCAGCACTTCCGTATTCGCTGGCATATCCAAAATGGTCAATGGCAGACCGATGTGACTGTTAAAGTTGCCTTGTGTTTTGTGCACACGATATGCCTGCTTCAGCAAAGCCTCTACCATGTCCTTAGTCGTTGTTTTACCATTGGAGCCAGTAATGCCGATCACGCGCGGCTGTGTCTGGTTCAAATACGACCGTGACAACTGCTGCAATGCCTGTAACGTATCTTCCACAAGAATGATAGTACCAGCTGGCGGCGTACCATGATCATGCTGCCAGAAGGATACCGCTGCTCCAGCGGATAGCACACCGGCGACAAAATCATGACCGTCAGCACGTTCACCGATAATCGGAACAAACAGACAGCCTTCATACACTTTACGCGAATCGATAACGACACCGTGCCAAACGGCTTCAGCGTCGCCTTGCAGCTGTCCGCCACACATGTCGGCTAATTGACTCATTGTTGTTTTTATCACTGGTTAAGACCCCTTATCGCTTCTTTGGCTACAAGCCGATCATCAAAATCGATAACCTCCGTACCGATAATCTGGTACGTTTCATGCCCTTTGCCCGCAATCAATAGTACATCGCCAGGCTGCGCCATTTCAACCGCTTTTTGAATCGCGGTACGACGATCAGCGATCAACTCATACCGCTCAGTCGAAATCCGGTCTTCCTGCAAACCGGCTTCAATTTCACTAAGGATGGATAATGGTTCTTCCGTACGCGGATTGTCCGAAGTGATAAAGGTATAATCACTGTATGTTGCGGCTACTTTGCCCATTAACGGACGCTTCGTCCGATCACGGTCACCACCACATCCAAACACGGTAATGATACGCTGCTCGGCAAACTCCTTGATCGTAGACAATACGTTGTCCAGACCGTCCGGTGTATGCGCATAATCAACAATTACAGCAAACGGCTGTCCAGCATCGACTAGCTCAACCCGTCCATCTACACCGGGAATGCGTTCCAAACTAGCGGCAATTTGCTCTAGCGGTACGTCCTCGATCAGTGCAGCGGTCAAAGCGGCAAGTGCATTGTAGACGTTAAACGTTCCGACCATCTTCAATGTGATGTCGGCAGAACCTCGGAAGGTATCTACATGAAACGTCGTGCCTGCGGATGTAATGGAAATGCGCGAGGCACGTACATCCGCTTGTTGTTCTACTCCGTATGTAATCACATCAGCTGCGGTAATACGGCGGAAATAGTCTGCTGCGGGATCGTCGATGTTCAAAACTGCATATTTGCGCTCGTGAGGTTGACCGTAGCTATTGCCAAGCCGAGAAAAAAACAATCCCTTCGCGGCAATGTAGTCAGCCATCGTATGATGATAATCCAGATGATCCTGACTGATATTGGTGAATATGGCGGTGCGATAATCCGTACCTTTTACCCGTCCTTGCTCCAATGCATGGGATGATACCTCCATCACACAGCACTGTACGCCTTCATCTGCCATATTCCCTAGCAGACGTTGCAGTTCTAGCGCTTCCGGCGTTGTGCGCGGCATCGGCACTGACTGCCCATTATAGCGCATCTCGATCGTACCGATCAGTCCAGTATTGATCTGATGATCATTCATAATACGCTCAATTAGATAAGAAGTTGTGGTCTTACCATTCGTTCCAGTCACACCAATCATATTCAAGCGCTGACTCGGATAGTTGTAAAAGGTATTGCCCAGCACTGCCATCGCATGGCGACAACTGCTGACAATCAGCTGCGGTACATCCAGTTCCAGCACACGCTCAACGACAAGTGCGACTGCACCTTGCTGAACTGCCTTTTCCGCAAAATCATGTCCATCTACCGTAAAACCGGGCAAACAGATAAACAGGTCACCCTGTTGAACCTTACGCGAATCCACCTCCATTCCCGAAAATTCCGCAGCCGGATCACCGTGAATCCGGGACGTTATCAATAACTTTGCGGCTTCAGATAGCAGCATGCGTATTCCTCTTTTCCAAAATTAATAACGATACCCGGCAACAATCAAGCGCTCAGAAGTAGGCTTCTGTCGCCGATTGTTGCCGGGTTATCACAGATGGTGCATACATCAACTAGTTGGTTGGAGCGCCCTTGGGCTCTGGAATATTCAGACTACCATCCGCATTGGTGGTGGCAGTGCCAGAGCTTTCGGACTTGTCGGATGTCGAACTATCAGCAGAATTGCTACTGTCGGCAGATGTTTCGGACGAACTACTGTCCTTCTCGTCAGTTTGTGTATCATCCGTACCTGTTTCGGCAGGATCTGCAGCATCATTCGTATCCTTTGCATCTATTGCATTTTCCTCTGGATCATCAATACCAGTGACAGTTGCTTTCGCAGATTTGAGCGTCAGGGTGATCGCGCGGCGACCATTGCCTTCTGACTCCACTTGCTCGGCAACATAGCCTGTACCTACTGTAGTAACCTCCACTTTCATGAGATTCAGAATTTCCAGCGCATCACGTAAGGATTCGCCCTTCAAATCTGGAATCGCCATTTTGGTTGGGTCTTCGGTCATCAGATAGATACTTTGACCGCTTCCTAATATAGCACCAGCTGCTGGATACTGCTTAACGACTTTGGTGCCAGAACCGACAACCTTGTACGAAATCCCACCTGCCAGCAGTTTTTTCTTAGCTTCATCCAGCGATTTGCTTGTTAGGGTCGGCGCTGTATACGATACCTGCATCGGTTGGGATTTGGCAGTCGCTTGCTGAGCAGTTGCGTCCTCGGCTACTTTGGCTACACCCATGTATGGAAGTGCCTGACTGACGATTTTTTTGAAAATTGGAGCTGCTGCTGTACCACCACCCAGCGCAGAGTTAGCAGGCTGATCCACAACAACAATCATAGCGATTTTTGGATCATTTGCCGGTGCAAAACCAATAAAGGATACAACCTGTTTGGTATAGTCGTATTTTCCGTTGATAACTTTTACAGCCGTACCAGTTTTACCTGCTACGCGGTATCCTTCGATATACGCATGGCGCCCTGTTCCTATATCCTGATCGGATACCACTTGTTCCAGATAGCCACGGACTTTGGCGGAATTGGCGGCATCAATCACTTGACGAACCTCATGTGTAGGCGTATCTGTAGTCACACCCGTATTCGGATCGGTAATGGATTGCACCAGATGTGGCGTTAACAGTTTGCCGCCATTCGCTACAGCCGCTACAGCTGCAAGCTGCTGTAAAGGGGTAACCTGTACGCGACCATGTCCATATGCCGCTGTTGCAACTTCTGTTTTGATATTAGGACGAATGGTAATCGCACCAGAAACCTCTCCGGGCAGATCAATCCCTGTTTTCACACCAAAACCAAAATCATCAATATACTTGCGCAGTCTCTCAGCACCCAGCATTTCGTATCCCAATTTAACAAAAGCTACGTTACTGGAGCGCTTCAGACCGGTTAAATACGTAATTGGTCCCCAGCCGACACGGTTAATATCGTGCAGTGTAGTATTGCCGACACGAATGGTACCAGACTGGTATGTTGCTTCTGGATTGAACAAGCCTTCTTGCACAGCACCGGATAACGTCACAATTTTAAACGTCGACCCCGGCTCATAGATCGCTTTGATACCCAGATTCAGAAAATCATTATACTGACTCGCAGGAACTTCATTATACTTATTCGGATCAAATGTCGGCATATTGGCCATTGCTAAAATGCCCATAGTATTTGGATCGGCTGCAATCACAGTAATACTTTTCGGTTGCAGCTGCTCATACGCTTCCTTCATTGCCTGTTCGGTATAATATTGGATCGTTTCATCGATTGTCAGCTTCAAGTTATCGCCGTTTTTGGCAGGTGTATACGCATCCTGTGAATCTGGAAGCTTGTCTCCCTGACGATCATGCTGGTACTGGATTTTTCCATCCGTCCCTTTGAGCTGCTGATCATAGTAAGCTTCAATACCGGCAACAGCCTTGCCTTCTTTATCCGTATAACCAAGTACGTGAGAAGCCAATTCATTTTTCGGATAATACCGTTTGGAACTCTCCACCAAATACAAACCAGCATCATATTTTTGATCAATCTGCTGTTTTAACTTGGCAATAAGAGCATTCACTTGATCGGCTTTGTCTTGTGGAATCAGACGACCGCCGCTATTCAGCTCACGCCATGTACGCAGTTCGCCTTTATCATTTTTGGACGTTGCCTGCTTTTCGATTTCGGATTCATCGGTGCCTAGAATCTCATGCAATCCACTGACAACTTCATTTTTGATGCCGTATTTCTCAATGATTTGGGGATTCAGCGCCACATTGTATGCCGGTGCATCAATCGCCATCTCATTGCCGTTACGGTCGGTAATCGTACCACGCTGGGCTTTAATTACACTGTTTTGCGTCCAGTTATCCACAGCACGCTCATGCCAGCTAGAGCCCTGTACAATCTGCAACCAGAAAATACGCATGACTAGGACGACAAAAAGGAGGGCTATGCACCCTCCCATTAATAAAGTGCGAAGTCTTATTCGTTTATTCACTGCGGTTATCCCTCGCTTTACTTGCTGTCTTGGTTATCGGACGACGAGGTTGTTGTTCCCTTTTCACGCGAAACCTGAATCGGATCGGTTACAGGTTGTATGTACCCCAGAGCAGTTGCACGCTCTACCACTTCATTTTCCAGCAGGTGTTTACGCAGATCATTTTGAACGGTTTCCTTTTGCAGTGTTGCGGTTGCACTTGCCATGTTTTGAACATTTTTGTTCACTTCATAAATATAGGCGTAGCGCCACAGGATGATTCCCGCAATGATGACACAGGCGAAAATGGTACCCAGATACAGCATTTTCTCCTGCATTGGCAGGGCTGAACGACGGACAACCACTTTTGTCGTTTCCCGATACTTGCGGACAACCTTTTCGGTAGCCTTTTGCTTGACCGCCAGATTCCCTCTTGTATAAGCCATTAGCCCGTCTCCTTATTGTTGATTTTGGTTTTGTTTGTCCACCTTTTCCGCTACTCGCAATTTGGCTGATCTTGCGCGCTTGTTGGTTGTGATTTCATTATCGGATGGAAGTACCGGTTTGCGGTTGACCAGTTTCAGTTCACCGCCGTTACTCACATACACAGGAAATCCGGGTGGTGCCACATTCTTTTCGAGTTTTTCAGCAAAAATTTGTTTGCACAGACGGTCCTCCAAAGAGTGGAACGTAATCACGGATACGCGTCCGCCTGGCTTTAAGCAGCGAATCGACTGTTGCAGCGCTTCTTCAAAAGCACCCAGTTCGTCATTCACAGCAATACGAAGCGCCTGAAAGCTGCGCTTGGCTGGATGACCACCAGTTCTGCGTGCGGCTGCTGGAATGCCTTCCTTGACCAGCTCCGCCAGTTCCCCCGTCGTTTCAATCGGCTGTACGGCACGGCGTTTACCGATAACAGCAGCAATGCGTCTTGAAAATTTTTCTTCGCCATAACGATATAGTATGCGGGCAATTTCGTCTTCAGGCCACGTGTTCACAATGGTGCGTGCAGTCAGTTCGCTGGACTGGTCCATTCGCATGTCCAGCACGGCATCGTGATTGTAACTGAATCCCCTCTCGGCATCGTCAAATTGAGGTGAAGAAACACCAAGGTCAAACAAAATACCGTCCACTTGCGGAATTCCGTCCTCTGTTGTCGGTACACCCGCTTCTAAAAGCTTCTCCTCCAAATGACGGAAATTGCTTTTGATGAGTGTGACTACATCGGCAAATGGTGCCAGTACCTGTTCAGCATTGCGCAATGCCGTGTCATCCTGATCAAAGGCAATGAGTCGTCCGCCTGCTTCTAACCCGGCTGCGATAACGCTGCTGTGTCCTGCTCCCCCGAGCGTACAGTCGACATAAATACCATCAGGCTTGACCTCAAGTGCATTGGTCGCTTCTTCTTTTAATACAGTGATGTGATGAAACAAGTTGTTAAACCTCCCAGACGATTACAGATCAAGATCAAAATCAACCAGCTTTTCGGCAATTTCATTAAATGATTGTTCTGATTCGTTATAATATTGTTCCCAAACGGAACGGCTCCAAATCTCCACACGATTCGATACACCGATAATGGTGCATTCCTTGTCTAGCTGTGCGTATTGGCGCAGATTACCAGGCACATTCACTCTGCCCTGCTTATCCCATTCGCCCTCAGCTGCACCGGAAAAGAAAAACCGTGTAAATGCGCGTGCATCCGCCTTCATCAAAGACAGCGATTTGAGCTTTTGTTCAAGAAGAGACCACTCCTCTAGTGGATAGATGAAAAGGCAATGGTCCAGACCGCGGGTCATTACAAACGATTGGCCGAGAAGTTCGCGAAATTTGGCAGGAATAATAATCCGTCCCTTATCGTCAATGTTATGCTGAAATTCTCCCATGAACATTGGCGGCTCACTCCTTTTACCCATCATTCCCCACTTTGCACCACTTTCCACCACCTATCTAGCATAATAGATTCGTCGACTAAAATCAAAATCCTTCTCAACATGTCAATTTTTTTGAAAAAAATTATACTTTTTTTAATTTTTTATGTAATGAAGCATGTTGCTTTGCAAAAAAGCATGTAAAAAGCCCGACTCTCCTATATCGGAGAAATCGGGCTTTTTGCTTATAGCCATGTTCTGCATATTCATTCCATAGTAACTTGATTGTTGAATATTTGCATTGTATGGCCTTATATAAGGAAGAAATATATCTTAAGACCAGCTGTCCAGATACTTTTTCTGCTCATCTGTCAGGCTGTCGATACCGATACCGACGCTTTCCAGACGATAACGTGCTACTTTCTCGTCCAGCTCGTAAGGTACGTTGATGACGCCTGCACCAAGCTGCTCATAGTTCTCATTCACATAACGAAGACCAACCGCCTGCAGAGCAAATGTCATATCCATAATTTCCGCTGGATGACCGTCCGCTGCGCCAAGGTTAACCAAACGACCTTCAGCCAGCAAATAAATGCGGCGTCCGTCTTTCAGCTTGTATTCTTCAATATTTTTGCGAGCTGTTGTGATCGATACGGCGCGTGCCGCCAGATCTGGTTTGTTCGCTTCAACATCAAAGTGACCCGCATTACATACGATAGCGCCGTCTTTCATCACATCATAGTGCTCGCCAACGATAACGCTCTTATTCCCAGTTACCGTAATAAAGAAGTTGCCATGTTTGGCTGCTTCAATCATCGGCATCACATGAAAACCGTCCATATGTGCTTCTACCGCTTTGATCGCATCCACTTCGGTTACGATTACGTTAGCACCCAGACCTTTCGCACGCATTGCTACCCCTTTACCACACCAGCCGTAGCCTACAACGACAACAGTGGAACCAGCAATCATCAGATTGGTTGTACGAATAATACCATCGAATACTGATTGACCTGTACCATAACGGTTGTCAAACAGATGCTTGCAATATGCGTCGTTGACCGCTACCATCGGCAAGGTCAGCGTGCCTTCTTTTTGCAGAGCTTTCAGACGAATAATGCCGGTTGTCGTTTCTTCCGCACCACCGCGGATACCTTCCAGCAAGTCAGGACGTTCGCCGTGCATCAGCGTAATCAGATCACCACCATCGTCAATGATCAGATCAGGGCGTGTTTCCAGTGCATGCAGAACGAGCGATTTGTACTCAGCAGGCTGCGGATTGTATTTGGCAAATACAGTGATGCCATCTTCCACCAGAGCAGCACATACATCATCCTGTGTGGACAGTGGGTTACTACCAGTAATTGTGACTTCCGCACCGCCAGCTTGTACCACTTTTGCCAGATACGCCGTTTTGGCTTCCAGATGCAGACAGATTGTAACCTTCAATCCTTTAAAAGGCAGATCTCGTTCGAATTCTTCTTTGATCCGGTTCAATACCGGCATATGGGAAGCCACCCATTCAATTTTGCGGTGCCCTTCCGGCGCAAGCGCCATGTCCGCTACGATGCTTTTTTCTAAGGACGGCAATGTCATATTTAATTTCCTCCACTATTCGATGAGCCTGTCATCTTTTTTAAATTCATCAATACTTCCATATTAAGCGTTGAATGAAAACAAAAGCAACCAACAATTGTTGTTGGCTGCTTTTGCTTCGCTATCTCATTACATATAAATAAGACGGTGACCGCCGTTCAAATCCGGTTCAACTGCCAGCAGTTGGTCCAACCAGCGCTCGCCATAACGTCCAATATAATAGTAGCTATTGATCGTCCGCTCCTGCGGCTTGTTAAACGGATAAAGGGAATGAGCGATTCGATCCAACCGACGCAATCCCACCTCATGCTGCTTTTCGACCGCATGAACACTTTTACGATACAGGTAGTCGATCTGTGCTTCTATTTTATGCTGATTATTGTCAGCAATATGCAGAAGCGCCGGATCGACGTCAGATAATGACTGCACAAACGGATGATACAGCTCAGTAAACTGCTTACGCAGCTGCTCGAAACGCGCATCCAGATTGTAATCCTCCTGCTCGCTAAGCCAGCCTTGACGAATCTCTTCAAACCGTTGACGTACATCGTCAAAGGTAAGATCAAATTGCTGCATAAGCTGCTGAATCTTTTCCTCCACCATCGTAAACGACATGCGCGGTACAATTGGTGGCATTTGCAAGCCCAGTACGTCAAACGCCTGACGCGTTAACGCCCAGTAAGCGATCTCGCCTGTTCCTAGAATCGTACCCAACACTGGAAATAGCGATTCCTGCATCAGCGGACGCGTCAACACATTGTTGCTAAAGCGTTCTGGATGCTGCTCTACCATATCCAGCAATTCCTCGCGGGTAAAGGTGACTAACCCTTTGCGGTCCGTAAATAAACCATTTCGCTTGAACAACAACAAACGCTCGTTATTGTACACTTCATCGGTATGGATATAAAACAGATTGGCGCTATCCTCAGCAACGGTTGCCTGCTCCTCGTAACCAGCAGCCCGAACCTGCTCTGCCGATGCCACATATGCCTTCGTCAAATCGTCATTGTGCTGAATGATGTTGCGGAATACCGGTTTTTCTAGCTCACGCAGATCGGGATGATCCGAATCCAGCAAAATCAAGCCAAAGCGACCGAACAAACGACCCAGCTGACGGGCAAACGCATCGCTCAGATTGTCGGACTGCCGCATACATCGAGACAGCTCTGCCATCCATTCTGCTTTATGCTCGCTATCCGGCAACAGACTTTCAAACTGGTGCAGCACTGGCTGAATATGAGCTTCGGTAATCTCCGTACGACTCACTGGTGAATGACCACCGCGTTCATGCTCCATGCGAATTTTGACTGCTTCTCCGTGCAGATCGGGCAAATACGTATGATTAACTTCATCCCAATCATGATCTTCCCCAGCAATCCAGAACACCGGTATCACTGGGCGTCCTAGCTTCGCCGAAGCTTCACGTGCGGACAGGATGAGTGTAACGACTTTATAAATAACCAGCAGTGGACCGGTAAACAGACCGCTCTGCTGACCACCTACCACCGTTAGCGTATCTTCCTGACGCAGCGTATGCAGTGCTTGACGCACAGCTTCATGATCGTTATAGGCAAGATTGTAAGTTGTCAGACAATCCACTAACGCTCCACGCTCAATCCGGGAGTGCTTATTTTGATCCAGCCAGGCGGCACGCTGCGCCCATGTCTGCGGATCAGTCACATTCATATTATACAAGCTGCTTACCGATGCAAAATCATTAATATACCGCTCTGCAAGCGGCTGATTCGCAGGTAGCCTCTCCGGAACTACATTCATGGGGTAAGGTCCTCCTCATCGTTGTTACTTAATGTAACTTTCTAAACCTTATTTGATTGTACGAAAGTATCCAGTTTTAGTCAAAGCATTCAACCATCTTTTTTGTATTTTGAAAAAAACAAAAAAACCGCCAATATTATGGCGGTTTTTGCATATCATTGATTAGTTGATCGGTTGAGCAACCCAGTGTCCCTGCGATACTTCAATTAGTTCAGAGTTGTCGAGGTCGAATGGATCTTTCGGAGCGCCCGGATTAGCGGACTCTACCGGTGCTTGTTGCTCATCCGGCAGCAGGATTCTGCGTTTGTTCACTTCTACCTCTGGATCTGGGATCGGAATCGCAGACAACAGGGTTTTGGTGTACGGATGCAGTGGGTTAGCATACAGTTCTTCACTTTCTGCCAGTTCCACGATTTTACCCATGTACATAACAGCAACGCGGTCACTGATATGTTTTACCATAGACAGATCATGCGCGATAAACAGGTATGTCAGACCGAGACGCTGTTGCAGATCTTCCAGCAATTTCACAACCTGTGCCTGGATCGAAACGTCCAGTGCCGACAACGGCTCGTCACAGATGATGAATTTTGGATTGACTGCCAGTGCACGGGCGATACCGATACGCTGTCTTTGACCACCGGAGAACTCATGCGGGTAACGCATTGCATGGCTAGCGTTCAGACCAACCATGTCCAGCAGTTCTTCTACGCGTTTTTTACGTTCAGCACGGCTGCCTGCCAGACCATGAATGTCCAGCGATTCACCAATGATGTCCATAACGTTAAAGCGTGGGTTCAGAGATGCGTATGGATCTTGGAAGATCATTTGCATATCTTTACGCATTGCTTTCATCTTACGTGGGGACAGGCTGAAAATATCTGTACCGTTAAATTTAACGCTTCCTCCCGTTGGCTCATACAGACGCAGCATCGTACGACCTGTTGTGGATTTACCACAACCGGATTCGCCTACAACGCCCAGTGTTTCACCTTCGTAGATTTTGAAGCTGATGTCGTTAACAGCTTTGAGGATATTGCCTTTACCCAGATTAAAATGCTGACGCAGATTGCTTACTTCTACGAGTGGACGAGTTGGATCAAGACCAGCAATGGCAGAAGCCAGCTTCGGTTTTTTCGGCTCGTCCAGACGCGGCAACGCGCCAAGCAGACGTTTGGTGTACGGATGTTGTGCGTTTTTGAAGATTTCGGAGGTTGTGCCTGTTTCGACAACATCCCCTTCTTTCATAACAACGACGCGGTCACACATGCCAGCAACAACGCCCAGATCATGCGTGATCAGAATGATGGAAGTACCCAGCTTTTGCTGCATATCTTTCATCAGATCGAGAATTTGCGCTTGAATCGTTACGTCAAGTGCTGTAGTCGGCTCATCGGCAATCAGCAATGCCGGACGGCAAGCGAGTGCAATCGCGATCATGGCACGTTGACGCATACCACCAGAAAATTGGTGCGGATAATGATTGAAACGAACTTCGGCATTTTTGATGCCGACCAGTTTCAGCATTTCGATCGCTGATTTTTTCGCTTCTGTCGCAGACAGCTTTTGGTGCTTGCGCAACACTTCTGTGATTTGTTTACCGATTTTGATGGTTGGATTCAGCGAGGTCATCGGATCTTGGAAAATCATACCGATGTCTTTACCGCGAATTGTCTCCATTTGCTTATCGGATTTTTTCAGCAGGCTTTCGCCCAAGAAAGTAATGTCTCCACTTTTAATAATAGAAGGCGGAGAAGGAATCAGACGCATAATTGTTTGAGCTGTTACACTCTTACCGCTACCGGACTCCCCGACAATACCCAGCGTTTCCCCTCTGCCAATCTCGAAATTGACATCTTTAACGGCTTTAAATTCACCGGCACGAGTATTGAAGGATACGCTCAAATTTTGTACTGATAAGATTTTCTCCACTAAGCCCACCTCCTATGAATTATTTTTTCAGTTTCGGATCCAGTGCGTCACGCAGACCATCACCCAGCAGGTTAAATGCCAGCATAGTCAAACAGATCAGACCAGCAGGGAACCACATACGCCAAGGATACAGATTCCAACCTTGCAGCGCATCATTGATCATAGAACCGAGCGACGATACAGGTGCTTGTACACCTAGACCGAGGAAGCTCAGGAAAGCCTCGGAGAAGATCGCACTTGGAACGGAAAGCGTTACTGTTACGATAATAGGTCCCAGTGCATTTGGCAACAGGTGTTTGAACAATTGGCGTCCTGCACCTGCACCCATGGAACGTGCTGCGAGAATGAAATCTCGGTTTTTCAATTGGATAATCTCACCACGGACAATCCAAGACATCGTTACCCAACCAGTTACGGCGAGTGCGAAGATGATTGTCGGCAGACCTGGCTCCAGAACAACGAGCAACAGGATTACGATCAGCAGGTAAGGAATCGAGTACAAAATTTCGGAAATTTTGTTCATGATCTCGTCGGTACGACCGCCTGCATAACCCATAATTGCACCGTAGATGACACCGATCAGCAAGTCAATCAATGCTGCGGAGAAACCGACGATCAGGGAAATACGTGCGCCCATCCAAGTACGAACCCACATGTCACGGCCGAGATTATCGGTACCGAACCAGTGCTCACCTGAAGGCGGTTTGTTGGTATTCATCAAATCATTGCTGTAATAGTTAAACGCCACCATATGTGGACCGATAATTGCCATAAGAATAATAACCAGCAGTGTTCCCAAACTGATCATGGCTACAGGATTGCGAGTCAAACGATACATTGCATCCTGGAACAGGGAGACACTCTTCTGCTGTGCAGTCGGATCAATCGTTACATCACCCGGTGTAGGGTTTGGAGTTTGGTTTCCATTTGCTGCCAACGTTTATGCCCCCTTTTTGCCTGACAGTTTGATACGAGGATCAATCAGAACATATAAGATATCTGTAATAAAACGAGCCAACATCAGAATAACGCCGTAGAAGATCGTTACACCCATGATCATGGTATAGTCACGGTTGGTAATACTTTCTACGAATACTTTACCGATACCGCCGATACCGAAGATTTGCTCGATAACGACCGAACCTGTAATAACGTTCGCTGTCATAGGTCCAACATAAGTAACAACTGGCAAAATACCGTTACGTACAACGTGACGTGTCATGATGGTAAAGCCGTTCAGACCTTTGGCTTTGGCTGTTTTGATGTAATCGGAATTCAGTACCTCGAGCATGCTAGAGCGAGTCAGACGAGCGATAAATGCAATCGGTTGAACAGCAAGTGCTGCGACCGGCAATACAAAATCGCTTGGCTTACTAAAGCCCATAACATCGAACCAACCCAGTTTAAGGGCAAATAGATACTGAATAAGCGTTGCAAGCACAAAGCTCGGAACCGCTATACCGAGAATCGCGAGTATCATGGCTACATGGTCAATCAATTTACGATGATACAATGCTGCTACCATACCGAGTATAATACCGACCACAATCGAAATAATGATCGCAAAAATACCGATTTGCAGGGAAGGCTTAAATGTTTGTGCAATGCGTCCGGTTACGTCCTGATTTTGATATTTCATGGAAATACCAAGATCACCTTGAACAATGTTACCTAGATAACGAACGTATTGTACCGGAATAGGCTGGTCCAGTCCGTATTGCGCCATCAAGCGCGCTTTAATTTGAGGCTGTACAGCCTTCTCGGACATGAACGGATCGCCCGGAATGATTTTCATCAGAAAAAATGTCAGTGATACCAGGATAAATAGAGACACTAGCATAAAGAAAAATTTGCTGGCGATATATCTAACCATTTCTCCGGAGCCCTCCTTTGTTAGTTGTTAGATTTTACGTTCAACCATAATATTCCTTCCACAGTTCGCAAAAAACTGCGTTCATATTCATATCATTTAAAAGAAACAAGTTTAAAAACTTGCAATATTCAACGTTATAAAAAGCAATATATGGTAAAACGCAAAACACACATAAAAGCGGGATATATATGGTTGGAAAGTCCCCACATATATCCCGCAGCAATCATCTAACTGCCAAATAAGTTATTGAATTATTCGAAATACGCTTTAGAGAAGTCAACTGCACCACTGAAATCAACTACAATACCTTTAAGATTTGGTTTTACAAGAGAAATACTAGTGTAGTAGTAGATTGGCATAATTGCCATATCGTCTTGAATCAGCATTTTCTCTGCTTGCGCCATATCTGTCATGCGTTTTGCGTTGTCTTGCGTCGATTTTGCATCAGCAATCAGTTTGTCATACGCGGAGTTAGCGTAACCAGCGTCATTGTTACCGCCTTTTGTTACCCACATATCCATGAATGTCATTGGATCATTGTAGTCAGCTGTCCAACCAGCACGAGCGATTTGGTAGTTACCGCTTTGACGGTTGTTCAGGAATACGCTCCACTCTTGGTTTTCGGTTTTAACATCGACACCCAAGTTTGTTTTCCACATATCTGCAATTGCCAGAGCCACTTTTTGGTGAGCTTCACTGGAGTTGTAGATCAGTGTGATTGCAGGCAGTGTAGTGATACCTTCTTCTTTCATACCTTCTGCCAGCAATGTTTTAGCTTGTGCTACATCTTCAGTAAAGTAGCTGTCTTTAACCTCTGTGCGGTATTCTTCGTTTTGACCTTTGATACCCGGAGGTACAAAGCCATAAGCTGGAATTTGACCGCCCAGTGTTACGTTATCCACAATCGCTTGACGGTTGATCGACATAGCGAATGCTTTACGGATTTTAGCGTTATCGAAAGGTTTTTCTTTATTGTTGAATTCATAGTAGTACGTACTTGCAATACCTTTTGCATTGAATTGGTCTGGGTATTGTTGTTTTGCAGCAGGGATTTGATCGGTTGGGATCTCACCAGTAGGTGCACCAGCATAATCCAACTGACCGCTCTGGTAACTTGCATATTCAGTTGCGCCAGAGTTCACCAGGGAAGAAGTGATTGTGTTCAGCTTGATGTTGCTTGCATCCCAATACTTATCGTTTTTCGTCCAAACCAATTGCTGACCTGTAGTCCAGGTAGTCATTGTGAATGGTCCGTTGGTAACCATAGTATCTGCTTTGGAAGCCCATTGAGGATTGGCTTCAACATTCTTTTTGTTTACAGGATAGTACGTGTAGAAGGAAGTCAGACCCAACCAGTATGGAGCCGGATCTTGCAGCGTTACTTCAAGCGTTTTGTCGTCAACCGCTTTTACGCCAACCTGGGAGAAATCTTTGATTTTACCAGTGTTGAAAGCTTCGCCGTTTTTCAGGTAGTAAAGCTGGTAAGCATATTCAGATGCTGGAGTTGTGTCTGGGCTCAATACGCGTTGCCAAGCATAAACGAAATCTTCTGCTGTTACAGGCTCGCCGTTGTTCCAGGTTGCATTATCACGAAGGTGGAAAGTATATTTCAAACCGTCTTCGGAAACGTCCCATTTCTCAGCTACGCCTGGAGCTGGATTACCATCCGCGCCCATGCGTGTCAGACCTTCGTACATCAGCTTCAGGGCAGTATTTGTTTGGCTATCTTTTGCCTGAGCTGGATCAAAAGTTGGAGGTTCAGCACTCATATTGATCTTGAGATCTTGTGATGCTGTCGTTCCTTCTCCTGATTCTCCACTTGTACCTGTGCTGCTGTTAGAACCGCTGCTGCATGCTGCAAGCAATGATCCGAACGCCAGTACGAGTACCATAAGTACTAACCAACTTTTCCTTTTCATCTAGCAGTTTCCCCCTAAAAAAATGTGGTATATGCTTTTAGATTATACAACCAGTGGTCAAAAAAATCTATATCTCAACGTTAAAAAAATCGTTTTTTTTCGTTTTTTTCAACATTTTTGTCACATTGCAGCGTAAATTAGGCTCCACACCACGGTCGAATACCTGACATCAAGCAATTTTTTACCAATTTTCGACACGTTTAGCGTGATATGTATTGTAAAATCGCGATCAATAGCAGGACGATGTAACCTAAGCTCAGAAAGAAAAACGAAAGTCTCCATACCGCTCGAAATAATCGCTGGAAATCAACTTTGCCCTTCATTCGGTTCTGAGCGCTTCCAATCAAGCCGATTGCAAGGAGCAAAATAAGCAAAAAGATGTAAAACCCAAGCCCGCTATTAAACGTTGTGTTAAATAAAGCTGCCACCGAAATATACAGAAATGGTGTCGTCACATCCATAGCGGAGGCGATTGCCTGCTTTTTATCCTTTTTGCGCAGAATCATAATGAAATAAGTAGCGATAAAAGGAATAAAGGGAACAAGGCTTAAAAATATGGCGCCATTCAGCAGCCAACCAAACAATCCTCCCATTTACGGAGCCTCCTCTACTGTCAATGGTTCAATGAACTGGCATATCCATTCATGCGTTTCTGCACGATAACCGGTGCGACGCGCCAGCTCAGTGATCGTGCCGTTGATCCAAGCGATTTCGGTACGCCGATTGTGCTGCACATCTGCAAGCATGGATGAGGTATTCGCTGATGTCGCACGACATATACTAAGCACGTCATCCCACCATTGTGGACACCACGGAATATGATTTCTTTCATATACCTCAACCGCTTCCATGAACAACCGTCGCATCAAATTCATCCGCTTGTCGCTTGCCAGCAATTCTCCGTTCGGCACGCGCCATAATGCGGTTAAAGGATTGATCACGGCGTTGATGATCAACTTCCGGTATACTTCCTTCCCGATATCTTTCGACAAAGAAGATTGGAATCCTGCCTTTTGAAACAAATTTATTAAAAAAGACAGGTGATCATGTTCATGCTGCGTGCATATTGT
The DNA here is from genome assembly GCF_040719145.1 of Paenibacillus sp. JQZ6Y-1. NCBI lineage: Bacteria > Bacillati > Bacillota > Bacilli > Caryophanales > Paenibacillaceae > Paenibacillus > Paenibacillus kandeliae. The sequence goes on from NZ_JBFDUZ010000001.1 coordinate 2,839,105, forward strand.
CATATTAGATGTTGCATCCTTCGAACTATATAAGCTGTTCATTTGACCTATGACTGTTTGTCCATGACCCGCATGGGTCACTTGATTGTCGGATGATTTCTTTGCGCCTTCTGTCGTAATCGCGGCATAAACCTGCCATGAGGTAGGCCAAGGATTATCTGCGCGCACCCCATTTTGCATACAAATAATGGTAGTGCCATCCTTCACTCGATCATGGAGCTGCTGGATGAACGAATCGGTAAGATGGGTCTGTTTGATGGTAACGATTACAATATCAGCTGGTGGCAAGGATGCAGGGTGCTGCTCCTCTGTACAATAGATAGCAGTACCGGAAGCTGTATGAGGAACTATCTTTTGCGGTTCTGCTTCATCATGATCGCAGAATAGTATGCCTTCGCTGACAATCCGATTTACTTGCTCGCGTCTGCGACACCATAAGTTTAACTGGTCATCCGCAAGATATGGCGACATTTTGCTATAAAAAAGTAAACCTAATGCTCCTCCGCCCCAAATATCAATGATCATATGGTTTCCCTCCTGCTGGTCAATACGATACAATAAACATAAGCATGTTAGCTTACTACTCACTAGCTAATCAAATGGAATCAAAGCTCTCTATCTGCTCTATCACCAACTGTGTGTGTTCAACATACACAATCGATACATAGGTTATCCACTAAAAAGGAATACTAATTATTTATTATACAAGGAGGAGACGATTCATGAAACCATTTCATACAAATCCACGGGTCGTCTGTCTTGTTTTATGCGGCACCTTATTGTTCCCTTGCCTTATTCTACCTTCTGCTCACTCTGCTGCTTCGTCATCACTGGTTACGTCCTCTTCACAATCTGCTCCCAATATGAATCAGTTGGATGAGCATACCCGTGCCTTGCTAGAGGATAGCTTGTCAGTACATGAATTGGATCAGGAAATTGCCCGAGTGCAGCAGGAACAGCAAGCTGCACAGCATCATTATCGACAGTTGGAAAAGGATCTGGTCGTTCGCCAGCATGAACTGGATCAAGCGAGACAACAATCGGATCGTGTGCTGATTGCTTATTATACGGGAGAAAGAGAACAGCTATGGGCAGCTTTGTTTAGTAGTGGTAGCTTATCAGGTATGATTACTTTTTATGAATATTATCGCATGATTATTGATCATGACCATGATATTATGCAGTCCTATCAGCAGCAATACAATGAATTACAATCCAAACGCAATGAGCTTGCTGGAACCTCAGCAGAGCTGCAACAAATCGGTAGCCGACTGCAAGAACAGAAAACGCGGGTTGTACAATTGCAACGTCGCATTCATAGCGGACTGGCAGGTTCCTCGAATGCACAGGTTACACGCGAGCTGATGAATGAATTCAATGCGTATTGGGAAAATATTGGTTTATATGAAGTAAAAAATTATTTTCGTATTCTGGCGCGCTCAATGGATCAATTTCCTTCCTTTTTAAAATCTCAGCCGGATGCGGTTCAGATGCGAGGGCGTAATTATACAATTACGATCAGTGAACAACAATTAAATGATTTTTTGCATAGTCAAGCAGGTATGCCAGAAAGCTTTCAATTCCTTTTTACAGATCAGGGCATTGTAGTGAATGGCTCGGAAGGAAATCTGAAGCTGGAGATTACCGGACATTACGAAGTGGAAGAACAGCCACAAAATTCCCTTCGATTCCATGTAGACCGTTTGGTATTCAATGGTCTGACATTACCAGACACCACTAGCCAATCGTTAGAAAACCAGTTTGATCTTGGCTTTTATCCGGGGCAGATTATTTCGTATCTCAAAGCGAAACAGGTGATCATGACCGGGCAGAATATGCAGATTGAGCTGCAATTATCTCTCTAACAATGAAATCAGTACCTTGTCATAACCAAAAAACGCCGAGCTGCGAATAGCAGTCGGCGTTTTTTTGATTATGGTGCCTTGATTCATATCACATGATACGTGTTACAGTAGATAATCCTTCACCAATTCGTACATGAAAGCCATTCGCAGTCTAGAGCAGATCGGCAGCAAGTTGAGCGAGTTTGGAGCGCTCGCCTTTCTCCAGCGTAATGTGACCGCTAATGCCTTCTTGTTTGAAATGCTCGACTACATGCGTTAATCCATTACTGATGGAATCCAAATACGGATGGTCAATCTGATCTGGGTCACCGACGAGTACAATTTTACTACCTTCACCAACACGGGATACGATGGTTTTCACTTCGTGGCGAGACAGATTTTGTGCTTCATCAATAATGATAAACTGCCCCGGAATCGAGCGACCACGAATATAGGTGAGTGCTTCCACTTGAATACTACCAAGCCCCATCAGAATTTTATCAATATCGCCAGCTTTTTTCGTATCAAATAGAAATTCCAGATTATCGTAAATCGGCTGCATCCACGGACGTAGCTTTTCATCCTTTTCTCCCGGAAGATATCCAATGTCTTTCCCCATCGGTACTACCGGACGAGCGATCAGCAATTTTTTGTATTTTTGCTCGTCTTCGACTTTGGACAGAGACGCGGCAAGCGCTAGCAGCGTTTTACCAGTTCCTGCTTTCCCATTGATTGTTACGAGCGGAATATCATCATTAAGCAGCAGTTCCAGCGCCATCCGCTGTTGCGCATTACGGGCAGCGATGCCCCATACCGGCTCATTACTCAGGAATAGCGGCTCCAATCGGCTACTATCGGCACTCACTTTGAGCAATGCCGATTTGGCGCTGCCCATTTCGTCTTTTAAAATAACAAATTCATTCGGATGCAATACATAACTGAGATGTAACGAAGATACCGGCAAAAACCGATGGCTATAAAATTCATCAATCACCGATGGATGTACCTTGAACGTTGTATAGCCTGTATACATCTCATTCGGCTCGGCAGCACGGTCGGATAAATAATCTTCGGTCTGTACGCCAAGTACATCTGCTTTGACCCGAACAAGCACATCCTTACTAACCAGTACAACGTGACGACCACTATGGGCTTCGTCCTCTTCCATTTTATAGTTTAGTGCGACCGCCAAAATGCGGTTATCGTTTGTAATCTCGCCAAACATTTCCTGCACGCGAGCAAAGCTGCGATGGTTCAATTCCACACGGAGCGTACCGCCGCTTTCCAGCTGTACTCCATCATGCAAATGACCTATTTCACGCAGTGCATCCAATGAACGGGAGACACCACGGGCATTACGACCAATCTCGTCGGCATTGCGTTTTTTGGAATCAATCTCTTCCAAAACAACGGCGGGGATAATCACATCATTTTCCTCAAAAGCGAAAATGGCATTCGGATCGTGAAGAAGCACATTGGTATCCAATACAAAAATCTTTTTCATGGAGAGTCCCCCCTGGGTACGAATTGTTTGTGATCGCTGATGCCTCCAGTTGATGCTTCCCGCTTCCTGAACCGCCAAGCCTCACCCTCCTCTGAATGAAAACCAAAAAAGCCTGACTGTGTTCAAAGCCAGACCTTTCCCATCCCATATACAGGCGTACACCATTGCTTGTCTTGAACATCTCCATGACAGCAGACGAGGGCAATATTCATCATTCCACAACAGGTAACAACGTTGCAGCTTGCAGTGATGTATATCGATTGCGGCATACGAATGTCCCCCAGTCACTTGCTTGAATGTCTGTAAAGGTAGATGCAAGCATAGTATAGCACAAATATTGCACATGTAAAACGTGAGGATTGTTGTCTTGGTTTCTTGCGATTTCTATATTATCCTGCTTGTTATACAAAGACTCTAACTCCAATAACAGCCCAAATAAAAAACGACCCACCTTCTCCTGAATAGGAAAAGGTGGGTCGCTTGATGTAAATGGACGATCGTACTAATCGCAGAGCACATGCCATCATCTATACGCGTATACATGTACAAAATTAGCATCTACCGGATGCGTTTCTTTCATGTATCCGCATGAGATCATTGTGCAGATGTTGAGCTGTTCGTACTTTCTGTTGTTGATGTGCTATCAAACTGATCGTTATGCGTTGCTGTACCGTTCAGTTCGTCCTGCAATGCTTGTTTGGCATTGGCAAGCTCGGTTTCGTTGATATACACATACGGACTACGCCAGTCACCAGTAACTGGCATGTACTTGATATTCGCTTTCGGAATATTCCAGTACGTAGTCAGCAGGTTGGTAAATTGGCTGCCTTCGATATCGGTTTCCATATTATCGTCGACCGATTGGATAATCGAGCTAAGCTTTGTTACACCACTGAACGACTGAATTTTGTCGACAACCGAATTCAGTACTTCGTTCTGACGTTTATTACGGTCAAAGTCGCTGGATTCCTGCGTACGCGGGCTACAGCCGCTACCGGAATGACGGTAACGTACATAACCGAGCGCTTTTTCGCCGTCCAGATGCTGTGGACCTTTTTTGATATTGATATTGGTGCCATCGGCGTTATCGATATAACACATATCCATGGTGGCATTCACATCCACGCCTCCAACTGCATTGACGACATCACTGAAGCCTTGGAAGTTGAGGATCGTTGTATAATCTACATCGACGCCGAGGTATTTGCCCAACATGGTTTGCATTTCTTGCATCGCATTGTTGGTACCTTCTTTTTTATCCTTTGCATAAAACTTCGGATAATAGGAATTGAGCTTGTTCGGAATATAGCCCTCCAGCTGGAAGTATGTATCCCGTGGCAAGGAAACAATCGTTGCCGATTTGGTATCTGGATTTAGCGTAGCGACCATCACGACGTCTGTGAGACGTGTTCCGGTTTCTTTACGATAATCCGTTCCAAGCAGCATCATCGTAATCGGTTTTTCTTTCGCCGATTTCGCTGGCACTCTCGTATCAACCACACCGCTATTCGGCGTTGTGCCTATCCCGCCGCCCTTGCCATCAAACATATTTTCAACCTGCCAATACAGGTAACCTGCGTAACCCATTACACCGACAATTGCCAGCAGAATGATAATTAGCAGAATTTGCATAAAGCGCTTGAAGCCGCTTGCTTTTTTCTTTTGCTTTTTCTTGGACTTGGGAGCGCCTGTCTTCTGCGTCTTACTCCCCGCGCGCGGCGGCAGTCCACCTGTCGTCGTACTCATTGCTCTCAACACCTGTTCCATCGTATTTAGCGTTTGATCTTCAAAACGCGAGGTTAGATACCAATGACTTTTACAAATCACCATACCCTACCTACTTAGATAAGGGAAGGTGACTGAACCATAATCACCGATCAGATCAGTGTTATCGTTCAGCCACCTAATATAATGAACAATTCAGGCTACAATTGCAACTTAACGGCCAGCTTCCGCTGTTTTACGGTGTTTTTCCGCACGCTCGCGTTCGCTCTTATTCAAGATTTTCTTACGCAGGCGAATCGCTTTTGGCGTAATTTCACAATATTCATCGTCATTCAGATATTCCAGTGCTTGCTCCAGAGAGAACAGACGTGGAGTTTTCATTTTGACGGTATCATCTTTTGTTGCGGAACGTACGTTAGTCAGTTGTTTTTCTTTACAGATGTTAACGACGATATCGTTATCACGTGTGTGCTCACCAACGATCATGCCTTCGTAGATCTCAGCGCCCGGTTCAACGAACAGTGTACCGCGATCTTCAACAGACAGGATACCGTACAGTGTGGAAGAACCATTTTCACTGGATACGAGTACGCCTTGGTGACGTCCGCCAACTTGACCAGCTACGAGTGGACCATAGCTATCAAACGCGTGGTTCATAATACCGTAACCACGAGTCAGTGTCAGGAAGTACGTACGATAACCAATCAGACCACGTGCTGGAATCAGGAACTCCAGACGAACTTGACCGGAACCGTTGTTCACCATGTTTACCATTTCAGCTTTGCGTGTTCCGAGACTTTCCATAACGGAACCCATGCTTTCTTCTGGTACATCAATCATCAGACGCTCGATTGGCTCCATGCGTACGCCATCGATTTCGCGAACGATAACTTCAGGTTTGGATACTTGCAGCTCGTAGCCTTCACGACGCATGTTCTCAATCAGAATACCGAGGTGAAGCTCACCGCGACCCGATACGACATACGCATCTGGGCTATCTGTTTCGTCAACGCGCAGACTCACGTCTGTTTCCAGTTCTTTGAACAGGCGATCACGCAGACGACGGGAAGTTACCCATTTGCCTTCGCGGCCCGCGAACGGACTGTTGTTTACGAGGAATGTCATTTGCAGTGTAGGCTCATCGATTTTCAGAACCGGCAATGCTTCTGGGTTTTGTGAATCAGCGATTGTTTCACCGATGTTGATGTCTTTGATACCAGCGATTGCGATGATGTCACCGCCGCCTGCTTCTTCAACTTCAACACGTTTCAGACCTTGGAAGCCAAACAGTTTCTCGATACGAGCTGTTTTCTTCTGGCCTTCACGATTGATAACTGTTACGGATTGACCTTGACGGATAATACCACGGTTTACACGACCAACCGCAATACGTCCCAGGTATTCGTTATAGTCCATCAGTGTAACGAGGAATTGCAGTGGTTGTTCTACGTCTTCTGTTGGTGCCGGAATGTGGCTAACAACTGTTTCGTAGATCGCTTGCATGTTGTCATCCTGTTTTGCAGGATCATCTTCCATACTGGATGTACCGTTCAGTGCGGATGCGTACACAACTGGGAAGTCCAGTTGCTCGTCATTAGCGCCCAACTCGATAAACAGTTCCAGTACTTCATCAATAACTTCTGCCGGACGTGCTGCCGGACGGTCGATTTTGTTCACGACAACGATTGGAGTCAGGTTGTGCTCCAATGCTTTGCGCAGAACGAATTTCGTTTGTGGCATACAACCTTCGTAAGCGTCAACGACGAGCAGTACGCCGTCAACCATTTTCATGATACGTTCCACTTCACCACCGAAATCGGCGTGTCCTGGTGTATCCACGATGTTGATCAGATAGTCTTTATAGGTAATTGCTGTATTTTTAGCCAAAATCGTAATACCGCGTTCGCGTTCCAGATCGTTAGAATCCATTGCGCGCTCCTGCAAAGTCTCATGATCGCGGAAAATGCCGGATTGTTGCAACAGTTTATCCACCAGTGTTGTTTTACCGTGGTCAACGTGGGCAATAATGGCGATATTGCGGATATTTTCTCTCAAATGCATAAAATTCTCCAAATCCTCTCCATAAAAGGAGCGCCGGTCATTGAAGCCGACGCTCTACTGTTTATTATGAAAACCTAATGAAAACCGTCATTCCTAAATTGATTCATTATTCATTATACGTTATAAATCGCATAAAGCAAGAAAAATCGGTTCATAAACGAGGTCTTTTATATCCATTTTTCGTAAAAAAGAGCCATACCCCGCCACTAATCAATACAATTGCGATAATGTACAGCAAAACGCTGCCCAGAATACTGATCAGTAGCAATAGAGCGGATAGCAAGCCAAGCAGAATCGCTCCAATGCCAATGCGTCGGTCTACCCGGAAGGGCGACAACGCATAATACTCATACATACCGAGCGCAACTCCGGTAATGAGCAGCGGCCATAGATAATCCATCAGCCACCAACCCCATGTATTGCAAAGGAAAAATAAAATACCATATACGGTCAACATCCCCGCAGGTACTAACCAATACGACGGCAGGCTGCGGCTTAAATAAAATAATTGCAGCATAATCCCCGGCAGCAAAATAAGCAGCGGCCAAAACGCATGTCCAATAAAGCTAAACACACCCAATTTACCGAGTAAAATGATCAACCCGGCTACAATCATACCTGCTATAATCATCCCCTGATTTCGATTCATCGTAATCCCCCCCTATGTCCCGGCATCCTTGCATACGGTATTGCTTCGATACTGAAAGTTACTTCCCGCCTATGCGTTTAGCCACATCGATCGTTTTAGACCTGAAACGTAGCATCTCTACATGAAGTATGGCAAATGTTCATGTCGTATTGATGAACAGATGCGTACCCTAACAAGCCTATTTTATTATGACATATCCCCTCTACCTACGCGTCAATAATATGGTGCAATCATTATGATAGGATCTATTGCCAGATCACAGTATGATCATACAAAACGTTTAAGCAATCCAGCGTTCTGGTTATTATTAGATGATGTGCAACGTAATGAATACTTCATACGTATGCTTTAACATACCTTTTATTTGAAGCCATACGCCTGTTTGTTACAGTCCATATTATGTGTTGCAGAGCATACTACTGTCGAGAAAATGTGCCTGCTTATTATATCGGTCAATCTGTAGCAAAATTGGAGTCTGACGCACAAATGAACTTATTTATACTCAAGGAGTGAATGATATGGATATTACTCAGGCGACATTTTGGCTTTCCCTACTCAATATTATCTTTATCGACCTGATCCTTGCCGGTGACAATGCCATCGTTATCGGACTAGCTGCACGCAAATTGCCGCAGCAAACACAGAAAAAAGCAATTCTCTACGGTATGTTCGGTGCAGTGATTATCCGTATCGCGGCAACCGTCGTTGTCGTTTGGCTGCTGCAAATTCCGTGGTTACTTGTTGTCGGCGGTATACTACTGATCGCAATCGCCTATAAGCTGTTGACCGATAATGACGATCATAATGATGTCAAAGCCGGTACATCGCTTTGGAGCGCAGTCTGGACGATCATCGTTGCCGATGCGGCGATGGGTCTAGATAATGTCATCGCTGTTGCTGGTGCTGCCAATCAGCATATCGGTCTAGTAATCATCGGTCTGTGTATTAGCGTACCGATTGTTGTATGGGGTAGTACAATCTTTATCAAGCTAACGACCCGTTTCCCATGGATCATTTATGTAGGTAGTGCCGTGCTGGCGTATACCGCTTCGCATATGATCACAGAGGAAAGTCGTTTGGATTCTATCTTCGGTGCTCACACGCTATGGAGCTGGATCTTTATCGCAGCTGTGATCATTGGCGTTCTGCTCGCTGGGTATTTACGTAATCGGCAGGTTGCTGGACGGACAAGTGAAACGAGCGAGTAAGATGATTGGTTTTGGAGTAGATGTCGATACACATTTAAATCTGGCTTGAGCTTGCATGTTTATTTTCAAAAACTCGATTTAGCTTGTGTTGCCGCTACGCTGGATGGATAGAGCAAGCTAAATGAATACAGCTTTCATATCAAAACGGCACCCGATCCGCTCGGATGAGATACATGAGCGGATCGGGTGCCGTTTTTTGTGTATTCTATTTAAGCGAAAACAACTGCCATTACAATCGCCGTATCAAATTTGTTGCAGTTGTAAGCTTGTATTGCCTTTGATCGCACTTGTGATTGATATTAAAACCAATCCTGTTCCTCAGTCGTAGCAACTGCGGATAATACGGGCGACATGCCTGGTGTAATTTCAATCAACTCGGTCTGTTCTACAGCGCGCGCAATCATAACGTCCATATCCAAATGCTCCTCAATCTTTTCAACAATCCAGCGGTTCGGATTGGTTGCTGGTGAACGTGGGACAAAGAGGGTACAGCAATCTTCATACGGCAAAATGGATAACTCGTACGTACCAATCTGCTGTGCAACCTCGATAATCTCGTCTTTATCCTGCATAACTAGCGGACGTAGCAATGGCAACTCAGTTGCGCGTTCAATCACATTCATGCTATTCAGCGTCTGACTTGCTACCTGACCGAGACTTTCGCCAGTCACAATGGCTAGCGCTTTGCGTTCTTCTGCTAGACGCGTCGTAATACGCAGCATAGCGCGCCGCATCAGTGTAATCATCAGATTATCCTGACCAGTTGTGGTAAACGCAGTTTGAATCTCAGTAAATGGCACGACATGCAGCTTGATCTTGCCAGCAAAGCCGGACAACACTCGGGTAAGGTCGACGACCTTTTCCTTTGCTCGCTCACTTGTGAATGGGTAGCTGTGGAAATGCACACATTCGATTTCCAGACCGCGCTTCATCGCGTACCAGCCTGCTACCGGACTGTCGATCCCACCGGACAGCATTAGCATCGCTTTCCCATTGCTTCCGCGTGGAAATCCACCAACCGCAGGGATAATTTGACTATAAATGTACGCCGCATCTTCGCGTACTTCAATCCGCAGCTCGATTTGTGGCTGACGCACATCCACTTTCAGCAGCGGATGTTCACGCAATACCGGTGAGCTGATCAGCCGATTCAATTCGTGGGACGAATGAGGAAATGCCTTCCATACCCGTCGCGCGGTTACTTTGAAGGTCGTCTCCTGCTCCAGATGATGTTCAGCAATCAGATCAAGCGCCGCTTGAATGATTGGCTCTAATTCTGGCTGTGTTTGCTTGACGGGAATGATGTCCATGATACCGAATATATTTTTCAATTTAGGAATCAATTGCTCTGCGGATACATCGCCAGTTTGCACATACATTCTGCCGTATTCACGCTGCAATCGTGCCTGTGGATACGGTCGAAGCACTTCGCGTACATGCTCAGCAATCGTTTTTTCAAAACGTCCCCTGTTTTTGCCTTTTAATGTGATCTCGCCTAGCCGAAGCATCAGGCGATCAATCTGTTCCATCATGACATTGATCTCCTCTCAAGCGGTCGCAGTGCCGTAACAATCTGCTTCAGCGCTGCTGCCAATTGACGTATATCTTCTAACGTATGTTCATCGCCAAGACTAATGCGAATGCCACCAGTTGCCTGTTCTGCACTCATGCCCATAGCCATCAGTACCCGACTCGGCTGCGCCCGACGTGAGGAGCAAGCTGATTGTGTGGATACAAGGTATCCTTGCTGCTCCAGACTGTGCAGTACCACTTCGGCTTTCATGCCGGGATAGGTAAAATGTACAATATGAGGCGCGCATTGTTTAACCTCAGTCAGTACTAGACCGGGAATGTTGCCGATGAGTGCACGCAGTTCATGCGACAATGTGGACAAATGTTGCTGCTGCTGTGGTTGACGCTCCGATGCTAAACGTAGCGCTTTAGTCATCCCAGCGATACCAGCTACATGCTCAGTACCAGAACGGTATCCATGCTCCTGCCCACCACCTGCTAGCAGTGGAAACAGTTCGATCCCCTGACGTACATATAGCAGTCCCGTCCCCCGTGGACCACGTAATTTATGAGCAGACAGGCTATAGAGATCAATGATGCCAGTGTGTAAGGGTAGTGCAGCAATTTTACCAAATGCTTGCACTCCATCTACATGAATCACAGTACGTGGATGATGCTGCCTAATCCAACGTGCCGCCGCCTCTACAGGTTGAATCGCTCCCGTTTCGTTATTCACGTGCATCATGCTAAATATAATGGTATCGGCACGAAAAGCCTGCTGAATACGCTCCAACGCAATGGTGCCATCCGGCTCAGGATTCACATAGCTCACGTCAAAGCCCATCTGCTCTAGCTGACGACAGGACTCATAGACAGAAGCATGCTCGATGCTTGTCGTTACGATATGACCCTGCATTCGTCCACGACGCATCGCCGCCCCTTTGATCGCCAAATTATTGCTTTCGGTCGCGCCGGAAGTGAATACCAGCTCTTGCGGCTGCACGCCTAACACACCCGCACTGACTTCACGCGCACGACGAAGGAGTCGATCTGCTTCTTCCCCATATCGATGTAACGAAGAAGGATTTCCATAATGCTGTTGCATCATGTCCGACATCGCGCGTACTACCTCAGGATACGGAGGTGTCGTTGCCGCATAATCAAAATAGTTCATCTGACATTCCTCCTGCAAACTCGGAATTAACAAGCAAAAAGATCAAAGAGGGAGGTCAGGCTCCACTCTTTGATCTCTGGTTTATATGCAATGAAGTTCATCGTTTCGCCAGAACAGGACGTAACCTGCTGTGGCTTATTATATCATAATGTGCCTGTGTTGACTGCCATATGATACTTTATACGGTAAATGATTATCGTTCTAAGAAATCGTTTGTGTGAAAACAGACTGTAGATTATAGAGCGTATTTTTGCTGTGCGGTTTCTACTTTGCTGATGTAACGTTGGGTTTCTTTTGGCAGCTGATCAAATTTAGCCATCAGCTCTTGATCGTTAGTAATACCCAGACGCTGCAAGCGGCCTGGACCAGCATTGTACGCAGCCAATGCTGTTTTAACATTATTGTCATAACGCTTCAGTTGATAAGAAATGTATTTGGTTCCGCCATCGATATTTTGTGCAGGGTCAAACGAATTGCTTACACCCAGACCTGCTGCGGTTCCGTCCATCAGCTGCATCAGTCCTTTGGCACCAGCAGAAGATCCGGCGTTCGGGTTAAAGGACGATTCCACATCAATAATCCCTTTAATCAGAGATTCTGGAATGCCATACTTGCTGCTCGCTGTACGGATAATGTCATTGTAGGCGGTATCTTTGCTTGCACCACCGCCACCCATTCCTTGCAAACTGGACAGCGCATTGCTCACAGCACTGCTTGCATCTGCTCCGCCAATACCAGTAGAGGACAATAAGCTTCCCAGATCACTACTGGAATCAACTGCACCAAGACGGGCTGTCAAAGTAGAGCTGTCCGGGTCTACATCCGGCAATTGATCAAAGTTTTGCCACGGGTCTACCGAGCCTGCGGTCGCTGTGCTGCTTGCACCGTACGTGTTACCTGCTACGGTCGCAGCTGTACCGTCAGACATCAATTTTGCCATCGTGGTCATGCTGGAACCGGAGCCTTTGGCATCACTGGATGTACCGAGATTCTGATCCAGCATCATTTGAAACAGCTGATCAGTATCGTCGGTATTCACATCCACCCCATCTGTACTGCCTCCACCGGAAGCATTCAAATATCGCATTTCCAGCAACTGTTTTGCCGTGTTTGCATCGATTTGCATGTGCGCTGTATCTCCTGTCTGTTTATCAAGAATGGGTTTGTACAACTGTTAACTTCGTCAATCTGTCATTTCGTATTTAAAAGAACAAGGTCATTGTTTATGTGTACGATTGAAGAGATAGTGTATGGAGCATATCATTTGCAGTCATCTTGTGATCTGCTTTTATTTTACTGCCATTTCCGCGCTTCGGCTATAAGAAGAACGGGGGATTATAAGAAGGGAAATCACACACAAAATCTGCATATATCCGCTGATTTTCTATAGTCTGTGCTGAATTTGGCAAGTATAGAGAATCGAATAGGAAGTCCTTCCTGGTGATATGCCTATTCTCCCGAAGTGCTTGCTGGTGTCTAGTATGCTTTCGTCCACATATGGTATGGCGTTCCTTCTATAAAGCCTAGTTTCAATGCCAATTTACGTGAAGCGTCATTATCAGCCAAACAATCCCAGCGAGGGTATAGACCACGTCGGATACATTCTTGGATAAAAGCATGCGCAACAATCTGTGCCAATCCTTTTCCTCGATGATCCTTGTGCGTTTCAATATCGATCTCTGCACAGATGTCATTAGCAATAATCGAAATACAAGCGCATACTGGCTCTTCTTCATACCAGATGGCATAACCAAAACCATGCTGAAGATAGTTTTCCACACTGCCCCAGTACGTCTTAATATAGTTTTCGTCATATGCACTACTTTTTTGAATAACAGCAGCATTTATTTTTTCTAAGCTATATCCTACAGGCAATGAAGGCATGGAACGTTGCGTATCTGTTTGTTGATAATAAAAAGGGATTCGTCTAAGAGCGGTAAGCGGAATAGGAGTAACAGCTTCAATACATTCGTCCCAATCCGCGTCTGACGAGAATAACAAAAACTTTTTACCGTTATGCATGTCATATTGCCAGCTTTGCTCGAATTTGCGACGCAGAAATTCTCTATCAGGCTTACCGCTAATATGATGCCATCCTAGAGAAGCTGATACTAATTGTATAGACAGTTGATGTGAGAACAGCTTTAGTTCAGACTGATTTGTGGAAGACTGTACATAATACGGATTAAAATCAAAGGGAATCTGCTTACAATCTTCACTAGAGACAGCTTCTACTGATCCTTCCCATAACTGATACTGTACAGAATAGACAAATGTCGGACAATGCTGTTCCAATCGATAGGAGTAGTCAATGATTTTATTTCTAGATGCATCATTTGTATTATGTATAGGGTGCGTCTCTTCTTTCATATATGATTCTTCCTTTCGAAAGCTATTTGTATGGAAATAGCTGATCATACTTAATTTTTTGTTTGTTCTTTAGGTGAATGCCTCAAAACAACCCATCTTTAAAATCCATATTTTTAACATCTATATGTTATTAAAAATAACTAATTATGATAAATAAAATTACACACCAGTCCCGATCTCTACCATACATACTATCCTTCTCTACGTTAGAAGTTATATTTTCTACTGCTGTGTATAGAAATATAGACTAGCTAGTATGGCTCACTTTCTTTGGCTTTCACCACTACACACCTTTATGTTTCGTTTATTATATTCTTTCTGCTGTATGTATCCATTTCACTTGTTACAAAGGATCTCACTAAAAAGGATGCCCGCGAAGGCATCCTTTGTGTCCATTTTCATTGTTAGGCAGCGCAGCCCATTACGCGTGGCGTTGGTTCATACGGCGCTGAGTCAGGTAGTCACTTTCATAGTAAGCTAGGTCATCACGCAGTTCTTCAAACGTTCTGGTGATTTCGAGAATAATATCTTTTACTGGTTTGACCGGAGTTTGGCGGAAACGGATCGCTTCCTGCCCAGTATACGCGTAACGTCCATCTTCGGAATAGCACTCATTTTTGGGATAAAAAAAGCTGTTTATACATTGATGATAGGTGTTATACAGTGCTTTTTCAGCTGTATCGACATCAAAATTGGCACGACGCAGCACAACTCCAAGTTTTTCGTAGGCAACTTCGGAAAATACAAGCAGGTGGCGCAGATCCGCCAGAAATCCTTTGTAAAATGGAAGGGTATCTTCACCTTGCTCGGATGCCAGCGTCTTCAAGGCATATTCATTTAGAAAATCCTCAAGTTTCTCAATGGCCGGTTTCAACTTTTCCCTGGTGCTTTCACTCAATTTGTGGACATTTGCAGCTGACATATCTGTAGCTCCCCCTTAATTGGTTCCTTCAAACCGGGTTGTATCATACGGAATAGAACCCTGATTTACAATCCATCCTATCATATCCTGCATGCAAAATCATATATTCATTGTTTAACCAGACCTTACATGGATGAAAACCAGTCTCATCAACTTATCAGTCGATGAATGGTTTAATATCATATAGATTACTTTGATTTCTATGAACAATCAAGATGTATGACAGGTTTGATTAAAAACTTTAATCACTCTGTCTCCTTCTGCCAACAAATCAATATCAGTCGATAGGTTTTCGCAAAAAAGCGGCGCCCTTTCCGTGTAATCGGAAAATGCACCACTCATTCAATGATAATTATAAAGTTAGCCGGTTCCTCATGGATTCATCAATCATTTATCCTACTAGTAAGCAACAAGCAAACATACTTGAACGCAAACTTATATTCTTTTGAGGCACCGGCTGTATCTGTATAGACTCTATACAAATAGCGTGGCGTTAGTGGGGAAAGCTTCTCATAAGCCGGGTTCTGTACCAGTTGTGGTTCAATCGGGAACTACCCTCCCACTTTTGGTGACAATCATCTATCTAGGCCAAGCATTGCTGATTGGCTCCAGCGACCAACCTCGATACACCTCGGGCGAAGGCTGCTTTTCCGTGAAGAAAAGCTGTATCTCTTTAGGTCTTGCTCCAGATGGGGTTTACCAGGAACGAAGTCACCAGCGTTCCTCGGGGTCTCTTACACCTCGGTTCCATCCTTGCCTGTGATGAAATATAATTCCATCCATCGGCGGTCCATTTCTGTGGCACTATCCTTCAGTTTGCACTGACTGGACGTTATCCAGCACCCTGCCCTGCGGAGCCCGGACTTTCCTCCCGTGGTCTCTCAACCACCGGCGATTGTCTGTTAAACTTTCCGTAAACGCAACACTCTAGATTATATAATTTTCTGACGACAGTGACAAGAGGCAATTTCATTTTTTTCATTCCTCTGCGCCATCGTCTGGATCATACAATCAAATAAAACGGAATACTTCCGTATCGATCGTCGATGCATATACAGGTGTTGTATACTTATCTGCCTGTAACTTCTCAGTCAGCACTTTAGCTACACCCGGTTTCATGATCTTCTCCGTGTTATGCCCCGGATCAATGATAGCGATGCCTGCCAGTAACGCATCATGGGCAGTATGGTAATCAATATCGCCAGTAACGATGACGTCCGCTCCCTTGAACAGTGCTGCATTCACATATCGGCTGCCTGAACCGCCTAGTACAGCGGCTTTTTTGACACTGCGCTGCAAATCGCCTACGACCCGCACGGTTTGAACATCCAATCCGGCTTTGACAGTATCTACAAATTGAGCCAGACTGACCGGCTCATCTAGCTTACCGACGCGTCCCAACCCGAATGCTTTACCCGGTAATGCAAGTGGATACAGATCGTATGCCACTTCTTCATAAGGGTGTGACTTGATCAGCGCCTGTACAGCCTTGTTGCGCAGACTGGATGGAATAATCGTCTCGAAACGAACTTCTGCTGCGTGTTCTATGCTACCCTGCTGTCCCACATACGGGTTTGTGCCTTCCTCTGGCTGGAACGTGCCTGTTCCTTCCGTCTGGAAGCTACAGTGGCTGTAATTGCCAATATGCCCTGCTCCGGCCGCCCAGACAGCATTGCGCACGCTATCCAGATGCGACGAAGGTACAAAGCTAACAAGCTTCAGATAATCGTCGGATGAAGTTTGCTCAATTGGCACAGTGTTGCGCAATCCAAGCGCGTCTGCCATCCAGTCGTTCACGCCACCTTCGGCAATATCCAGATTGGTATGGCTAATATACACAGCGATGTCGTGCTTAATCAGCTTCTCATACAATCGTCCCATCGGTGTGCTCGTTTGCAAACTTTTCAGCGGACGGAAAATGATCGCATGATGCGCTACGATCAGATTGGCATTGAGCGCAATCGCTTCGTCAATCACATCCTCCGTTACATCAAGCGCAACCAGAACACCAGTGATGTCCTTTTGCAAGGTACCGAGCTGTAAGCCGATACGATCGTCGGGTACAGCGATAGATTTGGGGGCAAATTGCTCCATATATTGAATTACTGTTTGTCCTTTTGCAAGCATGTTACGACCTCCTTCACCAGCTTGATCTGCTGCTGCAATGCTGCTACTTTCAACCGTGCTTCGTCTGTTTCGGACAATCCAACTGATGCAGCTACCTTTTCCAGCTTGCCGATTTCCTGCTGCCATTTATCAATAAAGACCGGCTCTGGATGATTCAGCAAATACGGTCCGAATTGCAGCAAATGATCAACAGATAAGGAAATATCCTCTCCCTGAGACACGGTGAGCGTACGATCACGGTATAGCTCACGATTACGCTCTGCTGCATCCTCTAGTCGATCCGCAGTCAGAATTTCATATGTACGTCCGTCCTCTTCCAAAATCTGCTCGGACGACAAGAACCAATCGTGCTCCAGCAACCAACGACGTACAAACTCTTCCCCTACATTTGGCTGCAAAACTAGACGCGAAACACCCGCCAGCTTGGATATACCTTCCGACAAAATGGTAACAATCAGCGCACCACCCATACCGGCAATCGTAATGACATCGACTTCCCCCGGTTCCAATACAGCCAGCCCGTTACCTAAACGCGGCTGAATCACTTGACCCAGCCCTGCTTCATTCACTTGACGCTGAGCGGCATCCAGTGGTCCCTGATTCACTTCACCTGCAATTGCTTGTGTTACCCAACCCTGACGCACGGCAAAAACCGGCAAAAGGGCATGGTCGGACCCGATGTCCGCCAGACGGCTTCCCGCCGGAATTTGCTCTGCTATTTTGGTCAATCTTGTTGATAATTTCACGCTGTCACCCACACAATCCATTTTTTTCGTAAAACAAATAATACTATACATGCCAGTGCAATTTTTGTAATGCACAGCACAGAAAAAATCTCCGGCATATGTCCGCGCAGTACCACTTCATCAATCTCCGGCATAAACCAGATGGCAACGCCAGATGTGAAATAAACTGCTGCCAGCTTACGCCCCCGATGATGCACCAGCCAACAAAACCAGACGAACAGCATGCTCAGAGGCAACCACAGCGCCTGTAGCATGATCCACGATGCATCCGGCTTCACTTGTGCAAAGAAGCTGCCATACAGCATTACAAATGCCCCGAATCCGATATATAACAAAACCGGGCTGGAAATCACATACCCTATTATACACCAGATCACTCCACAACCGATAACAAGCAGCGGCGTCCAAAATGCCATATCCAAATGATGCTCACGTATAATGAGCAACCCTAGACCGAGCATTAACACACTACCGAGCGCCAGCAATACCGATGCCACTGGTCCATTGCTTTTGCGCATCCGAATACCAACAATATAGCAGGCGGCTGTAAAGACCGGCACGCATAGCACCTGCATTAAGAATGGGAATGTCGAGAAGTACAGTACCATTAAACAAATAAAACAAAGCATCAGAAAAATAAACATCCATGTGCGCAGATTGCCTTGCTTGAGCGAACTCATGGATAACAGCTTTTTATCGCTACGCTCCTGATCTACATCATACAGATTGGACAGAAAATCGCAATAATGCTCTGGCAGCAGTCGATTTTCCCGCCAGTATTCAATTTCGTCCAAAATAACGCCCCGTCGTTCCTGATTCACACTGGTCCCCCGCTTCCATGTATCATTCCGGCAGACAGCGCCAAGGTTCGCCATATCTTACACCGGATTGTAACCCATATACTTATATATCGCTGAAAGGAGCAGAAAAGTAAAGGCTTTCCAGTAAGTTGCTTTCTTGTTGAATGGTTGCATGGAAGACAATCTTGTTTCTGCAAAGCATCATCTTATCATCTATGGAATGGTAGATAAACGATGAACAACGCAATACCTACACAATATGATAAACAAAAAAGCCTACTGGCATGCAGCAGGCTTTTCCTGTAACACTGCCCAACGAAAATCGTCAGAAATTCCGCTTTTCGTTGGGCAGATCATTTCAATTACTACAAATCCTATTCCAAGAAATCTTTCAAACGTTTGCTGCGGCTTGGATGGCGCAGTTTACGCAGGGCTTTGGCTTCAATCTGACGAATACGCTCGCGCGTTACGCCGAACACTTTGCCGACTTCTTCCAGCGTACGTGTACGACCGTCATCCAGTCCAAAACGCAGACGCAGTACGTTTTCTTCACGCTCAGTCAGCGTATCCAGCACATCCTCCAGTTGCTCTTTGAGCAGCTCGTAAGCAGCAGCATCGGCTGGAGCCAGTGCGTCCTGATCCTCGATAAAGTCGCCCAGATGGGAATCGTCTTCTTCACCGATTGGTGTTTCCAGCGATACCGGCTCTTGTGCAATCTTCATGATTTCGCGTACTTTCTCCACGCTCAGTTCCATCTCAGCAGCGATTTCCTCAGGGGAAGGTTCGCGACCCAGCTCTTGCAGCAATTGACGGGATACACGGATCAGTTTGTTAATCGTTTCTACCATATGCACGGGAATACGGATCGTTCTTGCTTGGTCAGCAATCGCGCGTGTGATCGCCTGACGAATCCACCATGTTGCATACGTACTGAATTTGTATCCTTTGGTGTGGTCAAACTTCTCAACCGCTTTGATCAGACCCATGTTACCTTCCTGAATCAAATCCAGGAACAGCATACCGCGTCCCACATAGCGCTTGGCGATACTAACAACGAGACGCAAGTTCGCTTCCGCCAGACGGCGTTTCGCTTCCTCGTCCCCTTGCTCAATACGTTTTGCCAGTTCTACCTCACTGTCAGCAGACAGCAGGGGAACACGACCGATTTCTTTCAGGTACATACGTACCGGGTCATTGATTTTGATACCCGGTGGCAGTGCCAGATCATCGTCAAAGCTAAAATCGTTATCGCCGTTTTCACGATCATTTTCGGAATCGGAAGATACTTCTTCGTCACCTTCATTGATCACTTCGACGCCATTATCGCCTAGCTGCTCGTAAAACTCGTCGATTTGCTCGGCGTCTTGGTCAAAGACAGCCAGTCTTTCTGTAATATCTTTGTAGTTCAAAGAGCCACGCTTTTTACCTACCTCCATAAGCTGCTCTTTTACCTGTTCAAGCGTTAATTCGGTTTCCAATTCAGTATGCTGATCGTTCGCCATCTTTCGACTCCCTCCTCCCTGAAAACAACCGTGCGAAGCGGTTACTGTCTTTCCAGGGCGATAATCTCACTTGCAATTTGAGCGGCTTGCAGGAAATCACCGGATTTCTCTGCACGCAACATCTCTTCTCTTTTCTGCTGGATCTGCTTTTGCTTTGGAAACTTTTTGATCTCGCGAATATAGTCATCCATTCCGCGCAGACTTTCATCCAGCGGCGCATCCATCATGGAAATGGATGTTGCCGTCTTCTCCAGTCGGTCATCTTGCAGCGATGCAATAAACCGGCTAATATCGGGCGGCTTGCCCTGCGCATAATACGAATAAATATACGCAGCCAGCGCGGCATGTTCCGGAATGTTGAAGGCATCTCCCAGCTGCTCGCTGACAGTGTGTGCCGCCTCGCCATCCTGTAGCATAATCGACAACAGTCGGCGTTCGGCTACATGATAAGCAGGCAATAAGGTCGGTGCAGTTGCCTGTCTGCGTGATCCGCCGCCGCGTGACGGCTGCTTACCCTGTTGGGCACCATTGCCGTTATTGTTGCGACTGGTGTTCTGCTGTCCCTGTGCCTGCCTGCGATTCAGTGTCTGACGCGCCAGATTGCAGTCCTGCTTGAGGCTTTCGAGCGATACGCCGACTTCTCCAGAAAGCTCCTTCAGGTACACTTCCCGCTCAGTTGGCGAACCCAGATGAGCGATTACTTGAATCGCTTCCTGAGCATAAGATGCCCTGCCGTCCTCTTCAAGCAGGTTATAGTTTTTCTTCACATTCAGTAGTCTGAATTTGGTGGTGGAGACGGCTCCGTGAATGATCTGGTCGACAAAGCGCTCGCGGCTGTACTGGCGAATATATTCATCCGGGTCCAGTCCGTTTTGCAGCATTGCCACCTTCACATGCAATCCTGCGCCTTCCAGAATCGGGATACTTTTGAGCGCCGCATTCTGACCGGCATTATCGCCGTCATAGCAGACGACAACCTCATCGGTAAGCGTTCGGATGAGAGCAGCGTGATTTTCGGTCAACGCCGTGCCCATTGTCGCTACAGTATGTTGTACCCCCGCATCCCATGCAGCAATCACATCGCCAAAGCCTTCCATCAATACGACCTGCCCCTGCTTACGGATTGCTCCTTTGGCAAGGTTGAGATTGTACAGCGTACGACTTTTGTTGAACAGCCGACTTTCCGGCGAATTCAAGTATTTGGGCTGTCCGTCTCCGAGGATGCGACCCGCAAAAGCGATCACTCTACCGCTGCGGTTCATAATTGGGAACATCACTCTGCCACGGAATCGATCCACATACCCTGAACCATTTTGCCGTGGAGACAGCAGACCGCCCTTCTCCATTTCCTTCAAATCAAATGAACGCTTTTCAAAAAATTGCACCAGCGTATCCCAGCGATCCGGCGCATAGCCAATCTGAAATTGATCGATTAGCTTATCGTCGATTCCGCGGGCGCGCAGGTACTCCAAGGCAGCCTTGCCGTGCTCTGTATTTTTCAACAGATAGTGAAACAACTTGGCAGCCCATTCATGAGCCTGAAGCAGACGTTCCAGTTCCTTATTTTGCGGCGTCACCGCGGCTCCCTTGTTATCCTGAAAAGGAACGTGCGATTCTTCCGCCATCAATCTGACCGCTTCCGGAAAGGACAGGCCGTCAATTTCCATTCTGAACTTGATGGCATTGCCTCCTGCGCCGCATCCGTAACAGTAAAAAATCTGGCGTTCCGGTGTGACCGTAAACGAAGGAGTCTTTTCCGAATGAAACGGGCATAGGCCCTTCATGTACTTTCCTTGCTTGGTCAGATGAACATACTTGCCTACCGTATCAACAATGTCATTGTGCTGAAGTACTGCTTCAATGACTTCATCGGGAATACCACCGCTATGTTCGGTGTTCATCGTTACCACCTTCATCTCTTTTCACACGATAAATAATATTCGCTAGTCAGAACGAAATTCCTGCAAATTTGTCAAAAGTTTTACCAGCTGATGCTGAAAATTTTTGCGATCTTCATCGGTCAGCGGTCGTGGGCCTTTGCCATATTTGCCCTGACGGCGTGCTTTCGCCTGTTCGTGACGTCTGGCGAGCAAGAAATCAATATTGTCGGCATGAAATTCCATCCCGCGAAAGGACAGAATACGACAGCGCTTAGCTAAACCGATCGTTGCCAATCCATAATCCTGTGTAATGACAATATCACCGGGACGTACATGGTTGACGATATATAGATCGGCGCTCTGGTCACTGCGATCCACCTGCACGACCTGAACGCCCTCCTCCGCCTGAATACGATGGTCAAATGACGAGACAATCAGCACGGGAATATGAAACTGGCGCGCCGTTTCAGCGATCTCTGACTTGACGGGACAAGCATCGCCGTCGACAACAATCGTCGGTCCGGGTTGCGTGGATTCCGATTGCAAATGTGCTCTCCTTTCCATGCTGCACATGATCCGAGCTGGAAATGAAGCTTCCAGCTAACATGCGGCGTCACGGAGCATACGTTCGTTCAGGAAGCGGAAAATACGGAACGACCATGCCTAATTGTCGTTCCGTATACGGGTATGAACAGATATGAAAATACTGTTGTATCTTATTTAACCAGCTTGGAGAAATCAGCAAAGCGTTTTACATCACGGTCAATGGCCGCCAGCAATGCTAGACGGTTGGCGCGAACAGCTTCGTCATCTACCATAACCATAATATGGTCAAAGAAGGCAGTGATCGCTGGACGTAGCGTAGATAGTAATGCCAGCGCTTCGCCAGTACGATTTTGATCCAGCAGGTTGTTATATGGAAGAGTGACAGCTTGCCATGCCGCATATAGCTCCGATTCGCCAGCTTCGCTAAACAGCGCTGGGTTCACAGTATCTACTGTGGATTTGGCTGCCAGATTTGATACGCGTTCAAACGATTCGATGATGAGCTTGAAGTCAGGAACATCCTGAACAGCCTTCATCAGATCGTTACCGCGTGCTACAACGGAACCAATATGGCTAAAGCCTGCCGAAATTACGGCATCAACCACGTCATAGCGAAGCGTTTCGGACAGCAGCTTTTTGACGCGTAGCCCGAAGAACTCATATAAATCTATACGTATTATATCGGAAGAACGTTTCAAATTCCTTAAATTTTCATGAATTTTCAGTGTAATATCAAACACTTGTTCCAAAGTGAGCGATAATTCACGTTCCAGCAAAATCTGCACAATACCAGCAGCTTGACGACGCAGAGCATAAGGGTCCTGCGAACCGGTTGGAATAATACCGATCGAGAAGCATGCAACGATAGTATCGATCTTCTCAGCAATGCTGATAATGGAGCCTGTGATAGATGCCGGAGCGCCTTCGCCAGCAAAGCGTGGTTGGTAATGTTCAAAGATGGCACGTGCCACTTCTTCACTTTCGCCTGCTTTGCGTGCATAATCTTCACCCATTACCCCTTGCAGCTCTGGGAATTCGTAGACCATTTGGGTAACGAGGTCGAATTTGCTAATGTCAGCAGCACGGCTAATATGAACCGCTTGCTCTGGCGATACGTTCAGCGCTGCGCCGAGTTGATCCGCAATTTGACGCACACGGCGTACTTTCTCGCCCAATGTACCGATTTCCTCATGGAATACGATAGTATCCAGCTTGGCAACCGCATCTTCGATCTTCAGCTTCTGATCCTCTTCATAGAAGAACTTCGCATCGGACAGACGAGCACGCAGTACTTTTTCGTTACCACGAGCGATTACATCCAGTGCGCGATCATCACCATTGCGAACGGTAACGAAGAACGGCAGCAGTTGACCTTCCTGATTCAGCACTGGAAAGTAGCGCTGATGCTCACGCATTGATGTAATCAGTACATCCTGCGGAATATTCAGGAACGACTCTTCAAATGTTCCGTACAGCACCGTTGGTGTCTCTACCAAGAACAGCACTTCTTCCAGCAAATCTTCTTTGACATCAATATGCCAGTTTTGCTGAGAAGCCAGATGCGCGATCTGAGCGCTGATCATCGCCTGACGCTCTTCCACATCTGCGATGACGTGCTGCTGGCGCAGAGCTTCCATGTACAGATTCGGCTCGGCGATTTCGGTATCATGACCGAGGAAACGATGTCCGCGTGTTGTACGACCCGTGCGAACACCAGTGATTTCGAAATCAATCACATCATGTCCCCACAGCGCTACCATCCAGCGAATCGGACGAACGAAGCGGAAATCATACGCGCCCCAGCGCATGTTTTTCGGGAATGTCAGAGAAGTGATAATACTTTGCAGCGCTTCGGCTACGATCTGATCGGTGCTGATACCGATACTGCTTTTGCGTGCATAAATATATTCCACACCGCCCACTTCACGGAAGGTAAAGTCTGCTGGATCAACGCCCTGACTGCGGGCAAAGCCCAGTGCAGCCTTGCTCCAGCTGCCAGTTTCGTCTTGAGCGATTTTGCGGGAAGGACCTTTTACGTCTTCGCTAACATCTTCCTGCTTCTCCGCTACATCCTTCACCCATACAGCCAAACGACGCGGTGTAGCAAATACTTTGGCTTCGCCATGTGCCAGACGAGAATCGTCCAGCCATTTGACGGTTTTATCTAGCAATTGGTTCATCGCTGCACGCAAAAAGCGAGCAGGTACTTCTTCTAGACCAATTTCAAGTAATAGATCTTTAGCCATGATTATACCTCTCCCTTCTTGAGCATTGGGAAGCCTAGCTTCTCGCGGCTTTCCAGATATGTCGAGGCAATTTGACGTGCCAAGTTGCGGACACGGGTGATATAGCCGGTACGTTCCGTAACACTGATTGCGCCGCGCGCATCCAGCAGGTTAAAGGTATGCGAGCATTTCAGTACATAGTCATATGCTGGGAATACGAGATTCAATTCCATCGCACGCTTCGCTTCCTGCTCATACGTGCTGAACAGATTGAGCAGCATCGCTACATCGGATACTTCAAACGTATAGGTGGAATGCTCCACTTCTGGTTGGTGGAATACATCGCCGTAGCTGATACCTTCTACCCATTCCAGATCAAATACATTTTCTTTTTCTTGAATATACGAAGCCAGACGCTCCATACCATACGTAATCTCAACCGAAACTGGGCTGGTTTCAATACCGCCAACTTGTTGGAAATACGTGAACTGAGTAATTTCCATACCATCCAGCCATACTTCCCAACCAAGACCGGCACAACCAAGCGTCGGGTTCTCCCAGTTATCTTCTACAAAACGGATATCATGATCCAGTGGCTCGATACCGAGCGCACGCAGACTTTCCAGATATACTTCCTGAATATTGTCTGGGGACGGCTTGATGATGACTTGAAACTGGTGATGCTGGTACAGACGGTTCGGGTTCTCGCCATAACGACCGTCAGATGGACGGCGGGAAGGCTCTACATAAGCGACACGCCAAGGCTCAGGACCAATAGAACGCAGGAAGGTCATCGGGTTCATTGTACCCGCACCTTTTTCCGTATCATACGGTTGAACGATAATGCAGTTGTGTGCTGCCCAGAAGTTTTGCAGCGTCAAAATCATTTGCTGGAAATTCATCGACATTACTCCTTTTCCATGATCTTCGTATTGGAAATGCAGGTGCTGATACGGCATCATCATCTGCAACGAACGCAAAAAACTCCCGTTCCTACGTCTGGTTACAGACATAGGGACGAGAGGTTCAGTTCCCGCGGTTCCACCCTACTTGAAGACATGCAGTACATGTCATCCACTTTTCCGTATTCAGCTCATATGCTCACGGATGCCATTCAACTGTCGCTCGCCGTCAGGCTTGCACGATCCCTGACTCGCTTGGGACGATGATCGATAGTTTACTTTTCCGGTCAACGCATCATGTGTGCTCAAACATGCAGCACAATCTAGATCACATCATACCGGAATTGACAGCGTTCGTCAATAACATGCGTATCCGCTTGATGTAGTATCGTTGCATGGTATGAATATGCTCTCGTTTGAATCTTATATCTCGTAGCGCTCCAATTGTTCCAAAAAACGGCGCGACTTCAGCTTCAATCCGAGCTGAACCTCCATAAAGGAGTTCATAATCTTTTTCAATTCCGCTCTCGTTTCTTCCTTCACATCAATATTGCCAAGACGGCGAATATCAAGACGTGAAAACAGTCTTAACAAGCGCAAGGTACCGGGAGAAATGGATACCGCTGCGGGGTCTTGACGGCGTTCACGCTTGGACAAGATGCCGCCGAGTCCAGCGCTGACCCAGAATTCGCCTTCCGTTTCGCCAGAGAACATGCAGGCATCAACCTGCGGAGCATAGCCTGCCGCCTGTAGCACCTTCATCTCGAACAAGGCGGTCAGTACTACCGGATCGCGACCTTCGCCGAGAAAGGACAAATATGACTTTAGCTGATCAAACCAAAAGTGCCCGGTTTCGTTATCCAGCAGCGCCTTATCTACCAGCTCGCATCCGTAAGCACCATAAGCTGCCAATGTAATATCCTCGCGCAACTTATGATTGGACTGGATCACTTCGCCCTGATTGAGTGTCCCCATACCAGTGCCGCTACGCAAGAACGAGAATTCCCCATGTGTAAATGGCTGTACAAGCGCAGCATGGCGACTTTTGGCTTTGCGCGCACCACGCACAAAAACAGCGACTTTGCCATGCGCTTCGGTACACAGGGTAATGATTTTGTTGCCTTCACCGTAATCCATGCTGCGGATGACGATCCCTTCAACTCTGTATAACACGCTTCATCCTCCGATCTCCATCACATGGGTCGTTAAGCAAACATACCCTGTCCGGTACAAAAGAAACAGAGCATTTATGCAAATGCCCTGTTGTCTTGATTAGGCGTCTTTGTGGAAGCCGAGATCTTTGAGAACTCGATCTTGGTTACGCCAGTCTTTTTTCACTTTGACCCACAGTTCCAAAAATGTTTTGGAACCGAGCAGGTTTTGAATATCCATCCGTGCACGTTTGCCGACTTCCTTGAGCAGTGCGCCTTGTTTGCCGATAATGATCCCTTTTTGGGAATCGCGCTCGACGAAAATAACAGCCGAGATGTTGACGACACCATTTTCCTGCGTGTACATATCTTCAATCGTTACCGCGATGGAATGGGGAATCTCTTCGCGAGTCATTTGCAATATTTTCTCACGGATCAATTCCGCACAGACAAATTGCTCTGGGTGATCGGTCACTTGATCATCTGGGTAGTACTGCGGACCGGAAGGCAGGTATTTGCCGAGCTGCTCCAGCAGTGTGTTCACATTGTTACCATTTTTAGCGGAGATCGGTACAATTTCTGCGAATTCGTGCAGAGAACGGTATTTATCGATAATTGGCAGCAATTCTTCCGGTGCTACCTGATCGATTTTGTTGATAACAAGGAAAACGGGAGTTTTTACTTTTTTAAGATGCTCGATAATAAAGCGATCACCGCCGCCCAGTCCCTCGGCTGCATCGACAAGGAACAGCGCCGCTTCCACTTCATTCAGCGTGTTGAGAGCGGTCTGGTTCATGTAATCGCCGAGCTTGGATTGGCGTTTGTGTACGCCCGGTGTATCAAGGAAGACGATTTGCATCTCTTCGGTTGTGTATACACCATGAATTTTATTACGAGTCGTTTGTGGTTTATCGGACATAATAGCAATCTTTTGCCCGATCACTTGGTTCATCAGCGTTGATTTGCCTACATTGGGACGGCCGACAATCGCTACAAAACCGGATTTAAAAGATGGTTTGGACATAGAGTTCTCCGTTCATCGGCGAGCAAAGCCGCCGTTAGTTGGGTATAGCTTGAAGTCTTTATTCATTCAGGTTCCACGGACCGAATGCGTGAGGCAGCAATTCGGAAATAGTGGTCATGCGTGTATCGCCCTTCATGTTGGATAGCAGCACCGGCATATCCGGCTGACACAGCTCGACCATCACCTGACGACAAACACCGCATGGTGCAATCGGTTCATCGGTATCGCCTACAACAGCCAGCATCTGAAATGTACCCGGTGTTTGTCCCTGCGCAATGGCGCTGAACAATGCCGTACGTTCGGCACAGTTGCTTGGCGTGTAGCCAGCATTTTCAATATTACAACCATGATGCACATTGCCGGCAGCATCCAGTAATGCGGCGCCTACCGAGAAATGCGAATACGGTACATAAGCTTTGGCACGGGCAATAATTGCCTCTTGTAGCAGTTGAGATATTTCCATAGGTTAAAGGTTCCTCCTGTGCAGCTACGTTGGTTCTGTAAGGATTGAGTTCAACGAAAGATAGCAGCATACAGCGTTTACTTCTATTTTACATCATTTATGCGGTTTCGCCCATAGCAAACCTACCTGAAACGACAAAATAAACCCCTCACCGCTCAAACTCGGCAAGGGGTTATCCTATTACACAGGTTATCGCACAAAAAACAGTCTTGATTATCGAGACATTCCAGAAGATCCCGATGTCGCACTAGACGACAAGCTTTGAAACCAGATCCAGAAGGGGTCCCAGAACACAATCAGACCGATCACCGCTGCTGCCAGCGACGAGATCAGTACCGCACCTGCGGCAGCATCCTTTGCTTTTTTGGCAAGCGGATGAAGATCGGGAGAGAACAAATTTACGGTAGCTTCGACAGCGGTATTCATCAATTCGGTACCTAGCACTAGCGCGATCGCCAGAATCAACAGAATCCAATCAACCTCACTGACATCAAAAAACCATCCGGCAGCAACAATAACAAGAGTTGCCAGCACATGAATGCGGAAATTGCGCTCCGTACGGAATGTAGCAACAACCCCTTCATAAGCTGTATAAAATACGTCTCTCCACGATCGTTTCATCAGCGCGTCAATCCAATCTGCCGCAGCACCTGCTCCTGCTTGCCCATCATTTCTGCTTCGCTCTCCTCATCCTGATGATCATAGCCAAGCAGATGCAAAAATCCATGCACAAACAGGAAACCAAGCTCACGATCCACAGAATGACCATAATCTTCACTTTGCGCAATCGCCTTCGGTACGGAAATGATAATATCGCCCAGCATCACGCCCGGCAATTCCTCCGCTTCAGGTCCTTCCTGATCGCCATAATGAATCTCCGGCTCATCGTCTAGCGACTCATTCATTGCAAAAGACAGTACATCGGTCGGACGGTCAATATTGCGGTATTCACGATTCAGCTCATGAATCGCTTCATTATCCACAAAGGTCAGCGCTACTTCGCCTTCTGTTACGCCTTCCTGTTGTCCTGCCGCCTGCAAAATTTGTTCCAATACGCCAATCAGCTCAGCGGTAATCTCATATTCAGTTTGCTCATTTTCCCACGCGAGCTGTAAACTCATGCTTTGTTCTCCTTTGACTCCGGCTTTTTAATATCTTCCGGATATTCGATCCGTGAATGGAAAATCCCCATCACCGCTTCTTTCAGTGTTTGAGCGACTACATCCAGCTCCTTCATCGTCAGATCACAGTCGTTAAACTGATGATCGTCCAAGCGACCTTTGATGATCTTTTCAATCATCGTCTCTACCTGTTCAACGGTAGGCTGCTTGAGTGAACGCACCGCCGCCTCGACGCTGTCAGCGATACCGACTACAGCAGCTTCCTTCGTCTGAGCTTTCGGACCCGGATAGCGGAAATCTTCTTCCGTAAAGTCAGGCTCTACCCCTTGCTCCTCCGCCTGCTTCAGCGCCTTGTGGTAAAAGAAATGCAGGAATGTGCTGCCATGATGCTGCTCCGCAATATCACGAATCGGCTTGGGCAGTTTGTATTCCTTTTGCATCTCTACACCATCACGCGCATGAGCAATAATAATCGACTTGCTCAGCTTCGGATCAATGCTGTCATGCGGATTTTCCATATGGTTTTGATTTTCAATAAAATAGCTTGGACGTTTCGTCTTCCCGATATCATGATAATACGAACCGACCCTGCACAGCAATCCATTCGCACCGATTGCTTCCGCAGCAGCTTCAGACAGATTGCCGACCATGACGCTATGGTGATACGTACCCGGCGTCTCAATCAGCAGCTTACGCAGCAATGGATGATTCGGATTGGACAATTCGATCAGTTTGAGTGCCGACAAGATGCCAAATGTCGTTTCAAAAAACGGCATCAGACCGAGCACCAGCACCGTACTCAGCAGACCACCTACAAAGGCAAAGCCCAGCGCGTACAGCACCGTCATGCGCGTCCATTCGCTATCATTGAGCAGCACCAGCGTCAGCACCGAAAAGGCGCCGAACAAGCAGGTCATAATACCTGCCTTCAAAATAGTAGAGCGCTGACTTGCCCGATGAATGGAATGAATCGCTGCTAGCGATACAACAAGCGTAAACAGTCCAAACTGATAATCGAACATGTCGCCTTGACGCATATTAAGAATCACACTAACAATAACGCTCAGCACCACCGAGCAAATATAAGCAAGATGCAAATCCAGCAGCAGCGTAATCAGCATCGCGCCCAGCGCTGCTGGTACGAGATAGCCGAAATACGGCGAGTTGCCCGTTTGCAAAATACGCACGAGATGGAACGTAACGATACAGATCGCAAAAATCAAGATCAGCATCAATAGCTGCGAATTATTGTAGTAATTCCCCCGCTGCGCGGACTGACGGAAAAATACATAAATGCCCAGCGTCAGCAAAAAGGCAAACATAAACAGACCGAGCTGTGGCCAGTAATTGACCTCATTTTTAAGTAAATTGTTCTCATCTAGCAAAGTGTACATTTCCTGGGTAATAATCTGACCCGCAGGTACGATCACTTCCCCTTGCTGCACATACACGACCGGCGTATTCTCGCGTGCTTCCACCTTCGCCGCCTTAGTCGCTTCTTCATCGTAAAACTTATTCGCTGTCAGTACGCCACGAATCAGCTCTTGTGCCACCTCACGAGCGGTGCGACTTTCCAATGAGCTTGTATTGACCATTTCAGCGACCCGCGCGCGTGCAGATTGAGCATCTGTAATCTGATCGCTCATGAGCCGTGTGACAATCGTTGTCGCCACTTGACTCATCTGCTGCACATCATCCGTAGATAGACGTGGGATTTTCAAAAAGGTCTCTTCGGGAATGCTATACGTTTGATTGGAAATAGTACTCTGCATCTCATCCAGCAGCTGTGATGAATAATTGCCAGAATCCCGATGATTGCGCACAAAGTTGGCAACCGAATTGCGAATGCGGTCAGGAATTTCTTGGCTGTAAATCTGCGCCTTGTCCGCACTCGAAATCTGATCGTCCTGATTTAGCGATTCGATCCGCTCCAGCATCTGAGCAATTACATTCTCTCGGTGCATGGATATGATCGTATAGACCGACTCCACTCGCTCAGCTGCGGTTTCCTGCGCCTGCAATGTCGCTTTGTTGTTCGGAATCTGCATCGGCGCGACGATATCCTTTTCGGTCACCGCGCCGACACGCAGATCAAAGCGCTGCGGCAGCAGATTGGGCGCCAGACTGACATAAAACAGTACGAGCAGCAGCGCAAACAAAATATAGCGCGATAGTCGATCGGTTTTCCAGCCGGCGAGTCTGGAATAGAATGTTTTGCTTTGGGACGGTTCCTTGGAAGTCATACATACAGTCCTCTCACTTCTGAATATTCAAAATGTGCGGATGCTGCTTATCCACTGACCATCTGCTATTCCAGATTCTCCGATGCTTTATCATAAGCAACGATAATTTTTTGTACCAGTGAATGCCGCACTACGTCCTGCTCGGCAAATGTAACAAAGCCAATCTCTCCGATGCCATCCAGCACCAGACGTGCTTCCACCAGACCGGATTTTTTGCCGCGTGGCAGGTCGATCTGGGTAACATCGCCGGTGATGACCATCTTAGAGCCAAAGCCGAGCCGAGTGAGGAACATTTTCATCTGTTCCGGTGTCGTGTTCTGTGCTTCATCAAGAATAATGAAAGAATCGTCCAGTGTCCGTCCGCGCATATAAGCAAGCGGGGCAATCTCAATCAGACCGCGTTCCAGCGCCTTCGCCGTCTGCTCCTGACCCATAACATCGTACAGCGCGTCATAGAGCGGACGCAGATAAGGATCTACCTTTTCCTGCAAATCACCCGGCAAAAAGCCTAGACTTTCGCCCGCTTCCACCGCTGGTCGGGTCAGCACGATGCGCTTCACCTTACCTTCCTTCAAGGCAGCGACAGCAAGCACGACCGCGAGATACGTTTTACCTGTACCTGCCGGACCGATACCGAACACGATGTCACGCTTCTGAATCGTGCTCACATAGTGCTTTTGCCCAATCGTTTTGACTCGGATCGGTTTGCCGCGGAAGGTCTGGGTGATTTCTCCTTTATATAAGTCGAGCAATTGATCCGCTCGCATGTCTTTGGCAAGCTCAATGGCATATAAAATATCCCGCTCGGTCAACACATAGCCTTTGCGAACCAGTTCAAGCAGTACTTCAAACAATTGCTGTACCTGATCCACGACCGGAACGGAGCCCTGAATAACAATCTCGGCTTCACGGCTGCCGATTTTAGCTTCTGTCTCGCGTTCGATAATCTTCAGAAACTGGTCCTGAGGACCGAACAAGGACAGTCCTTCTTCTGCATTTTGCAGGGGAATTCTGATGCTTTGCGTTTGCTCTGACAAATAGCCTCAATCTCCTCAATAATAAATTATAGTGTCCATACCTTCTCATAAACTTTACCATTCTATCGGGAGTCATGCAAAATTTTTTGGAGGGGTACGATGCTATTATTCACCCTCCTTGGTCCTTTTGAAGCAGCCCTGCTGACTCTACCGCAGTGTTGATGGAAAAACAAGCCGATCCCTCATGGAATCGGCCTGTTGCTATATGATAGTGCGACCTGTCTTCTATTCGATCCTATCAGCTTCTGCAATCAGACTGGATACTACCTAACGATCATCCATACATGGCGACTTTTAAGATGGCTTGCGCTGATTGCTCGTGCGTCCCCAGCCCTGTGCCTGACGTGAACGCGGCGGACTCAGGATCTCCGCCCATAGCACGCCCTGTGTTGCTTGATCGGCGTCCAGCTTCAATCCGTCTGCCGATGTATGGCGTGCAGCAGGACGGCGTGAGGATGAGTCCGATGTGCGCTGTGTACTGCGCGGCTGATCGACCAGATCTCGTGTCCGCTCACCAAGCACATTGTTTAATTGATCCAGACGCTGCTGCATCTCTTTGCGATAGTCATCCGCACTGCGACCAATATCGCGGCGATCGTCGTATTCTGAACGTGAGCCTTCACGATTGTTGCCGGAAGTACCTGCGGACAATTCGCCTTCGCTATTGCGCGAGTAAGCTGGACGTTCTGTAGATGTACCTTCATCCAGACTACCGTGTGGCTGCTCCATATCATAGCGACGCTGAGCCTCCTGATACCGCCGCTGCGCTTCTTCCTCGCTCTCCTGCTCAGGAGCATTCCACGGAAGCGGCTGCGATGGTCGATGATTGTCACCCTGACGATTCATCGGTCCACCGCCAAAAGTCGGCATACCCGGATTACCGCGACGATTTTTATTTTTACCAGAGCGGCTGCTAATCGCTGTGAAAATAGCGAAAGCGATAATGACCACGATATACAGATTACTTAACAGAAATTCGATCATGCGCTACACATCCTTATTTCAGCGGCTGTTGATCACTGCCACCCTGATTCGGATCATTCGCTTTGCCCAACGAGCCTCTCATTTGGGTATCGGCTTCGATATTTTTCAGATTCATATAATCCATGACACCCATCTGTCCATTACGCAGCGCTTCGGCCATCGCCAGCGGTACATCGGATTCGGACTCGACCACGCGCGCTCTCATTTCCACCACGCGTGCCTTCATCTCCTGCTCCTGTGCAACTGCCATTGCGCGACGTTCCTCGGCTTTTGCCTGCGCAATGCGCTTGTCAGCTTCCGCCTGTTCGGTTTGCAGCATCGCACCGATGTTTTTACCTACATCCACGTCCGCAATATCAATGGACAGGATTTCAAAGGCTGTACCGGAGTCTAGACCTTTTTGCAAAACAGTACGGGAGATCAGGTCTGGGTTTTCCAGTACTTGCTTGTGCGAGTCACTGGAACCGACCGTTGTAACGATACCTTCACCGACACGGGCAATAATCGTTTCTTCCCCCGCACCACCGACGAGACGATCAATATTCGCACGCACGGTCACACGTGCTTTAACACGAACTTCAATACCGTCTTTGGCAACGGCAGCGACTACTGGTGTTTCGATCACTTTCGGGTTAACGCTCATTTGCACAGCTTGCAGAACGTCACGACCCGCAAGGTCAATCGCAGCAGCACGTTCAAATTCCAGCGGAATATTCGCGCGTTGTGCGGCGATCAGAGCATTGACGACGCGGTCAACGTTACCACCTGCTAGATAGTGACTTTCCAATTGATTCAAATTCAGACCCAAACCGGCTTTGTGCGCCTTGATCTGCGGATTCACGATACGAGACGGAACAACACGACGCAGACGCATGGCTACCAAAGTAATAATGCCCACACGCACACCGGACGCTACCGCGGAAATCCATAGCGCCAGTGGGAAGAAACTGAAAAAGACACTCAATACGATAATAGCAACGACAATGATAAAAATAGCACTTACGATAGGTGAAGCCATAGTATTCATCACGCTCCAATAGATTAGATTGGGTCAAACGACCGGCGTTGGGGCTGTCATTGACCGTGATAGTTATGTAAGAATAGCAACCGGCATCCAAGGCAGCAATATCGTATGCCTCAATTGTGCAGATTGGCTATCCCCGGTACGTTAACAGCTGAAAAGAATGCGCCGGATGGTGCGACGGGTGTTTTGCAATACACCTTTACTGCAAGTGATGATAATAATGTATCATCCTTGTGCAGATTCATCAGGGTCTGCATGAGCGGCTTGCTTTAACTCGGAATATTCGTCTACAATGATGCGGCTGCCGTCAATACGGACAATTTTCACGTGACGATCGCGTTCGATATAACCGCCCTGAGTCACTACATCGATATGACGACCCTCAATCAGCACCGTACCAGACGGACGCAGCGGTGTTAAACTTGTACCTTCCAGACCGATCAGCTGCTCACGTTGCAGATTCGCCATATAACTCTCATCCGAAGTCAATTGCTCACTCAGAATAAAACGGTTCCAAACACCGCGCTTACGGAAAATGTAAGCGACGATACCGACAACAATCGCTGCCGCTACAAAAGCGATCCCCAGTGACAACAGTGCATTGGATGTATCTCTTGCAGCTTGTATAACCGCGTAGATCAAGCTTCCCGCCCCCAAGATTCCAAGTATGCCAAAGCTCGGTATAAAAAACTCCAGAACTAGTAACAGCAAACCTGCGGCGAACAATATCCATGTCAGCGAACCGGAATAACCGGCAAGCTGTCCGCCGTAGAAAAACAATCCAAAGGCAATCACGCCAACTGCCCCCGGTGCAATCACGCCCGGCACGAGAATTTCAATCGCGATGCCTGCAATTCCCACGAACAATAGCAAGGTTTGAACAACCGGATGGGTCAAAAATGCAGCAATACTAGAGCCGACTCCATATTGCGCTGCCTGTGCGGTATCTGCTGCGGCGTGAACCGGCAGCGCAGCAACCAGCAAACCTGTAATCAGCGTGAGCATGGCGATTCCTAACCATAATGATGGACGACGGTAACCTTTACCGCCATCGGTTTGCATAATCATAAGATCTTGCCCCCTTCTTTTCAGCTGTAGATTCTGAACAAGGCTGGACATACCGTTTACGGCCATTCCCGTCAAAACGACCGGACAAACGGCAGAAACTGCTTATACTTATTATACGCATAACAGGCTGTGACGTTTCACAAAAATGTAATAATCTTCATATTAGGTGTCAAATAGGCATAAAAGGTATAGAAAAAAGCACCTTCTTTAACAAGTAAAGAAGGTGCTTTTGAATTTGTTTATTGCAGAAGCTGCTGAACCGCTTGGTTCACAACTTTTCCGTCTGCGCGACCTTTGACCTTAGGCATCAAGGCGCTCATTACTTTCCCCATATCGGCTTTTGAAGAAGCACCGGTCTCCAGGATGGTCTGCTGTACAATGACTTTAATTTCTTCTTCAGAAAGCTGGGTAGGAAGGTATTCTGAAACAATCTCAATTTCCGCTCTAAGGTTGGTTGTCAGGTCGTCACGACCTGCTTTCTCAAATTCTTGGAGGGCATCTTTGCGCTGTTTGATCTCACGGCTAAGAATATCAAGCACTTCATCGTCGTTCAAATCACGCTTCAAATCAATTTCTTGATTTTTAATCGTTGAACGGACCATGCGGATCGTGGACAATTTGAACTTGTCCTTGTCCCTCATCGCCTGCTTCATATCCTCGTTCAATCGTTCGCTAAGACTCATGACGGATAAATCCTCCTAAAACTTTCTTTTGCGCGCAGCCTCAGATTTTTTCTTACGCTTTACGCTCGGCTTTTCATAATGTTTGCGTTTTTTCACCTCAGCCAGAACGCCATCTTTAG
Organism: Paenibacillus sp. JQZ6Y-1; assembly: GCF_040719145.1. NCBI lineage: Bacteria > Bacillati > Bacillota > Bacilli > Caryophanales > Paenibacillaceae > Paenibacillus > Paenibacillus kandeliae. Next base: position 2,875,719 of record NZ_JBFDUZ010000001.1, read on the forward strand.
CGATGGAGCGTTTGAAGCGACGAAGTGCTGCATCAATTGTTTCGTTTTTGCGAACTTTCGTTTCAGACACCAGTTTTCCCTCCCTCCGACCAGACCGTCCGGAAAAATAACACGGCTTATCAACTTTCATTATAGGTGAGAACTAATTGCAGTGTCAACATCAACACAGCTTTTTCCAGCATTTTTTTATGAGAAATAGAATCAAGCTGTCATTTCGGATTAAAAATGGATAATATTAGTTGGAATAATAACTACTTATCCACAGTTGAAAGATATTCAACTGTATGATGCGAGTACGTAGGATACTTAAATTAGTACTGTTAATATAGAAAAGACTTCATCCCAAGGGAGTGAATTCTTTTTCTGTACATACAAATGATGCGAACAGACATTATACGAATAAGATGCACCAATAATATGAAGCGTACTGCTGGTCAAGCATTACGCATGCGAATCGGAATTGCCTGTAAGTGCGCCGAGCTTGCCGCCGCCGAGTAGGTGATAATGCACATGCTGAACCGCTTGTCCGCTATCTGGACCGCAATTGTTGATCAGGCGGTAGCCGGATTGATCGACGTTCAGTTCTTTTGCCAGTTGAATCGCAACGCCGTGAATCTCAGCAATCAGTGGCAATTGCTCAGTTGTCACTTCGTTCATCGAATCAATATGCGTTTTCGGAATGATCAGTACATGCACAGGCGCTGCCGGGGCGATATCGTGAAAAGCGAGAATGCGGTCGTCTTCATACACTTTGTTGCCGGGAATCGTACCAGCGGCGATTTTGCAAAACAGACAATCTTCTTTAAACATGGGAACTTCCCCTTTCATGGTTGAATATAGTAGATGATGTGAATGGATCAGATATTGCTGCATGGTTGAACGTATATTACATCGTTTCCATTACGACACGCGAGCCTTTGCCTGCCTGCTCTGCGGGTACGACCACCAGCTTGCGCGGCAGTCGCATACGCAGTTCTGGCACGTGGCTGATGATGCCGACAGACAGACGATCGGTGTGCAATTTTTCCAGCGACGTAACGACTGTATCCAGAAGTTCGGGATCAAGTGTGCCGAATCCTTCATCAAGGAAAAAGAACTGTAGCGGATATTGTCCGCGCAATTGAATTTGTGCTGACAATGCCAACGCGAGCGATAGCGAGGTCAGGAAGGTTTCACCGCCGGACAACGTTGAGACTGGACGGCGAATTCCACCATTGCCATTATCGCAAATGACAAAGCCCCCGCCAGAATCAACTTCTAGGGAATAGCGCTGACGAGTCAGGAAACGTAGTCGCTCCGAAGCTGCCAGACTAACCTGCATGAGTTGTTCCTCAGCGATATATTCGACAAATGCATTACCGCGCATGCTTCCTTGTAATTTGGATAAATGATTGGATTCCACTGCCAACTTGGTCCGTTGACGTTCCAGCTCCAGCCAGCGCACATGACGCTGTTCCAAATCTTCAAAGTCACGCGTGGCGCGTGCACGATATTCCAGTGCTGCTTCGTCCGCCTGACGCGCGTCCTGCCATTCCTGTTGCAGCTGCTGCCACTGTTCTTCGGATACGGTTTGACCGTCCAGCTTGGATTCCAGCTCACGCAAATGAACACTTAGCTCACGTTGCTGTTCACGATGACTGTCGATTCGCTGACGTGCGGCTTGCATCTGCTGCTCATCCATACGTGCTGCTGCCACTTGCTGCTCATTATCAAAGCGAGACTCTTGTAACGCCTGCTGCCAGCGCTGGGCAGCCTGCTCTGACTGAGCGGATAGCGATTGCGCCGACTGCACAGCAAGCGCATGATTTTGCCCTGCTTGCTGTTGAAGCAGCTGAGCATTGCGCAGCTGCTCTGCCCATTGCGTTGCTTCATGGCGATACCGATTCAGTTCATTATTCGCTTCAGTGATGAGCTGTTCAGCAGATTGTTCTCCAATCCACTGCTGCAACAGGTTTTGTTTATCCTGCAAGTGCCGCTGATCACTTTCGTAACGAGTACGTTCCTGAATCTGTTGGCGTTCGAGTGCGTTGATCTGCTGCTCCCCTTCGCGAATCGCTTTGTTCCGTTCCTCGATGTAGGGCGCACTCTTTTCCAACCGTCCGCGAATATGGTCTGCCTGCTCATCCTTACGTGCTAGATCAGCAAACCGTTCTCTTGCCTGCTGTTCAGTCAGCTCTGGATGATGTTCTTGCCAATCATTCAACAATTGCTGAAGCTGCTGCTGAGCGGCTTCTAGTCGGGTGCTGGATTGTTCCAGCAGACGCTGGGCACTTTGGCGTTCCGCCTGTACTGCTGTACGACGCTGGGACCACTCCCGCTGCTGCTGACGCCAGTTGCGCAATTGTTGGCGCAACTGCTGAAGCTGCTGCTCCAGTTCGCTATGTTGCGGTGCAAACTGATTCAGCCAATCGGTAGCAGCTGTCTGGATACGATCAAAATCAAGTTGATCTTTCATTTGGAACAACGTATGAGACTCCACAGATTCAGCGTTAGATGAATTTTCTTTTACACGTTGATCTAGTTCGGCTAATGCTGGTTGTTCTTGCGTAGATGTTACAACTGGATAAGATTGGTCTGACGCAGCTGCACCATCGCTATGCAGCCATTCCCAATCGGTCCGTATATTGCTCAATTCAAACGTACGACTGCGGATGTTCTCGCTATACTGGCGGACAGATTGCTGCAGCTGTTCAATGACTTGCAGTGGATCATGCTGCTCGTCCGCTTGCGCTTGCTCTGTATCCTGTTGCAAAATCGCAGGGTGTGGATGATGAACCGATCCGCATACTGCGCATGGCTCTCCATCCTGCAATTGCGCTGCCAGCACCGCAGCTAAACGATGAGTCTCGGCTTCTCTAGAAGCGGCATGATAGGACTGCTCCCACTGTTGTAGCTGCTCCTGAAATTGCAGCAATCGTTGCTCCTGACGCTGCTGTTCCGTTTGCAGAGATGTCGCTTGCTGGAATAGCTGCTGCTCTGCACTACCAAAATGAATATGTTCCTGTTCCAGCTGTTCCCATGTTGCATCATATCGTGAGGTTGCAGACAGTTGGGTTTGCTGTTCTTGTTCTAATTCACTGACACGGGTACGCGCAGTATCCAGTGTATTCAAGCGCTGCTGAGCTTCCTGCAATTCGCGTCGATCCTGACTGCGCACTTCGGAGGCTCGGAGCTGTGTATTCAGTTCGTCACGCAATACTTGTGCTTTATCAAGTAGGGCTTGCTCACGCTGAGATTGCTGCTGTGCATCGTTCAGCTGTGCAGCAATCTGCTCCAATTGCTGATGCAGTTGCAGCTGTGCCTGCTCCAAGTCGTGGCATTCCTGCTGCAACGTAAGGGCTTGCTGAAGCTGATCCAGACGCGAACGAAGCCGTGGCTCCTGCTGATTCAGCTGCTGACGTGCCTGCTGCTCCTGCTCGGTCGCATGATAGGCAGCTTGCTCCGCCTGTTTCCATTGCTGATGCAATTCGTCGACCCGCTGCTGCTCCTGCTGGGATTGCTGGTGGATTTGTTTCCAGCCGTCAAGCAGTGGCAACAGCGTCTGAGCAGACAATGCTGCTTCCAGCTGTTGCTCAAGCGAACCAATTTCGTCCTCATGCCCAGACAGTTGCTCCAAGCGCTGTTGCAGCAATGACTTCTCATTGATCAGCTCACGAACTTTGCCCAGCTTTTCCAGTCGAGTCGTTACTTCCTGCAAGCGTTGACGCAATTGCTCCGCTTCCTGTGCTGCCTGCTGTAAACGTTCCTTAGCAGCTTTGACAGCTTCGGCAGACGCGTCGCCGAGACCGGTTTGCTCCGCAGCGAGCCGATCCAGACGATTGTCGGTATCTTTGACGCGCTGGCTGAGCTTTTGCATCAGTCGGTCGCCGTACTTTTCCAGATGGAACAATCGCTGTAGCATCTGACGACGATCGCTGCCTTTTAAGGATAAAAACTCAGCAAATTTACCCTGCGGTAATACTACGGCACGAGTGAAATCGTCCATTTTTAGACCGATATACTCCTCGACGCAGCGCGTAACATCGCCCAGTTTGTCAGCAATGACGCGATCTCCGTCTGCTAGACATTCGATAAAACGGCTCATGCTATTGCTTACGGTATGCTCACCAGTCCGCTTGAAGCGCCGTTCTACCCGATATTGATGGGTACCAACATCCGACAGCAGCTCAAAGGAAAAGGATACAAAGACCGCATCCTCAGAATGATTCAAAATGCCCTGCGTTCCGTTCTGTGCACGTTCCACCTTGCCGTATAGTGCCAGTGTGATCGCATCCAGTACGGTCGATTTACCACTTCCAGTCGGTCCAAAGATACCAAATAACCCTGTTTCGCAGAGGGCGGTAAAGTCGATCTCCTGCTGTTCGCGGTAACTTTGCAGACCCGACAGCTTTAATACGATAGGCTTCATGACTGCACTCCCTTACCTGTCTCCGTTGACGCTGGTTCTAGTTGTTCCTCGCCATCAATCAGCTCCAAGAAAATCTCTACCATTCGGTCATCCGGCACAGCGCCGCCTGTCTGACGCTCGTAAAATTTGCGGAACAATTCGTGTACCGGCAATTGTGCGCGTTCACTGAATTGTTCTTCGGCTTCCGTTTGCGGATAGATCGGGCGAATATTCACGATACCACTGTACGCCTTGCGCAAATTCTGAATATCGCCCATCGATAATGCTTCTTGCAACGATATTTCGAGATCGATAAAAGCGTTAGGATCGCGTCCTTCGTCTAGCCATTGATACACCTCAGCAAGACCGCCTTTGGCTTTCCAGCGTACTAGTGGACGTCCACTGGTGAGGAATAATTCTTGCATTTGTGGTACACCGCCGGGTACGATATCCAGCATGGTAACCGATTTGGCTTGCCCAGCTTCGGAAAAGCTATACGCCAGCGGAGAGCCGCTGTAGCGAATCATGCCTTCGCCTTTGACTGCCTGCGCTCGGTGCAAATGACCGAGTGCTGTATATTGAGCTCCGGTATACAGTGCCGATGGATCAACAGTGTAGGCGCCGCCGACCTGAATCGGACGCTCGGAATCTGTTTCGACGCCACCAAGTACGTATACATGGCTCATCGCCAGATTAACGGTATCCGCACGAAAGCCGGATGCCAATTGCTTCATCAGGCGACCAACACGTTCACTGTAGGCACGCCGGATATTATTCTCATCATGATCATCAATTAGCAGCTCATTCAGCCGTGATTCTGACGGATAGGACAGCGGTGCAATGACCGCTGTTTCGCCAGTACGCGGGATATGAATTTCCAATCCGGCAGGTGATGGCACACCAAGCAAATGAATGCCTCTACCCCGCACCAGCGGAGCGGCGGATGAAATACGTTCCGGTTGATCATGGTTACCCGCAATGATAACCATCGGTCGTCCATTCTGTGTCAGACGTGCGGTTGCTTCGTAAAATAGCTGTTCTGCCATCGCTGGCGGATTGACGGAATCGTACACATCGCCCGCCATCAAGATCAGATCGGCTTGCTGCTCATCTGCCAGTGTCACCAGCTCATCAACAAAAGCGATCTGCTCCTCCATCCGGCTTCTGCCTTCCAGCGTTTTGCCAAAATGCCAGTCTGCGGTATGTAAAATACGCACAGAACTCCTCCTTTATCATGCAGGGTATGCCATGAAGCGGCATACCCTTTATTGGTTTATATCCAAACCGTTGTGTATAGCGAAAAAATCTACACGTATGCTGACATAGTCTATACCTTCAATCGAACTTCTTGCTGACCGTCAAAGAAATAGAGCCACAGCTCATCCACTTGCCAGCCAAGCGATTGTTCCACCGCTTGCGCGTACAGTTCTAATTGTACACGGTAACGTTCTTCTAGCGCAGCCGTACCGCCCTGATGCTCCAACACACGATCTGTTTTGTAATCGACTAGAATCGTGCGCTCGCCTTCACGGAACAGACAGTCAATAATTCCTTGTGTCAGCATAATATCGCCTGCCTCATTCACGGGTAAGCCATAGCTGAATGCCAGCTCGCGTTTGATCCAGTCTGCCTGAAGCATACGCTGACCGAGCGCTGTACCGAAAAATCCAGTAATGTCGCTCGTTTTGACGCTATCGATTTCCTTTTGCCGCAAAATCTGATCCTCTACCAGACGTTGCTTCACCTGTTCTACATCGTCTGCAGTAACACCGCTAGGATGATCCAGTGGAACACGCTGCATCACTGTATGATAAGCAGTACCTCGTTCCGCACCAGTCAGACCCTTTTGCTCCATGAATTTGGGACGGTGTAGCTTCAAATTACTATCCCGATTCCGATGCAGCGTTTGATTGGATAGCGTTGGGTTGGGTTCTACTGTTCCGGCAGCGGATGATGGGAGATGATTGGATACAGAATTCATGCCATCCACACTGGATGCTCCCCTATATTCATTGTTATTGGTGTTGATCAGACCGACAGTTGGGCTTGGTAATGAATCTTGTTGGTGCTCCGCATATTCTTGATTGCTAGTATCATGTATCGAATGCTCTGGCTCAGATTGACCAGCGGCACGGCGTATATACTTATGCAATAACGGATTCAGATTCCAAATGCCTTCCCATAGATCGGCATCCGGTGCATCTTCGGATACGAGCTGATGCTTCAGCTCACTGACCGTTGTTTTGGCTGCGATATGCACTGCTTGCTCATATCCATATTGCCAAGACAAACGCTCATGGATCGATATTTCCAATTCTCGCTGCTGCTGTTCCAACTGCATATCTGGTATAAATGGTGCAGCGTTGCGATCCGAATGATCAGCGGAAGAGTCAGACAAAGAGTTTATTTGTCGATGCTGCTCGTTATGCCAAGCCGTTTCCAGCAGGTGCTGCCATTCTGGAGCATGCTGATCCTGAAGCGACTTCCATTTGGCATCGCCCTCTCGAATGGCACGCTCCTCCTGCTCCTCGCCAGCCACTTCACTCAGCAGTTGACGCGTATCTATAATACTCAATTGCCAGTCTGATTGATCGTCAGCCAGCACAGCCGCATAAGGTGCTGCGGCTGCTTCACTTCGTTCGCGGAACAAGGTGGCTGAGCGATGACGCATAAAGGCAGGACCGAGCCAATCCAGATAACTGCGCGCACGGGACAGTAAATAATCCGGCAGTTCCAGCGCTGGATACTCCTGAATCTGACTCCAAGATGCAATCTTTTTGTCTAGATCCTTCACCGTTGCAATCATAATCAGCTTGTCGCGTGGACGAGTTAATGCTACATACAGTACGCGCAATTCCTCCGCTAGCAATTCGTTCATCCCTCGGCGGCGGATTGCCAAATTCGGCAAGGTCGGATAACTAACTCGTGTATCCTCATCTACAAACTTTGGACCAAAGCCCAGTTCCTTATGCATTAGGAATGGTGCGTTTAGATCTTGCATATTGAACATTTTGGACATGCCTGCGAGGAAGACGACTGGGAATTCCAGACCTTTACTTTTGTGAATGGTCATGACTCGGATGGCATTCTCCTCCGCACCGCCGGATACAGCACCCAGATCGCCGCCTGTGTCTTTTAAACGACGAATAAACCGTAAAAAGCGGAACAATCCGCGTGATGAGGTCGAACGTTCAAACTGACGTGCTCGCTCGTACAACATGCGTAAATGATGCTGACGCTGCACACCGCCGGGCAATCCACCCAGCCAATCCACATATCCAGTTTCCCGATAAATGCGCCAGATTAGATCGCCCAGTTCTCCCTCACGCGCTTCTGCACGCCAGCTTTGCAATTGATCATAAAAGCGTTGCAACCGCTGACGCAGCTCTTGTGATATACGCCGTTCGTTTGATTCACTAGTAGTTGCAACGTTAGTAGAAAGGTCGTATACATATGGATCGCCATTGCTGGTGGACGGCTCCACTTCCATATCAGCTGGTGCTGATCCGAATAAAGAAGCGTCATCCTCGTTCACCGCATGACTTGGGATCTCATTTTCCACAGCAGGCATGTCGTCAACATCCGCTACAACAGCAGGTTGATCATGATGATGTAGCGCATCGGTATGCAGCATAGGACGAGATTGTCCATTTGTATCGGTTGCATACTCATCTGGTACATTCGGATGCGTATCCACCAATGACAATAGTGCCTCATAAAATGTCACTTGCTTCTGTGCTAAGCGTACGTTTGCTAGTTCATCTTCATTTAGACCAACTAATGGTGAGCGCAGAACAGAAGCGAGTGGAATATCTTGCTGCGGATTATCAATAATTTCCAGCAACGATAAAATAATATCCACCTCAACCGCTTCAAAATATCCTTGATCCACATCACTATAAGCAGGAATACCAGCAAGCTGCAATTCCTCGATCATTAGCGGCGCCCAAATCATCGTTGAGCGCAGTAAAATAACCATATCCCGGTATTCCGCTGGACGCAGATCATCCAGCCCTTTATCGTAAATCATTAGCGGCTTGCCATCCGGCGACGTCATCTCCCGTACACGCCGAATTATCGCCTGTGCTTCCAAGCGTGCGGCTTCCAACTCTGAATCATCAACCGCAGCACCTTCCTCTTCACCATTCTCTGTGGAAGCGTACGAATCACTGCCGCCGCGCTCCAGCAACCAGAACTCCGGTGCATAGTCATTAGCAGATTCTGGTGCGCCTGCGGGATACGATGCGCCTGCAACCAACTCGGCACGCTCATCATATTCAATCTCCGCTACCTTTACATTCATCAGCTGGCGGAAGATCATATTGACTGCATCCACCACCTGTACCCGACTGCGGAAGTTGCGCGATAGATCAATGCGGCGCCCTTCACCGTTCCAATCATCGCGATACTGATGATACTTTTCCAAAAACAGTCCCGGCTCTGCCAGACGGAACCGATAAATACTCTGCTTCACATCCCCAACCATAAACCGATTGCCGGGTACATCGCGCGAAATTAAGCGTACCAACTGCTCCTGCACGGAGTTCGTATCCTGATACTCATCCAGCATCACCTCGTCAAAGCGCTGGCGATATTCCAGTGCAGCCGCCGATGGCAATACATGCTCTGGTGTGGAATCAGGATGACGCAGAATATGCAGCGCATAATGCTCCAGATCGGAAAAGTCGACCCAGCCGCGCCGCTGCTTCTCCTGTTGGTATTTGTCACTGAATCGGATAATCACTTCTGCCAGTTCTTCCATTAGCGGAGCCGCTTCACGTAGCTCCTGTGCAAACTCATCCGGTGTGCGTCCGAAAAATAGCCCGCTCAGCTCAGATAGCGATTTTTTGACCGTTTCGCGCATCTGTTTCACATTGTCCTGAATACGCACGTCCAAACCATCCTTGCGTACGGGCTTCAGCTTGCCAAATGCAGCCTGTTGAAATGACACATACAACTCTGTCCACGGTTGAATTGCGGCAATATCCTGTAGCCGATGAATCAGTTCCAGATCGGCACTCAGCGTCTCGACATATGCCACCGGACCACCCGGCAGCTGCGCCGTTTCAATCGCTTGCAGCAGAACTGCTTCCATCCCATCCAGTGCCACCTGCACATCGCTCACAATCTGCCGCACCCATGCCGATTCTTCCAGCTGCGCTGCATGTTCCACATGAAAGGCCGCTGCCATCTCCCGTAACCAATGCTCTGGCCACGGATGACTGCGCGCAAAATGATACAACCGTTCGACCAGCTTCATGGCTGCATCGTCACTGCGTTCACCACCAAACCAGTTGATTAGCCGATGAAATTGACGATTGTCGCGCTCCTCTTCCTCGGTATATTTCTCCTCAAATAATTCCTCCAGCAGTTCCTCACGCATCATCGCACATTCGTTTTCGCTGGCGATACGGAAACCCGGATCTAGCGGAATCATCGCATAATACCGCTGAATGACTTCCATGCAAAAGGAGTGCAATGTTGTAATCGATGCCTGCCCAATCAGCGCCAACTGCCGACGTAATCGTTCATCATCTGGTCGGTTCAGCACTTCCCGATCCAGCGCCGCACGAATACGCTGCCGCATCTCGGTCGCCGCTGCCTTGGTAAACGTTGCAACCAGCATCCGATTCACATCCAGCGGATATTCTGGATCGATCACCTGACGAATAATGCGCTCGACTAGCACTGCCGTTTTACCAGAACCCGCTGCCGCTGCTACCAGCAAATTGTTGCCGCGCAGAGAGATGGCTTTCCACTGATCCTCCGTCCACGTACTGTTATCTGGTCTGGGCATCTGCACCTGCTGCAAAGCGAGTGCGCGCTCAGTACCAGAATCAACATCAGCGAACAGATCATCTGGCTGTTCATGTGTATATGATCCATTGTTTGGATTGAAATTCAAATCATCATTGCTCATGGTCGCGCGCTCCTTTCTGCCCGTCCTGTCGGTTTTGCAGCAATTCCCATGTTTCGTTTTTGTTTGGCTTTTTCAGTAAATTGTAGTTATTACCTTTGATGCTTTCGTCAAATTGACAGACCGACTTGTAGGCGCAAAACGTACACGCCTTCTCTTGTTCAATTCGATAGGGCGTAATATCTGTCGTACCGTTCGTAATATTGCTGCCGATCTCTTTGGCAGTATGACGCACATTGCGCAGCAGCTCCTGCCACTGCTCCGGTGACGCAACCGCCGAACTGCTGTAAAAGCCGCCGTCTGCCTTGATCGCTACTGGCAAAATGGACGAATACCCTTTTTCGAGCGTCGTATCCATTTTGCTGATCACATCACGGTCTGCCATCAGCAGACCTTTCATTTTGAACTTTTTGAGCAATTCCTGCTGTGACTGCTCCATACTGAGTCGATTGCCTGCTTGCAGCAACGGATTATGCACATGAAAATACAATGCGCCCGCTGGGTCAGCCTTTTTGCCCATCACCTCTTCAGCGTGCGTCAACAGCACGTCTAGATAGGTGAGCATTTGCAGTGCCAATCCATAATACACTTCATGCAGCTTCAAATCGGTAGAACTCGATTTATAGTCAATGATACGAATGAGCAGATTATTCTCACCTTCTGCCACATCCACACGGTCGATTCGTCCAACAATCTCCATCGTGTATCCATTATCCAGCGTAAAGCGTAGCGGTGGCCAATTCCCATTCGGACCGAAAGCCAGTTCCAGATAGCGTGGCTCGAATTGCCCCCGCCGCGACTGCTCGCCGATAATGACCGACGCGCGACTCACAATATCGCGCAGCTTTCGCGTAATATAGCCGTACCGCTTCGAGCTGAGCAAAATCTCACCCTGTAAGCGCGGACTATGCTTGTCGACTGCTGCTTCTGCCGCTTGTACACATTCCTCTGGCGTCAGATCGCCCCAGTTGCGACCAGCGCTTTGCAAATCCTGCGCCAGCGTCGTTAAGGACGCATGGAACAGCTGCCCAATATCCGGCGCTTTCAGTCGGTATTCCTGCCGTTCACGCAGCTTCAATCCACGGGAAGCAAAATGGGCAAACGGACATGATACAAATTGCTCCATACCAGATACACTCGTCCGCAGCGTACTGCCATACAGATGACGACTAGTGTCTTCCTGAAGCGGAAGTCCTTTATTTTCATAATCCAGCGATTTTAGTAGCAACTGCAATTGTGGTTGCCAGCTCGGCTGTCGATCATACCACGATAGCGCATGCCACCATAGCATTGGAATGTCGCTGCCTTGCTTCCAATCGCGTAATTGACCAATCAGATGCGGCAACGTCGTCTGCGGTGTGCTCACCAATTCCAAATGCTCCTCCGGCGTCTGACGAATACCTGCTGTTAGGCAAATATTCTGCTCACGCATCCCCGGAAATAAACCTTTGACGGTTGTAATCACTTCGGACGGCATCAAACCTCTGCCCTCCTCGTCACTCATTGCATAGCTGATCCACAGCCGCTCGCTCGCTACGGTCAACGCATGATAGACAATAAAGCGCTCATCCAGCTGACGACGCGTAATGCCCGGCGCCAACTCCAATCCACCTTCCGTCAGATTCAGGCGCTCCGCTTCATTCAAAATCCCCTGATCAGCAAAAACAGATGGAACAATGCCATCATTCACGCCTAGCACAAAGCCGTATTGAATATCTAATGGACGCGTCCGATCTAGCGATCCGATCAGCACCTGATCCAGTGCAGGCGGAACAACGCCAAGTCGCAGACCCGACAAGCCCGTTTCCAGCAAGCCTGCGAAGGCTTCCAGCTCCAGTTTATCCTCCTGCATAATATCCACGACTTGATCCAGCAACTCCATCACATTGCCGTAAATCTGAATATGCTCGCGAGCGCGCAATGGATCGCCCTGTTGGGCTGCCCGATGACTGAGCTGCTCTAGCTTGTCGGCAATATTGAGATCGTCCAGCAATTCGTAGAGCGCGATACAAAGTGAGGTGGCATGCTTTGCTTTTTTGACCTTTTTCTCAAAACGAGATAGCGGCTCAGCAACACGCTTACGTACAATTTCCATTTGCTGCGATAACATGTGTTGACGCTCGCTTTGCTGCTCTTTTTCCGGCTCATCGGCTTCCAGCGATAAACTGGGCATCCCCTGCCACGGACGACCGTCAGTCCAGCGATGACCATGAATACCTGATGCCAGCACCATATTTTCCAATCGATCTAGATCGGTCTGACTGATTTGTTCATCCAAAGTAACTAGCAAACCTGTCTTGATACAGCGGAATACATCCTCATACCGCCAGTTGTACAGCACAATATCTAGAGCGGAACGCATCAATTCCGATAACGGATGATGCAGTATGCCGCGTCGTTTATCGAGAAAATATGGAATACCATAGTCATCCAATAGCGGCGCAATCAGATGCTCATAGTCTTCCAAATTACGGACGAATACTGCCATATCGCGCCAGCGTGCGCCTTCTTCGCGTGCTAGTCGCACCATTTCGCGCAATGCACCTTCAATCTCAGTACGACGATCTGGCGCACAATGAACAGACAGCTCACCTTTACCATGATTGGCAGTTTGGCTGCGACTCCATGCTCGCCGGGTTCGGTAGCCTGCTTCAAGCTGAGCCAGCTGTGGGCTATTGCGAAAACGAATTGGTACAGCCGTAATATCGGCAGACAGATTCTCTATCGCCTGCTCATCGGCATGACCAAGGGCTTCCGCCAACTGATACAGACGACGAAACGCCATTCCCTGCTGATAAAACAGTTCCATCTCGCTTGGCTGCTCGTGAATATAGGGAGTATCCAGCGTCAGCGATACAGTGACCGATACCGCCTTTTCCAGCAATGCGGCAATTACAGCATATTCTTGCATCGTAAAGCTGTGGAAGCCGTCGATCCATACTTGCACGCCTTCTAGCGCTTGCGAACGTGGCAATGCCTCTGCCAAATCGTTTAGCGTATCATCACGATCCACATATAAGCCGGATAATCCTGATTCATATTGCTGATATATATGCTGCAAATCATGCAGCTTGTCGGTTAGCAGCGGCGAGATCCCTGTTGCTGCTTGGCTGACGTATTCCTCTAGCTTGTCTGCGGTGAGTGAATAATGCTTGAACTCGCTATACAGCTCGCTCAGTTGACTGATAAAGCCAAATTGATCACCTGCACCACCAAACAGTCGCAGCTGCGGCTGATGCTGCTGAATCAGCTTGTAGAGCAGCATCTTTTTGCCTTCATCGCCCAGCGGCGTTTTGGCAGAGCCACCGACTTCTCGCAGCACAAGCTGTGCCAAACGGCGGAATCCGTAGACGCTAGCACGCATATTGCCCTTGAGTCGCGGGCTGCGAATAAGAGCATGCTCGGTTTGAAAAGAAGCTTGCTCCGGTACAATGATCAGCAGCGGTGGTCCAGTTGGATCGGCGCTAATCTGATCAATGACTCTGTTGATGATCGTTGTTGTTTTGCCGCTTCCAGAGCGACCTAGCATAAATGTAAGGGGCATAGGAACATCACCTTTAAATTGGGATGGGGTGGGAGTTAGTTTACCTGGGTTTGCAGCTTTTGAGGTACAACGCTTCGGAAAGGAATAAGGGAACGGACTTCGGTGGAGCATGGAGAATCTACTGAATTAGAAGTAAATGTAGATTCTCTATGCTCCAAAAGGGTAAGATATTTTGCTTCGCAAAAATCACTTTCCATTGAACCTCGTGTTTGAAGATCGTAAACACGATAAGTCGTCCTTTTCCCTTATTCCTTTTCCTACGCTCCGTGCTCTTGCTGCATATGGTAATACTTACCCTCAATTGGAGGGTAGCAGGTAAGACAACTTCCGTGTTTTGATTCTTTCGTAATCGTATCATTTTTGTCTTGGTGTCTTGAAAAGGATAGGGCGGTTGGGCTTTTTGAAGCAGGATGGTGCTGTATGTTAGTGTTTATTTTTAAAATTGAGAGACATTGTGATGCTGGGTTGGGTGCTGATTGGATTGAATCTTTTTAGAACGTATGTTCCCTATGCTTCAATGTACTCTACATTGAGGAAAAATTCAATATGAGTGCAAGATGAAGTTGGGTATGTAGCTGTTGTGAGTGCAGAATGGATCGATTTTACCATGTGTTGATTTCGTTAACATGGAAAAGCCCTCCGCCTGTAGCGTACGAAGCGGTACGATAGGCGGAGGGAATTCCTCACCGTGGGTTTATTATACTATAACGGCTTTGTAAACGATAACGGAGTGAGCGATCATCGATGCTGTATCTTGCGATGCAAGGTGCAATCGCGAGATGGATAGATAGCATCATGATACATTCGTACAGCATCCGTTAAAACATAATCGTGTTTAAAAATCTGCGCTGCGCACTTCAAAGATAGCGAATTTCAGGTAGTGCCCTTCGGTAACGCCCAGAATTTGCGGGTGGTCTTTACCTGCGGCTTTCCAATCGATCAGGCGCAGTACTTTGCCAGCGTCGCGGGCAGCGTCTTGGATCGTTTCGAGGAATAGTTCCGGTTTCATATGGTACGAGCAGCTGGCAGTTACAAGATAGCCGCCTTCATTTACAAGCTTCATACCATGCAGGTTAATGTCTTTGTAGCCACGTACAGCGCCTTGAACAGCGCTTTTCGTTTTGGCGAATGCTGGTGGATCAAGGATGACCACATCCCAGCTGCGTCCACCGCCTGCTGTCATGGGCACAGAGGTATCTTGTTTGCTGTCGCCCGCAGCGCGGTCGCGGCGCTCGTCCAGACCTTTGGCATTGCTGCGCAGATAGTCAAACGCATCAGCTACGACAAACTCGACCCGCTCCTCAAATCCATTCAAGCGTACATTTTCCTGTGCGCTTTCAATCGCATGGGCAGAAATATCAAGACAGGTTACTTTTTTGGCGCCGTATTTGCACGCATTCAGAGTAAAGCTGCCTGTATGGGAAAAG
Source organism: Paenibacillus sp. JQZ6Y-1 (assembly GCF_040719145.1). Classification (NCBI taxonomy): domain Bacteria; kingdom Bacillati; phylum Bacillota; class Bacilli; order Caryophanales; family Paenibacillaceae; genus Paenibacillus; species Paenibacillus kandeliae. The sequence continues at coordinate 2,890,994 of NZ_JBFDUZ010000001.1, forward strand.
CATTCCAGTACAGTTGCACCGTCCCAGTATGGGAAATCCACGACTTTGCCTTTGCGGTTAACAGGCGCGGTGATGCTTTGTCCCTCCTGCTCTACCTGCTGCATCGTAATACCGCTGCGTTCGCCCCAGCCCAGCATGAGCGGTGCAATAGATGCGCGGTTTTCACGCTGATCGAAGAAATAGCCTGTTTTCTGTCCCTCTTCAATATCCACTTTGATCAGCAGACCATTTTCCGATACGGTCACATGACGCGGGCATTCGCCGTACAGCAGCCCTTTGACCTCTTCCAATCCTTCCAGCTTACGCACGGACACATCACTGCGTTCATAAATGCCCTTCGGTTGCATGACCTCTACCAGCGCATCCACGATCTGCTGACGACGTTGATCCATTCCGAGGGTAAGCAGCTGTACCACCAGCACATCGCCAAACCGATCTACGATCAGACCCGGCAGAAAATCGGCTTCGCCATATACAAGACGATACGCATTTTCTTCTGGCAAAAAGCGTTTTCGATGATCAAGGCACCAAGCAAATCGTTTCGCAAAAAATGCCTGATCCATCTCTTCCAGCGGCTGTCTGGAAATAGCACGTACTGTAATTTTGGATGCCTTATTGTAATAACCAGATGCCAAAAACTTACGCTGGTGATTCAGCACATGCACCACTTGTCCGCCCTGCGGCTCGCCTTCCACACTAGCAATTTCACTTTCAAAAATCCACGGATGCCTCTGCTCCAACCGTTTTTTACGCTTTTGATGCAAAATAATATTTGCCAATTCTGTTCACTCCTTCAATGGATTCCTAACAGCAAAACAAAGGATTTCATCCTGCTGCTCCGGCTCTGAACCGAACATGCAAAACGAAATCCTCTGTTTATGCATACCTTACACGCTATTTGTACATATCTTACAATACGTTAAATCATTTCGACTGTGATACACGCTTCATTCCGCTTACTGCGCGATCTTGCTTGGCTCCTGCTCCAGCACGCGAACGAGTTGACCTTGACTTGTGTTAACGCCCGGCTCCATCAGCTTCACACGGCACAGCTTGCCGACCAGCTCTTCCGAACCTTCGAAGGCGATTTGCAAATAATTATCGCTATATCCGGCAATCATGCCGTCACCGAACAATCCTTTGTCGTTGTTTTCTGGAATAATATCCAGCACATGACCAACGAATTTCTCAGCGTATGACAGCTGCATTTGCTCGGATAGATCGATCAGTTCATGCACGCGCGCATTTTTCACTTCCTCGTCCACCTGATCCTCCATTCGTGCAGCCGGTGTACCGGTACGTCTGGAATACGGGAAGACGTGCATTTCGGAAAAGCCAATCGACTTCATCAGCTCATAGCCATTACGATACATTTCCTCGGTTTCGCCGGGGAAGCCGACAATGACATCGGTGGTAATCGCTACATCCGGCATCGCCTGACGAATACGACGAATCTTCTCTGCATATTCGGCAACGGTATATTTGCGGCGCATCCGTTTCAATACATTGTCGTCGCCTGCTTGCAGTGGGATATGGAAGTGGCGGCACATTTTGGAGGAACGATTCAGTACATCCAGCACACGGTCGTCAATTTGACTCGCTTCAATCGAACTGATGCGGATGCGCTCCAAACCTTCAACTTTATCCAGATCCCAAAGCAGATCCGCCAGATCGTAATCCTCTAAATCGTCGCCGTAGCCACCGGTATGTATACCAGTCAGCACGATTTCCTTGTAGCCTGCTGCTACAAGCTGGTGCGCCTGTGCGATGACGCTGCTAGCAGCGCGGCTGCGCGACAAACCGCGTGACCACGGAATAATGCAGAAGGTACAGAAGTTGTTGCAGCCTTCCTGAATTTTCAAAAATGCACGGGTATGATTGGCAAAATCCGGTACATCCAGCTCCTCAAATTCGCGCGTTTTCATAATGTTACGCACCGCATTGATTGGCTTACGCTCCTCCTGTAAGCTGCGAATATGATCCATCAGCTTATCGCGATCCTGTGTACCGACCACGAGATCGACACCCTCAATATCGAGAATCTCCGCTGGAGAGGTTTGCGCATAGCAGCCCGTTACTGCGATGACTGCATCTGGATTACGACGAACGGCACGTCGGATAATTTGGCGACTTTTTTTGTCACCGGTATTGGTTACTGTACAGGTATTGATGACGTACACATCAGCCGTTTTTTCTTCAAAATCGACCTGCTCGTAGCCTTCATTTTTGAACAATTGCCACATGGCTTCGGTATCATAAAAGTTGACTTTACAGCCTAGAGTGTAAAACGCTACAGATGGCATCGTTACATTCCTCCCATTTCTCCGATTTCATACATGATACAGGCAAGCGCGGTCATCGCTGCCGTCTCGGTACGCAAAATACGGCGTCCCAATCCGGTTGATGTCGCTCCCCGCCCTTCGGCTTCCTCCACTTCCTGCTCGGTAAAACCGCCTTCCGGTCCAACGACGATCAGCACGCGTGCAGTCTGTTCCTGCGCTGTGCGCTCCTGCAAACGATGCGCAAATGGCTGCACTACATCGCGAAGCTGATGACCATTTTCCTTTTCATAACAAAAACAAATCAGATCGTATACTTCCAGCGAGCCGAGCAGCTGCTTCCAAGTCAGCGCGTGTCCAATCTGCGGCACACGGCTGCGGTGACTTTGCTCCGCCGCTTCCTTGGCAATCTTGCTCCAGCGCTGCAATCGCTTCTCTTCCTTACGGGCATCATATTGGACAACGGTGCGTTTGGACAAAAAAGGAACAAAGGACGCTGCGCCTAGCTCGGTGCATTTTTGAATGACCGTTTCCATTTTATCGCCCTTGGGCAGGCTTTGTGCGATGGTCACCTGCACCTTGGCTTCAGACAACTGCTCCAATCGCTCAACAATACGCGCCGTGACAATGCCTTCATCCATACTCATAATTTCGGCTAGCACGTCCAGTTGATTACCGTCGCAGGCAATCAGCTCATCGCCTTCCTGCGAGCGCATCACCCGAATAATATGCCGAGCATCCTCGCCGGTAATAATAACCTGCTGCTCACTGAACTGCTCTGCCGGTACAAAATATCGCTGCATCGCTCATCCACTTTCTGTATGACATTTTCATGACTACTATTATATAATTCTGTGCCACTTGCATTCAAATAGCCCGGACTGTGTAGACACAAGCCGGACATGACTATACAGCAGAACAGCATATTGAAGGGAATCCCTGAATTTCTATCATACAACGTTTGGTCAATCAGGGCTAGGGTTTGGGGGCAAATTGTCATTCCGAGTCTTCTATCGCTATCAAACAGCAAAAGTCCTTCTACCATGATCGAATGACTCGATACGGTAGAAGGACTTTTATCTATCTTCAAAATGAAATTAGTGACGGATCATATAATCAAATGCGCCCAGTGCAGCGGTTGCGCCGGAGCCCATTGAGATGATGATCTGCTTATACGCGCTATCTGTGCAATCGCCAGCTGCGAATACGCCGGGAACGCTTGTTGCGCCATGCTTGTCGACAACGATCTCACCCATGCGAGTCAGTTCGAGCGTGTCTTTCAGCCAGTCGGTGTTTGGCACCAGACCGATCTGTACGAACACACCTTGCAGTTCAACATGATGCTCTTCCAGCGTATCGCGGTCGATATAGCTAATACCGTTAACGGTATCCGTACCAGTGATTTCTTTGGTTTGCGCGTTTTTGACAACTGTTACGTTCGGCAGGCTGTATAGACGATCCTGTAGAACGGAATCAGCTTTCAATTCCGGTGCAAATTCCAGAACGGTAACATGCTTGACGATACCAGCGAGGTCAATCGCAGCTTCAATACCAGAGTTGCCGCCGCCGATTACTGCAACATGCTTGCCCTCGAACAGAGGACCATCACAGTGTGGGCAATAGGCTACGCCTTTGTTTTTGAATTCTGCTTCGCCCGGTACGCCGATGTTGCGCCAGCGTGCACCAGTGGATAGGATAACGGTTTTACTTTTCAGTACAGCGCCGTTTTCCAGTTCCACTTCAACCAGATCTTTTTTCTCCAGACGTTTGGCACGCAGGGATGGCATAATATCTACGCCGTATTCCTTCACATGCTCTTCCAGACTCGCTGCCAGTTTTGGACCTTCGGTATATTTCACGCTAATGAAGTTCTCAATACCGACTGTATCCATCACCTGACCGCCAAAGCGCTCAGCTACGAGACCCGTACGAATACCTTTGCGCGCTGCGTATACAGCTGCACTGGAACCGGAAGGACCGCCGCCGACCACAAGCACATCGTAGGCTTCTTTTTCAGACAATTCATCCGCATCTGGACCTGCGCCCAGTTTGGATAAAATATCTTGCAGCGACATCCGACCGCTGCCGAATGCTTCACCGTTCAGCAGTACCGTTGGTACCGCCATGATGTTTTTGCTGTCTACTTCGTGTTTGAATGCGCCGCCCTCGATCATCGTGTGTGTGATGTTCGGGTTGAGCACGCTCAGAATGTTCAGCGCTTGTACTACATCTGGACAGTTGTGGCATGTCAGGCTGACATACGTCTCAAATGTGTAGCTGCCCTTCACTGCTTTCGCTTGAGCGATCAGGCTGTCATCCACTTTCGGCGCACGGCCGCTCACTTGGAGCAGTGCCATCACAAGGGACGTAAATTCGTGTCCGAGCGGAACACCGGCAAATACAACACCGGTATCTTCGCCGACACGGTTTACACTAAAGCTGGGGGTGCGTTCCAGCACTGCTTTTTCCACTTGGATGCGCGAAGAAATGGCAGCAAGTTCGTCCAGAAGTTCCAGCGTTTCCTGGGAAGCTTTATCATCGCCAGCACTAACTTTCAGCACGATGTCGCTTTCCAGAAGTTGAAGGTATTGAGAGAGTTGAGTTTTCATTTCTGCATCTAATACCATGTGCTCATGCTCCTTATCCGTACATGCTCTATCTCTATCGATATTGCAATAATATGCGTATTGATGATCCTAAGGATCGTTGTATACATTGATGAAAAAGACTTAGAGTGGACGAAACTTAGATTTTACCAACCAGATCCAGGCTTGGTTTCAGCGTTTCGCCGCCTTCTTTCCATTTTGCAGGGCATACTTCACCTGGGTTGTTGCGTACATATTGAGCTGCTTTGATTTTATCAACGAGTGTGCTTGCGTCACGACCGATACCATCAGCGTTGATTTCTACTGTTTGTACAACACCTTCAGGGTCGATAATGAATGTACCGCGTTGTGCCAGACCTTCTTCTTCGTCCAGAACGTCGAACATGCGGGAAATACGTTGCGAAGGATCGCCGATCATGATGTATTCCAGTTTGCTGATTACATCGGAGTGATCGTGCCATGCTTTGTGAGTGAAATGAGTATCTGTCGATACGGAGTATACTTCTACACCCAGATTTTTCAGTGTAGCGTATTGATCTTGCAGGTCACCCAGCTCAGTTGGGCAAACGAATGTGAAGTCTGCTGGATAGAAGCAAACAACGCTCCATTTTCCTTGGAAGTTTTGTTCGGACACGTCGATGAATTCACCGTTGTGAAATGCTTTTGCGTTGAAAGAGTCTACTTTTTTACCGATAAGAGACATAATGTAATTCCTCCTATATCCAATGATTTTTTGGTTGATGCCATCTGTATTTAGAATAAATACAATCTGAGAATCATTATCATACTTGTTGCAGGGTAATGTCAAGTGATGTGCTACACTTCACTCAATCTTCATTTTAGCATAAGCTGGAGGATGATTTCCTGTCTGTGATTTTCACGATTTTGCCCATTTTCAAATAGATATGGACTTGTAAAAGTTCGATATTTGTTCATATTTGCCCTTTTGCATATAGAGCGTTTACAATACAACATTTTCCGTTTTCATTTTCACCGAAATAGAATCTTCATGAACTTCATGAAAAAGAAAAATGCCGGTATACAGCACAATGCGCTGCTACCGACATTTTGGGAATCGTCAAGATATTAGGATATTTTAACCACCAAAGATCAGTCCAGCCAGCTTATAGAAGCTTTCAGACAATGATCCTGCCAATCCATATAACGGCTGAATTGTTACCGCACGAAGAGGCGGCAAGAACAGCAGCAGTAGGAAAATCAATAGCGCCCATTGCTCTACTCGTTGCAGCTTTGCACTAATTCGTGGTGGCAGCCAATCGAACAGAATCCGATACCCGTCCAATGGCGGCAATGGAATCAGATTGAAAATAAACAGGAAACAGTTCATTAGCACCATGTACTGTACAAATGTAACGATGGCAATATCAATCCGGTTATTCGCAAACGAACCGATAATGCCAAAATAGTTCAGTCCATAATAAATGATGACCGTTACGAGCGCCAACAGCAAATTACTCACTGGACCCGCAGCCGACACAATCACGCCCATCAAGCGCGGACGATCAAAATTGGCACGGTTCACTGGTACGGGACGCGCCCAACCAAAGCCAGCAATCAGCAGCAAAATCAAACCGAGCAAATCCACATGCGCCGCGGGATTCAGCGTCACCCGCCCCAGCATCTTCGCCGTCGGATCACCAAATTTACTGGCAAAGTACGCATGAGAGAATTCATGCACTGTAAAGCCGATGACCAGTGCCAACACATAAAACGGTAAAATATTCAGAGGTACAAACAGAATATCGTTCAGAAAATCCATACTTACCTCTTTCTCGCCACAAACGCGATCCAATCTTCATCGCGGTGAGCGCCTTCGATCTCAAATCCAGCTTGCTCCAGCGCTTGGTGTACCACATCTTCTTTATTTTTGTAAATACCGGATGCGATATACGCACCACCTACCGGCAATGCTTCGTACACATCGTCGATAAACAGCAAAATAATCTCCGCCAAAATATTCGCCACAACCACCTGTACCGGCAGCGTGACATTCAGCGCGTTCTCTGCTGTGTTGGAGTCCGCTTTGAGTACAGACAGCAGATCACTCTCATGGACGATAATACGGTCGTCCAGACCGTTCAGATGCGTGTTCTCACGCGCACTGGATACCGCTACAGGGTCCAGATCAAGCGCCAGTACACTTTTCGCGCCCAGCTTGATTGCGCCGATTGCTAGAATACCGGAGCCAGTACCAACGTCGATTACTTCTTCGCCGCCCTTAATCACCGTTTCTAGCGTGCGCAGGCAAAGCGATGTAGTCGGATGGGTACCTGTTCCAAACGCCATCCCCGGGTCCAGCTCAATAATCTGCTCCTGCTCACTCTCTGGCGTATAGTCTTCCCACGTCGGCTTGATCGTCAAACGCTCCGACACACGAATCGGTTTGAAATACTGCTTCCACGCATTCGCCCAGTCATCCTCGTCCACTGTACGCACAGAAATGGATGCTTCTCCAGCATCAATACCAAATTCCTTCAGCTGAGCTGTACGGTTGCCAATCTCGGCAGAAATCGCCTCCATATCGACCTCCTCGGAAAAGTACCCTTGTACGACTGCCAGTCCCTCTGGAATATCGTTCAATGGCATTTCGTACCATTGTCCATACGAGGTGTCGCGCTCCTTGTTCAGTGTACCCGATTCTTCAATCGTAACTCCGCCTGCGCCCGCTTCATGCAAAAAGTTGGAGATCATCTCCACTGCCTGCTCGGTTGTATGTATCGTCAATTCATGCCATAACATGATTTCATTCCCCCTGATCGTCATCGGACCTGTCACTGCCCGGTTTGCATTACGCTTCATTGTACTACACATTCCCGATCCAATTCAAAATACAAACGGAGATCGTCTCCGTACCTGCCTGAACCTTTACAGTAGAAAAGCCCGGTTCCGCGAAAGAACCGGGCTGCTCATACACTTTACTCGTACTTATCAATCCCCGCGGAATGCTCGTTTCACACGGTCAAAGAAAGACTGCTCATTTTCATGCGTTTTCTCGCCGCTCAGGGAACCGAACTGGCGCAGCAGGTCTTTCTGATCATCCGTCAGGTTACTTGGCGTTACCAAGACCACCTTAATGTGCTGATCGCCTTGACCTGTACCGCGTAGACGTGGAACACCTTTGCCTTTCAGACGGAAGTATGTGCCCGTCTGTGTACCTGCTGGTACTTTGATTTTCACTTTTTCCGTCAGTGTTGGCACTTCGATCTCGTCGCCAAGCGCTGCTTGGGTAAAGGTGAGCGGGATTTCGCAATAAATATCTTCATCTTCACGCTGGAAGAAATCATGCTCTTTCACGCGGAATACGATATACAGATCGCCCGGAGGACCACCTTTGATACCGCCTTCGCCTTCACCGTTTACGCGCATTTGTGAACCATCATCCACACCAGCTGGGATGCGAATATGGATTTTGCGTTGTTTTTTCACGCGACCTGCGCCGTTACAATTGCCACATTTCTCTTCGATAATGGTACCTGTGCCTCCGCAATTGGAGCAGCTGCGACGGTTAACCATACGTCCGAATGGCGTGTTTTGAACCACTTCTTCTTGTCCAGAACCATGACAGACGGAGCAAGTTTTTGGTTCTGTACCCGGTTTGGCACCACTGCCGTTACACACGTCGCAATTCTCAGTACGGTTGATCGTAATATCCGTTTCTTTACCGAAAATCGCTTCTTTGAACTCCAATGTCATTGTGTATTGCAAATCGTTACCACGCTGCGGTGCATTCGGGTTACGCTGTCTGCCATTACCGCCAAAGAACATATCGAAAATATCGCCAAATCCGCCACCAGCCGAGAATCCGCCACCACCGAAGCCGCCTTGGTTTGGATCGATATGACCATATTGATCGTACTGGGAACGCTTAGAAGAGTCGCTCAGTACGTCATAAGCCTCTTTTACTTCTTTAAACTTGGTTTCCGCATCCGCTTCTTTGTTGACGTCTGGGTGATACTGACGCGCCAGCTTACGGTATGCCTTTTTAATATCATCATCAGAGGCGTCCTTGCCTATGCCAAGTACCTCGTAATAATCGCGTTTGTCTGCCATCGGTCCACCTCCACTTCATGATTCGACTGCATTGTCTGCCGGTCGTTGTATGCCACTATGTGTTTATACCATGTGGACATAAAAAATGAAAGTCAAAGCACGGGATGCCCCGGCTTTGACCTTCCCATTCCAAACGTGTTTGGATGATTAATCTTTTTTGTCTTCGTCGACTACTTCGTATTCTGCATCCACGACATTGTCGTTTTTCGGAGCGCCCTGTGCTGCATCGCCAGCTGGTTGATCCTGCTGTGCTTGCTCGTACAGTTTCACTGCCAGTGCTTGTGCTACTGTGTTCAGCTCTTCGGTAGCTGCTTTGATCGCTTCTACGTCTTCGCCTTCCAGTACGGATTTCAGCTTGTCTTTGGCAGCATTAGCTTTTTCGACTTCGCCTGCATCTGCTTTTTCACCAAGATCTTTGATTGTTTTTTCCACTTGGTAAATGAGTTGGTCGCCGCTGTTTTTCACTTCAACCAGCTCTTTGCGTTTGCGGTCTTCTTCCGCGTGCAGCTCAGCGTCTTTCATCATTTTCTCAACTTCTTCATCGCTCAGACCGCTGGAAGAAGTGATGGTGATTTTTTGACTTTTGTTTGTACCTTTGTCTGTTGCCGATACGTTAACGATACCGTTCGCATCGATGTCAAATGTAACTTCGATTTGCGGTACGCCGCGTGGTGCTGCCGGAATGTCACCCAGCATGAAACGACCCAGTGTTTTGTTACCTGCTGCCATTTCGCGCTCACCTTGCAGTACGTGGATCTCAACGCTAGGCTGGTTGTCCGCGTATGTGGAGAACACTTGCGATTTGCTTGTTGGGATCGTTGTATTGCGATCGATCATTTTGGTGAATACGCCACCTGCTGTCTCGATACCGAGGGACAGTGGAGTTACGTCCAGCAGGACTACGTCTTTTACATCACCAGTCAGTACGCCCGCTTGAACTGCTGCGCCGAGGGCAACGACTTCATCCGGGTTTACGCCTTTGTGTGGTTCTTTGCCAGTCAGTTTTTTGATCGCTTCCTGTACAGCAGGAATACGAGTGGAACCACCAACGAGAACGATTTTGTCGATTTCGTTAGCGCTCAGACCGGAGTCTTTGATCGCTTGACGAGTTGGACCGAGTGTACGCTCTACGAGAGATGCGGACAGCTCTTCGAATTTCGCACGAGTCAGGTTTACTTCCAAGTGCTGAGGAACGCCGTCTGCAACCGTGATGAACGGCAGAGAGATCGTTGTAGTCAGTACACCGGACAGTTCTTTTTTCGCTTTTTCAGCTGCGTCTTTGAGACGTTGTACAGCTGCTTTATCTTTGCTCAGGTCGATACCTTGATCTTTTTTGAATTCACTTACCAGATAGTCAATGATCACTTGGTCAAAGTCGTCACCACCGAGGTGGTTGTCACCGCTGGTTGCTTTTACTTCGAAGAAGCCATCGCCCAGTTCCAAAATGGAAACGTCGAATGTACCGCCGCCCAAGTCATACACGAGGATTGTTTGGTCTTCGGATTTTTCCAGACCGTATGCCAGTGCTGCTGCTGTTGGCTCGTTGACGATACGCAGAACTTCCAGACCAGCAATTTTACCAGCATCTTTAGTTGCTTGACGCTGACTATCGTTGAAGTAAGCTGGAACAGTGATAACCGCTTGGGTTACGGGTTGACCCAGATATGCTTCTGCATCGGATTTCAGCTTTTGCAAAATCATTGCAGAGATTTCTTGGGAGCTATAGTTTTTGTCGTCGATGGATTCTTTGTGATCTGTACCCATGTGACGTTTGATGGAGCTGATTGTGCGATCCGGGTTCGTGATGGATTGACGTTTTGCTGTTTCACCAACGATACGCTCGCCGTCTTTTTTGAAGCCGACTACAGAAGGGGTTGTACGTGCGCCTTCTGGGTTAGGAATAACGACTGCCTCGCCGCCTTCCATTACTGCTACACATGAATTGGTTGTACCAAGGTCGATACCGATTACTTTACTCATGACTTAAATTTCCTCCCTGTTTTGGAATTGGACTTGTTTTGAGTACTCTTTTGTTTGGTTTGCGGGGGCCCCTTCGGGAAGGAATAAGAGAACGGAACTCCGGTGGAGCCGCGGGAATCTTTCAGATTAAAATAAAATGAAGATTCCCGCACCTCCAAAGTCGTTCCTTTTCCCTTATTCCCTTCCCTACGCTCCGTGCTACACGAGCAAGCGAGTTCAATAACAAGGTTATTTTTAGAAGTTGCTAAGTAGTGGGCTTAGCTGTGAATGTTGGCTGTGCCAAAATTTTATTAGTTGTACAAACTTTTAAAAATGTTAAAGACATGAAAATATTTCTCGTTTAGCTTACTTGGAATAGATAGTAGGCTTTTACATCGTTGCTGATCAACCGCTGACTTTAACCATTGCTGGGCGGATGACTTTATCTTTGAGGATGTATCCTTTTTGCAGTTCTTCCACGACGATTCCTTCTTCGTGTTCGTCGGATTCAACCTGCATCACAGCTTGATGGAATTCAGGGTTAAATGGTTGACCTACAGTTTCCATTGGAGTCAGACCTGTACCTTTCAGTACATCCGACAGTTGGCGGAAGATCATATCTACACCTTTGGTGAAGGATTCCAATTCCGGGCTATCCGGTTTGGTTGCCATCGCGCGTTCAAAATTATCGATAACCGGAATCAATTCGGTAATCAAGCCTGCGGACGCGTATTTTGCCAGATCTTCCTTTTCTTTCTGGGTACGGCGGCGGAAGTTGTCAAAATCAGCTTGTGCGCGCAGCAAACGCTGGGTTTGGTCGTCGGCTTGTGCCTGAACGCGTTCCAGCTCGGCGCGGGTTACAACTTCTTCCACTGGTGCTTCAGAAGTGGTGTCCTGCCCCGTTGCTTCGGTTGCTTCCACATTTTCCATTGCTTCGGCTTCATTTACCGGCTGTTGTTCCGAATTGTTGTTTTCTTGAAAGGATTGCTCTTTATTCAAGATTGTTCACCTCCTTAAAATAAGTACCGGGTCGTTGAGATTCACTATACATGGATTATGCTCCATGTGGCGAACCCTTCCTTTGTACCCGCTAGCGTAACCATTAACGCAACTTCTAGTTCATCCCATCAGCGAATAGTAGATTGGCAGAGAGAACAATTAACGATACCATTGCTTCAACACACGGGTCATATCATGGGAAAGCATATTCAGAATTCCCATCACTCGTGCATATTCCATCCGCGTTGGTCCCAATATACCAATGGTGCCGAGAGATTCGCCATCTAGTTCATAGGTGGCGGTAATCAGACTGCAATTTTCAAATGCTTCATGCGCATTCTCCGCGCCAATACGTACCTGAATGCCATTGGGATTGGATGCTTCTGTCATCAGACGGGTCAGCGTCGGTGTTTCTCCCAGTAGATCGAGGATATTTTTCACCTTGTCCATATCCTTGAATTCCGGTTGGATTAGCATATTGGTTGCACCACTCAGGAAAATCTTCTGTTCCTGCTCGTGACCAAAAGCAGAGTTTAGCGTTGCCATCATTTCTTCATAATGCTCCAGATGACGCTGCATCTCTTCGCTGATTTCCGTGAAAATACGGGTTTTTAATTTATATAAAGGCACGCCTACCAATCTGCTGTTGAGCAGATTCACCATTTGTTCCAGCTCGGATGCGGACACATTCTCAGGAATCCGTATTTTGCGATTCTCGACCTGCCCTGTACTGGTAACCATAATGGCAATAGCTGTCTCATGATCCAGCGTCAGCAGTTGAAAATGGCGTAGTGAGGTATGGAATACCTCAGGCCCCAGTAAAATAGAAGTATAATTGGTTACATTGGACAGCACCATCGCAGCATGCTGCATGAGTTGTTCCGCTGCAGACAGCTTTTCCGCAAAGAAACGCTTCAGTTCCTTGACTTCGGCGGTGTTGACCGCTTCAACCGGAGATAGATGATCCACATAATAACGATATCCCTTTTGAGAAGGAATACGCCCGGCTGAGGTGTGCGGCTGTTCTAGGAATCCTAGTTCCTCCAGATCGGCCATTTCGTTACGAATGGTCGCAGGACTATAATTCACATCGCCTCTTTTGGATATGCTACGGGACCCGACAGGTTCCGCCGAACGAATGTAATCATCTACTATTGCATTCAGAATCATTTTTTGACGCTCGGTTAACATGAGGCTCCCTCCTTTTTGTACGATATCCATTGCGCGAATATCAGGACCATATGCGCCAATATTGTTTTGGATTCAGGTCTATTCCAGCTACAAATCGGATTCCCTGAACAAAAACAATATAAGGGATATATCGGTTCCTTGTAGAGAAAGATATCCACCTCGTTAGCACTCACTAATGCTGAGTGCTAACGACTACTACAAAAATACCAAACTGCCTCATTTATTGTCAAGTCAGTTTGGTATTTTTATCATGTTTAACTTTGGATTTTTGAATCCTGTACAACATAAAGACAAAATGATCTGCGCTATAGCTTCGGTATGCGTATCACTAATACTGCCAGTAATGCGGGCAGCAGTAAAACGGCGTTACCTATAAAAGCCGGACTTCCATTGCTAAAGGATAAGATTTGCATAGCCCAATATGGCGCAAATGCCGTACCTGCAAACAGGATAAATGTATATAAAGATACAGCAATGCCTCTTCGCTGCAATCCCAGCTGTCCTACGATAGCGACCAGAGCAGGAACACTGATCGCTATACCAGCCACAAACACAACACTAAACAGGATTATGCCTGCCAGCGCAGTCCATAAGGCCATCATCACAAGACTGACTATACTGACGGTCAACCCGAGCAGCAGCGTACACCGAGCATTTGTCTTTTGTACCATTTTCCCGGCAAAAGGAGACAACAGCATACCTGCGATCCCAGCAATTTTTATTTCCAGTATGGATTGAACATCTAATGCATACAATGACTGCTGCAAATAATGATTCAAAATAGTATACATCACAATAAACGAAGATAACAAAACAAAAGCAACAACGTAACTGAGAAGCAAATCTTTTTGTATTAGGATTGTTTTTATTTGTTTTACATAGGCATATACATTCAACTCTGGCTGCTGGGCAGAATCATTCGGCAAAAAAATCAGGATCAAACCAGCAGTTACAATATACAAACCGCCGAACAAAAGAAATAATCCATGCCAGTTATATTGGGTACTGATTATTCCTGCAATTACCTGACCAACAACACCCGCCATCAAAAAACCAGTGCTAACAAAGCCGATCGCTGTAACCCGTCGATGCTGTGGAAATATGGATACAATATAAGCAAGCACCACTGGTGAAAATGTTGATGCCGCCAAACCTTGCAATCCGCGCAGAAGAAGCAGCAATGGAAAAGAATGCACCCACCCTGCTGCACATGTAAAAACAGCCAAAAACGTCAACCCCAACAAGACTACCTTTTTGCGTCCATACTTATCCGCTATCGCTCCGTATACAAGACAGCCACAAGCAAAACAAAATGAAAACAAGCTGCTGGTCAAAGCCGCTCTGGATACAGAGACATCAAATTCTGACGAAAACAAGGAGTTCAGCGGAAGCGTCACATACAGACTACACATGACAATCAGACCACTCCAGCTTAGCAGCCAAGTGATCCATACATACCGACTTTCCTTTTGCAAAGTACTACTCTCAATCATTTGCATATATATCCACCCTTCTATTGGTTAGATAATCTAATCAATTATATAAAAAAATATACGTTTGCTTCTTTTCGAAAATCGGCTCTTATCTTCCCGAGCCAAGCCGATTTTCGATACCTACATTAAGCTTCAGCATTATTTTTTGTAATACCTGCTGTTCCTGCTCATCCAGATCCTGAACCAGTGAAGCGCAGGCTTCCCAGAATACCGGTAATACCGTGTCTACCAATTGCTTGCCAGATGACGTCAAATAAATATAGCTTTTTCGTCCGTCTTCTTCGCTTTGCTGCCGGTAGATCCAGCCTTTCTTTTCTACACTGTTCAATAAAATAGTCGCCGAAGCTCTGCGTATACCAAGTCTCTGAGCAAGGGCAGAAGCGGTCACTTTATGTTGATTTTCATGTAAGCGAATCAATAAAAGCAGATCGAGTTTGCTTTCGCTTATATCATAGGGTGCCAGCACATCATCGATAACATCCAGAATATGATCGCTGTTCCATAACATAAGAAGACCAAGCTGCGCAGCAGAAGAAGAAGTCTCGGGAGCAGCTGTCTGATCGCACAGCTGATTGTACGGTTCGCTTCCGAGTTGCGGCAACGACTGATCCAGCGACGCTTGGTAGCTGATATGTTTGCGAACGATAGTATATTCCTCCTTTATATAAATGATTAGATTATCTAACTATATGATAAGTCTTCTTCATCCGATTTGCAAGCTATATCACTTTGGAATCTGTAAGCTATGTTTGCTGAATATATGTACTCTGAACAATTAAAAAAAATCACAAAAAGCCGGATATCCCAATTCATGATGGACATTCGGCTTTTATAGTATTTCCGTACAGCAAGCGATCTTACCTCTATCTAGTTGTGATTCGCACTCTCCAGCCAATCGTTCTCTCAAATATCCAGAACTTTGAGTACCGCAATCTCATCGCAGTTGTCCTGCTTTGGACAATGACGGCAATCCGCCCATACCTTTTCTGGGAAAATGCTAGTCTGTACAACGTCAAAGCCATTCTTTTTGAAGAAGGATACTTCATACGTAAGTGCCATAACTTTGCGCAGCCCTTTGGCAGCCGCCTGCTCGATCAATGTATCTACCAGACGTGAACCAATCCCGTGACCTTTGTGACCTTCCGAAATACCTAGCGAGCGAATCTCTACTAGATCCGGTCCCAATTGACAAAGTGAACCACAGCCTACCAACTCGCCATCAATCTCAGCAACAACAAATTGTTCCAGTTGACGATGCAGCACATCGCGCGAACGCGGAAGCATGATGCCTCGCTCGGCATATCCCGATATTAATTGATAAAGAGCTTCTACATCTGCTGGTACGGCTGCTCTGCAAGTGACAACAGCATGCATGATACGTTCCTCCCCGTTGCGGCGTTGCGGATCTGTCACATGGTATGATCAATGGTCCGTCTACCTACGTTTTATTTTCGTAATTTTAAATTTCCACGACAATGTTAACTATTTGTGAAACGAATACGTATAAATATACATCATAGCAAATGAAAATTCAATAGGTTATTCGTAAAAAATGTAGAGTTTTTTTGATACAAGTAAAATAGGATTAAAACCTTGCTGTGTCTATATAAATTCGATACATGATAGTATATAAAAAGATACTTTTCACGTAATATTCTATCTAACTTTCTTATAAAAGGCATCGATTATGACTGTATTTTATTCATCTTTACAAAGGAATACGTATACATTACACAAATATATGAAAATGATTCAGTTTTGCGTGTATTTATGAACATCACTATTTTTTGTCAGTTTGGCGAGAGTGATCGAAAATATGATTTAGGATGCGATAGCGATGTAATTTGATATTCAATAGGTAGATTACTGACTTGAAGTAACGCTGCATCAAATGATTGAGTCTACATAGAAAAAAAGCGCCAACCTAATTCGGTCAGCGCCTTACATGTATAGTTTTTTTGCGTCTGCGTCTGCGTCTGCGTCTGCGTCTGCGTCTGCGTCTGCGTCTGCGTCTGCGTCTGCGTCTGCGTCTGCGTCTGCGTCTGCAAATGATAGTACAGGCTGCTCAGTTATTCGTCAAATCTTAACTTCGGCACACACAATCGCTTATGCTTGCTCCTGCATCAAACTGCCGACAAATTCGCCGAACACATCATTGCCAAACAGCAAGCCTTTTTCACTTAAACGATATCCATCCTCTGTTGGCTGTAGCAGATCGTTTTTCAGCAGCTTGTCCAGTTGTACTCGGAATACATCATCCAGCTGTTCCCCATTAAATTGACGGGCAAAGCGTTCCTTAGACACTCCTTCTAGCATACGAAGACCGACCATCATATAATCCTCCATTGCCTCATCGCGATCAATCTCAGACGCGTCCAGTCTTGGTAGGCGAGTCGCTGCCGCTTCGTTATACGGATTCACGCCTTTAATGTTAATATGACGTTTGCCATGCACATATCCGTGCGCACCGGCACCCAATCCGTAGTAGTCCTCATTACGCCAGTAGGTCATATTATGACGACTGCCATACCCCGGCTTAGCGAAATTACTAATCTCGTACTGCTCATAACCTGCCTGTTTCATCTTATCCATCAGCAACAGGTACATATTCAGTTCAGATTCTTCATCCGGCAAGGGCAGTTGATTTTTCTGGAACAGGGTGTGGAATAGCGTATTCTCTTCTACCTTCAAGCTGTAAATTGAATAATGTGGCAGATCCAGTTCTAGCGCACGCTCCACACTGTATGCCAGCATTTCTAGCGTCTGATTCGGCAATCCAAACATCAGGTCAATCGATAGGTTATTCAGTCCAACTTTGCGCGCATTTTCCAAGCTGCGATACACATCGTCGGTATTGTGAATGCGCCCGATGCCGGTCAGCAATTCATTTTGAAATGCCTGTACGCCAAAACTGACACGATTCACGCCGCCTGCCTTCATAATCGCCAGCTTATCCGCATCCGTCGTACCCGGATTGGCTTCCATCGTAAATTCGATATCCTCTGCCCAATTCGGGAAATGACGGCGCAGACTTTGTAGGAAATATTCCATCTCTTCGTTTTTCAGTACAGTTGGCGTACCTCCGCCAACAAAGATCGTATCGATCACACCCGGAGGTGTTTGTTGCACCGTATATTCCATCTCACGATCCAATGCCCGCAAATAATCCATGACCGGCTGGTCTTTTAGAACGTAAGAATTAAAGTCACAGTAAAAGCACTTGTTGGTGCAGAACGGAATGTGCACATATATTGCACGGGGCGCGTCTGTATGGGTGACTGTATTCATGACCGGTTTCCTCCCCGTCAGTCTATTGTAAACCCGGCACATGTACCGGGGACTGTTCATTGTTAGATTGATTGGTTCCCATCTCAATAATGGACAAAAGGGAAAGCCCGTTGTCGGGCCTTCCCTGCTTGATCCATCGTGTATACTCAATTGAATCTACTCGTCGATACGCAGTACCGCCATAAAGGCTTCCTGTGGTACTTCTACGTTACCGACTTGCTTCATGCGCTTTTTACCTTCTTTTTGTTTTTCCAGCAGCTTACGCTTACGGGAAATATCGCCGCCGTAACATTTGGCAAGGACGTTTTTACGCATTGCTTTTACGGTTTCACGAGCAACGACTTTGGTTCCGACCGAAGCTTGAATCGGAATTTCAAACATTTGGCGTGGAATCAGCTCACGCAGCTTTTCACAGATAACACGTCCGCGATGATACGCACGATCTCGGTGAACGATAAAGGACAGTGCATCGACCTGTTCGCCGTTCAGCAGAATATCCATTTTCACCAGATTCGATTTGCGGTAGCCGGACAGCTCGTAGTCAAACGAAGCATAACCCTTGGTGCTTGATTTCAGCTGGTCGAAGAAATCATACACAATCTCGGACAGTGGCACTTGATACGTAATCGTAACACGTGTCGTATCCAGATATTCCATATTGATGAACTCACCGCGTTTGGTCTGGCACAATTCCATAACCGTTCCGACAAAATCATTCGGTACGATAATAGATGCCTTCACATACGGTTCCTCCACGTATTCAATACGACCAACTTCTGGGTAGTTCGACGGATTATCAATCGTCAGCACATCGCCGTTGGTCAGTGTAACGTGGTAGATAACGCTCGGTGCTGTTGTGATCAGCGGAATATTAAATTCGCGCTCGATCCGCTCCTGAATAACGTCCATATGCAGCAATCCGAGGAAGCCGCAACGGAAACCGAAGCCGAGTGCACTCGACGATTCCGGCTCAAAGCTCAGCGACGCATCGTTCAGCTGTAGCTTTTCCAGCGCTTCGCGCAGATCCACATAGTCGGACGATTCGATCGGATACAGACCGCAATACACCATCGGGTTGATTTTGCGATAACCCGGCAGTGGCTCAGCTGTTGGCGTCTTGGCATCGGTAATAGTATCACCGACACGCGTATCGCCCACTGTTTTGATACCAGCAACGATAAAGCCAACATCACCGACGTTCAGCTCATCCACAATTGTCATGCGTGGCATAAAGGCACCAACTTCGATAACTTCGAATTCCTTGCCCGTTGCCATCATTTTGATTTTGGAGCCGGATTTGATCTTGCCGTCTACGATACGGGAGTAAATGATAACCCCTTTGTACGGATCATAGTGCGAGTCAAAGATCAGCGCTTTCAGTGGATTTGATGGATCGCCAGTCGGTGCAGGCACCTTCTGTACAACCTGTTCCAGAATGTCCTTGATCCCGATGCCTGCTTTGGCAGAAGCGAGTACCGCTTCACTAGCATCCAGACCAATCACATCTTCCACTTCCTGTTTGACACGCTCTGGATCTGCACTTGGCAGGTCAATCTTGTTGATGACCGGCAGAATTTCCAGATTGTTGTCCAGTGCCAGATACACGTTTGCCAGCGTTTGCGCTTCAATGCCTTGCGCCGCATCGACAACCAGCAGTGCGCCTTCGCAGGCAGCCAAACTGCGGGAAACCTCGTACGTAAAGTCGACGTGTCCCGGTGTATCGATCAGATTGAGCAGGTATTCCTCGCCGTCATCGGCCTTGTATGTCAAACGAACCGCCTGCAGTTTGATTGTAATTCCGCGCTCGCGCTCCAGTTCCATCTGGTCCAGTACCTGCTCTTGCATTTCGCGAGATGTCAGTGCGCCAGTGTACTCCAGAATACGGTCCGCCAGTGTGGACTTTCCGTGGTCAATATGCGCAATAATGGAGAAATTACGTATTTTTGCCTGTCTTGCTGAAATATCAGTCATGCCTTACCCCCAACATAAGCCTGAAATATAATGCTGATGGTCCGGTCCTGTGTGAAAGGTTAACCATTCCCATTAATCAATTTATTATAGCAGTTGGGCGATTCCCCAGCAATCCCATTAGAGAAACGAATTCAAAACAATGGGATTCCCAGTTTCTACACATCGTTTCTTCATCTCTGTTATTTGCTGCTCCGCTTGCATACTTTACTTTCCCGCTTCGCGAATCATCCATACATGCGGAATACCATCTTCCAAAAATTCCGCCGAGAATATGCGATAACCCAGCTTTTCATAAAAAGGAGCCGCCTGACTTTGCCCATGCAATTGAAAATGATGCAGCCCTTGCTCTATCGCCTGCTGCTCCAAGCCTTGAATCAATACCCGACCCAGACCATACTGGCGATATTGCGGCAGCAAGCAAATTCGCTCCAGCTTGGCGGTGCCGTCTACTGTACGCCAACGTCCTGTACCCGCTGGCTGCTGCTGATAGAAGATAAGTACGTGCACACACTCCGCATCCAGCACATCATGCTGATCAAATTCATCTGCTAGCGGTACGCCCTGCTCCTCTACGAATACCGTCTGACGAATCCGCTTAGCTACTTCCAGCTGTTCTATCGTTGTAATGATTTGTAGATGTATATCTGTGGAATGGCTCATGAATGTAATTCCTTTCTAGTAGGTATAATCAGTTATGAAAAGATCAGTTATAAAACGATACTTTACGCAAATAGATGTTTATACAGCCTTTGCGGTCTACTAAATTACGATTTATAATAAATCAATTTTATTGCAAATACAACAAAATGATCATAAATATAGCTCCATCTTGTATAGGTATTGCGTTTATATTCCCACTCAGATTTGAAGCTTTCTATCTTCGATCAGAAACAAGCAGCAATTTATATTGCAAATCTGAATATAACATGATAATATATTTAGAGTTGTGAGTCTTAACGATGATTCGTATATGCTTTACAGGAGGTGAATGTAATGCCTAACATCAAATCCGCGGTTAAACGTGTAAAAACTAGCGAAAAACGTCGTGCTCTGAATGCGGCTCAAAAATCCGCACTGCGCACTAGCGTAAAAGCTGCAGATACTGCACTTGTGAATAACGATGCTGAAAATGCAAAAACTGCTGTTGCTGCTGCTTCCAAAAGTCTGGATAAAGCTGTAACTAAAGGTCACATCCACAAAAATGCAGCTGCTCGTAAAAAATCCCGTCTGGCTAAGAAACTGAACGCTCTTTCCAGTCAGGCCTAATGCTGCTTTTCATATAAACCCCTGAACGGTTATCCGCTCAGGGGTTTATTGTGTTTATAAGCTTGTCGGACACTTATCACTTGTATTGCAATTGCTCTCCATCCTGCGGAATTATGAGTTGTTCCGACAATCCCTGTTCTTTTGCAAACTCAGCCAATTCCCTGCGCGTCAGCAAACAATGATTGATCGCTTCCATATGTACAGCGATCACCTTGCTGTATGGCGCTGTTGTACATACCTTCTGCACATCATGCTGATCCATAATGATAGGTTCACTGTCCACAAATTGAGCAGCCCCTGCATTTACGATAGTCACATCCGGTTTGTAGTCATGTAGCGCCTGTTCTACTTCACTGCACCAGATCGTATCACCAGCAATATACAAAATCGGTTCATGCTCCGCCTGCAATACAAAGCCGGATACATTGCCCATTTTCTCTCCAATCTCGCCCGTTCCATGATGACCACTGGTGCGATACAATTGAACGCCTTTGTACTGCCAGTGCTCCTGTATTTCCGTTACACTTGTAAATCCTTGTCCCTCGATGCGCTGACGATCACCGGGCTGGCACCATACTGGGATCGATTTGTCCAAAGCTTCCACTGCCGCCGCGTCCCAGTGATCGTTATGCAGATGGGTGAGCACGATAATATCCGGCTTCTGCCACTGTTGCAGCGCTCCTGGTAGCGGCACCAATGGATTGCGCCGCTCATTGTCAGAATTCATAATCGGCGGATACGCCCCTTGCTCGCCTAGCATGGGGTCTACCAACAAATGAAGCCCGTTATATTCTAGCCATAAACTAGCATTGCGAATCAATTGAATCTTCATGTTTTGTACGCTCCTTCAGATATATTGTTTGGTATTATTCAAGCACCATGTAATCATTATTTAAGTAATATTCAAGCAGCATTCAAGTACGATTCAGGCATCATGCTCATATACTACTCACTCTTGTTGCTTGACCTGTACTCATTATAAAATAAGGGCAATCTAACCCGACAGCGTGGAATGAACGCATATAGGTCTGTTTGCTTTCAATTTGAAAGTAAACAAGTATTATCACCCTTGGATCAAAGGAGCTTACATGTATGAACCTCTCCAAATATATGCTGGAAGCAGATGAAGTCGATCTGCGCATTTTGCATCATCTGATTGAAAACTCTGCCCGTTCCCATAAAGAAATCGGCGAACTGGTGCATTTATCTGGTCAGGCAGTCGGTCAGCGTATTCGCAAGCTGCATGATCTAGGAATAATCGAAGGCTATACCGTCAAATGGAATCCGGCAGCACTGGGACAAGGCATTCAAGGATTTGTTATTTTATATATGAATTCTGCGTCGTCACACTCGGCTTTTCTAGAGCATGTTCATCAGCAGGAGGCTGTATACGAAGTTCATCGAATTAGTGGTGAAGGCTGTTACTGGATGCGTGTACATGCTGCTTCGCTGAGCGATCTGAATCGCTTGCTGGATTCATTGCTGACGTATGGTAATTATAAATTGAGTTTGTCAGTAGAGCAGTTTAAATAAAAGAAGCTCGAACTCCCCTAAATAGCAAGAGGACAGCATATTTTCGGAAAGTATATTCAGAACGCATAGGCAGTATGAATGTTGTCGCATAGAAAAGTAGATATTCACTAGCAACGCATACACGCACAAATAGCCCACAAATCTATGGAATGCCGAACACTCCAAGATTTGTGGGCTATTGATATACTATTTATATCGATTATAGCAGATACAGATACACTCTCATGATACGATCATTTATCCGCTATATAGCACCAATTTATGCGCCGAGACGCAGCAGGAACATTTCCAGACCAAGTACTTTATCAATAGCTCCCGTCTTCATCTGGTAGTCCAGACGTGCCAGATGGGCAATAATCGAGCGCAGCTTGCCTGCGTCGAATTTGCGTGCTTGTTCGCCAGCAATTTTGACAGCATACGGGTGTAGTCCAAGCTGGGAAGCAATTTGCTGCTGCGAGTAGTTTTGCCCAGCCAGCTCTTTGACCTGTAGCATAATGCGAAATTGACGCGCAATCAGCGCAGCGATCTTGATCGGCTCCTCACGCTGCTTCAACAAATCGTAAAAGATCGTCAGCGCCTGCTCTAAACGAACGGCTGCAATCTGCTCCACCAGAATGAATACATTCTGCTCCGTACTGCGGGCAACCAGCTTCTGCACATCCTCTTCAGTAATCGTACCGCCACGCCCAGCATGCAGGCAAAGCTTGTCCATTTCCGCAGATAAAATGCCCAGCCCTGTACCCGCAGACTGAACAAGCGCCTCAGCGGCAGCTTTGCTGCACTCACACTCCTGCTTTTTGGCGTGGCGAATCAACCACGCAAGCAGTTCCTCTGCACCCATCGGTTGAAATGGTAATATGCAGGCTTTGTTTTTTAGCGCTTTGACAACCTTTTTCCGCTCATCTAGCTTTTCGCCATTTACCCAGAATAGCAAAATCGAATAATCGACTGGTTCTTCCATATAACGCAGCAGTGCTTCTGCTCGATGCTCTAGCTTACTGTTATCCTTGCCTGCTGTCAGTACCGACGAATCGCGTATAATCAGCAGCTTACGCGGTACCATAAATGGAATTTCTTCCGCTTCTTCGAGTACGGTTTCCAGCGCCGTTTCGGACAGATCGTACCGAGCGATGGCAAAGTCACGATGCTCCGGCTCAATCAACTGATTGACGGTAAAGTCGATAAACTCACGAATTCTATATTTTTCCGCTCCGTAACATACATAAATGGATGCGGGATTGTTATTTTGAATATCCTTACTTGCCGTTTTCAAATCCATCTTACGTTCCTCCTGACTTCGATATATGTATTGTAACGGAAAAATGTATCTCCGCAAAGGTTCCACATCGGTATAAACAACAAGGACCTTCCGGTATGATACCGGAAGGTCCTTGTTTCGACGCGATCCATCCATAAAGCGGATCGTTTATCGCGGCGAATCAGTTGCCAACTGTAATTTTGTACGTTTTGCTAATGCCGTTCTCGTTCACCTGATACGTAAATACTTTTCCATCATCTGACCATTTGCCACTGATCCACGTTCCTTTAAGCGGAATCGAGGATACAACGCTGCGACCGTTGACATTATCGGCGGCAATGCTATCCAGACGAAGTGTATTTTGCGTAGTCAGTACAACGGTGTAATCTGCGGATGGCGATTTCCATTCCTGCTCGGTTTTTGGCGCGTTTACGCCAGCCGAGTTTGTAGAGCTGGAATCGTTGTTCGAAGTACCTGTTGTACCTGTCGGTGGGTTCGTCGACGTGGAATCTGTAGTTCCTGCCGATTTTGAACCAGCATCCGGCGCGACCAGACTCGGTTGTGTTTCTGGAGTAGACAGAATGCCTGCACTTTCATCCGTACCGGAAGCTTCCGGGTCGTTTGATGTAGAGTCTGTTCCACCAGATGTTGTCGAATCTGTTTTACCTGAACCGCTGTTCCCCTGATCCGTAGAAGCTGGAGGCGTAGTCGTATCCTGCTTCTCGGTCGATGGATCACTAGTATTCGATTTTGAAGTCGAACTGTCATCCTTGGTAATAGTCGAAGGAACTCCACCGCGCTTGTCTGTAGACGATTCCTGCGATTGACTGCGATTACCGGTTGACTCGCTTGACGGAGGAGTCGTGTTCGTGTTGTTATCCTGCTTTTTCGGAGTATCCGAATCGGAAGGATTCTTTGTTGAAGTTTGTCCGTCAGAAGGCTCATTGGATGAACTTTCTGTACCCGTTGCATTGGACGGTTCCTTTTGGTCTTCCGATGATTGCTGTTGCTTTTCTTCATTGGTGGTCGAGTCAACCGAAGCATCTTTCTCTTCCGGGTTGCTGACACTGCCATTTTCTTCAGCCGTCTTATCCTGACTGTAGCTGTATGGCGATGCAGGCGATCCCGCATCGGTAAGTGTCTTCGGTTCATAACTCGCAATGGAAATACCAAGTACTACACCGGCGGCAACAATCCCCCCGATTGTACGCACCGGCAAACGATCACGCCAGTTCCCACGCTGACGACGACGCTGTGCCAGTTCATCATTTTCGTCCTGTTGCGGTTCCATAATTCCGATCTCAGCTGCACTCTCGGTGCGTCGTTCCGCATCCAATTGATCAAGCTGTGGCAAAATGGCATCCACCAGACTGTACTTTGGTTTTACATCAGGCAATTTTTCCAGACGCAGCGACAAAGCGGTCATGATCCGAAATGTCTCTGCTGCATCCGGGTTCTCGTCAATATAACGGAACAAAGCTTTGCTATCTTCCGCGCCCAGGTCACCGTCCAAATAGCGGCTCATCCATTCTTCCGCTACTTCACGTTTCATCCAATCAATCCTCCTTTCTCATAGTCTGCTAGCAGACTTTGTAGTTGCTGGCGCGCGCGAAATAAATACGATTTTACCGTGTTCAGAGGTAAATCCAGGCAGTCCGCAATTTCGTTGTAGGATAAATCCTGAATATAGCGTAGTACGATCACCGTTCGATGATGCTCAGGCAGCTGATTGATCGCTTCCTGTACATCTTTGGATGTATAGGTACGCATCACCTGCTGCTCCACATCGTCATGACCCTCAAACACCATCTCATGTTCCTCAATCGAAACCGTCGGCTTGCTTCGACGGAATTTATCAATGCAGATATTCGTAACAATCCGTTGCACCCAAGTTTTAAATTGTGCTTTTTCTTCGTAGGAACCAATTTTGGTATAGATGCGAATTAACGCCTCTTGAGCCGCATCCAGAGCATCTTGTTCATTGTTCAAAATATAGTAAGCTGTTTTGTACACATGATGTTCTATCTCTCTTAATAGGGTGATTAGAGCATCTCGGTCTCCCTCTTGGGCGGCCTTGATGAGTCCCTGCTCCACCACGGAGGATCCCCCTCTCCTTACAACTCCTAGACGCAGATAGCGCCCTGATTGTTGCAGTATTTAATAAAATAATTTCAATTTATTGATTCAAAGCGATAAGTGCCGCAAAACGCTATGATAAACACTTACCCTATGTAGGAATCATACGAATCCGGGCGGCATTTGGACTACTTGTTGGGAATAGTTTCCGGGTCATATGTCGAAACGTACTACAGATGTATCTAGGATACCAAAATCCGCTCTATTCGTCATCTTCTGTAAGGTTATGAGCAAACTACCTCAGCTAGACATACGATATTCATGCGTTCTCAAGTAAACGATGCAGAGAGCATTATGGTGACGGAAGCAGTGTACGGGTTTCCATTTTACCATTCGTATGGATCAGAATCTGAATCTCGCCCTGCTGATCCGTCCGAAAAATAGTAGAACCAGCGTGATGCAGACGATCCAGCACCTCGCTTTTCGGATGACCGTAGATATTGTTTACGCCTGCCGAAATCACCGATACTTGCGGTTTCCAATAGGACAGCCATTCGGAAGAAGTCGATGTTTTGCTGCCATGATGACCAACCTTTAATACATCAATCGGCGTGGAAAGAACCCCTGCTGCCATCGAATGAGCGTCGGTGTTCCGACTGGAGCGGGTTGCGAGCGATTGCAGATCATTCAAAACAGAACGCTCCTCTGTGAAATTGGCATCACCAGTGAATAGAAAATGACGTCCATAGATGTCCAGCATAAAGACAACAGAATATAGATTTTGATCTTCCTTACGTGGAAGTAAACGGGCTACAGGATGAGTTGTAGCTTTGATAGTAATAGAATCATGTGTATTTTGCGTGTTCTTTTGCACATTTGTATTCGAAATTGTAGATAATTGTGAACGACTAGCTTCGTCGTTAATGAGCGTAGGCGAACTGGTGGATCGGGCAGGCGCAAGAAACGTCAGTGTTGTATGCAGATCCGGCTGTAGTTGCAGACCCGCTGATGCAGCGTACATAGGAATGTGACGGTTCAGCAACGCCTGAATCAGTTTGTTTTGCTTATCGTCATCAGGTAAGGTGCCATTAAAAATAAACTGCTGCACTGGTATCTGCTCCGCTACCGCCAATAAGCCACCTGCATGATCCTGATCCCAGTGGGTGGACATAATGGCATCCAGCTCATGAACACCACGCTTTTTGAGCAGCGGTACGATAAGCTTGGCGCCTACTTCATAAGGTTGCTTCCGTTCCCTCCACTCGTCGCCCGGCTTGCGAAAACGAACCGTACCACCACCATCTACCAAAATATGCTTGTTATCCGGTGTTGTAATCAAAATGCTGTCTCCCTGACCAATATCGAGAAATTGTACAATTGCTTCCTTGTTTTGTTGATAGGGAGAGGCGTTGTACCAGCTAGTTAGCATGATAATAAGTATACAGCCGAACAAAGGTAGGATTAGAAGTCTATTGCGCAACCACGGAATCTGCCAATGAAGTCCACGTTTACAAAATAATGCAGCAACCGAGACTTTGATCAATCGACGTGACAAGGGAGATGGTTGTACTGATGGTTGTACTGATGGTTGTACTGATGGTTGTACTGATGGTTGTACTGATGGTTGTACTGTGGATACTTGTGAGTGCTGATGAGTTATGTACCCACTCATCGCTTGTTCTTGAAGCCAATGGTGAATATCTCGGAAACAACGCAAAGCGATGTACAGCAATACATAATAAATCAAGATGCCAATGACACTTGGCGATGACCAGATGCTTAACATGCCCGGCATATCATCGAGCCAATCAATCCATATAAAGCACCAACGATTGAGCCATGATACTGCATGTCCTAGCCAGTACCCTGCCGGAAACCAAGCATAGCTGATCGCCAGTGCAAATGTACCGATAGGCAACACCAGAATGCTGGACACTGGTACTAGCACAAGATTAGCAACAAATGATAATAACGAAAATTGGTTGAAATAATAAATTGTCAGTGGAAATGAAATCAACTGTGCAACGATCGTGACCGACAATGCCGAAGCCAGCTTAAAAGGCAACCGACTCAACAAAGGCATAAACAACGGCACATACATAATCAAACCTGCTGTCACAATAAATGAAAGCTGAAAGCTAATATTGAGCAAATAATACGGCTCATACAGCAGCATACCCCAACCAACTGCGCACAAAATATGTAATCCATCTTTTAACTGTCCGCGTCCTGCCAAATACAATCCAATCATACCCATCAAACCGGCACGAATCGCAGATGGCGATGCTCCGGTGAGCAATACGTAGATTGGAAGCAGCAGCATCACGATATAACAAGCTGTTTCTTTACTTACTCTCAATGCACGTAATATCCACAACAATAAACCGGCATAGATTGCTACATGCAGTCCAGAAATAGCAAGAATATGTGTCAATCCCAGTCTTGAAAAGGAAGCAAAGGTTTCTGGATCGATATGATCCGTCAATCCGATTAGCAAGCCTTCCATATAGCCGCTATCGAGCGGTTGAAATATGCGCTGCACTTGTAGCGCAAGTCGTTCCCGTGTATCATCGTTCCAAAGCAACACTCGACTCTGTATAGACGACCAAACGGACAATGTTATATCAGATGTGCGTAGTGAAGAAGCTCCTTTCACATCAATGATCCAATGGATATGACTGAGCCTCAGATACTGTCGATAGTCAAAAGCTCCAAAATTCCGCGCTCCACCTGCTTCTTTCCATGTTCCTTTGAGTTGAATGAGATCTCCACGTCGCCATTGTGCTGCTGTGATTAATTCCTTTTCTGCTGCAAGCTTGAGCTGTACCCATACGGTTTCGTGCTTCTTTAATTCCATGGATGTGAATGAGCTTGTTAACGAAGCATGGGATGACCTTGGTGATGTATGTAATCGATACAATACTAGCGGAAACGTTACACGATCTCCGTCGATTTCTATAGGACCTGCAATTTCTCCCTCTACTTTAATCGGCTGATCAATCATGCGATCCGGTGTAGATTGCAACCATGTCGGTAGCTGACTCACATTGCGTTGATCATTCCCATGCCAATATACGGCGGCTATGATAAATAGAACTACCATAATAATCAATCCACGATAATCCAATCGAAGTGGCAACCACATATACAGACTTAATATGAGCAACCCGCCAAGCAATAATATACCGCATATCACTGTCCAAAAGCCAATTTCATCCAATAATGCGGCACAGGTGTTACCAGCAGTCCACGTTGTAAAACCGACCACCAATGGTCGTTTGCTTTTATGTACCATATCATTCATTTGCTGCGTATCCCTTTCCTCTATGTTGTTGCTTGTTGTACTTGTTATTGAACATAGAAAAAGAACCATGGCTCCTGCGCTGCATCATATACAGCATGCTGGATTCATGGTTCTTCCATTGTGATTCCGTTTTGATTGCTTCGTGTACGGTTTAAACGACTGCGCTTAGTGCTGGTGCTGGTGCTGGTGCTGGTGCTGGTGCTGGTGCTGGTGCTGGTGCTGGTGCTGGTGCTGGTGCTGGTGCTGGTGCTGGTGCTGACTAATGATGCGATGATTTTAATCAATGACCACTGTTTCTTTTGGTGGTTCGTATGATTGCAAGGAACGGAAAATAATGCCTTTTTGCTGCATCATGTCGTGTACTTTGCGTGTGTCTTTGGGATAGCTTCGGTGGTAGACAATTTCGACTACGCCGCTGTTTGCAAGCATATTAGCGCAGGTCCAGCATGGCTCGTCGGTTACGTATACGGTCGAGCCTTCGCGGTCGGCACGGTCGGTAAACAGTAGCAGATTTTGCTCGGCGTGAATGGTACGGATGCAGCGTTGTTTTTTGACCATCGTTTCTACACCGTCTACTTTGACTACTTCCACTTCTTCCGAGATCATACAGCCATCCTCAGAGCAATCGGGTACGCCCATCGGTGCGCCGTTGTAGGCAGTACCGAGCAGCTTTTTCCCCTGTACGAGAACGGCACCGACATGCCGACGCGGACAGCGTGAGCGTGTGGACACCATATGAGCGATATCCATAAAATATGTATCCCAATCTTTACGCATGTTGTATTTCCCCCTTAACCAATTTACAGACTGACATATGGTAACAGCTTGGCAAGCATTTTGCTGCCGATGCCTTTGACATTGTCAAGTTCATTAACATGTTGAAACGAACCGTGAGTATTGCGGTAATCGATAATAGCCTGAGCTTTTTTGTCACCGATGCCGGGTAGTTCTGTTAGCTCTGCCAATCCGGCACGATTGATGCTGATTTTACCTTCCCCTTCGCTGACCGAGGACGCTGGCTTCGTAGCTGATTGTGCAGAGTCGCTGGCTGATTGCGTCTGAGCACTTTCGCTTTGCGAAGAGACTGTATTGTTTGACGATGGAATACTTTCCTCTACAGGCACTGTATTTGAACCTGTATGATTTGCCGATGACTGTGAAGAGTTAGCAAGCGTTCGGCTTGCATCTTTTTCGATGTCGGAATCCGGTTCTCCTGCTTGTGTTGTAGTAGAAGCAGGTTCGATGCTGGCTGCGGCACGTTCATTTAACTGTACCCATTCTGTTCCTTGCTCCGGTTGCTGAGCTGCACCAAACCAGATGAGCCCTACACCCAGTACAGCCAATATTGTAGCTATGATCGTTATTTTTGTTTTCATCATTTGCACCCCTGTTGCTGGATATTCGGCGATTCCGTATATCCAGATTATTCTCCGTTCTTGATGTGAGTAAGAACGGGAGTATAAAACAGCGCCCCGGCAATATGCCGGAGCGCTCAGTGGTGCTTCCACTTGATCTAACCTATATACATCTAAGCAACATTAGTTGGCTACAATATTAACCAGCTTGCCCGGTACCGCAATAACTTTGCGTACGGTTTTGCCTTCGATTGCTTTTTGCACAGCTTCCAGAGACAGGGCGAATGCTTCCATGTCTTTGGCGTTCATATCTTTGGCAACATTGACACGCTGTACGATTTTACCAGTGATTTGGATAACGATTTCCACTTCGGATTCGTTGGTCCACGCCTCATCATGCACCGGCCATGGCTGGTAAGTGATGCTTTCGGTATTGCCCAAGCGGCTCCACAGCTCCTCCGCAATATGTGGTGCCAACGGGGACAGCAATTGGACAAAGTCGATCATTGCCTGACGTGGCAATTCGTCGGTTTTGTATGCTTCGTTGATAAAGATCATCAGCTGGCTGATCGCGGTGTTGAAGCGCAATGCTTCCATGTCTTCGCTGACTTTTTTGATCGTTTTGTGCCATGTGCGCTTGAAGGCATCATCGCCGCCGTTGTCCACGAATTTCGGATTCAGGCTACCGTCTTCGCTAATGAACAGTCGCCATACGCGAGCCAAGAAGCGATACATACCTTCCACACCGTTTTCATTCCACGGCTTGGTTGCTTCCAGTGGGCCCATAAACATTTCGTATAGACGCAGCGTATCTGCACCGTGTTCGTTGACGATATCATCTGGGTTAATGACATTTCCGCGCGATTTACTCATTTTCTCGTTATTGGTACCGAGGATCATGCCTTGGTTAACGAGTTTTTGGAACGGCTCTTTGGTATGAACTACGCCGATATCGTACAGTACTTTGTGCCAGAAACGAGCATACAGCAAGTGAAGTACAGCATGCTCAGCACCGCCGATGTACAGATCGACTGGCATCCAATAGTCCAGCTTCTCTTTGGAGCACAGCTCCTGATCGTTTTTCGGATCAATATAACGCAGATAGTACCAGCAGCTGCCTGCCCATTGTGGCATGGTATTCGTTTCGCGGCGAGCTTTCATGCCGGTTTCTGGATCAATAGTGTTAACCCAATCGGTAGCATTTGCCAGCGGCGATTCACCTGTACCAGATGGTTTGATTTCATCCAGATCTGGCAGCAGCAGTGGCAGACTTTCCTCTGGAACTGGCTTGATCGTACCATCTTCCAGATGAATAATTGGGATTGGCTCACCCCAGTAGCGTTGACGGCTGAACAGCCAGTCGCGCAGGCGGTAGGTTGTTTTGCCTTCGCCTTTGCCGTTCTCTTCCAGCCATTGAATCATTGTCGGAATCGCTTCTTCGGTTGTCATTCCGTCCAGACTGCCGGAGTTAACGTGCTTGCCTTCGCCTGTGTAGGCTTCTTTGGTGACATCTCCGCCTTCGACTACCTCGATGATCGGCAGATCGAATTTCTGAGCAAACTCCCAGTCGCGTGTATCGTGTCCCGGTACTGCCATGATGGCACCTGTTCCGTAAGCCGCGAGTACATAGTCAGCAATCCAGATCGGCAATTTGGCACCATTGACCGGATTGATCGCATAAGCGCCTGTGAAGACACCTGTTTTGTCTTTGTTCAGATCGGTACGTTCCAGATCGCTCTTGTGGGACGCTTTTTCCTGATATGCTTTAACTGCATCCTGCTGATCCGCTGTTGTAATAGTATCTACAAGTGCATGCTCAGGTGCCAGTACGCAGTAGGTTGCGCCATACAATGTGTCTGGACGAGTGGTGAAGACGCGAATTTGCTCCTCGCTACCTTCGATATCAAAGCTAACTTCTGCACCGGTCGATTTGCCGATCCAGTTGCGCTGCATATCCTTGATGCTTTCCGCCCAATCCAGCTCATCCAGATCGTCCAACAGGCGATCTGCATATTCGGTAATTTTCAGCATCCATTGACGCATTGGACGACGGATAACTGGGTGTCCACCGCGCTCGCTTTTGCCATCAATGACTTCTTCGTTCGCCAGTACGGTGCCGAGTGCTGGACACCAGTTCACTGGAATCTCAGCGATATAAGCCAGACCTTTTTTGTACAATTGCAGGAAAATCCACTGTGTCCATTTGTAGTAATCTGGATCGGTGGTGCTGATCTCGCGATCCCAATCGTAGGAGAAGCCAAGCGATTTGATCTGACGACGGAAGTTGTTGATATTTTGCAATGTAAATTCACGCGGATGACCGCCATTGTCGATCGCATATTGCTCCGCTGGCAGACCGAAAGCATCCCAGCCCATTGGATGCAGCACGTTGAAGCCTTTCATCCGTTTGTAACGAGAAACGATATCGGTTGCAGTGTAGCCTTCCGGGTGACCGACGTGCAGACCTGCACCGGATGGATAAGGGAACATGTCCATCGCGTAGAACTTCGGCTTGTCCTGTTCCTCTGTTGTTTTGAATGTTTTATGTTCGTCCCAGTAGCCTTGCCACTTAGGTTCGATCTCCTGCGGGCGGTAGCCCTGTGGAGTCGTATTATTGTCTGTCATACCTGTTCCTCCTTCATATTATGCACTTGCTTATAACGCCTGTCGCGCCGGATGTATATTGCCAAAAAGCCGCAAAAAAACCTCTCCATCCCTAGCGCAAATAATCGCTAGGGACGAGAGGTTGATCTCGCGGTACCACCCTAGTTAGTGAACAGGTATGCTTCACCATTCACTCACTTCGTTGCCTGATAACGGTAGGAAGCCGATGCGGTTTACAACGGGAATATCGTTGTCATCTCTGACAAAGCTACTATTCCACAGATGGTTGTCGCATATCTCCAAGGCGAGTTCATATCGGCATCATATCGACTTGCACCACCCGTCGACTCTCTATCATTATGCTTGCCGCTATTACTATTCCTTTTCACTGAGCATTATATATGTCCGGTTATGAACTGTCCGGTTGTAACAATGTTTTTATTGTAAAAAAGTTAGCCGGTAAAGTCAATGAAAGAAAATAGGATACTCCGCTATCGACCTTGGATCAGGTATGAACCGGTTGAACCGGCTGTACCTCTGCCACTTCAGCAGGCTCCCCATCAATGTTTAAATGAAGGGTAGAGCGGCTAATCTGGGTAACGGCAGGCAAGCGGCGCAAATGAGGATGCAGCATCCACACAATCGCAATAAACAAAATGCCAATCCCTGTAGCGCCAAGCAAGAGCGAAGGCTGAATACGAGTAGCAAAATATCCACCCAGCAGCGAGCCGACTGGCATCGCAATCACGCTAATACTGGTCATGACTGAATTCACTCTGCCCAGCAGATGATTCGGAATGACCGATTGGAACACGCCCGCAAACATCACATTTACAGCGCCAATGAAGATCCATGACAATCCGAACAATACGATCGACAAGGCGGGAATATGAATCATCGCTGATAACGTCCAGCAGCAGGCGCCAAGGGTAAAGCCGACAATAACCAATCGTCCCATTCGATATTTGCCGCATAATGAACCAGTTAAAGCTCCGGCAAGTGAACCTGCTGACATCGCTGCCAGCAGCAAGCCATAGCTCTCTGCTCCACCTATGTAATCTGCAAATGCAGGCAATACTGCCATCGAACAGCCGATGGCAAAGTTAGCAACAATCAATCCAATCAGGAAAAAGCGCAACAATGAATGAAACACAATCGAAAAACCTGTCCGCAAATCCGAAATATACGTTTTGATCGAGTAAGTAGTCTTGGCTGCCGCCGACTTCGGCTTGTGAGCAAAAGACTGCTGAATCTTCAGCATCGCAAAGCAAATCGCAGCTGCCACAAAGGTAATCGAATCCATCCAGTACAAGGCAATTGCTCCGACCAGATTGACCATAACGCCCGCCAGTGCATTAAATACAAGATCAATCCCTTGGTAAGCAAATGCCATCAGTGAATTGCCTTTGACCAGCTGCTCCTTTTTCAAAACGAGCGGCAACATCTTCGTCTGCACCGGATAAGCAAACTCTTCAATAATCGCCAGAATCGGCATCACGATCAGAATCAATGGCACACTTAGCATGCCCATCAGATAAGAAACTGGAATAATCAAGATCAGCACAGCTTGCAATATCTGTGTAATGATCAGTGTTTTTTTGATATTCCATCTATCGATCAAAGGTCCAGTCAGAAATTGCAGCGTTTTGGGCAACAGAATCAAAAAGCCTGCGAGACCAGTATAAAACGTACTTCCGCTCAATTGATACACCAGCCACATGGATGCAACATAATAGATGCTGTCCCCGATATTCGTAATCATACGTCCAGCAAACAGCGATAAAAAATTCAAATTCCCGAATAATGATTTCATTACACGCATCTCCTCATTACAGGCTATATGGCTCAGCCTGATCCAATCTGCTCAATAGGTTGCGGAATGGTACACGACAGGATCGGACAGTGTGGAATGCAGAACAGGCTGCATATTGGCTCCTGTCAGGACAATACCGATATGATTCCAGTGCGAAGGCAATGTAGCAAATAATAATGCCGCAATGACCACCGCCGACGTAGGTTCGATGTTCCATCCTAGATGACCTTGTGCCAGTTCACACGCATATTGAATTTCAGATTCCGATACGGTGACGATATCATCCAGATGCTGCTGCATCATCTGAAAGGGCAGCTGTTCAAGCTGTCGATGCCGAAGTCCATCCGCCATCGTCTGCGGTGCATCCACCTGTACAATTTTGCCTGCGCGAAGTGATAGCTGCGCATCATTACCAGCCAGCGGCTCGACGCCGATGATGCGAGTACGAGGACTTACCTCATGCGTTGCTACTGCAACACCTGATGCTAGACCTCCACCGCCTACGGGGACGATGATCGCATCTAGCTCCACAGCTGCTGCCTGCATCTCCGACAGCATATCCAGTGCAATCGTGCCAGCTCCCGCCATGATGAGCGGGTGCGCGGCAGAAGGAATAATACATAACTGTTGCTGCTCTGCCAGCTGCTGCACTAGCAGTTCCCTGCTATGAGTCATCCGGTTAAATGTCATCACCTTTGCTTGCTGCTGTAAAATGCGTTCCCGCTTGTACATGGACGAATCGTCTGCCATACAGATCGTAGCAGGAATGCCCATCTGCTCCGCAATCGCTGAAACGGCAATGCCATGATT
Source organism: Paenibacillus sp. JQZ6Y-1 (assembly GCF_040719145.1). Classification (NCBI taxonomy): domain Bacteria; kingdom Bacillati; phylum Bacillota; class Bacilli; order Caryophanales; family Paenibacillaceae; genus Paenibacillus; species Paenibacillus kandeliae. Next base: position 2,926,870 of record NZ_JBFDUZ010000001.1, read on the forward strand.
GCCCGATGAACCTGCGACTACCCCGTGATAACGCTCTTGATCCAGATGGGAGAGAAAATGAAACGCTCCGCGATATTTGAATGAACCGGTATGCTGTTTATATTCAGGCTTGATCCAGATGTTGCGCCCCGTCCGCTCATTGAGAAAGTGACTGGTTTCGATCGGGGTGGCTGCCAAATGACCTTGCAATGTCTGTTGCGCCGCTACAATATGCTGTGCTGTCAACATCATGCTGGTTCGCCTTCTCTCCATAGTTTCTCTAACGTTACAGCCAACTCGCTAATCGTCGGATATTCGAATAACAGTTTGATGCTAAGCGGCTGCTCAAGCACCGCTTCCAGCTCGGCAATCACCTGAATTGCCAGCAGCGAATGTCCGCCGATAGCGAAAAAGGAGTCATGAATACTGATGCGCGGCAAGCCGAGAATCTCCTGCCAAATGTCTGCAATCACTTCCTCCATCTCGCTCTGCGGGGCTTCGTATTCCATATGATCCACATGCTGCTCGGAAATGTCTGGCAGCAATGCAGTATTGATTTTCCCGTTGCTCGTTAGATAAAACGCTTCGGTCTGAATCAGTGCCGCTGGAATCATATAATCTGGCAGTAAAGATTTGAGGTAGTGATGCAGTTCTTTGATCACAATCGGCTGCCCAGCTGTAAAATACGCTGCCAGAAACGGTTGATCCGCAGCGGAATAACGCAGCTGCACCGTTGCTTCGCGAATACCCGCAAATCGCCGCACCGTCTCTTCAATCTCACCAAGCTCGATACGGTATCCGCGTAGCTTAACCTGATGATCTAGCCGTCCTAGATAAGCAATTGTGCCATCTGGTAGCCATTTGACCCGATCTCCTGTTTTGTACAAGCGTTCGTTGGGCAGAAATGGATTATGAACAAACCGCTCTGTCGTCAGATCGTCGCGCCGCCAGTAGCCAGAAGCAAGACCAGCACCGCCGATATGAAGCTCACCGGCAACATTCATTGGCATCTGACGCCCCTGTTGATCCAGCACATACACACTGGAATTGGCGATAGGTCGTCCAATCGGAATGGAGTACTGTTCATCTGGTACCAATTCATGCAATTCATGAGTAAGCGCAAAAGTGGTGCTTTCGGTTGGACCATAACCATTTAATAAATGCAGCGGCTTGCCGTGTCGGATAACCTCATTCATCCATTTCGGATGGCACGCTTCTCCGCCGACCAGCAGAGTGTCTAACTTTTCAAAAGCCGTTGGGTCCTGCTGCACGATTTTGTTAAACAGAGTCACGGTTACGAACATAAAGGAAATGTCGCGTTCCTTGATCCATTTGCCAAATAAAGACGGTGAAAGCACGATTTCCTGCGGCATAATATGTACACAAGCCCCATTCAGCAACGCACCCCATAGCTCAAACGTAATCGCATCAAACGACGCGTTAGCCAGCTGAGCGATATGATGACCGGGTTGAATATTCACATAGTTTGTATTGCGTACGAGACGGACAATCCCGCGATGATGAATGCTGACGCCTTTTGGATTGCCTGTAGAACCGGATGTGTAAATGATATAGGCTAGATCGTCTGCAGAGCCTTCATCCATCAGCAACATGGATTGTTCCACCGACAATGCCGAATCAACGGTCAACTCCTGCTTCGCATCTCTATCAGTCGAAACCTGCAGCAAGCGATCGGCATATTGCTCCAAAATAGGAGAACGATGCTGTCCACTTACGATGATCTGCGGCTGTATATCATCCAAAATATAAGCAAGTCGGGAGTCTGGCAATGCAGGATCAAGCGGTACATACACTGCACCGACTTTTAACACAGCAAGTACTGTCACAACAAAGGAGGCGGAGCGCTCCACACAAACCACGACCCGCTGCTGACGCTGTACACCGGCTTGTCGCAATTGCGCAGCAACTTGATCGGATCGGTGATCCAGCTCGGCATAGGTGAGAATCGTATCATGTTCACGTACTGCCGGAAGATCGGCATGTAGCTGCGCTTGCTGACGGAACAAATGCGGCACAGAATCGGTAGGAACATCAGAGGAATGGCGATTGATGCTGGCGTACAGGTCGGTTTCCTCTGCGGTGAGTATATCAATAGCACCGAGATGGATATCCGGTTGGTCCAGCACTACGTTCAGCAGCTGTTCCAGATGATTGGACATACGCGCAATCGTATGTTCATGGAACAGGTCTGTGTTGTACTGCCACTCCATGACAAACTGATCATCCTGTTCATTCATTAGCAGCGACAGATCGTATTTGGCTGTATGATTATCCACGTCCAGCCACTGCGTTTCTAGTCCATGCAGATGTACCTGATCATCGGATGTATAGTTTTGCATCGAGAATAAGGTTCGGAAAATGGGCGAGCTGCTCATGCTGCGCTCTGGTGCTAGTTGTTCGACCAGCTTTTCAAATGGAATATCCTGATGCTCATATGCGTCCAGACACACCTGCTTCACATGCTGCGTATAGTCCGAAAATGGCTGGTCTGGATTCGCTAAACTGCGAATGACCAGTGTATTCACGAACATGCCAACCATATGCTCCACTTCTTTGCGATGTCTGCCAGCAACGGGAATACCGACCAGCATATCCTGCTCTGCACTGTAAATGGATAGCAGCACCTTGTAGGCAGACAAGAAGAACATATGCAGGGTGATGCCCTCTTGAAGGCAATATGTTTTGATGCGACAGCTCTGCTCCACTGGTAATCGAGATAGATGCTGTCGTCCATTAAATGTTTGTAGGACAGGCGGTACATAATCAGTTGGCAGCTCTAACACAGGCAATGTACCAGACAGTTGCTTTGACCAGTAGGATAATTGATAGTCCCACTGTCCCGATTGCATTTGCTGATGCTGCCAATACGCATAGTCAGCATAGCGAATCGTGTCCACAGCTTCAGTCGGTAACGGTTGTTCCCATACGAGCGCGTTGTAATAGGCGGTCAGATCGTTGATCCATAGCTGCTGAGACCATCCATCGAAGATAAGGTGATGCACACAGGTGAGCCATACCCATTCCGCATTGGGCAATTCCAGCAATACGGTATGAAATAGTGGTCCGGTTGACATGGTAAATTCATGTTTTAACCAGCGATCCGCCATACGCTCTACAAAATCCTCCGGTGTAGCATCCATCGTCGGATGATAAGCGATCGTTTCCATCTTCCAATCGACCGGATCATGGGTGCTGAGGATTGCCCGCTCCCCCTGTTCGGTAATATACGCATTCAAAATCTTATGCTTGCGCAGCGTATACATCATGGCGAGTGATAACGCTTCTTGGTTGAGCTGTCCATGCAATCGCATAAACAGCGGAATATTGTACACACTCTTATCTTCCAAATATTTGTCCATAAACCATAATCGTTGCTGGCTAAAGGACAACGGGATGAGTTGATCGGCAGGCGCTTGCGGAATAGAGTTACTGTTCACTTCCTTGCGGCTCAACAGTTGTTGAAGCAGCTGATGCTTGCTTGCAGATAACGTTCCGGTAGGTCCGGCAATGGAGCTCATACGATGTTCCTCCTTTTAATGGGTCAGCATGCGTGCGGCATCTTCGTCTGACATCTCATATAACTGCTGCATGATCAGCTGCTCGATATGCGCTGCCATTTGGGCAAGCACAGGATAATCAAACAGCACGCTCAGTGGAATATTCATCTGCAATTGCTGCTGTAAGCGGGAGATCACCTGCGCAGCGACAAGGGAATGCCCACCGATTTCAAAAAAGTGATCGTTGCGCCCAATTCGCTCAGCTTGCAATACATGCTGCCAAATATCAGCAACCAGCATTTCAAAATCATTTTGGGGAGCGGCAAATGCTTCTTCGCGTTGCTCTACATTCGGCTCTGGCAGGGATTTGGTATCGATTTTGCCGTTATCATTCAGTGGGAATTGCTCCAGCTCCATCATCGCATAAGGCACCATATATGCAGGCAATTCATCTTTTAATAGACGAATCAATTCCTCCTGTACTGAGGCGCCTGACAGATGAGGTTGCGGAATCAGATATGCGACCAACTGCTGATTGCCACGGATGGATTTGACGGTCACTCTGGCATCACGTACAAGTCCAGTTTGACGAATAATTGCTTCAATCTCGCCAGTTTCGATGCGATAGCCTCTAATTTTGACCTGATAATCCCGTCGTCCCAAAAATTCAATCGGTCCAGTAAGTGAACGCCGTACCAGATCGCCGGTGCGGTACAATACGCTGGAATCAATGTGCGGCAAGCTGACAAATGCTTCTGCCGTGCGTTCCGGCTGATTGTAATATCCTTGGGATACGGATGGTCCACCCAGATACAATTCACCCGCGACGCCATTCGGTACAGGCTGTTGATGGGCATCCAGAATATAAGCGCGAATATGTGGAAACGGCTGACCGATTGGCACTACTTCTGTATCTAGCTGTGTTGACGGTGCAAGCTCAAAATACAGATTATCTACGGTCACTTCCGTCACTCCATACGAATTGATAAAGGTAACCTGCTCATGGAACAAACGGCGTAGATCAGCAAAATCCTTTGCGTACCACGTATCCGCCCCAGAGACGATCAGCTTCAATTCCGGCAAATATCGTTGATGCTCCTGCATGTAAGCAGCAAGCTTCTTCAGCACTGCTGGAACAAATTCGCCAAATTCTACTCGCTCGGTGTACAGCAGCTCATATAGATCAGGCATATGAATCAGCGTCGAACGATCGCAGACAATCAACGTGCCGCCAAAGCATAAACAACGCACCATATCCTGAATAAATACATCAAAGGCGATGCTCGCCAGCTGCGCATAACGCTGCAATTGATCAGAGTGATACGCAGTTTGCCACGATGGGCAGGCGTGGGCGAGATTACGATGATGGATCAAAATGCCCTTCGGCTTACCCGTTGTACCAGAGGTGTAAATGATATACGCCCCATCTTGCGGCTGCCGATCAGGATAGACAAAGGAAGATGGCATGGAGACGATGGTAGACCAGATTTGTTCTACTTCCAGTAGCTCGGTTCCGTATACGCCCTGCAATGGTTGCTGCTGCTGCACAAACACGGCACGCAGTTGAATATCGTTCACAATATACTGAATACGCTGTGTCGGATGCTGCGGATCAAGCGGAACGAAGATATGACCCGCCTTCATAATGCCGAGCACGATGGGAACGACATTCCAATCCTTCTGCATATACACACCAATCGCCGATTGCGCTGGATACCCGCGTTTAGTCAAATAACTAGCAATCTGATTCGCATACTTCGCCATTTCGCTGTACGTTATGCGTTGCTGCTTGAAGATAATCGCAGTCTCTAACGGCTGCTGCTTCGCCATCTCGTCGATATAATCATAGAAAAATAGATGCTGTAGCGGCGGATCTGCATGTAGGCTGTTTATGTTGTCATCAAACAATGGCAATGCTGAATCGTGCAATGGCAATGCTGAATTCATTAACTTCGATGCCGGTTGCTGCTGAATCGGCAGCTGGCATACCTTTTGTTCAGGCTGTGCTACAATCTCGTGCAGCAATGCTTCCCAATGTCCAGCAAACTCAGTCATCATCTGCTCACCGAACAGATCCAGTCGATATTGCAATTCAAATGCCACCTGATGCGGCTGTTCAGCGATATGCAGAGACAGATCGAATTTGGACACTTTGTTTTCCAGTTCGATACTTGTCAGCTGGATATCGTCTGACAGCATCGGAGACGATCCGCTAGCATAATCAGACGAAAACATCACCTGAAATACCGGATGATAGCCGCGCTGACGTTCCGGCTGAACAGCTTCTACTACGCGCTCAAACGATACGTCCTGATGCGCATACGCATTCAGACACTTTTCCTTGACCTGCTGGACATAATCAAGGAACGTCGGATTTCCTTCCAATGTGGTGCGAATAACGACTGTATTCACGAAAAAGCCGATCAAGTTCTCCCACTCTGCGCGTCCTCTACCCGCAACCGGCATACCAATCAGCATTTCTTCCTGACTGCTATACCGAGACAGCAAGATTTGGAAGGCTGCTAGTAGCGTCATCGGCAATGTTACCTCCTGCTCACTACTCCAGCTTCGCAACGCTTGAGTCAAGCCTTCAGGCAATACATGCTGCAAGCTGCACCCAGCAGACGAAGGATTCTTGGGGCGACGATACTGAGTCGCTAATTCCAGAACAGGCAAGGTGCCGCCCAGTTCTTCCACCCAGTATGACAATTGCTGCTGCTGACGTTGCTGCTGTGCTTCTTCCCGCTGCCAGCAGGCATAATCGCTATATTGTAAGTGCTGCACGGGAATCTCCCATTGTCGATAAGCAGCCTCCAGCTCCTGTTGCAACACATTCACCGACCAGCCATCGAATAGGATATGATGAATGACCCAGCTCAGTACATAATGATCCCGTGAGACTTCAATCAGACGCAAGCGTAGTGGCGGCGCATCTGTTAGTGACAATGGCTGCCATGCTTCTCGCTCTAAAATCTCCTGAATATGCTGCTCCACTTCCTCCTGCGGAACATGCAAGGAAGAGCGCTCCAACATAGTTAACTGCTCGGTCACCTGTTGATAAACGCTTCCCTGCTGCTCAACGAAGATCGTTCGCAGACTATCATGGCGATTCAAAATCATATGAATCGCTTGCTCCAACCGATCTCCGTCCACCGCTCCGTACAGATGAAAGGCAAACGGAATATGATACGCCTTGCTGTCTGGCTCCAACTGCTGCACTAGCCATAATCGCTGCTGGGCAGGCGATAACGGATATTTCCCATCTGGCGAGCGATACGACACAATTGGCTCACTGGCTGCCAATACCGGCTGCTTCTGAATCTGCTCTGCCAGTTCTCTCAGCACCGGATAATCAAACAACATCCGCAAGCTAAGCTGACGCTGCAACGCTTCCTCTAACCGACTCACCACTTGCGCTGCCAACAACGAATGCCCGCCAATCGCGAAGAAGTGATCATACGCTCCAATCTGCTCTCGACCAAGAATCTGCTGCCAAATGTCGGCGATGATCTGCTCACCCAGACGATCCGGTGCTTCATATGCCTGCTGACGCAAATCCTGCTCCTCAATGGCTGGCAGCTGCTTGCGGTCAATTTTCCCATTCACCGTCAAGGCAAAGGAAGACAGTTCTCGCCAAGCAGACGGCAGCATATACGCTGGCAATCGCTGACTGAGCTGCTCCCGCAATACAGCAACCTCCTGTACTCGATCGGTTGTGTAATAGACAGCAAGTATGTCTTCATCCTGTCCCGGCGCTTGGGTCAGCAATGCCACAGCATCATGAATGCCTGTACACATCCGCAATGCTTCCTCCACCTCACCTAGCTCGATTCGATGCCCACGCAGCTTGATCTGATCATCCGTACGACCGATAAACTCGATCTGACCATCGATACGCCACTGCACCAGATCGCCCGTGCGATACAGCAACCCATCCGTTAGGTGCGGCAAATGAACAAATTTCTCCGCCGTCAGTTCTGGTCGATTCCAGTATCCTGCTGCCAGTCCATCGCCGCCAACAACCAATTCGCCAGTCATACCGATGGGAACGGGCTGATCGTATGTATTCAGCACATACACATATGTATTGGAAACGGGAGTGCCAATCGGAACCGTCGGATGGGGTTGCCACTGATCTCTCTGAATCTGAAAATTCATCGTGATCGCGGTGTTTTCACTCGGTCCGTATGAATTAAGCATCTGTACAGGTGCGCCTGCTGCGATGACTCGCTCCACCCATTTGCCATTCAAAGCCTCTCCGCCGATCAACAAATATTGCAAACAACGAAACGCATCCGGTTGCACTCGTGCTGTCGTATGAAACAGCGCTGCCGATATCGCCATAATGCTGATTCGCTGATCTTCCAGCCAGTCCTTCAGCTGGGGAGGCGAGATCAACACATGCTGGGGCAAAATAACTAATGCTGCTCCATTCAGCAAGGCACCCCAGATTTCAAATGCGGAAATATCAAACGATACATTCATCGTTTGCGCGATACGATCCTGCGACTGTATATCAATATAATTCGTCTGCTGCACAAGACGAGCGACACCGCGATGCTTGATCGCCACGCCCTTCGGCTGTCCAGTCGAACCAGATGTATAAATGATGTACGCCAGTTGATCCACCGTACCCGGCACCGACATCATATGTTCCGCCCCACCGTCATGAACCGGTTGTTCATAAGGGATTGTTACGACATGTGAGGTCATTGTAGCCGCATCCAGCAAAGTCTCCACAATCATCACACTCACACCGCTATCCTGCACAATGTACTGCAGGCGTTCCTCCGGCAATTGGGGATCAAGCGGTACATACACACCGCCCAGCTTCAATACTGCTAGTGCCGATACGATAAACCCGCTAGACCGTGCAAGTCGAATACCCACTCGCTGACCAGTGGCGACACCGCTTTGTTGCAATCGCTGTGCCAATTGGCTTGCCACCTGATTCAATTGCCAATATGTCATCTGCTCGTTATCTTGTTCAATCGCGATATGATCAGGCGTACGCTCTGCCTGCCGCTCAAACAAAGCAATGATCGTATCCTGTGGATACACAGAGGTTGTCTGGTTCATTTCGCGAATCAGTCGCTTTTCCTCAACAGTGAGTATATCCATCTCCTGCATAGAACGCTCAGGATGCTGCGTAAGGAACTGTACGATATGTTGAAAATGCGCCGTCATCCGCTCCAGCTCATCTCGTTGCCATAAAGCATCATCATATTGCCATTCGCCCATCAGCCCGGTATCAGTCTCGCTCATTAGCAATGCAAGATCACACTTGGCATCGTCATTGCGTAGCTCCAACATATTCATCTGAAGGTCGGCGGTCGTCCAATGGGAGGACAATTGATTTTGCAGGGAAAACAGCGTCTGGAACAACGGTGATGAAGCCCCGTCACGCTGCGGATTGATAAGCTCAACCAATTTATCGAAAGGAATATCCTGATTGGCATATGCCTGCAAGCACTTGCGCTTCACCTGATGCACATACTGTTGAAAGCTTTGCCGCAAATCTGTTTGCGAACGAATCAGCACGGTATTTACAAAAAAGCCAATCGTATGCTCCACTTCACGCAGCGTTCTACCCGCAACTGGCGTGGCGACGAGCAGATCCTGTTGCCCAGAATAGAGAGATAGGAAGATATGATAGGCGGACAGCAAGCCCATATTCAGGGTCAAGCCCTCCTGACGGCACCACTGCTGTAGCCGTTGATAGACTTCCTCCTCTATAGAAAACGGGAACACATTCCCGCTACCACGACGCTGCTCCGTCGGCTTCAAATGCAGGACCGGATAGTTCTGAAGTTCATCCAGCCAATACTGTTGCTGCAACGCTAGATTGCCCTGCTCCATCTGCTCCTGCTGCCAAAAGCAATAATCGGCGTATTGAATATCCGTTTCCGATAACGGCGACATCTCTTGGTGCTCATAATGATGTAGCAGATCATCCATAAAAACAGCGAATGAGGCGCGATCAAACATAATATGATGAATGTTGGCATAAAACAAATACTGCTGATCCGCCAGCCGAAACAGATACAAGCGATATGGAAACTGAGTTGCCAATGAGAACGGCTGACGCTGATCTTGCTCAATAGATTGCAGCGCTTGCTGTCGATGCTGCTCCACATCCCCATCGTCATATGAGATATAGTGCAGCTTCACTTCCGCCTGTGCATGAATCCATTGTTTATATCCAGTATCATCATGGGCAAAGCGAGTCCGAAACGGTTCATGCTTGTTGATAAGTGCCTGAAGCGCGGCTTGGAATCGCTCTACGGATAAGGGACCCGTAATATCGAGTGCAAACGGAATATGATACGCGCTCGTATCGGGACGAAGCTGCTGCAAAAACCAGAGACGCTGCTGCCCATAAGACATCGGCGCTTCAAAAATGGAAGAATCCGAATCAGTCACATTATTCACCCCTTGGTTGGATTGGAACGATCAGTATGATTACCGCGTGCATGGCGGCGGATCGTTAATTGTAATGCTGGCTGACTGGCAATCTGTTCAAACTGTCGATCTAGCTCTAGTACCGTCGGATAATCGAACAGCGCTGCTAGCGGAATATCAACCTCAAACTGCTGACGTATCCGCGAAATCACCTGAGCCGCTAGCAACGAATGCCCACCGATCATGAAAAAGTTGTCGTTGAGCGTAATTCCATCGTATTGCAGCACTTCTTCCCAGATACCAATTAACTGCTGCTGACGTGGATGATGAGCTGAATCGTCTATCGGCAACATAGTGGATACAGATACAGCTGGAAATAGATGCTGCTTGAGCTGCTTGCGGTCCACTTTCCCATTTGGCGTCAGCGGAATAGATTGTAGCCTAAACATGGAAGACGGAATCAGATGCGATGGAAACTTGGATTTGAGTTCATCCACGATCTGATCTAGGGTATACTCGCTGAATGAATGCTGTAGCAGCACATATCCTTCCAACTCAGCCTGTTGATCCTGATCCTGCCGAACGACAACGATTGCCGTATCCACCGCAGGATGAGCGGAAAGCATGGATTCTACCTCATTCAATTCGATACGATACCCTCTCACCTTCACCTGACGATCCTGTCTTCCTTTCAAAGCAAGATTGCCATTCTCACGAATATATCCACGGTCGCCTGTACGGTAAAAGGTCAATGACTCCTCCGCCCACGGCAGATGTACAAAATGCTCTGCCGTCTGCTGCTCGTCTCCGATATAGCCACGACTCATTCCGCGCCCGCCAATGTACACCTCGCCAATCAGACCATCTGGCACAGGCAATTGATTTTCATCCAAAATGTAGATCGCAGTATGCTCAATTGGCTGTCCCACATCATACACTGGCTCCGGCTGTGTACCGATTCGGCGATACGTTGTTGTCAAGGTCGTTTCAGTTGGTCCGTACAGATTGATCAGCTGGCTGAACGGGAATAGCTGCTGCACCGATGCCGCCAGTGTATCGGACAACATCTCTCCGCTGCACAATACAAGGCGTACCGATGACGGACGGTTCGCTGTATGATGGGCAGTCAAGGTTAGCGATTTTAACAAGGATGGCACGGTACTAAGTAGGCAGGTAATTTCTTTTTGCCGAATCATTTGTAAAATGAGATCCTGATCGCGCGCATGCTGGGGAGGAAGCAGGACAACCGTTGCCCCCAGCGCTAGCGGTGCAATCAAATCGCGGAAAAAGGCATCAACCGATAAGGAAGCCAGCTGTAGCACTCGGTCACTGGATTGAACATGCAGTTCCTTTTTCATAAATGCAATATAATTGCAGATGCCTGTATGCTCGTTGCAAATGGCTTTGGGATTGCCAGTACTGCCCGACGTGTACACAATGTACGCAGCATCGCCAGAGGATGCCGCTGTTATTGCCCCCGTTGCTCCATTGGCGTATACCGCATAGTCCGCTGCAATCACCGGAATAGAAACGATAGATTGAGCATGCGGGACTTGCAACGTAGACGTTAGAATACAGCGCGGTGCTGCATGCTCTGCCATATACTGCTGACGCTGCTCTGGATAAGTAGGATCAATCGGTACGATGCACGCCCCCATCTTCCATACCGCTAGCATGGCAACAACGGCATCAAAGGATTTGTGAAAATACAGACCGATACGATCATGCCGCTGAATACCATGAACCTCCGATAGATAGAAGGCAAGCTGTTCGCTACGTGTATGCAGCTCACCATACGTCATCGTCTGCTTGGTATCATCCAGCGCCACATCGGCAGGATGTTGTAGCATTTGCTGCTCTAACATCTGATAGATGGTGCGCGATTCTGGCGCTGCGGAGCGGAGTCGTTGATATTGCTGCTCACTCCAGCTTTGTCTGTCCGCTTCTGGAATCAAGGATATGCGAGAGATATGCTCATTACCGTTCACCGTAATCTGATACAACAAATGGGTCATATGCTCTGCCATCTGCTCTACCTGATGATCCGTCAGCACATCGGTCCGATAGCGGAACTGCATCTCCATCCCCTCTACATGCTCATGAATCGATAACGTCAAATCGAACTTGGCTTGCTCCGATTGCCCACTGCTAGCCGACACTTCCATGGCTTGAATAAAATCGGTATCTCGGCGGCTCAGATCATGGTGATGAATAAACATCACTTGAAATACCGGATGATAACTGCGCTGCCGTTCCGGCTGAATCGCTTCCACTATGCGTTCAAACGATACATCCTGATGAGCATAAGCACCGAGACACTTTTCCTTCACCTGCTGTACATAATGAGCAAATGCAGGGTCATCTGCCAATGTCGTACGAATCACCACCGTATTCACAAAAAAGCCGATCAATGCTTCCCATTCTGCCCGCGCTCTGCCTGCCACTGGCATACCGATCAGCAGTTCCTTTTGTCCGCTGTGACGATGCAGCAACACCTGAAATGCCGCCAGCAATGTCATTGGCAAGGTGGCTTCCTGCTCCTGACTCCAGCTTCTCAAACGCTCCGTTAATTCCGGCGATAAGATGCAATGCAAGCTGCGTCCTTCGGAAGAAGGTACTTTCGGACGGCGATATTCCGTTGCCAGCTCTAGCACTGGCAATTCTCCACCCAGTTCCTCCAGCCAATATGATAACTGCTGTTGTTGACGCTGCTGCTGGGCAGGCTCATGCTGCCAGCACGCATAATCGCTATATTGCAGCATCGGTTTGGTGGACATATCCAGTTGTCGATACGCCGCTTCCAGCTCCTGCTGCAATATACCAACCGACCAGCCATCAAATAAAATATGGTGGATCACCCAGCTCAACACATGATGCTCTGGCTCCATTTCAATCAAGCGTAGACGCAGTGGCGGCGCGTCAGTTAGTGATAACGGTTGCCACGCTTCCTGCTCTAATATGTCTTGTAAAAGAAACTCTTGTCTATCCGTTGTTACCTCTTGCATCGCATCATATATTGTCGAGCGTTCCAGTGAGACCAGCTGCGTCGTGACCTGCTGATACGGCTCTCCACGTTCTTCTCCGAAGATCGTCCGTAGACTATCATGCCGATTCAAAATCGTATGAATCGCCTGCTCCAACCGATCCCCGTCCACTGCTCCGTACAGATGAAAGGCAAACGGAATATGATACGCCTTGCTGTCCGGCTCCAACTGTTGCACCAGCCATAATCGCTGCTGGGCAGGCGATAACGGATATTTCCCATCCGGTGAACGATATGCCACAATTGGGTCACTGGCTGCCAATACTGGCTGCTTCTGAATCTGCTCTGCCAGCTCTCTTAGCACTGGATAATCAAACAACATCCGCAAGCTAAGCTGACGCTGCAACGCTTCCTCTAACCGACTCACTACCTGTGCTGCCAACAACGAATGCCCGCCAATCGCGAAGAAATGATCATACGCTCCAATCTGCTCTCGACCAAGAATCTGCTGCCAAATGTCGGCGATGATCTGCTCACCCGGACGATCCGGTGCTTCATATGCCTGCTGACGCAAATCCTGCTCCTCAATGGCTGGCAGCTGCTTGCGGTCAATTTTCCCATTCACTGTCAAGGCAAAAGCAGGAAGTTCCTTCCACGCAGACGGCAGCATATATGCTGGCAATCGCTGACTGAGCTGTTCCCGCAATACAGCAATGTTCTGTATCATGTCGGTTGTGTAATACACCGCGAGTATGTTTTCCTCTTGTCCGGGTGCTTGTGTTAGCAGCGCTACCGCATCATGAACGCCTGTGCACATCCGCAGCGCTTCCTCCACCTCGCCCAGCTCAATCCGATGTCCACGCAGCTTGACCTGATCATCCGTACGACCGATAAATTCCATTTGACCATCCGTACGCCACTGCACCAGATCCCCGGTACGATATAACGGCTCGTCTGCCAGATGTGGCAAATGAACAAATTTCTCCGTCGTCAGCTCTGGTCGGTTCCAATATCCCGTTGCCAATCCATCGCCACCGAGATACAGCTCCCCTACAACACCTACTGGCAACAATCGCTGCTGATCATCCAGCACATAAGCTGTCGTATGATTGATCGGTTGACCAATCGGCATTTTCTGTTGCTCATCCCATAATCCATCAGGAATCTCATAGCTCAATGAAAAGGTGGTACATTCCGTAGGTCCGTAAATATTAGAAAGATGTTGTGGCTTGCCTGCTTGGATCACTTCATTTACCCAACGTACATTACAAGCTTCCCCGCCAAACAATACTGTTTTCAACTGAGCAAAAGCTCCCGGCTGCTGCCGTGCCATCTGGTTAAACCATGCTACGGTAATAAACAATGTAGTAATCTGGTTTGTAGACAACCAAGCCGCAAAATGTTCTGCCGAAAGCATTTGCTCGCGTGGTGCGATAACAAGGCGTGCTCCATGCAGCAACGCACCCCACAATTCAAATGTCACCGCATCGAATGAAGCATTGGATGCTTGCGCCATCACATCGGTATGATCAAGCTGTGCATAGCTGGCATGCTGGACAAGACTAACGATGCCTTTATCCTGAATGCAAACTCCTTTCGGACGCCCAGTTGATCCCGATGTATAGATCATGTATGCGATGCTATCTGAACGATATGAATGGGAATCCAGCGACACATACGGCTGCTCTGTATGTAGATGCTGCATCTCTACCACTTCGCATGGATAGGCTGCCTCTGATCCAGCGAACCAATCGCCGACAGAGGAATCAGCGATTAGCAGGCTCATCTCAGAGTCTTCGATTATATAAGCGATACGCTCTGATGGGTTGGCAGGATCGACAGGCACGTACGTCGCTCCTACCTTTAAAATGCCCAGCCAACAGGCAAACAAATACACAGACCGTTCCATCAAGGTACCAACTCGTGCTCCCGGCTGAATGCCACGCTGCTGCAAGCTGGCAGCAATTCGATCCGAGTATTCATCCAACTGTCGGTACGTGAATGCCTGATGCTCATCCTCTATAGCACGCTGTTCGGAATGCTGCTGGACTTGCATATCGAATAACTCCAATACCGTTTGAAATGGGGTCACTTGCTCATCTGCAATAACCTTCATGTGAGATACGTCTCCTTCGCTCCGGCGATAAGCTGCATCAATTCAGCATGTACCTGATCGACAAGCTTGTGAATCGTTGACTCTGTATGCAATTGATTGGAATACTGCCAGCCAAGCATTAATTGTTCCTGATGAATCATACCGACAATCTCGAATGTATGCACACGCTCCTGCTGCGCACTGTTCATGTCTCCTGCTGCAAGTTCGCATAGCTGCGCAATAGGCGTTTCATCCGAAGCTGCCGAATCATCTGGCAATACATGCTGATGTCCAAAGTAATTAAACAATACATCTGCGTTACATCCGATCAACGGCTGCTGACCATCATACGTACATAACATGCCATACGTCAGACCATGATGCGGAACCTGCTGCCTTACCTGATCGATATAAGTGATCCAGTCTGTCAATTGACGCTGGGACTCACCTTGGAGCAACAATGGATATACGCTGGTAAACCAACCCATCGTACGCGACGTATCCATATACTCCCCTACATCATGCCGACCGTGACCGTCGATATCCAGTGCGAGCTGATCTCTGCCAGTCCATTGCTGGATCACACGGACAATCGCGGACAATAGTACATGTTCCATCGTACTATGCAGTGTATGATGACTGAGCTGTATCAATTCAGTCGTTTGCTCCTTCGTCAATGTTAGCGAAATGACTTCAGTATCGCCCCTTCTGTTCCTGCCACTTGTATGATCTACAGGCAGTGATGGCAAATGATGCATGATCTGCTCAATAGATTGCCAGTACGGAATATCCGCTTGAACGACTGCTGAGCTTGTTTGTGCAGCCATATACTGTATCCACTGTTGAAATGAAACTGATGATGTTCGCTCCGATACTGATATCGGCATTGGCGCCAGCTGTCGATGCATCGATTGCTGCAGCAGCATATTCAGATCTTCTGCCATGATGCCGCCTGATACCCAATCGGTCAGCAAATGATGTACAACCAGCAGAAGATACGATTTAGGCTGCGCTGGGTCGCGCATCCATACCGCTACAATCAACCGATCTCGAATATGGAGCGAGCGCTGATGCACTGCGCCTGTTTCTTGTATAAATGCTTCCATCGTTCCCGTACCTACATAATCAATCACATGCAGCGGAATGCTACCATCGATTTGATATGATTGCCGATACCCTTGCGAACCGTTATGAAATTCCAGACGCAGTGCATCATGTCGTTCATACAGCTCACGCAAGGCATACTCGATCTGGTCCACATCCAGCTGCTGATTCAGCTGTAGCATTAAGGAAAAGTTCCAATGATGCGCATCGGTGAACTGTTGCTTGAAAAACCAATGCTGCATCGGTGATAGAGCAAAGTCCTGCCCATCGATTTCCGTAGCCGCTTCGTGAATAACAAGTGGCTGCATGCTGTGCGCCAGCATCTCCAAAATCGGAGACTGATAAACGGAACGCGGTGTTACACTCCATCGATTCTTTTTTAATTCATTCATTAATTTAAGTATCAGAATAGAGTCGCCACCAATTTCAAAAAAGTGATCTGTGATGCGCACTGCTCGGTGTAGCACCTTGCTACATGCGCTCACAAGCTGCTGCTCAGCGATGGAAAGCTCGCGCTCTTCTAGAGCTGACGATTCCGTAGGCTGCTGCGTAATAACCGGAGCAGGCAATTGCTTTTTATCGACCTTGCCATTAGAAGTTAATGGCATATGATCAAGTTCTACCAGATGCACAGGAATCATGTACGAAGGCAAAGTTCCACTCAAATGTGCCAGCATGGCGGCGCGATTCACTACATGCTGCGGTTTGACAACGATATAGGCTGCTAATTCATCCGGCTGATCAGTGCGCGGAATACAGGTGACGAAGGCTTCTTGAATGCCGGGGATGAGACGCAGATGATGCTCAATTTCGCCCAGCTCGACGCGATAGCCTCTGATTTTGACCTGATTGTCGATACGGTCGAGGAATTCTAGCACACCATCGTGATCGTACTTCACCATATCTCCGGTACGATACAATCGTTGCTGTTCTTCGCCAGCAGTATACATCACGAATTTGGCAGCTGTTTGTACAGGATCATTCCTATATTCGCGAGCGAGTCCAGCGCCACCAATATACAGTTCGCCACTTCTTCCCGGCGGAACCGGATTGCCTTGCTCATCCAGTACATACGCTTTCATATTAGGCAATGGATACCCAATCGGCACCTTAGGACCAGCAACATACGGGAATACCGTAGCACATACCGTAGTCTCGGACGGACCATAGGCATTCCAGAACAACTTGCTCGCCGCCCATCGGCTTGCCAGCTCTACGGGACAGCGTTCACCTGCTACAATCACCTTTTGCAAGGAAGTCAATGATTCGGGCTGAAGATTATTCAAAAAGGACGAAGGAAATGTGCCAATCGTAATGCCATACTGATTGAGCAGTGTAACCATATCCAGCTGCATATCCTTCCAATCCGATGGCAGCATGCACAGCGTCAGACCATGACCGAGCGCCATCACAATCTCCCACACCGAAGCATCAAAGCTCATCGAAGCAAATTGCAATACTCGCTCATGCGGCTGCAAATGAAATACCGTTTGCTGGGCATCAATCAGATGACTCAAGCTACCATGCTCAATCACTACACCTTTCGGTGCGCCTGTCGAACCAGAAGTGAAAATGATATAGGCGGTATCCTGTGGCAATACTCGTACAGGCTTGGAGCGAACAAGCTGATCCGGTTCATGTAATAGAGCTGCAAGCGACCATACTGGGATAAAATCCGCAAATGCAGCGTCCTCTCGATCCGATACAATACAGGTCAGCTCCGCCTTTTCCGCCATATACTGCAAGCGATCCATCGGATAACTTGGATCAAGCGGTACATAGGCTGCGCCTGCTTTCATAATGCCAAGAATAGCAATGATAATCTTTTCCGATCTGCCAAAATGAATGCCCACCAAGGAGCCTTGCTGTATGTGTCGGCTTTGCAAGCTAGCTGCTAGCCGTTCCGCCAATTCGTTGAGCGCAGCATATGTATAGGTGCGGTCGCCGATAACGAGCGCCGTATGTTGAGGAATGGTCTGCGCATAATGCTCAAATCGATCCATTATGGATAAAAAGGTAGATGGTGAAGCCGGAAAATGCGGATGATCATTCAATATCTCATCCTGCTCTGCCAGCGTGATCAGATGCAGAGTAGATACCGGAACATGCGAGTTCGACAGCAGCTGTTCCAGCAATTGTTCATAATGGTTCATCCATTGCGAGATACGTTCAGCGCTATATAGCGCACTGTTATATTCGCATACCAAGTGGAAGGATTGATCGCTTTGCAGACAGGCGAACAAGCTGCAATCGTATTTGGACGTATGATTATCAATCGGCATACGCTTCATGTGCAGCCCATCGACGACTGGCATCTCTTCCTCCTGCTGATAAGCAAAGGTCATTTGAAATAATGGGCTAGTATTCAGTTCCCGTTCCGGCTGCAATGCCTGAATGACCTGTTCAAACGAAACCGCCTGATGATCCATACAAGCAAGTACACTTGTCTTCACCTGCGCAAGATGATTGGCAAAGGACTGCTGCTCATGAATCGTCGTCCGAACTGCCATCATGTCCACGAAAAATCCAATCAATGGATAGGTTTCCTTATGTATTCTCCCTGAGGTTGGTGTACCGGTCGTAATATCGCTCTCGCCGGTATATTTATGTACAAACAGATGAAAAGCAGTCATAAAAAATAAATAGGGTGTTACGTCTTCCCGCTGACAATAATCAATAATACGCTGACTGAGTGTAGCGGATAGTGGATATTCCCTTACATTGCCCTGATGCAGATCATGCTCAAGCAGATCAGGAAGATCAGGATCAAGTCGAACCATCCGTGAGTTGTGCAAATACTTCTGCCAGTACACCACATGCTTCTGGTGATAATCGGCTGACAATTGCTGCTCCCACTCTGCAAAATCATGATAGTGAATCGTCGGTTCCGGCAATACATGTTTCGGCTGTGCATAATACGCAAACAGCTCATTCCAGAAGATCCCCATCGACCAGCCATCAATGATGCTGTGATGGAAATTCAAAAATAAGATATGTTCATCCGGCTGTAATTCAAACAAGCAGATCCGAACCAATTCGCCGCCATCCAGTTGGAAAGGAGTCATTGAATATTCTAATATCTTCTCCTGTATATACGATTCACGAACGTCTTGATTGAGATCATATAGCATCAATCGTTGCAGCATCGAAGACGGCGCCTGATGAATATACTGCCTGACTTCATTGCGTTGTTGATCTTCTCTGTATACGGTTCGTAAAATGGGATGACGCGCTATCACTTGCATCAAAGCCTGCTCCAACCTATGAATATCCAATACGCCTGTAATGGATAAAGCCTGCGGAATATTATACATCGCCGAATGAGGCGATAACTTTTCCATAAACCACATGCGCTGCTGGGCAGCTGATAAAATATAACCATCTTGCTCATTGTTGATGTGTCGAGGGATTACCGATTGCTTCTGCTTGCGATGGGCATTCAATCGTTGCTTCAAACCGGTCGGTCGATCGCTCGACGCTGATTTTTCCATGGTTTTATCACACCTCACTGTTCAACTATGTTATCTAGTAAATAATGTAGCAGAAAAGGATTTTTATAACAATAAGTGGAATTATTAATTATTTATTACTTTTTTATTAATATATTTAATTTGTTTAAAAATTATACATTTCGTATTGATTATTAAGATTCCATATACAACAAATAAATGCACAAAAGACCTTCTCAATGATCGAAAAGGTCTTTTATGCTTCTTGTTACAGATATGATTGATGGCTGTTAGCTTACTGGCTCACTTTCAAATCGCCGGAGCTGGTGTTCACGGTAATGCGTTGTTGCGGCTCGCCTTCGCCTTTGACACCAAGCGCGCTATGCTCCGATTTATCCTTATACAGCATGCCGTCCACACCAATATCGGCGGTACCGGAGTTGCTCGTGAATTGTAGCTGCAAGGAATCTGTGCTGCCGTTCAGTACAGCATCGACATCCCCACTAGATGTTGTCAATTCAACATTAGGCAATGGTTGTGCCTGTGTATACTTGATAGCGCCAGAGGAGGTTTGTAGCGCTGCACTTTGACCGGACAATTGCTGGGATTGGATGACTCCGCTGGTCGTTTCCCATTGTCCAGTATTGATTTCATTTTGCTGGGCATCAATATCACCGCTAGTCGTTTTGATGGTGCCAGTGCCGGATATTTTCAAGCCGCTCACATGCTGCTCACCAGAGCTTGTTTGGGATTGCAGCATATTGGCTGCCAGATTATGCAAGGTGATGTCGCCCGACGTGGTCGTTACTTGAATCTGATCCCATTCTTTTTGCGGAACGGTGATCATCAGCTTTAAGTCGCTAATCTCATCTAGCTTGATGCCGAGTGTATTATTGTCGGTCGCTAGCTGAACATTCATCACGTTCTGATCTGCTGTCACATTGAATGTATATTTACCCTTTAAGCGCGGGCTAATATCACCGTCTAGTGTAACGACAATATCACTCTGCTCCCCTGGTGTAATCTCCACATCAGGAGCCGTTGTATCAATCTTCATGCTTGTAATGGATGCGGCAGGTATAGTCTTCTGCTCATGCAGTGCTTCTGAGCTGTTCATCCGTTGATACACGATATAGGCAATAACGATAACTGCGATAATAAGAATAATAATGATGGGGATATACAATGAGCGTTTCAACGTTATTCCTCTCCCTTGCTGCTTACACAATTTTTGTTCAAAATCTGCGTGACCGATTTGGAAAAGTGTATCCATTCCGTAAGTAAACGTTCCATTCGCTCACGTCCTACTGCCGTAATCGAATAATACTTGCGCTGCGGTCCCTCCGTAGAGGATACAAAGTAAATCGATACATAATCATCTTTTTGCATCTTTTTAAGTAGCGGGTACAGGGTCCCGCGAGCAATATCTATATTTTCGGAAATATGCCGGACGAGTTCATATCCATACCGATCCTTGTGCAATAACAGCACGAGGACACAAAGCTCCAATACGCCTTTTTTTAATTGTGCATTAACCATAATATCTCCTTTACTTCCCCTATTCCTTTCGACACAACATTTTGTTTGTCTGCTGTTATGCGATGTCTGCTGTTTCTACATTACGGAGCGACAGATAGGCAGATAATACGCCTACCAGTGCCAACGAAACCGGCACAGCGGTAATCGAGAACATCGAAAAGTCGTTGCTGGTAGCGCTGGTCATACCAACGATTAACACAGCCGATACAAGCGTGGCAGGAACCGATTTGCGGCGCATACCGATATAGAGTGGGATTAAGGCAATCCCAGCAGAAGCAATCGAGCTGATCAAGATACTAATCATATTACGGGCAAAGATCGCCATGCTCATCGGCTCAGCCAGAAAATGCAGCCATTGATTCATCAGATAGAAAATGCCGCCAATCAGCAAATTGGATAACAGTATCGTCGAAAAGGTGAAAATTACGATAACAAGCAGCTTAGACAGCATGATTTTTTGTCGTTTGATCGGATACATAAACAGTACCGAGATCGATTTCGTTTTGTATTCTTCCAAAAATAAACGGGTAATCAGCACAGCCGCGAATACGGTAAAGGTAGAACGAACCGCGCTGCCAATAATACTGAATGCCATATCATAGCTATCAAACGGCACATTGCCATCCTTCGTTTCCATAAAATAGATCAGAGCCAACAGGGCAAAAAAGCAAATATTGGCGATGATGACACCCTTCATATAGCGCCACAAATGATACTTGCGAATCTCCAATGTAAGCAGTTTAAGCATGTTTGACCCCTCCATCGACCAGATTGACGAAATAATCTTCCAACGAATGACTTTTCTTTTTGATCTCTTCGATATTCACACCGTTCAGAATGAATTGCTTGGAAATCTCCGCCTGACTGAGTGACAGATTGTAAATACGAATACGTGAATCATCCAGCACCTTGAAATTGTCCATGCACAGTACTTCTTGCAGCACGTAGACGGCTTTTTTCACATCGTCGCTCAAAATCTCAATGTATTCGGTATTACGCTCATGAATTTCCTTGACCGTGATCTCTTCGATCAGCTTGCCGTTGTTAATCACACCAATCGTATCCGCAATCTGCTCCACCTCGCTCAGTATATGACTGGAGATGATCATCGTAATCCGATACTCCTTGCACAGCATTTGGAACAGACTACGCAGCTCCTTGATACCGACCGGGTCCAGACCGTTAATCGGCTCATCCAGAATGAGTAGCTCCGGTTTGGTCATAATCGCGCGAGCAATGCCGAGACGCTGCCGCATCCCCAGCGAGAAGCTTTTGACCGGCTTGTCGTTCACATCTTGTAGATTGACTAGCATGAGCGCTTCCTCAATCGCAGTATGATCGTAGTAACCGGCGTATTCACAATGCAGTCGCAGATTTTCGCGAGCGCTTAACTTTTCATAAAAGACAGGAAACTCGATAATGCTACCAATGCGCTTGAGCATCTCATACGAATGCTCTGTGACCTTTTCGCCGAAAATCTCAATCTCGCCACTGGATGGTTTGATCAGATTGGTCATCATTTTCATGACCGTAGTTTTACCGGCGCCGTTCGGTCCGAGGAAGCCATAGATTTCGCCTTTGCGTACACTCATATTCAGATTGGATACGACTTCATGACCATCATAGGTTTTGCTCAATTGATGCGTTTTGATAATATATTGCATATTATTGTCCCTCCTACTGTAATCCATCTTGTATACCTTTACTTTACAGTAGCGAAATTGCTTTTTTATTAATCAGTCCTTACTTATTCCTTAATTTGTATGTTAGATCGTATATTTTGTTCACTTTCTATACGAAGGAATGAATAAACCTGCCGATGTCTTAGGCGCTGTATCGCTTGAGCATGACGGTGAATACTGTCTTCTCAAACGGTTTACTGACAAAGGAGATATCGCCGCCCATCTTTTCCACCAGCCGCTTAGTGATCGTTAAACCAAGACCACTGCCCTGATACAGTCGATTACGGGAGTCCTCCAGCGTGTACATGCGCTCGAATACACGGTCTTTATGCTTTTCGCTGATGCCTTTACCTTTATCCCATACATCAATACAAATATGCTGTGGCTGCTGACGTACTGCCAATCCGAGAAACTGCCCATCACTTCCATAGCGCACCGCATTGGACAGCAAATTATTCAAGATGCGATTCAATTCTTCTTCATTGCCATATGCCCAACAATGCTGTTCTTCCGCAATATCAATAACCACCTCAATATCCTGGGCGGTTAAAATGTCATAAAAGCTCAAAATATTCGTTTTGCAAATCTCACTCACATCAATTTTGGAGATTTCAATATCATGATCGCCGGATTCTAATTTGACCAGATCAAAGAACTTTTTCATTAAACTAAGCACTTCAATCGTTTTGTCATGCACTTTGGTCAGCAAAACATCCACCTCGTTTCGATTCAGGGACGGATCATTTAAAATGACCTCGATATACCCCAATACGACCGTCAGTGGTGTACGCAAATCATGTGAAATATTGGATAGCATTTTGCGGATGGATACTTCCATCTGATAATAGGAAGCAACAGTTTTCTGATTCTTTTCCAGCAAACGGTTGATTTCGTTCAGCAATGTTTTGAGATGAATATCCTCCGTATGCAGCAGCAGCTTCTCGTCGGTATGCTCATTGTTGATTGCCTTCAGCTTGTTGCAGGCGTACAACAGATTTGCCTGATGTTGCTTGTACCGATGATGCTGAAACCAGACCAGTAGCAGCAGAATCGCAATAATCGTGCATAGCAGGATATCCATATTAGAATTCCCCCAGCTTGTAGCCGATTCCCCATAATGTCTTAATATAGCGCGGCTCCGATGGATCATCCTCAATCTTCTCGCGCAATCTTCTCATATGTACATTGATCACATTATTATCGCCAAAATAGTCTTCACCCCACACTAGCGTATACAGCTGTGCCTTGGTAAATACCTTTTTCGGATGTGTCATAAACAATTTTAAAATCTGAAATTCCTTGGCAGTCAGCTTGATCTCATCTTCGCTTTTATAAACTGCAAAATTATCAGTATCCAGATCAAGATCACCTACATGAATCTTTTCAGTATGTACTTCCATCTCCACCGCTGGCATAGGCGTGGAATATTGCTGCGCGCGCCGAATATTGGCTTTGACCCTTGCAGTCAATTCAATCATAGAAAATGGCTTGGATATGTAATCGTCGGCTCCAAATCCGAGTCCCAATGCTTTATCGAGATCGCCGTCTTTGGCAGACATGATGAGGATGGGAATCATACTTTTGGCACGAACCAGCTTTAAAATTTCGATCCCGTCCAGCTTAGGTAGCATCAAATCAAGCAGCATCATATCAAAAGAATCGGTTGAAAACATGCGCAATGCCTCTTCCCCGTCATAGGCACAGCTAATATGAAAACCATCTTTTTCAAATTGAGTCTGAATCAATTCGCTGATGGACAAGTCATCTTCAATCAACAAAATGCGATTATTCAATGGACGTCCCCCCTTACTAATATGTACATGTACTATTCTACATTAAATTGTATTGTTTTTACAATTTTATACTTTATTGATAATTTTGTAGATTCCAAGTTTTGTTGTTATTGCATGCCATTCATGACGCTAATCTTATATCCATAAACACGGATTATTTTATCGCATTTACGATTTTAACACGTATAAAAGTTATATAAATAGCATACTTACTTTGGTTCCTAATAACAACTGACAAATTCAGCACAGAATCTGTCTCCTTTTTTGCAATACTTATCGTAGGATTTGGTCGCTTTTGCCGTAGTCTACACTTGATCACACTGCTATGAACAAGTAGATCCATCCACACACCCTTCTTTTGTTGAGAATTTATCCACATTCGGTTGTGTAATAGTATCGAACAGGCTATTATATGTAACAATGCAGACTTGATTCATTTAGCCGAGATCGCTGATTCCATATAATTGTATTTCCCGATCTATCAATAGATGTTTGTTCAAAAGAAAGGAGTGACATCATGTCTGCTTATACCAAGCAACCCGATGGCATATTTAAAACGGTCTGCTCTCTGGACTGCCCCGACCAATGCGGTCTACTCGTACACAAAGAGAACGGCAACATTGTCAAAATCGCCGGTGATCCTGAGCATCCGGTAACCAAGGGCAATATTTGCAATAAAGTCCGTCATATGGCGGAACGCATTTATGATGAGAAGCGCCTCACTCATCCGTTAAAACGAATCGGACCGAAGGGCAGTCGTCAATTTGCTCGTATCAGTTGGGACGAGGCACTAGAGACGATTGCTTCGCGCTGGAAGGCGCTGATTGCCGAGCATGGACCGGAAAGTATTCTGCCATACAGCTTTTATGGCAATATGGGCAATATTAATGCTGAGGGTATGGATCGTCGCTTTTTCCACCGTATGGGTGCAAGTCAGCTGGAGCGTACGATTTGTACAGCTGCTGGGGGTGCTGGCTTCAAATATACGGTAGGCGGCAGCATCGGTGCTGATCCCGAAGATACCGTGCATACGAAGCTGTTTATTTTATGGGGCATCAATGCAGTTAGCACCAATATGCACCAGATCACGCTGGCGCAGCAGGCACGCAAGCAGGGTGCTAAGATTGTCGTCATCGACGTACACAAAAATCAAACCGGACGACTTGCCGATTGGTTTATACCGATTCTGCCGGGTACAGATACGGCACTCGCACTTGGTCTAATGCATATTCTGTTTGCCGAACAACGGGTAGATGAGGTATTTTTACAGCAGCATACGATTGGGCATGAGCAACTACGTGAGCATGTAAAGCAGTATGATCCAGCTACAGTGGCTAGCATCACTGGTGTACCTGTGGATGATCTGTACAAGCTGGCGCATCTCTATCACGAGACGACACCTGCCTTAATCCGCATCGGCAATGGATTGCAGCATCATGATAACGGTGGTATGAATACGCGTGCGATTACCTGCCTGTCCGTCTTAACAGGACAATGGCTGGTGCAGGGCGGCGGGGCGATTCGCTCCAACTCCGCGTATCTGGCGCATAATGCACAGGCATTGCAGCGCCCGGATCTGCTGCAAAAGCGCAATACACGCTCCTTCAATATGAACCAACTGGGACGTGCGCTGAATGATACAGAGCCGCCCGTGCATTCCTTATACGTATACAGCTGTAACCCAGCGGTCGTGGCGCCGCGTGCGGGTCAGGTGCGACAAGGGCTGGAGCGTGAGGATTTGTTCACCGTTGTGCATGATCTGTTTTTGACAGAGACAGCTTCGTATGCGGATATTATTTTACCGGCGACCTCAGCGTTCGAGAATCTGGATTTCTATAGCTCGTACTGGCATCATTATATGCAGATTGGCGAGCCGATTATCGAAGCGTACGGCGAAAGTAAATCCAATACCGAAGTGTTCCGTTTGCTAGCACAAGCGATGGGATATGAGGAGCAAGCGCTACAGGATAGCGACGAGCAATTGATTCGGCAGGCACTGGATCATTCGGCAAATGAAGGGCTTGATCCTATTAATTACGATGCGCTGGTGGAGCACAAATTCATCAAGGCAAACCGACCGACGATTTATCCAGAACGACTAACTACGCCGAGCGGCAAAGTGGAGCTGTATTCAGAAACTTTGCTGCATATGGGACTGCCACCGCTGCCGACCTATATTCCGCTGCGGGAGCAGGATCAGGATGGGTATATCTTTATCCCAGGACCGACGCATAATTTCCTCAATTCCACCTTCTCCAATAATGCCAAGCATGCAGGCATGGAAAAGATGCCAAAATTGTTTATCCATACTGAGGATGCGGAACGCGAAGGCATTACGGACGGCGACTGGGTGATCATTTCCAATGACAATGGCTCCTGCGAGTTAATGGCGACCGTAGGCGAAACCGTACTTCCGGGCGTTGTAGTCAGCCAAGGCTTATGGGCAGACAGTAACGACCATCAACCGAAGCATCTGGTGAATGCTCTCACGTCAGACCGATTATCCGATATGGGCGGCGGAGCGACCTTCTTTTCCAGTCGCATTCGTCTAAAACGTAAGCCTTCAGAGACAGTAACCGAACCATTGAAGCATACCGTATCCCTCTAGATACCCAATAAAACGACCTGCTTTCTGTCCATTACGGCGCAGAAAGCAGGTCGTTTGTTGATTTAGATGCTAGCTATATTCTTATATTCGCGTATGCAGATACTACATACCTATCATAATCATCCAGTATACATCTGCTGCCCGATTGCCTTCCCTGTAAGGTCAAAATTCCGTCTCCTCCTTTACAGGTGGTACAACGTTACAGCTGCATTCGCTTCACTCTGGATACTATCTAGTATTAGACGTGCGCAGGTATATCCACCTGTGAAGTATTGGATTCCGCTACACAGATACGATTGCGTCCGGTTTCTTTGGCTTGATACAATGCTTGATCTGCTTCGTAAAATAAACGTTCTGCCGACAGCTGCGGATAAGCGCTCACCCCGATCGAAACGGTCAAGGCAATCTCCTGCCCTTCCTCTAGTACGAATAGATGCTCCTCAATGCGCTTCCGTACCCGTTCAGCAATATCCAACGCTTCCTCAATCGTACATGGTGTCAGGATCGCAGCAAACTCCTCGCCACCCTTACGTGCACAGAAGTCCGTTTTCCGAATGGTTTCACTAAGCAACTGAGCAATCTGCACGAGTACCACATCGCCATTGAGATGACCATATTGGTCATTGACCCTTTTAAAATGATCAATATCGAGCACCAGCAACGCAAAGGACGAACCATTCTCTTCCGCTTCCTCTGCCGTCGAACGGAATAAACGGTCAAACGAACGCGGATTGTACAGCTTGGTCAAAAAATCGTGATTGGCTGCCTCCCGCATTTTAACCAGCGTCTCGTCGGCGCTCTGCATATATTTGATAACATAATACGCAAATAATCCAGCTAGCATATAAAATACACCGTAGAACGCATGCAGTACATACGCATGACTAAACGCATTCACAATCGTTACCGCAATCAAATAAATACATACTGTACCAATAAGTGTACGCATCCAGATTTTGAGCGAAACCTTGCGAGCACGCTTCATACAGATGGCCGTCAGTACATACGTAAACATAATATTACAAAGTCCAATCCATGAACTGAATTGTATCGTTTCTCCAGCAAATAAACGGTAAATCCCAATCATCACTGCCGAGATCAAACCACTCCAGCCACCACCGTAATAAAAGGAAATCATAATCGCAAGCTGTCGGAAGTCGACGATAATCGTATTCGATCCGCTATGAAACCGAATGGAGAAAAACATCATCATCGTAATGCCGACACCACCTGCAAGCAAACCAAACAGAATAGGCAATAGCCAATTGCTTTTGCGTCCCATTCTCTGCCCAAAAAATTTCAAAAATAGATTACTAAAAAACAAAAAGGTGGTTAGAAACGTCAGATTATTAAATAGCGTTTGAATTATGGTTTGCATGCTATGCCCTCACTGTAGTTTGTAATGAATAGGGATGTGGTGCCTGTATTATACCTCATGCTTGTCCTTTACCATGTTCATGTTTCGACAAATATTTATACAGAGTGTATTGTTGTATGTACCTTGTTTGCAGATTTCCAGTTCTATACATAATTACGACTTCAAACCAAGCCAATCCAATAGGAAGAAGCCCCGTATACAGAGCTTCTACATATTTCTTTCCATTTCACACACTCAAGTGAAGCCAAAACTCTAGCCTGTTAGAGTAGAATACTATATATTTCGGCAGATCCTAGTATTTTCAATAGAGTAGTATCACGATAATCTACTGTACTCTGGCGAGAAGACTATACACGACCGCAATCTGTCTAACAATTTTATTTCACAGCTACAAAAAACAATCGTGCCGCTTCATCCCCTGGCTCATTCCATGTAAAATCAGCAAAGCATTTCACATCGCGAAAGCCAGTTTTGTACAGCTCAGTTGTCAGCCATTCCTGCTCGTAGGAACGCTGCACATGCACTTCCTCAAAACGCTCATACATATTTTTCTGTTCGCCAGATTGGGCGAAGATGGTCAGATGATGTTCGATCTCTGTTCGCTGGGTATCATATTCACATGTCCACAAATAAGAAATATGACGATCATCCAGCATAAACGGCTGCTCCGCATCATATCGACGCAAGGTATTGGGATGATGCACATCAAATACAAATGTACCTCCCGGCTTCAGACCGTTATATGTCGATTGGAAGGTTCGTACGATATCCTCCGGCTCTGTCACATAGTTGATGCAATCGCAAAACGAAATTACACTATCCACTGGTTCTGGTAGCATCCATTCGGTCATATTTTGACATACCCATTGCACCTGACCATCCTGAAATAGACGATGTCCCTGCGGCGTCGATTCCATCTTATCTCGTGCTACGGATAACATATCTGATGACAAATCAATACCAGTCATGCGAAACCCAGCATTCACAAGTGGAATGGTAATACTGCCGGTGCCGCAGCCCAGCTCTGCTACTTGACGCGGCATTCCGTATTTGTCCCATACTTCGCGCACGAAGCGCAGCCATTCTGGATACGGCATATCATCCATCAATTCATCATATACATAGGCAAACTTGCGGTATGACACGATTCAACGTCCTTCCTATTCCCGTCCTGCGGTACTGCCCTTCTACCTGCACATGCTCTTCCATCATTTGCATTCATACAAAAACAGAAAGGCAAGAGCCGCATGCTACGGTTCGAGCCTTTCTATCGTTGTACTAGTTTGCGCCGGTTCATGACATCCGTATTGCCGGTTTAGTTATTGTGCCGGATCGCCGGTTTCGCCATCCGGTTTGTTATCATTTGTTGAAGGTGCTGCATGCTCGGCAATACGTGTCCAGTTCTGATCCTGCACGACGACGCCTTCCTTCATCAGCTTACCTAGTGCGCGTTTGAAGGCTGCTTTGCTAATCCCGAAGCGCTGCTTAATCACATCCGGTGGCGTACGGTCTGAGTACGGCATCGCTTTGTCGGCACGATCATTCATAAACGCCATCAGACGCTCAGCATCCTGATCACGACCGATTTCCTTACGTTGCAGCATCGACAAATTGAGTCGTCCGTCCTCGCGTACTTGCGTGACACGTACCTGTACTTTTTCACCAAGACGCAGCATACGGCTACGCTCATTTTGGTGAATCAGACCGAGTGCGCCAAAGCCAAGCACACCGCCATCGATCAGTACGAAGGTACCCATTTGCAGTGGCTTGTACACCAGCGCATCGACCCACTCATTCATCCAAGTTGTCGGCGCATGAAATACCAGCTCGCTAAATTCCTCTTCGCCTGCCAGACGAGCAAGCAGACGACCTTGACGGTCATGCTGCATCACCACGTATACTTCATCGCCTACTTGCGGACGCAGCTCCGGTTTTTCTGGCAATTCGCTCATCGGCAGCAGCAGCTGACGACCAAGACCCATTTCCAGAAAAGCACCGAGACGTGGATGCAGATCAGCAATTTTTAGTTTACCAATCTCGCCTAGTGTCAGCAGCGGCTTTTTCATCGTAGCGGCAAGACGATCTTCGGTATCATGGAAAATAAATACTTCCACGGTATCGCCGATTTTGATCTTACCTACGATTTCGCTATAGTGCATCAGCACTTCTTCTTCGCCATCGGTCAGAAAGAAACCGTACGGTGAGACTTCGCGCCCAATATTCAGCGCGATTCGATTGCCTGCCTCAAAACTCATACTTTTTCCACCACTTTGGCGTCTGACCACAGACGTTCGATATTGTAATATTCGCGCTCATCGCGATGGAAAATGTGAACAACTACATCGCCCAAGTCAATCAGTACCCAACGTGCCGCGTTTACGCCTTCCATGCCGCGAATGGTAACATCCGCATCATGCGCGCGTTTACGAACTTCCGCAGCGATGGATTGCACTTGTGTATCCGAGTTACCGTGACAGATCACAAAATAGTCCGCCACCAGTGAAATTCCTCTCAGGTCCAATGCGACCAGATCATGAGCTTTTATACTTTCGGCTGCACCTACAGTGAGTTGCAGCAATTCTTCTGGATTTAATGCCATTTAAAGATCTCCCTCCAATTCAAGTTGTTTGACCAGATCGTTTCTGGACAACATTGTTAACGGATAAATGACCTGACGACGCGCCAGCAGCAGATGGATTGTTGAATCAAAACCAGCTACCAGCGCCGCTTCCAGACTGACCTCCGACAGATGTCGGATATGATCCACGCCGGGGAAGTCGCGTCCGGGTTCAATATAATCCGCGAGACAGATCACCTTATCCAGCAGCGTCATACCGACTCTGCCAGATGTATGATATCGAATCGCGTTCAATATCTCTTCATCCGTAATACCGTATTCCTGTTCTGCTACATATGCGCCAATCTCGGCATGCCAAAGTGGCTTGTCATACAGCAGCAATTCATCGTTCAAAGCCTTGTCGCGCAGCACTTGCTCCTGCTGCTCGGTCGGCCAATATTTGGCGACATCGTGCAGAATGGCAGCGATTTCCGCCTTTTCCGGGTCTGCTCCATACCGCTTGGCAAGCAGTATAGCCGAATGCATCACGCCTTCCGTATGACGCCAGCGTTTCTCCGGCATCCGGGCAGACACCGATTGAATGAGTTCATCGCGTGTCAGCTTCATACACTCCGCTCCCCTTAATATAATCATAGACATGATCGTGGACCATATAACGAACCGTTTTGCCTTCAACCAGTCGTTCGCGAATATCCGTAGAGGAAATATCCACCTGTGGCATATTCACCAAGATCACACGCGGCTGCAAATACGCCGGCATATTATCCTTGTTGATCACCGAGCCCGGCCGTCCAACCCCGATAAAGGTCAGTCGTTGTGCCAGTTCCTCAATGCCATGCCATTCAGTCAAATAATTAACCATATCCGCGCCAATGATGAAGTAAAATTCATGCTCTGTATACCGCTGTTGCAGCTCGCGAATCGTCTCAATCGTATAGGAGACACCGCCGCGCTCCAGTTCGATATCCAGCGTATGGAAGGATGGATTGCTGCCAATGGCACGCTGCACCATCTCCAAACGCTGTTCGCCGGTTGCTCCGGCAGCGTGTTTGTGCGGGGGAATATGCGATGGCATGAACCAAACCTCGTCCAATCCACAGCCATCCAGCGCCGCTTCCGCCGCCAGCATATGCCCGATATGCACCGGATCAAAGGTGCCCCCCATAATACCGACTTTCATGAACCCACCACCGAATCGTTTGTAATCAAATAGATCATGACACCGTTACGCAATATGCTATACCAGTTGTGTATCGTTTAGTAGAACAACGATGCACCTGTTGCTTACGCGCGCGGCAGTTCGATTTGTTTGTGTTCCTTCGATTCTTTGTACAAAATAATTGTACGTCCGATGACCTGTACCAGCTCAGCTTCTGCGCCTTGAGCCAGCTCTTCTGCCAGCTGCTTCGGCTCTTCCAGACAGTTGTTCAGTACGGATACCTTCATCAATTCGCGCGTCTCGATTGCATCAACAACGTGACGGATGATACCTTCGTTCATGCCGCCTTTACCGATTTGGAAAATCGGGTCCAGATGATGCGCTTGACTACGCAGATAACGTTTTTGTTTTCCAGTTAACATAAAAATCCCCTTTGGTTTATAACGGATTGTGTTCATGATTCAGCGCTTCCAATACTGCGCTGTGCATGAGAGATACCGGCGCTTGCACACCAGTCCAATATTCAAAGGCATACGCCCCTTGATAAATAAACATGCCTAGTCCACCAACAGTTGTACAACCACGCGCCTTGGCTTCCCGCAGCAGTCGTGTTTCCAGCGGATTGTAGATCAGATCGCTGACGATCATGCCTTCTGGTACAAGCGCTGCATCGACTGGTGTCGCATCCAAATCTGGGTGCATACCAATCGATGTTGTGTTAATGAGTATATCGGCGGAAGAGAGGATGGATTCCAGTTCTTCCTGTGCAGCCGAGGACAAATGCGTGCTCCCCGCTTTGTCTGCCAGAATGGAAACCAGCTCATCCGCACGCTCGCGAGTCCGATTGATGATAACGACGTCGGATACATGCTCCTTGAGCAGAGCATAGACGATGCCACGTGCAGCGCCGCCTGCACCGAGTACGACGACTTTTTTGCCGTTCAATTCGCCTACTTCTTCCTTGAGCGAGCGTACATAACCGATGCCATCTGTGTTATAGCCGATGGTAATACCGTCACGAATGACGACCGTATTCACTGCACCGCAGCTAATCGCAGACTCATCCAGTTCATCCAGCAGCTTCATAATTTCTACTTTGTGCGGAATCGTCACATTGAAGCCGCTAAAACCAAGCGCACGCGCACCTGTTACCGCTTCTGCCAGATTCTCCGGCTTCACGTGCAGCGGGACGTACATGCCCGGCAGCCCAGCGGCTTCCAATGCAATATTATGCATAGCTGGTGATTTGGAATGGGCGATTGGATCGCCGATCACACCCAGCAATAGTGGAGCGTGAATATGCACATGTTCTGTAGGTCCAGTCATCTTGTTCTCCTCCTGAATCAGATATTCATTCAGATCAGCGATGGACGCATGATTACCTTGACGCCTTTTGGCAGATGAACCGCCACCAGTGCGCCCTGTTCGCCGTTTACTTTGACCCAGCCAAGACCGGAAATGAACACATCCGTCGGCTTGCCTTTTGGAATGCGCAGCTCATGGCGCGTCCAAGCAGGTAGCTCTGCCAGATGCTCACGGGTCGGTGGAGCCAGCATTTCACCGCCATGCTGTGCAAACAGCTCATCCGCGCGCTCCAACTTGGTGCGGTGGATATGCAAGCGGTTATTGATATAGAACGTAAAGGATTGACGTCCGCCCTCGATATAGTCAAAACGTGCCATCGCTCCGAAAAATAGCGATTGACCTTCGTTCAGCTGATATACTGCTGGCTTGAGCGGTTTGTCTGGCATAATCGCCGCTAGATCCTTTTTGTTCACCAATTCGGTATAACGGGTTTCGTAAACGATACCCGGTGTATCGATAATGGCATGTCCATCGTCCAGCGGAATATTTACCGTATCCAGTGTCGTACCCGGATAACGCGATACGGTCAATTCTTCTTCCAGATCGCTGTAATCCGAGATCAGGCGGTTGATCAATGTCGATTTGCCGACATTGGTTGCGCCGACCACATACACATCACGATTGCCACGCAAAGATCCGACCACTTCCAGCAAACGGTCAAATCCGGTGTTTTGCTTTGCACTGCACAGAATGATGTCCTCAACTTTCAGTCCAAGCTCCTTGGCTTCCTTTTGCACCCAATTGCGGATCTTGTTCCAGTTGGTTACCTTCGGCAGCAGGTCGGTTTTGTTTACAGCCAGAATGACTGGGTTATTACCGACGAAGCGTTGCAAGCCCGAGATCACGCTACCGTGAAAATCGAACAGGTCGACAATATGGATCACCAGCGCGTCCTTGTCACCCACTTGGCTGAGCAAGCGCAAGAATTCGCTCTGATCGACCGTTACCGTCGACGATTCATTATAATTGCGTATACGGAAACAGCGTTGACATAGCAGCGGTGTACGCTCCAATGCCTGTGCCGGGATATACCCCGGTTGTTCCGGTGATTCCATTTGCAACTGGATTCCGCATCCACTGCATTTGCTTCCAGCGGTCAAGCCGCTTTGTTCTGTCATTTATTGCGTTCCTCCTCGGCCCATCGGCCTTTTTTACGAAGTCTTTGCCGTGCCAGCCGTTCCACCTGACGATTGAACCGCGTACGCCAGCCTTCCTCATCCAACGCGATCGGCAGCACCAGAACGGTGAATAAGCCCAGCCGGTTGCCGCCATACACATCCGTCAGCAATTGATCACCCACCACAATTGTTTGATCATCGCGGCAGTTCATCAATTTCATCGCTTTGCGGAATGGTGCATTAGACGGTTTGCGGGCAGCGTGCACAAACTTGATATCCAGCGGAGTCGCAAACAGGGAAACCCTGTTCATATTATTGTTGGAAACGATAATCAGTTCGAAGCCATATTTCTTGACTTTGGCGAACCACTCGATCAATTCTGGTGTTGCTTCCGGTGCACGTGCACCGACCAAGGTATTGTCCAGATCGGTAATGATTCCCCGATACCCTTGCGCATACAACGTTTCCAGATCAATATCGAATACCGTATTTACATGTAATTTTGGAATCAGCATTTCAAACAAGCTTTATTCACCTCGATTTCATACGACAAACTATACCATAAATTTAACCACTCTGACAAAAAGAAACGCCGCAAAAGCGGCGCTATTTCAAAGCTTATGCAAGTTTTATTCCCTGCTGCGCCAAGCGGTGCAGCACATCGTACAGACACAATCTTCATTATACTACTTTGCAGTCGAGTTGCGCCATATTTTTCGTAAATCGTGTATATATTGCTTCATTTGTTCATATTCCTGCTCACCAACAACTTCTGGACTATACTTCGCCCGCTCAAACAGCTGTAACAGTGAATCTAGCAGCGGCGCTACCTCCGGCTTCATTTCACTCCAGCGGGAAACCGATTCGCGTAGCGTTTCATGCGATTCGCGATCCATTCCGTGGCGCTTCATCCACGACAGCCAGCGCTTCGCCTCCGCCAATATTTGTTGCTGGGCGGTTTGCGGCTCGCCGTAGCGCATTTTGATATACGCTGCTTTGAGTTGACGACGATAACGGAAAGCTAAGAATCCAAACCATGCAGCAACCAACAAGCTTGCTGTCCAGATAACTGCTGGTGGTACGGTTGCCTCGTTCGCTTGTACAGGTGTGTCCGCCGTTTCCTCTTCTGGTGTTTGCTCTGGCTCCTGCGCCTGCGGTGTTTGTTCTTCCTGAGCTGGTGTTTGCACCGTTTCAGTCAGTAGCGGCATATCGAAGCCCGGTGTTGCTTCTACCGGAATCCATCCATATCCAGCAAAATAAATTTCCGCCCAAGAGTGAGCATCTGCGTTAGTGACAGTATACTCAGTCGCGCCATTCGGGAAATAGTCACTGGTCACATAACCAGATGCTTGACCCGGTGCATAGCCTTTGACCCAACGTGCCGGAATATCCAGCGAGCGTGCCATCATGACCATCGCTGTGGAGTAATAATCGCAATACCCTTCTTTCACTTCAAATAAGAAGCTGTCCACAAAATCACTGCTTTTTTTGCGGGAAAGATCAGGATTGTTCGTGTACGTGTAGTTGTTTTTCAAATACGATTGCAGCAGTTCAATCTTACGATAAGGCGTATCCGCCGATGCGGTTACATCTTTTGCCAGATCTTTAACTCGCTGCGGGAAATCAGTCGGCATTTGCAAATACGGTTCCAGTGAGCGTCCATCATATAGCTCACCGTACGTTTTGTTCTCCAACTCCTTCACCGGTACGACAGGTACGCGGGACACTAAGGAATACGATTCTGGGAAATTCCGATTTTGACGCGTCCGGCTCCAATGAATCTCACCAGAATTGCTGCGCCAGTCGAGCTGGTCGGTATCATTCCCACCGTTGACGCTATCAATCCGCGCAATCGTATAGGCACCAAACAGCACCGGATACGTCGTATTCTGGTCGCTCAGCATTTTGACCTGCTGCTTGACAGTACGAGTCTCCGCATCAGTTGGCTGATCGTCCATCGACAGATTTTCGCCAGCCTGCACCGCATCCAGATCACGCCAGCTATTACTGGAACGATCGATCCAGCCTGTACCGGAATAGGCAAGTCGCGTCTCTCCGCGCCAATAACTACGACTAGTCGTGCTAATGTTCATGACCGGTGTATAGTCAAAGTTAAAGCCGCCGCCCAGATTGGAATCCTCACGGCTGTAACCGGAGGAAGCACCTTGTCCATCCATCGGATTACTGCCATTAACGGTAATCACCGATTCGCCGCGCCAGTTTTTCCATGCGGTATACGGGTCTTTTAGCGTCGGCTGCACCTCTGGCATATTCACACCTGCCAGCAGAATGATCGAAAAGATCACGGCGATATTGAACATAATTTTTAGCGGATACCGACGCAAATGACGCCAGCCCTTAGGAAACCGCTCCTGAAAATACCGAAAATGATTGCTGACCAGCCAGCCCATACCGGCAAAGACTACCCAAGCGACCTCTTGCCAGAGCGGGGTGGCGGTAAACGAATCCAGTATCGCTAGCGCCACAATGTTCGTCCCGACGAACATAATAATCGCGCGCCGTGACGTACCGATACGCGCCGATACTTCTAGCAGCACCCAAGCCGCTACAATAAACCAGATATATGAGCGCAGAGCACCGACAAACTCTTCTAGATTGTCAGCTAGTCCACTACTGCCCGTCCATGTGAAAATACCATAGCTATGCACCGCATAATAGACAACCGCAATCACAGCAACCAGCTTCACCAGCAGTCGATACCAAGCACTAACAGGTAAAATAATATCGGTAATGGCAACAGCCAGCATCGTACCAAGTACTAGCATCGTCGTCTCGGTGTACCAGATGTTGTCTGCATATTGAATCCACTGATAGGCGATAATCAATACCCACAGCAGACATAATGAGTAGTACCAGGAGCTGCTAATTCCGCTCCACCATTTCTTCATCAGGCTCTCCCCCCTAACACCACCGGCAATTGCTCCAGATCATGAATCGGGTAACAGGCTGCCCCGCGTGCGCTGGCATCCATATTCCACTCCCTCGCAAAATGATTGTCGCTTTGTTTCTGGCTTTCCACCAGCAATTGTACTGGTGTCATCTGGCGCATACGAGCAAACTGGAACACTTCCCACGCCTTTTCGCCGGTTAGCGGACTAATGAGCACAAACAGCGAACCATTAGGAAAGCTGCGCGCCCCTTTTTCCAGCCCTTCCAGCAGCGGCTGTTGTCCATCTGCCTTAATATCAACCAGATGAATCTGCATGCGATGCCAATCCGCAGAATGATCGGATGGCATAAACACTTCATTTTGCGCACCGATGGTAAACAGACCCATGCCCATCCGTTCACGCATACCATATTCCAGCATGGAGGATGTCACCGATACCGCCAGTTCAAAATGCTCGCCGGACTCATAATGATCCGCCGTCGCATCCAGCACCAGCACGGTACGTGGCAACGATTCATGTTCAAACTCTTTGGATTTCCAGATTCCCGTGCGCGCCGTCGCATTCCAGTGAATCCGAGAAATCCGATCACCATACACATAATCACGCACCCCGTTAATCTGGTTCGTTTCGGGACGTGATAACAGCTGTGACGTCTGTTGCCCGCCTAGCCGTGAATGACGAGAACCCATTTCCCAAAAAGGCACAAATACAGTGCGCGGCAACACAAGAAACTCGCCCGGCGCATTGAATTTGCCCCGATTTTCCAGCAAACCGAATATATCTTCACTGATGCACTCCGTACCATAAAAGCGGTAACGTCCACGTTCCAGTGGCGGTGTCTGAAATAACAGCTCACCGCGCCCTCTCATGCTGGGCATCAGACTTTCTTCAAAAGACCACGATTCTCCGTTATGACGCTTCAATGTCTCGCGGATGATCACATAAGGCAACGGCAAAAAGCCCGGAATGCTGACATCCAGACGCACCTGCACCTGATCGCCAGCATGGATAATACCACCCTCTTCACCATCAATAGACAAATGACGGCTGCCCCGCGCGCGTCCGACGCCGCGAAAGCCACCGCCAATCAAGTAAAGCGACAGCAGTGTAACCATCGAAAATAGCATAATCGAGGTTTTGCCACCCTGAAACAGGACATAAAACAGACAACCGATCCAGACGATAACAACGAGCCATAGCTTGGATGGCTGACGTTGCCATTGCAGATTCAGCCGCAAATACGAGAATAAGGCTCTCATATTATTACTGCCCCACCGATACCGGAGCTGTAATCTGCTCCAAAATCTGCTGCATGATCCGCTCCGCACTCATGCGCTCCATACGAGCTTCTGGACGCGGCAGAATGCGGTGTGCAATCACATAAGGCGCCAGCTTTTTCACATCGTCCGGCAATACATAATCGCGTTCATGAATAAGCGCATGCGCTTTGACCGCCATCATAAACGACAGCGTTGCCCGTGGACTGGCACCAAGCAATACAGAGCGATGCTCACGCGTCGCACGAATAATACTGACCAGATAATCGCTCACCGAGTCGTCCATATGCACAGCGCGAATCTCCTGCTGAATAGCGGCGATGCTCTCCATATCCGTCACCGGCTGCAAATGATCCACCGGATGTCCACTGACATTGCCCTGCTGCTTGAGCAGATTTTTCTCGGTTTGCTCGTCAGGATATCCAATCGTAATCTTCATCATAAACCGATCCAGCTGCGCTTCCGGCAACATATACGTTCCTTCAAAATCAATCGGATTCTGAGTCGCGCACAGCATGAATGGATGCGGCAGTGGATGCGTCTCGCCATCCACTGTAACATTGCGCTCCTCCATCACTTCCAGCAGAGCGGATTGCGTCTTGGTGGTCGCACGGTTAATCTCGTCCGCTAGTAGAATATTGGTCATTACAGGACCCGGACGGAAATAAAACTGCTCATCTTTCGGGTGGAAAATGGACACACCCGTAATATCACTCGGCAGCAAATCGGGATTGCACTGAATGCGGCGGTACTGTCCGCTCATCGATTTGGAGAGCGCCTTGATCATCTGCGTCTTACCTGTGCCAGGCACGTCCTCAATCAGAACATGACCACCAGCTAACAGGGCAGTCAGCAGCAATTCAATTTCAAATGATTTTCCTAATATGCAAGCTTCCAGATTGGATTTGACGTCCGATATGACTTGCATGGATTCCTTACGTACCGGCATATATCAAAAACCTCCTACCTCGGGTTCATAATTCCAGGTTGTATCATCAAACCTTGCGGATGATGTGTGCTGATTTTAACACATAGGTGTGCGGATGCATAAATGTACACTTCATGATGATGCCGCAGCAGTCTGCTAACGGCGTGTTGGTTCCCTGCACTCCTGTGTAATCTCCATTATATTGTACATGAAGGATGAGGCAGAGTCACTTTTACATGCAATTCAAATAGTTACAGCTTGCCTTGTACATTAGGCCAACAGTTGGACTTTTAAAGGGAGTGGGTTCATACTATGATGAGTTATTCCATCTGAAGGAGTGAGCATCGTAATGGATGAACAGACGCTTCGCCTGTTTAAACAATTAACTGAGTTTCCGGCGGTGTCCGGCTTTGAACGCGAATTGCGATTGTGGGTAAAGGAGCAAATGTCCGCCTACACCGACGAATTCGTACAGGACCGTCTTGGAAGCTTATTTGGCGTGCTTCGGGGCAAAGAAACCGGACCAAAAATCATGGTAGCCGGTCATTTTGATGAAGTGGGCTTTATGGTAACCGGAGTTACCGACCAGGGGCTAGTGCGCTTCCAACCGCTCGGCGGCTGGTTCAGTCAGGTCGTTCTAGCACAGCGACTTGATATTATTACTGATCATGGTGTCATTCAAGGGGTGGTTGGCTCTACCCCGACGCATCTGCTCAGTCCAGAGCAGCGTAACAAACCGGTCGATATCAAGTCGATGTATATTGATATCGGTGCGGATGACCGTGCCGAGGCGGAAGCTATGGGTATTCGTCCCGGCTTGCAAATCGTTCCGGTATGCGAGTTCACACCACTGGCAAATCCGAAGAAAATTATGGCCAAAGCTTGGGACAACCGGTATGGCGTCGGACTAGCCATCGAGCTGCTTCAAGAACTGCAAGGTAATGACTTCAGCGGAACCGTATATGCAGGAGCTACCGTACAAGAGGAGTTGGGGCTGCGTGGCGCACGTACAGCAACCCAATTGATCCAACCGGATATCTTTTTCGGACTGGATTGCAGCGCCGCTAACGATATGACCGGTGACCGGAATGCGTTTGGTCATCTTGGCAAAGGGGCATTGCTACGTATCTACGATCCGACCATGTTTACCCATCGTGGTATGGTGGAATACATTCAGGATACTGCGAGCACTCACCAGATTCCGGTACAGTATTACATTTCGCAGGGTGGTACAGATGCAGGTCAAGTTCATCTGAGCGGAATCGGTATTCCATCCAGCATCATCGGCATCTGTGGGCGTTACATCCATACATCTTCTTCCATTATTCATACCGACGATTACGATGCTGCCAAACAGCTACTTATTGAACTGGTCAAAGGAATGAATACGTCCACCTATCAGACGATTCTCGACCGTGCCTGATCCAAAAGGGACCATCGACGCATGAATCCCTCATTAGAAGCAAACACACCTCTCGAATGAGGGGACAGGCTTCCTTATATCGAATGCACAATCGCTTGCTCCAGCAGCTATATCTATTATTCTCTTTATACTTATGAAGCTGAATAATCATATAGCTGCTTTTTTGTGAAACTATACTCCCTTTCAAAAAGGAGTATTCACCGTAACAGACCATGATTGCCTGGTGTGTTACTAATGTATAACCCGGCGATTCAGAGCTTTAATCCTGTCATGACGCGGCATGAGCAATATTTTTTTAAAAATTTGTAACCTTTTGCTCAGAAGTATGCCAGCATCTACAAGAAGTTCTGTATTTTAACATAACTGTGATCAAATAGCACGGTTTGCTTCTCTACGAAACCAACATCACACGACAGATACCAGCCTGCTGAAATGCAGATTCACTCTATATACGCGCCACAGCTGGAAAAAGTTTTGTGAACATTGTTAAAAATGGATGTACAATATCCACTTACCATGCTAATTCGGCAGGTAGACGATTCTAGTGAATAGGAACTACCGACTATAGGTCTTACTATTTTTACAGATATGTATGAATTTTACTCTGGATAAAATAAGAATTTCTGGCGGTTATCACCTAAACGGAAGTGTACTATACTGAACATATCGAAAGGAAACCTTCTCATCTTCCCACTCATTCCTGAATTGTATCCACACTATCCTTCACAGCAAGCTACATGGATCGCGACAATCTCAGTTGATTACATCATGGATCGTCGCACACATTTCAATATATGTAACCGGCATTTTCTCCGTTTTACTGCCGCTCGGCAATGAACAACCGGTTCTTTTACAAAGGTCATATCTCCCCCATTCTGCTGCCCGGAACCATCCCCGGCGTACGGGCAGTCATCTGTTTCTAGATTCATCATGTAAACATGTGTTTACCTTTCTACTTGATTGTACACGCTCTATTCTTCTTTTTATTCCTTCCTAATATTTCTCACTTCTATCGCTTTACGAATATACAATAGGAACTATTTTCGCATGATCTTCTGCTTTTCCACGATGGTTTACCTCCGATGTAGGTAAAGAGATCTACCAGTTATTTAGCACGAAACTCCCTGTTCGTTCGCTTATGAATCGGTAAGTCTTTTTGCTCAATTGGGCTAGCTGTATAACTTCAACTCTTTATACATCTCACTAAAATGTTAAGAAAGTGTGTAACACACGGACTTCATTGGATAAATTGTTGCGAAAATCGTCGTATTTTGTTTTTAATTAACCAATTTTATCTATAAATATTAATAATTAGAGCCGTTTATCCGACAAAATAACTATCGCATTTAGACCTACCTTATATCAATCAATGGAGAATGAATATAAACAATAGAGATAGCATCAGGGAAACCACATTCAGAAAGGAAGTTTTATAATGTTTCGTACAAAATCTATCGCGACCCTGTTACTGATGGGAACGCTGGTCGCAGGATCCATCTGGTCCCCTCAAGCAGCAAAAGCTGATCGCCTTGCCAATGGCTCTGTCATTACGACATTGAGCAGTGGCACTACAACCAATACTGGCCTTAATCTATATGTAGATGGTTCCATTGCTACTGGTGGCGATGGCAGCAAAGATTCACCTTTCAAAACACTGACTCAAGCCCGCGATTCCATTCGCGCCAAAAAAGGAGTACTGCCTACTGGCGGCATTACCGTATGGGTGAAAGGCGGCACTTACAAATTCCCTTATACCTTCGATCTGAATGCTTCCGATTCTGGTTCGGCTGGTAAAACGATTGTATATCGCACCTATCCAGGTGAAAAAGCGATTCTATCAAATGGCGTATCCGTTGATTCTTCCCTCTGGCAGCCATTGAACAGCGCAGCAGCCAAACGTGTCAATCCGAAAATCAACGCTTCTAATCTGGTCGAGCTGGATGTGAAATCGCTCGGTCTGTCTAACATCAACGGGTATCCAGGCGGTACTTCCTTCTCTGATAAATGGGGCATTATCGACCTGATCGTCAACAACGAACGCCAACCCGTTTCCCAATGGCCAAACGCTGATGAAGAAGTTGGCAATACACGTGGTGGCTGGACTACAGCGAACGGCTCCGCAGATGCTAGTTCCTTTTATTATGGCGAGAATGGAATTCCTGCCGATGGTGAGATTGACGATGCACTGAATGCAGATGGCACCAATCGTGCACAACGCTGGCAGAACAGTATTGCTGCTGGACATGATCTGTATTTGCAAGG
Organism: Paenibacillus sp. JQZ6Y-1; assembly: GCF_040719145.1. Lineage (NCBI taxonomy): Bacteria > Bacillati > Bacillota > Bacilli > Caryophanales > Paenibacillaceae > Paenibacillus > Paenibacillus kandeliae. The sequence goes on from NZ_JBFDUZ010000001.1 coordinate 2,970,422, forward strand.
CTTCTGGAGAACAGCATGGGCTCCGGTGATGAGCAAAGTCAAAAGCGTAAACACCTCCGACGGTAGCATCACCTTGCTGGATATGCCAGCTGGTGGTATGGGCGACAAATTCAGTAAACAAATCGTCGGCTCCAATCCAGTCTATCGTGTAGGTAGCGGGAAAGAAGAATGGCGCGCACTGAACCTGCTTGACGAAATTGACCAGCCGGGCGAATGGGCACTCGACTTCCAAGATGGCAAGGTGTACTACTATCCAAAAGACGGCACAGACATGAGTACCAAAAACGTCGAAATTGCCGACAAACCAAGCGCAGTTGTTAAAATGACAAACACTTCTTACGTTTCCTTCTTAGGCTTCAATGTAGAAGATAGTCTGACCAATGGTATTGATATGCAGAACAGCCATCACATCACCATCGCTGGGAACACGATCCTAAACGTAGGCAATGGCGGCATCATCGATACTGGCGGCTACTCCAATATGATCAAAAGCAATGACATTTACGATACTGGCGGCTTCGGCATCAGCGTCGGTAATGAAGGCGACCGGATGAAACTGACCGCCGCTAACACTCGCATCAGCAACAACCATATTCACAATATTGGCGAACACGCCCATTTGGCAGGCATCGTTATCCGTGATTCCGTCGGCATCTGGGTCGATCACAACCTGATTCATGATGTACCGCGCGATGCGATTCGCTATGAGCGCAACAACAATCTGACATTTGAATTTAACGAAGTGCACAATACAGCACTGGAAGAAACCGATACTGGTGCATTCTATACCGCTCAAGACTGGTCTTCGTATGGTAATGATTTGCGTTACAACTTCATTCACCACAACCGCCGTGCTAACGGCTTCTACGCAGACGGTAGTGATGCAGGTGACAACTATTACAACAACATCATTCAAGGCTCCGACCGCGCACTGCAATTGAACGGTCACCACAATATTGCCAAAAACAATGTCGTGATTGCTTCCAATACCGTACGTATCGAGAACCGTAGCGATACTAAGGATATTTCGGATATCGTATCGAGAAGCTATGGTGTAACTAGTACATTTGCCGAAACACTCACATCCAAAAATCCAACTTCCGGCGTGTGGCTGGACTATGCAGCCAAGCTGAAAGCAAAATACGGATATACCGACAATCTGTGGACAGACGTTCTCAATCCAACATGGCGCCCTGAGTATTCCAATGGCTCGGCAATCACCAACAACGCACTGGTTCAAGTTGGTAGCATCATCAAACCTAAATATGGTAACTACAATGTCAGCGACAACAATGTACTGGATAACGTTGCAGATGCTAGCTTCTACAACTATAACCAAATGGATCTGCGCTCCAAAAATGCACAGGTACTGGCGAAGTTCCCGAACCTGAATAGCATCTTCCCACAAATCGGTCTGCAACAAGACACGTATCGCATTCGTGTCGTCACTCGTGCAGAAACTGGCGGTCTGACCAACCACTAATCCCTGCTTCAAATCAAATATAGCCCGGCATTCCCACAGCGTCGGGCGCTACACCGGACTGGATCATCCCCAGTCCGGTTTTTTGTATCTACATTTTTATAAAATAATATCGAAACCTTCTATTGTAAGCGTTATCCTTTCTCTCCTCTATCCACCTTTCATGCCCTAACAACTTCCAAAAAATTGACACTTGTGTTCCAGCCTCCCTATACTGACTGTAAAAGGTCTTCAAGGGAGGTCAGGCATCAGAGGTGAAAAATCTTCGCTACACCGCACTTTCAGCCGGTCTGATATTGCTTCTGCTTTTTCCTTTATGGCGACAGGGATTCGGTGATAGCCGTCAGGGCGCACTGGAAAGTGGTCCCGACCACAATACACCCGTCAATCTATACGTGAATGGCTCTGCTAACGCCTCTGGGCAAAATGGCAGCAAGGAGCATCCGTATACTACCATCGAGGCAGCGCGCAACGATATTCGCCAGATGAAGCGTCCACTGCCACAGGGCGGTGTAACCGTCTGGGTCAAAGGTGGGCAATACAATCTCAGTTCGACGCTGGAATGGACTGCCAACGATTCCGGCACCGCTAGCGCACCGATCATTTACCGCTCTATGGCAGGCGAGAAAGTCAGCCTTACCAATGGCAAAACCGTCAATCCATCGGATTGGCAGCCACTGGATGCAGCAGCACGCAGTCGGGTCAATCCGGCAGTGAACCCCAGTCAGCTAGTACAGCTGGATGTGCGCAAGCTCGGCTTCCGCAACAGCACCGGATTTACTGGGGGCGATTATTTTACCGAGAAATGGGGAATATTACAGCTTATCGTAAACGATGCCATGCAGCCAATCTCGCAGTGGCCGAACCGTAATGATGCAACTGCTGGTCTGCGCAATGGCTGGGCAGTGGCATCGGGTATTTTGAATGAACGCTCATTCTTTTATGATCCATCGCAAAATACCGACACCAGTAGTGAAGGTCGTATGGTACGCTGGCAAAAGGCAATTGCCAGTGGGCATGATGTGTATTTGCAAGGCTTCTGGCGCACCGTATGGAGCCCAGTCACCATCCGACTGAAGCAGATTGAGGAAGGCTCACGCACTCTGCATCTATCGCAAACCCCAGCGGGCGGAATCGGCTCCAAATTCAGCGCCGCTGCCGACGAATCGTCAGGCAGCAATCCGTACCGGGTAGGTGATGGCAGTGAGGAATGGCGTCTGCTCAATCTGCTGGAGGAAGTCGATCAACCGGGCGAATGGGCGTTGGATTTTAAAGACGGCAAAATCTACTATTATCCTTCCAAGCCGCTCAATCAGTCCACCACCGTGATCGCTGACGATACCGATCCGATCATCAATATCAAAGGTGCATCGCATCTCAAATTTATCGGCTTTGAGCTGAAAAATGGCATGGGCAACGGTATCACCATGCAAAATACGAATCATATTACACTCGCTGGGCTAACGATTCGCAATATGAGCAATGGCGGCATTACCGATATTGGCGGCAGCAGCAATTTGATTCAAAGCAACGATGTATACGATACTGGCAGCTTTGGCATCAGTGTTAGCAAAGCGGGCAACCGTGACAAGCTGCAATCGTCCAATACACGCATTACAAACAATCACATCTACAATACCGGCATTCTCGTCCATCTGGAGCCGCTCATCATCCGCGAATCGGTCGGCATGCGTATCGACCACAATCTGCTGCATGATGTACCGAAGGATGCGATCCGGTATACGTACAGCAACAAGCTGCTATTTGAATATAACGAGATTCATAATACTGGTTTGGTAGAAGGCGATACAGGCGCAGTGTATACCGCTCAGGATTGGTCGTCATACAGCAATGTGCTGCGCTACAATATGATTCATCATAATCGTCGCTCCAACGGCTTTTACGCGGATGGCGGCAGCAGCGGCAATACGTATCAGAACAATATTATTCAAGATACGAAGCGCGCATTTATTATTGAAAATGGACATCATAATGTAGCGACAGGCAATCTGCTGATCAATGCCAATACGATGGAAATCAACGACCGCTCTGCCTCGCTGGATTACAGCCTAAACAGCACATACGCCAAGCTGCTGCGCAGCTTCAAGCCAACAACTGGCGCATGGAAGGAATATGGCGAAGCGTTAGGAAAACAATACGGGCTTAAAGGCAATCTGTGGAATTATGTACTCAGCAGCAAATGGAATCCGCAATATCCAAATGGCAGCAAGCTGAACAACAATGTGATCATCGGCAATACGAGCATCAAGCTGCCGAAAAAAGGCGATGTATCCGCTACGGGCAACGCCACGATCCAGAGTATTCAGAACGCTGGATTTTATAATTACAGCAATCTCGATCTGCGAACCAACAACAGCACCATTTTGAAAAAGTTCCCTTCGTTGAACAAGGTGATTAGCGAAATTGGGTTGTATAAGGATCAATATCGGGTCGAGCCGCTCACTCGTAACCAGTATGATGGACTTAGCAACCATGCAACCGATTAACTGTATTTCAATATGATATGTATAGTCTTCAAGACACAAATTGGCTATCATGCTGTCCGGCTAACTGTACCTTTTGCCGCAGCTTGGTAGCCCTTTTGTCGTCTGGACTTGACATACTTTTACAAGCTATGCTGAAATAGTTACAAAAAAGAAACCAATTAGTTAATTTCATGAGATAATTTTTACATTTATTTATATATTTAATTATTTTTTGCTAATTAACAAAAATTACTTTAAGATAGGTTTGTAATTTCAAAATTTTGGTAATTATTGATAAGGCAATGTCAATCATTCCAATAAGGAGGTGATATTACGTTACTGGATTCGGCAAGGCCACCTTGCATCATGACGGGATTATAGAACCCGACGACCTGCATGCACAGAGAATGGAGGGAAATCATACAAATGAGTAAGCTAAAAACGTTCCTATCGTTAACCGCGATGGTAGCACTAAGCAGTACGCTGGCATTCCCGGCCCCCTATGCGTCAGCCGATCAGGTGAACAATCGCGAAGTCGTTACACTCGACAGCGGGCCAACCGTCAAAACAGGTCTCAACCTGTACGTGGACTCCTCTGGAAGTAATTCCGGCGATGGTAGCAAAGACACTCCTTTTGCAACCTTGACCCAAGCTCGTGATAGCATTCGTGCCTTACATGGCGATCTCCCTACAGGCGGCATTACCGTCTGGGTCAAAGAAGGCGAATACGAAATGTCCAACTTTGAACTGACGGATCAGGATTCTGGTACCGCCGACAAACCGATCATTTATCGCACCTATCCGGGTGAGCAGGTAACACTGACGAACGGCGTACACATCTCCCCTTCCGACTGGGAACCACTAAGCAAAGATGCAGTGGCACGTGTCCATCCGAATGTGTACGCGGATGATCTATACCAGCTGGATGTGCAAAAGCTAGGCTTAAAGCATATCCATCACTTTTCCGGCGGTACTTCTTTTACCGAGCAATGGGGCATTGTTGATCTGATCGCCGATGGTGTGCGTCAGCCGATCTCGCAATGGCCGAATCCCGGCGAATCGGTCAATAAGCACCGTAAAGGCTGGACGACTGCCAATGGCTCGGCTGATGCGAAGTCCTTCTATTACGGCGAAGGCGGCATCCCTGAAAATGGTGATACGACCGATACGCTGGATTTGGACGGCACCAACCGCGCTGAACGCTGGCAAAAATCACTAGACGATGGACATGCGCTGTATTTGAAGGGCTTCTGGCGTACCGTCTGGAGCCCAATCACCAGCTCCGTACAGGAAATAGATACCAAGCATCATGTAATCACACTTAAGGACCTGCCAGATGGCGGCATGGGCTCCAAATGGAGCAAGACGGTCGAAGATTACCGTTCCAGCCTCAGTGCACCGACCGTCAACCAAGAAACCGCAGCAACAGAAACGACGGCAGCCTCCGAGGATGATGCGCTACACGATAACGATACATCCAGCAAATCCTATCTGGTGTACAAGGACGGCGGCGCGGCACAATCCATGACGCTGAAGGAAGAACAAAGCGACGATTCATTGCTGGAAACAAAACCGTCCAGCGCTGAACAGGATGCGCAAGATGCCGAACCAGTGAAACTGACGGACAAAGGCGCGGACGTATCGTCCGTCACGTATGACGATCAGTCGTCTTCTCCGGTTCGTGATCTGAGTGAGTCGTCAGTTACTTCTGATGCGTATGCGCCTTCGTCTGTACAGGATGATGTATATGAAGGATCATCCGTTAGCGACGATACGTATGCTACTCCCTATACTGCCAAAATCCGTGCGCCTTACCGTATCGGTTCAGGCACCGAAGAATGGCAAGCGCTGAATTATTTGGATGAGATTGATGTTCCGGGCGAGTGGGCACTCGATTTTAAAGATAAAAAGCTGTATTACTATCCAAAAGGAAATCTGGATGATCTGAACATCATTATCGCCGACAATGAAAACCCGGTCGTAGCGTTCAATGGTGCCTCCCATGTGCAGCTGATCGGCTTTACCTTTGAAGGCAGTATGGGCAACGGGATTGAGCTGAACGATGCCGATCATATTACAATCGCTGGCAATACGCTGCGTAATCTGGGCAATGGCGGTATTCTCGATGTCGGCGGCAGCAATAACCTGTTCCAGAGCAATGACATTTACGAGACCGGCGGCTTTGGTATTAGTATTAACAAGTCGGGCGACCGTAAAACGTTAACTCCTGCCAACAGTAGAGTGACCAATAACCATATTCATCATGTAGGCGAGCTGACGCATCTGGAGCCGCTGCTGGTGCGTGAATCGGTCGGCATTACCTTTGATCATAACCTGCTGCATGATGTGCCAAAGGATGCGGTACGGTATGTGTACAGCAACAATCTGACGTTTGAATATAATGAGGTACACAATACGTCGCTGATCGAAGGCGATACCGGTGCATTCTATACTGCTCAGGACTGGGCATCGTATGGCAATGTGCTGCGCTACAACTTCATTCACCACAATAAACGTTCCAACGGCTTCTATTCCGATGGCGCGGACAGTGGTGACAATTACAAGTACAATATCGTACAAGGCTCCACCAAAGGCATTTTGCTCAACGGGCATGACAATATCGCTTCTAACAATCTGGTTGTCGATTCCAATATGATTCAGGTCGATCAGCGCGGCGATAGCAAGAGTCATGGTGTCAACAGTATCTTTGCGGATCAACTGCGCGAGATGAACCCGGACAGCAATCCGTGGGCTAACTATGGTAAAGTACTGCAAGATACGTACGGCTATGACCATACGCTGTGGGATAGCATCCTTGATCCCGACTGGCATCCCGAATATCCAAACGGTACGCGCATGACCAACAATATGCTGGTCAATACACCGGACGTTGTGATTCCGAAGGTGGGCGATGTAAAGGTGGAAGGCAATGACTCCATCAGCAGCGTGGCGGATGCACAGTTTTATGATTACAGCAAAATGGATCTGCGTACAGACAATACCAAGGTTCTGGCGAAGTTTCCTGATCTGAATGAAGTATTTCCGAAGATTGGGCTGCTGAAAGATGATTATCGGACGCGGGTCATTACGCGTGCGGAAAGTGGCGGCTTATCAAACCACTAACATTTCTGAATGATGCGACTAGGTTGCTTCAAGTACCTTAGGGAGAGATAAGGCAAACACGCATACTGTTCAAAACCTAATCGTCGTGCAGAACAAGAGCGAGTAGTGATTCCAATTGGGAGTTGCTGCTCGCTTTTTTTGATTTTCATTATGAGTGGAATGACTGGATTTGACTTCTAGGGTAGGTTCGTTTATCGTTTTAGTTCGATGTTTTTTAAAGTTACTTTCTTTTATTCATTATTTTGCTGAATACTATTGCAAATCTATGATGAGATGATATAATTATCTTAAAGTTAAGATTTTAAATGTAAGGCGATTTTGAAATGGGTTTCTGGTTTATGTATGGAATAGGTTGATGACCTACTATGTGAAATTGTGATTCGGAGATTGGCTTTTGTTGGAATAGATAATAAGCAATGATTTTGAGGAGGATGATTAGGATGGAATTATTGGGTATTCATCATGTGTCGATTATGACGGGCAAAGCGGAAAAGAATTTTGATTTTTATACAAAAGTACTTGGTATGCGTCTGGTGAAAAAGGGCGTCAATCAGGATGATACAACATCGTATCACTTATTCTATGGAGATGCAGTAGCTTCGCCAGGAACAGAATTGACGTTTTTTGATTTGCCGGGCATTGGACCGAGTTATCCGGGGGTATCGAGTATTTCCGCTTCGTCGCTACGCGTTGCCAGCACAGAAGCGCTAGAGTATTGGTCTAAGCGGTTTGACGATTTGAATGTGAGTCATGAGCCGATTCGTCAGCGTGCAGGACGGGATACACTGGCATTTCAGGATTTTGAAGGCACGCGTATTGTGCTGGTAGCTGACAACAACGAAGAAGGCGTTGCACCGGGTCAAGCATGGAACGGCTCCGATGTGCCTGTAGAATACGGCATTCTCGGTCTTGGACCGGTAACATTGACGGTTGCCAAACCGGAAAACACCGTAATGATTTTGAAAGAAGTACTAGGCTTCCGTTATCTCGATTCCTACCCCTCCCTTGCAGGCGAAGAGCATCTGGATGTACTCGTGTATGCAACAGGAGAAGGCGGCGCTGGTGCGGAAGTGCATATCGAAACGCGCCCTGATCTGCCAGTAGCCCGTCTCGGTCGTGGCGGCGTGCATCACGTTGCTTTCCGTGTACCGGATGAGGAACAATACAACAAATGGGCGGACAAGCTCGCTCAACTAGGCATTCCCAACTCTGGTAAAGTCGACCGCCATTACTTCCGCGCCCTGTACTTCCGTGAGCCGAACGGTATTTTGTTCGAGCTATCAACGGATACACCGGGATTTGACGTGGATGAATCGCTCGACTCACTAGGCGAAACCTTGTCCCTCCCTCCATTTCTGGAATCACGTCGTACAGACATTGAAGCCAAATTACGTCCGTTGACGCTGGAAGATTAATGTAACTACTGTAATTTACTAACGGTTACTCTATTGTATAACCTTCTGTACTGCCTCTTCGCTCAAGATTATAATGAGCAAAGGGGCAGTTTTTTTATGTATTCTCTAAGATACTTCTAACATTATCGTGCCTAATAAAGGAGATATACTGCTTGACTGTCACGTTACGTTACAGACGATAATGAGACGCAGATCAAGTATAAAGGAGAGAATGACTATGAACATTGCACCCCTTCGTTCCGATCGAATTTACCAACATATCATACAAGCTCCTCTAGAACATAAAACAGAGCTATATCGACAGCAGATGCTGCGTCCCTTTATGCCCAAATGGCAAATACAGCACATCCCTTTTCAAAACAGCGATCCCAACGGCTTCGATGTGATCCAAATGAGCAATATGGCGAATATATCGCCGGTAAACATTACGACCGCTATTCATGACCAATTGGCTGCCATTTCTACTGATGACTTCTGGCAAGCCTGTCAGCAGACAGTGCAGTCCAGCCTGAATGTGTTTATCCAGCAGGGCATTCCGCTTCCAGTATCTGATTATCTGTATACGATATGGCTAGGCGACAAGAATAGCCCCCTTATGCAAATCAATAACCATCTGTGCGGCGATGGCGGCATTCCGGGTTATATCATCGTTAATCTAGTACCAAATGATTACACACTACCCCGCATCCCAGCAGTGCTAGCGCATGAGTGCAATCACAATGTTCGTTACCAGTTTATCCAATGGGATCAATATGTGACGCTAGGCGAGATGATCGTCAGTGAAGGGCTGGCAGAAAATTTTGCCGAATCGTTATACGGTACGGATATGCTCGGTCCTTGGGTCACGCGCACATCAGCAAAGGTGCTGAATACTATCGTTAAACCGCTGATTCAGCCATATCTTCAGCTAACCGGATTTCAGCAATTTAGCCCGTATCTATATGGGGATGAGATTACAAGGATGCAGCAAGGAACACCAGTCGGTATGCCATATGCAGGCGGTTATGCTTGCGGCTATCATCTGGTACACTATTATTTGCGCCGTACCGGCATATCCATTGCGGAAGCAACCACATTACCCGCAAGCGAGATTCTTGCGGAAGTAGGAGAGTTCTGGCATGAAACAACAATGGTTCACGGTTCATGACATCGTACAGATTACTAGCATTAGCCGACGCACGCTGCACTTTTACGACAGCATCGATCTGCTTAAACCGAGCAAACTGGCGGATAATGGCTACCGACGGTATGACCGCGACGCATTGACACGATTGCAAACTATTTTGATGCTCAAAGATATGCAGTTTTCGCTTAAGGATATTGCCTCGATCCTACAACTTCCTGCGGCAGAGCAGCAACACATGCTCATACAGCAGCGACAGCTATTGGAGCAGCATAAGCAGCAGCTAGAGCGTACCATCCAGCAGCTGGATCAGCGTCTTGCAGGCACGCCGTGGAGCGAATTACAGCGATCTCCTGATACATCTGTCAAATCATTACAGGATCAATATGCAGCCGAAGCTGCGCTCACGTATGGCAACACAACGGCATATAAGCAGTTTCAAGAGCAGCAAAGCGCCCTCTCCCCTGCACAGCAGCAGGAGCAGAATGAATACGTTGCCCAGCAGATGGATGCTCTATATAAGCAATTGGCAGATCACATGCATGCGCTACCGCAATCGCCCGTGATCCAGAATCTGATTGAGCAGTGGGCAGCACTGTTGGCGACACAAATGCCGTGCGAGCCAGAGCTGCTGCGCTGTATTGCCGACACGTATATAGAGGATGCACGGTTTGTTGATTATTTTGAAAGCTACGGAACAGATTTTGCGAGGTTCCTTCATGCTGCCATTACCGATTGGATGCAGCATGTACAGACAGACTGAGCACATTCCTTAGAATATCGATAGCAGCACCTTCATACATACGGACGCGTCCCTTTATAAATTGGATTCTTTTGCTGCAAATGGGCAGGTAGCGGAATATCCGGGTCTGTGGAATTGGTGTTCATATACGTGTTCGGATATGCGTCCCGATATTGACTAGGTGTAATGCCTTCAGTTGCTTTGAACAGCTTCATAAAGTACTTCTCGTCTTGAAAATGTAGCGTATAGGCAATTTCCTTAATCGAAGCATCTGAATGCAGTAGTAGCTCCTTGGAGCGGCTGATTTTCATATCATTGATATATTTGAGCGTGCTGATTCCTAGCCGTTTGCGAAACAAGCGTGTTACATGATCTGGTGTATAGCCAAATTGTTCCGCCACCTCATGCACCGTGAGATCGCCGCCAATATGCAGCTTGATCCATTCCAGCACCTGCCGGAAGCGGCGATCTCCACTATGTTCTTCTTGGCTGTCTGTCACTTGCTCGATATATTGACGGGTCAATTCGATGAGCAGCCCAGTGACCGTATAATCGGCAGCCAGATGACTATAGTGGCGCGAATGAGCGATGTCTAGCAGCTGCTGACATTGCATAAAGACCTTCTCCGGCTGATGAAGATTTAGAAATGTAGGCAGCAGAATGCTATGCGACAACGGAGACAGATTCCCGCCATCTTCCAATAAGTGCGCTTCCTGCCATTGTGCGCGCATCTGCTGCTCCTCCACACATCTCCCCGCATCTTCTGTAAAAAAGTGGAGCCAGTAAAACGAACTGTCGCTGCTCGAAGGCGCATATCCGCCATGCAGCTGTCCCGGTCGGTAAAAGAGCATATCTCCAGCACCTACTGTATACCGCTGCCCTTCCACCTCAATATACAAACAGCCACTGATGCCAATTATCACCTCATAATCCTGCTCCAAGCGTAGCCGCTCATGATACCAGTTATCCTCACAAACAAATTTACCCGATTTAAAATACGAAACCGGCTGTTTCATGCTGCTTTGCCAGATTTCCATACACATGCTGTTTTTCACCACCAAAACCACGATTTTATCGGTTTTATCAACCGGTCAAACCTCTTATGATTTTTCTTGTAAGCGTTTTATCATTTTCGATGGATATAGCCTGTTCTCCTGCCGTTCTATCCAATTAGCAGTTCATTCTGTATCTGTATACTGCTTGGCATCCATCGTATTCAGGAGGTTTATTCATGATTACTCAGCAACAGAACAAACTTATCTATCAATATGGTGGTGAGTATTTGGTGATCGAGCCGTGGCTAGAACATAGTGTGCGTGTACGCTCCACTCTGTACCCACAGCTGTATGACGATCATAGTGCACTACTAGAATTGCGTCAGCCGCAGTCTGCGGATATTCGCATCAAGGACAATGGGTTTGGGTATTTGCATCATGGCAATGTAACAGTTATTGTCGATCCGCATGGCAAGCTGACCTTTTTGAATCAGCATGGTGATCTGTTGCTGGAGGAATATAGTCGGTATCGGTATGGCACGATTGCTGAGGACGATGATATTACTGGTTATCGTAGTGATCGACATTTTAATAGTGCCTTGAATATACCTGCACGCCAGTTTACGCCTTTGCTCGGTGGCGATTATGGATTGACGGTGCGTTTTGAAGGGGCGGCGGATGAAAAACTATATGGCATGGGACAGTATCAGCAGCATATCTTGGATGTGAAGCACTGCACGCTAGAGCTTGCGCATCGCAATTCGCAGGCAAGTATTCCTTTTACATTGTCCAGTCTCGGCTACGGCTTTCTCTGGAACAATCCAGCGATAGGCGAAGTGACCTTTGGCAAAAATCGTACAGAATGGCATGCACGCTCCACCAAGCAGATGGATTACTGGATTACCGCTGGCGATACGCCGTCCGAAATCGTGGAGCGGTACAGCGACGCTACTGGCAAGGTGCCAATGATGCCAGATTACGGAATCGGCTTCTGGCAATGCAAATTGCGCTATCGTACGCAGGAGGAACTGCTAGAAGTAGCCCGTGAGTATAAACGCCGCCAATTACCAATTGATGTGATTGTGGTCGACTTCTTCCACTGGACCAAGCAGGGAGAATTCCGCTTTGATCCCGAATATTGGCCAGATCCAGCGGCGATGGTGCGTGAGCTGCAAGAGATGAATATTGAGCTGATGGTATCGGTTTGGCCCACGATTGATAAGACGAGTGAGTATTTTGCAGAAATGTATGAACAGGGATTGCTTGTACGTGCGGAGCGCGGCGTGAATGTTACGATGGAGTTTTATGGAAGCAGCATCTTTTTCGATGCCACGCATCCGAAGGCAAGGCAGTATGTATGGAACAAGGTGAAGCAAAACTATTACGATCTCGGTATTCGTATCTTTTGGCTGGATGAAGCAGAGCCGGAGTATACAGTATATGATTTTGATAATTATCGTTATTATGAAGGCAGCAATTTACAGGTCGGCAACAAGTATCCGGCGATGTATTCCAAAACCTTTTATGATGGCATGACCGCCGAGCATCAAGAGCAGGTAGTCAATCTGGTTCGCGCCGCTTGGGCAGGCAGTCAGCGGTACGGCGCGCTCGTCTGGTCCGGTGATGTTGATTCCAGCTTTCGTGCGATGCGCAATCAGCTGGCAATCGGGCTAAATATGGGCATCGCGGGCATTCCCTGGTGGACGACTGATATTGGCGGATTCCACGGTGGCAATCCGTCTGATCCCTCCTTCCGTGAATGTCTGATTCGTTGGTTTCAATTTGGCGTCTTCTGCCCTGTATTCCGACTGCATGGCGATCGTGAGCCGGGCTTGGAGCAGCTTGGTACTTCCGGCGGCGGGCTGTGCTTTAGCGGCAGCGATAACGAGGTGTGGAGCTTTGGTGAGGAAGCCTATCCAATATTGACCGGATATATGTATTTACGCGAGGCACTGCGACCGTATATTACGAATTTGATGCGACAAGCGCATGAAAAAGGCACTCCGCTCATGCGCCCACTATTTTACGATTTCCCACAAGATCGAGTCTGCTGGGAAACCGAGGATGTGTATATGTTCGGAGCAAGTCTACTGATTGCACCTATTTTGGAAGAAGGGCAGCGCAGTCGCTCTGTCTATCTGCCATCTGGCACACATTGGGTGAATGCGTGGACAGGCAGCCAGCATGAGGGCGGGCAGGTGGTGCAAGCCGATGCGCCACTGTCTATTACACCTGTGTTTATTCGGCAGGCACAAGCGGAAGGATTACAGCCTCTATTTGCTGATATTGTTGCTAGAATGGAATCTGAAGAATCACCAGCTTGATAGATCTAGCGTCTTCTTGCCATACCATACAACAAAAAGAGACTGTATATCGCTACAGTCTCTTTTTGTTGTATATATAATTAGCTAGTAACTTGCAGCAGATTATACGCCGTTGCTTTCGCGACGACGACGTAGTTCTTCGGTGATTTTGCGTCCTGTTGGTGTCTGTGCCAGACCGCCACGCGCTGTTTCCCGATGCTCGCTTGGCATCGAGCGACCTACCTGTAGCATCACATCAACCACTTCATCTGACGGAATTGCACTGCGTACGCCTGCTAGACCCATATCGGCAGCAGCAAGTGCATTCACAGCGCCCAGACCATTGCGCACGATACACGGAATCTCCACCAATCCAGCAACAGGATCACAGATCAGACCGAGTGTATTTTTCAATGCCAGACCGACCGCGTGCATTGCCTGCTCTGGATTACCGCCACGCAGCTCCACGACCGCTCCAGCTGCCATACCGATTGCCGAACCGACCTCTGCCTGACAGCCGCCCTCCGCACCGGAAATGGATGAGTTGTTAGCGATCACGTAACCGATCGCACCAGCGGCGAATAGCCCCAGCACCATCTGTTCATCACTCCAACCGAAGCGCTCTTGGGTGCTAACGAAGACGCCCGGAATGATACCGCATGAACCGGCTGTCGGCGTAGCAATAATACGTCCCATCGACGCGTTGACCTCAGATACCGCCAGTGCATAGGACATCGCACGCGTAGAGTACGCACCGGATGCCGTTTCTCCACCATTCAAGTATTCGTACACTTTGCGTGCATCACCGCCGGTCAAGCCGCTGCGAGATACCGTATCCTCGTGAATGCCGCGGTGAACAGCTTCTTTCATCACCTCATAATAAGCAGCCATCTGCGCAATAACTTCATCGCGCTCTACGCCAGTTTCCTTCACCTGCTCTACAATCATCAGCTCGGCAATACTGCACGAACGTTCCTCGCAAAGCCGGACAATATCTTTTAATGTGCGAAATTGCATATGATTTCCTCCTTTCTTCCTTTAGTCCAAATCAATAACACCCGCACGGGTAACATGCGGTAATGTAACGATATGAGTTAATACCCCATCTGTGGGTACACCATCCAGTTCAATCAGTGTCATCGCTTCGCCGCTGCGCGATTTGCGATCCACGTCCATAAAGCCGATATTCAGCTCCGCCTCGCTCAATGTGCGCGTAATATCCGCCAACACACCTTTGCTATCCATATGCTCGACGACCAGTGTCGGATATTGTCCCGAACCTTTGAGATCGAAGCCGTTTAACTCATGAATCTCGATATTTCCGCCGCCGATCGATGCGCCCGCCAATTCGGCAGTTTGTTCGCCAGCACGCAGTCGCAGACGTACAAAGTTCGGATGTGGATAATTACCTGATCCTTTATCAAAATGAATGGTCATGCCCAGCCGATCCGCTTCCTCCGCTGCATCCGGCAGACGGGGATCATCGGTGCTGTAATCCAGCAGACCGCCCACCAGCGCCAGATCGGTGCCGTGTCCCCAGTACGTTTCCGCAAAGGAACCGTACAGAATAATGTCCGCGTGCTCTGGCTGTTGTCCAAGCAACTGACGTGCTGCTCTGCCCAATCGTGCAGCACCTGCCGTATGAGAACTGGATGGACCGACCATGGAAGGTCCAATAATGTTGAACACATTTTTAAAACGCATATGACTCCTCTTTTCCGCTGCTGCATAATTGAGCAGGTATTGCTGATCTGTCCATGTACATGATATGCCGATCACATATAATCTTCCACCCAACAAGCACATCAAAAAGGACAGAGCAGGACCTGCGGCGGCCTGTATGCTCTGTCCCGTGTACCTGAGAGTTTGGACGGATGATGATGTCGTATCCGTTGTACCCCTTGGGTGGCTGAATGCTCTCTCCAGAGTTGCGTCCGGCAGCGGTTCTTGATACCTGAGAGATTGGCAGACCGTTGGCTGGCGGCTGCTTGCTCCTTCGGTGGCGGATTGCGTACCTCCGCTAACTCTCCCGCTGTCTTCATTCGCATGTATAGGTTGAAATGAACACCGCCGAATGCCCGGCATGTTCCTGATCATTCCTAGCTTAATCCAGCCGCTGAACGCTGTCAATTGCCATAGGGAAAATAAGTTGCATATCTGACATATGCGGTCAACCTTCTTGTTATATGAGTACCATGCGCATCAATCTGTCAGCTCCTCAGATACTTCCAGCAGCGGCAAACGAATGACGAATACCGAGCCTTTGCCCCGCGATGAAGTGAAGCTGAGCACACCTTTGTGATCATTCACAATACGCTGAGCGATGAACAGTCCTAGACCTGTACCACGAATCCGCCGCGATTCGGTGGAACCGGAACGGAAGAACTTTTGGAAAATACGTGGCTGATCCTGCTCAGAGATACCAATACCATAATCCTCTACCTCCACCAGCACCTGACGATCCTGCCGACGTACCCGAATATCGACCGGACGATCCTCTGGCGAATACTTCAGTGCGTTGCCTATCAAATTACTAATTACCTGAATCATACGATTGTGATCGCCCCATACATACAGCTCCTGCTGCTCCAGCTCTACATGCAGTCGATCACGAGACTGAATATCCCACTGCCAGCAAATCATTTGTACCAATTCATCCAGCTGAATATAGCTCATCAGATACTCGGCATGCCCTGCCTCAATCCGCTGACTATCCAGAAATTCATCCAGCAGTCTAGACAAGCGCCCACCTTCAAACTGAATCGTATTCATAAATTCGCGCCGTCGCTCTGCCGGAATATCGTCGTACATCGACAACATTTCAATATAGCCCATGATCGCGGATAACGGTGTACGCAGTTCATGCGATACGACAGCAATCAGCTCATTTTGCAGCTGCTTGACTCTCTTCTCCTCTGTACAATCACGGAAAATCAACAAAAACCCTTGATCCGCCCCACTTGCCGCATCCGTAATCGGGGTTACATGTAGAGATAACAAACGCTCGTCCTGCATCTGGATCACACAGCCCTGCTCCCATTCCTCGTGATGATCCAAACATTCATACAGCCGATCACTCAGAATGAACGTATCGGATATTAATTGTGACTGGATATGCGCCAACACTTCACTAACAGGCTTGCCACTGTAATCCTCTAATCCAAATAACATCTGCATTGTCGGATTAATGAGCGATACCATCCGCCGCTCATCGCACATAATGATACCTTCCTGCACCGTTTGCAGCAGATTTCCGGTAATACTTTTTTGCATGCGGGCAGCACCTTGTTCTTCTAGCAATCGCTCAGTCAATTGCTGTAGCTGACGTTCATGCTCACTATTGCGTGCCAGTGCCTGCTCTTGTTCCGTCAGATCATGCAGGAAAAAAGTATGCACCGCCGCTCCTTCATTTAGCACCTCACTACGCGTTAATTCTGCGGTAAATGTACTGCCGTCCAGCCGAAAAGCTAGGACGGTGCTGCTATCCCGGTTATCGTCGTTCGAGCGTCCATTAATACGAATCAGATCAGACAGCGGCAATCCAGACACTTCAGTTAGCTCACAGCGGAACATGCGCTCTGCCGCCGGATTCATCTCTGTAATGCGCAATCGGCTATCCGTAGAGATGATGCCATCGACCGCCATTTTCAGAATCGTGCTCTTCTGTGCTTCGCTTTCCGCTAGATCGAAGGTACGCTCCACAACACGGATTTCCAGCAGCTCTTTGTCTTTTTGAATCTGTACAAATTGATATTCCAGCGTGCCTACCATCTGCTGGAAATTGTGAATCAGCTTGCGCATCTCCACAATGCTGCTTTTTGGCCATTCCAGTGTACGATTTTCACGCAGCTTTTGCGGAATATGGCTGGTAGCATCCACCAATCGCTGTAGCGGTATAGCGATTTTGCGTCCGATCAGCTGAGCAAGCACCCCTGCCAGCACAATGATGCCAAGCAGGCGCAGCATCATTTTCAAATAGAAATCGTAGATTGGATACAGATGATAGGAAAATGGCAACACCAGAATCAATCGCTGATTCGTCGCGAGTGTCGTGTTTAATACAAAATAAGAGCGTTGCCAGCGATCCGGCTGATACACTGTATCTACCGGATACTGGACATAGACCGATAATGGATCATGCTGTTGCAGCAACGATTGTTCATAGCCCGTACCTTCAGTGAACTTGCTGATCTGCGTCGATTCGATGGTCGTCGCTCGGACACTGTTGTGATCGTCCACAATAATCGAATCAATGGCAAAATCCTGCTTGTACGCATCCATGAGATGTTGCTGCTCGGAGCCTTCCAATTGCTCCAGTCTGGTAATATACATGCGCGATGAACGCTCTACATAATTGGAGCCAAAGCGTAGCATATCTTGAAACTGCTGACTGCCATTCACGAACAAAATCAGAATCGAGCTAGTCATAACCAGCATCAGCAAATATTTAAATACAATACAACGAATCGTCATATAGTAGTAAGGCCGTTTGCCAATGCGCACCCGATTCAGCAAAAAGACCACAATCGCCGAAGCCAACAGCGCATTGCAGATCCCGTTTAATAGTTGGTTAATCAGCAGCAGCCAAACAAGTCGCATGTCCATGCTGTTCTGCCAGAACAAGGCATTCACACCATAGATGATTGGTAGAGCTACCGTGATCCAAAACAGCATGTCTAGCTTGAGCAGACTGGAACGTGGAAAAAATCGAAATCCCAAGGTCAGCCACAGCATTTCCAGTCCATGCAGTACGATTGTCGTTGAGAATGAACCGGTCCATAGCAGAGGAATATGGATCAGCAGCAATGTAGGCACCGCAAAGGCAAGACCGTACAGTCGAAGCACGACCAGCAGCGCCACACTGCCGAATACAAATTGCAACGCAAAGGAAAGGTCCAGCACCCAGTAATTGAGCGCAGCACCCAGCAGTGTAAGGATGATCGTACCGATCCATGGTGATGTAAATGATTGAAGTAGTCTGTAATTCATAATTAACGGCCCTTTCCATTGCGGACAGCAATCGCACCTGAAAGACCGTCTGGCTTCGGGATAGACCCGGGATACGCGCGGCGCATCCGCTCATCTGTACTTCCAACACGTGTATGCTGACTGTCATTTGATTTACTAAAAATATTCCATATCCCCCATATCGTCTATCAATGGTACAATATATCCGTATTTACCAATCGGCAGGCTTACAGTATCTTAATCATTAAGACAATAAGATAACCAAGTAAGACAATTATAACCGCAAACATCCAATCAGAGAATCATAGGACTCGTGACCATTCCGTTACTATTCATTGTCAAACTCTTTTACATATGCACTCAGGGATATTATTTTGCCGTGGCAGCTATCCGCATCATATGTGCTTGATCACCGTCATGACGATTGTTCTGTCCGACATTGCCTGCCTCTGGTTCATTGATGTAAACCTGTTCCCTTTTATCTTCCAAGATTCGTATCACGGGCCGAATTGGATTACTTTTCAATCATTTTACCGGCACTCCTTATCGCCCGACCGGATACAGCCCTAATTTTCGTACAGGAGAGTGACAGCAATGCCTACCAAAGTTTTGCTTATTGAAGATGAAAAAAGCCTTGCCGATATGATCGCCTTTTTCCTTCAGGAAGAAGGCTATGATACCCAATTAATTCACGATGCCAGCGATGCGCTGGAGCTCATCAATGAATATGGTCCCGATATCGTCGTAACCGATCTGATGCTGCCTGATTTGAGCGGCAGTGAGCTGGTGCGCCGCATTCGCCAGCAGTCGACCGTTCCCGTGCTGATGATCTCTGCCAATACGATGCTAAATGAGCGACTGAAGGCATTGGAGAGCGGCGCAGATGATTTCCTATGCAAACCGTTTAGTTTAAAAGAATTGGATGCCCGCATCAAAGCACTGCTGCGTCGTAGTGAGCTGCATCGGATGAATGGGTATAGCCTGTCTACCAGCCATACGCAAAATCGTGTCTCGGTTAACGATTATCGGCATAGTTTGTTTGTGGAGGATCAGGAGGTTGAGGTGACCCAGATCGAATTTGCCATTATGAAGGAATTGCATAATTCGCCGGGCAAAGTGTTCACCCGCAACGAGCTGATGGATCGTATCAAAGGCGGCGATCGCGCCTATCTGGATCGTACGATTGATGTGCATATCTCTAATCTACGCAAAAAAATCGAACGTGATCCAAAAAATCCAGAGCATATTCTGACTGTCTGGGGTACTGGCTACAAATATGTGCAGGTCGCGGAGTAAATCTTCATATGTTAATCCTGAAACACAATGTTGATACATGTGAGAAAGTACGCAGCTGCTTTTGATAAGGAATATACCGGGCGATCGCTTATGATCGCCCGTCTGTTTTGACCATTTTGATCATCGCTGACAAGCAGTATAGGAGAATGTACCAATGACTCAGGTTATCGCCAAGCGAGAACACTGGATTCCGCTTGAATTATTGTATGTAATCGGCATTATTGCCATCTCGTTTTCATCTATTTTTATTCGCTGGTCGGATGCCAATGTATCAGCAATCGCCATGTACCGATTATATTTAACCGATCTACTATTGTTGCCGCTCGCGCTGCGACATTACCGCGCATTATTCAATATCCCGCTACGTGCATGGCTGATGCTGGCATTGTCCGGTATCATGCTGGCGCTACATTTTCTACTGTGGATGGGTTCGCTGCGGCTGACGACGGTTGCTAGCTCCACAGT
Organism: Paenibacillus sp. JQZ6Y-1; assembly: GCF_040719145.1. NCBI lineage: Bacteria > Bacillati > Bacillota > Bacilli > Caryophanales > Paenibacillaceae > Paenibacillus > Paenibacillus kandeliae. The sequence goes on from NZ_JBFDUZ010000001.1 coordinate 2,990,818, forward strand.
TATTTTGACATTGGAGCCAATTATGGTTGTCATCGGATCGTATGTTTTGTTCAAGACACGTACGAATCGCTTTATGATTATCGGGATGGCGCTGGCGGTGATCGGTTCGATTGCGATTGGCTGGGGCGATTTTAAAGTGTCCGGTACGGCATTTCAGGGCGATATGCTGTCCTTTTTCGGCACGATTGCTGTAGCCGTTCATATGCTGATTAGCAAGCAGGTACGAGCGCATATGGATGCGCTGGTGTATAATTTCTGGGTGTTTTTCATGGCAGCGACGGTGCTGGCAGGATACAATCTCGTAAACGATGTTCCGTTTACCGGCTATGATGCACGCGATTGGGGTGTGTTCTGGCTGCTTGCGCTGGTGCCGACGCTGTTTGGACATTATCTGTTCAATTGGTTGCTCAAATATATGAATGCTGGTGCTGTCTCCATGGCAGTGCTTGGCGAACCGGTCTTCTCCTCGCTGCTGGCATTCTGGCTGCTGGGCGAAGCGCTAAGTGGTATGCAGCTTGGTGCAGGTACCCTGATTCTGATTGGCGTATGGATCTTTATCCAGTTTGGCAATGAAAAAGAAGAGACATTGGTGCCGCCAGATATTATGGCGCCAGAGCATGAAGCCGGTGAGGAAGCGACTGCGACTGCATCCCATTCATCCACTGGCTCCCTTCACACCGAAGCAGGCAAAAAGTAAACGATAAACTAGGTAAACGTATACTAAAAAGCTTCCTGTCCGCTTATAAAGGCGACGCAGGAAGCTTTTTGTTCATTTACAGACCATAGATCATGCCTATGCGCTGAGCATTTCATGAGATGATTTTAAGATCAGCGCCGTCCTTTTCCAGCTTTACCGGAACGCAGCAGAGCCTGCAACGGCTCCTCCGCTTCTTCCGCTTGCTCCCACGGCGACACCACCAGTTCGGCTTCACTTTCGATCAGATCCATCGCTTCCTCATATCGTCCCGCCTTAAAGCTGCGAATCACGAATAGCAGATCCTCCCGTCCAAGCAGCTTCACCTCATTCACACCTGCTAGCGTCTGACATGATCCGGTAAATCGCTCCGCAGAAGTAAGCACAATCGAACGCTCTGCCTGATAATAGCGCATTGACCCGTATACCTCCTGCACCGCATCCAGCCCAATCGCTTGACTCGCCTGATAACGCTTTGCCTGCAATACATTACGTACACCGAGCCGATCCGTAAATACTAAATCCGCACCGTAATCACTGCTATCCTTCGTTTTAAAGGCATCATCATATCCTAGCTCACTGAACAATCGGTGCAAATAACGTTCAAACTCCCAGCCTTCCATCTCATCAATATCTGCAATCGTAATCCGGCGTGGGTCCAGCCGCAACCGCCGCATCCGCGCCACATAACGCCGAATGGCACGTACCATCCACCAAGCGACTAGCAGCAAGAGTACAACCGCTACGATGATGACCCATAACCGCTGTTCATTCCATACGTGCATAAACGTCTCCAACATCTATGTATCCCTTCCTTCTGACTGCGTGCATAGTTGGAGTAACTATACCAGATCGGCGGCGGTTCGCACAGCGTTTCCTGTACTTTCTTTTCGGAAAAGCAGTTCTCTTTCCCTCTACAAATAAGCGCCCAATCAGTGCCGAGCAGCATCGGCAAATGATCGAACGCTTGTACAATGTACCGCTTCTTCAGATAGATTGTATTCATGTACAGCCAGCAGGATATACTGCAGCCATACTTAGGCAGACAACGTCTCTACTCCTACCTTAATCCTGACGAAATACTGCCCAGCACACCATGCTCCTGCCAGTATTCCACTGCAAAATCCTCGGCATACTCCGGCAACTCTCCCGCCAGCAACCGATCATTGTGGCGCCGCAACGCCTGCATCGCGCGTTGGAATAATGGCACTGCATAATGCAGCACCGACTCAGCTGTATAATTAAGCGATAAGCGGCGTCCTTGATCCTCATCTGCCTTGTATCCAATCTGCACACTTTGCGAGCCGTCTGCCTGATTGCAGATACTATAGAAATAATTTTCGTGACGCGTTGTACCGTAGGCGTCTACATACTGACGTCCAATCCGCAGCAAAGGTGTTTGCGGCTCCCCATTGAACAGCGCGCCCGGCTGCCGAAACGCAATAAACAGCGGACCCAGCCACAATCCATGCCGCTGCTCATCGTAAAAGTCATCGTACGGCTCCGCCAGCGGCAGCGAAAGCAATTCCTTGATCTGCTCTGGCTGGATCAATTTCCGCGCAAATTCATAATTCGATACCGATTGCAGCAAGGTCGCCCAGCCCTGCTCCGCAAGCCGATGAAATGCACTTGGCGCCCCCTGATTCAGCGTATGCCATTCGGTATCAGCACCATCGAGATAGCGGAACTTGCGCGATACCTGCCACAAATATGCCGAATTGCCGGACAATACCCCCGGTAAAATATCCCGTTGCTGCTCTACTGGCTCACTGCGCAGCAAGACTGCCTGCTGCCCCCGATTCTGAATGTAGATGCTCTGAAAGCAGCCCTCCATCCCTTCATCGCCGTAAGCAACCGCGCGCACAAATACATCTTCTGTCCAAAATTCATAACATGGCGCCGTATCCTCAGGATGACGCATACAGAGCAGTGAAGCATCCGTCACCCGCCGCATATTGACCGGATTTACATCCGTATTTTCGAATAGCAAGGGAATCTCGGGTAGCACTGGCTTGTGGACACGGTCTATATAGATGACCGGCTTGTCAGCAAGCAGTCTCGCCATCATGCGTGTACGATGCAACTCTGGCTGATCACCATCAAGCCCTTGCACACAGCTCTTCTCAAAAGCAGACAACCGATCCACACCATCCCACGGTGTAGCTGGTTCTAGATCATACCAGCAGGCACGGTACTGCATCGTGCCGTGTGCATGTATGCTGTAATCATTCGTACAAAGCAGTAGCCCAGCAGATACTTGACCACCAACCGTCAATATGCCCTGATCCTCATCCCCCCAGAGCAATTGCTCCACTGTGAGATCACCAGTCACATATACCTCCTGCCCGCCAATCAGCATATGCGAAGTATGCAGATGACCAAGTACAATCAAGTTCACTGCCTGCGTCGTATGCTCATTGGCAATCAGCTGCCGAACGGTAAGATCGCCATCTACCAGCAGTAGTGGCATCTCCTGCTCTGCTAAAGTTTGTCGTTCGTCCCCATGCTCATCTGGCGCCCAATCCGTCGATTGTGGATGATCTAGATTCAGCGTATCCAGCTCCAAATGCCCATGATGGTACAAAATCGTCTGCTCATCAAAAGCTCCATCTTTTCTATGATTCCACCAGACAACCTGACTGTCAGCCGGCAGCTTATGCACAATATCCGAAAATTTCAGCTTTTCATAGGGTCCGGTCTTCATTGAAAAGTCCTCCTCTGTATACATATCCTGTATGGAGTTCTGGCTGTGTGCCGGCACAATAACGATGAACCAAGCACGGTTCGGCATATCCTATATCAATCGTTATATTGTACTCTTACCCTGAATGATACCTTTTGTTTTCATTGTAAAATAGCATTTTTATAATCTCAATAACGAACTGACAGACGAAGTCGATCATTGTATTTATAAAAGCTAAGTAACTAATTCCCAATTTCTATTCATTTTCCAGATTTGCGTCCGATATAGGTGAAGTTGATGTGATGCAATGGGAGAAACGTACATAACCGCTCGTACAGACATCTCTTCCAGTCAGCAACAGTTGCAACCATATTCGAATCCGTACAGAGAGAGGGACAACCCAACTATGATGAACCGCAATACCGAAATCATCTTGCAACGCAACAAACTGATCAGCTATATGCTGTGGGCAATTACCGTGATCAGTGCCGCTATCACTTTCCTGATTCCTGCCCTATGGATCTCCACGCTGGTATCCATCCTTGTAACCGGCATCATCACCGGCATGAATCTTGCCAAAAAAGGCATCCACATCATTCCTTGGATCGTGACCGTTGCTATTATTACTAGCGGAATCTATGTCAATATCGAATCGATTAGCACGATGCAGGGCTTGCTCATCGTATCCCCACTACTGCTATATCCGAATAGTAGATATTACAATATCGCTTTTACAACATTGCTCGTTTATTTTATTCTGCATATCGTGATTGCACCAGCAGCCAATACGACATTGCTGCTAACCGATATCATCAACATCAGTATGTTCCTCGTCACCGGTATCATCTTCATTACCGTATCACGCGTCAATCGCAATTTGTTCCAAGCAGGAGAAGATCGCTTGGTTGAGATCGCCGAATCGCAAACTCGCATGGAGCAAGTGATGCAGCAGGTACGCCAATCCGTACATGGTCTGGCACGCTTCACCGAGCAATTGAAGCAAAAGGTCAACGAAACCGGCACCATTACGTCCGAAGTAACAGCAGGCTTCAATCAGGTAGCACGCAGCGTCGAGCTGCAAGCAAACAACGTGTACGAAATTTCCGAATCGCTGTCCGTATCCGACCGTCATATTCAGGATGTAGCTGCGTATTCCTATCAGATGAAGGAATTGTCCGATACGATGACTTCTAGCACCGAAGATGGCAGTCAGCGCATGGAGCAGCTGAACAGCCAGATGGGTCACCTGCATACTATGGTAAACGAAGCGTCCACCGATATGCAGAAGTTCAACGAAGAAAGTCATTCCATGAGCGCCATGCTGACTAGCATTTCCGACATTGCGCGCCAGACCAATCTGTTAGCATTGAACGCTGCGATTGAATCTGCACGTGCGGGTGAACACGGTAAAGGCTTTGCCGTTGTTGCCGACGAGGTGCGCAAGCTTGCCGAAAGCTCTGGTCAATCCGCTACCGATATCGCTGCTATCCTCACCCGTTTACAAGCACGGACGCGCAATCTCAACGAGCGCTTTGACGGTATTCAAGCATCGTTGCAGGAAGGTCGTACCTCTGTCCAATCCGCTGCCGATGTATTCCGTGACGTGAATACCAGCTCCCAGCAGGTATTGAATCAGGCAGCTGACATTGAGACTAGCTCCGCAACGATGAAGGATTCCTCTGCACGCGTTGTACATGAAGTTACCGAAATCTCCAGCATGACTCAACAATCCAGCGCCGCTGCCGAAGAGATTCTGGCAAGTATGGAGCAACAGCAGCAGCTGACGCAGCATATGGTAGATAGCTTTGCTGAGCTGGAATTGCTGTTCAAAGGATTGAATGATCTCGTATTGGACGATGAATCGCTGGCAGCCGACGATCCTACAGCCACTACTACAAATGTAAAAGCAAATGGTACACCTGCATCTACTGGCGTTGGATCGAATCATACGGGCGCTTCCTTGCAAAAGAAAGATCGTTCTACCAATCAGCAAGCAAGCTAATCTGCTGACCTGAACCAATCCATCCTCGCATATTGTCTTTTATCCAAACAAAAGGAGCGTATATCCCATTACAGATATACGCTCCTTTTCTCATATCCTATTCCTACCCAATATAACGAATCTAAGCGTTCCATCCTCATCATGTATCGGGCTTGTGTATACTACAACTGCGCCAAGAACTCATCTACATATCCATAAAAACGCTCTGGCTCACTCAAATGCACATTATGATCGCTATTCGTCATTTCATACGTAAGCGCGTGCGGAACCAAATTCGTCATCTTCTCCCATTCGTCATCTGGCAACGACTCACTATCCTTGGCACGAATCAGCAAGGTCGGGCAACGGAGTTGCTTCAGAATATGATACCAGCTCACATTATGAAGAATATTCGCCGCCATCGCCTGCCGACTGAACAAGAAGGTTACTCCTTCGTCCGTTTCTACCAGACTTTTCATAAAATACTGACAACTGATCTCCGTATCCTGTGTCGCTCGCAAATACTGTTCTGCCTCTGTCCGACTTGTAAAAGGCAGCGGCCAATCTGCCGTCACCGGATCGACGTCCGGTAATTGCTCGAGCGGAATCTCCACCCGCACATCCGGTCCAAATGCCGCTTTGTCCAGAATCGCCATCGCCCGCACCTGCTCTGGATACGTCACTGTCAAATAAGCAGCCACCTGACCACCCAAAGAATGCCCAATCACAATCGCCGAAGGAATATCCAGCGCCAGCAATAGCTGGTGTGCATCCTCCGCCAACTCTTCTGCCGTATACCGTCCGAGCGGCTTGTCACTCAGCCCATGCCCCCGATGATCCTGCGCAATGATGCGGTAATCGTCGCCGTACCGCTGCATAACATCCGTCCACGTCTCCGCTCTACCATATCGTCCGTGGAGACATAGAATGACTGGCTTTCCTTCCGTATGTGTGTCCAGATAAAATAGCTTAATCTGCTGTAACTGTATCGTATGTCTCTGTATCGTCACCATATGCATTCTCCTCCAATAATATAAATCTCCACACCAAAACGCAGACCTATACACTTCAACCCTGCTGTCTGCTTAACTAGTATACCATGCTTATGCAAACGCAATAAAATGGAACAATACGCATCAATCCATCCTTACATACCATTCTCCATGATCTACCTTTATCACACAGTTCATCTGTCACAACCCTTTCTGCTATAATATGGGCTAGATAGAACCAACGAATAGATTGACTAGGAACCACCATCTGAAAGGAGTTCATCCCATGTCCAATACCGTATCCATCAAATGGCTGCTCGCCCGCCTGTACGAACCTGACCTCGTTGTCGCCGACTGCCGTTTCTGGTTAAACGACCCACAGGCAGGTCACCAAAAATATAAAGAAGAACATATCCCACGCGCCATTTATCTTGATCTGGAAGAAGATCTTTCTTCGCCCATCAGCACCCACGGCGGACGCCATCCATTACCAGAGCCAGAACAAATCGCCAAAACTTTCGGACGTGCCGGACTGAGCCAAGACGACCGCATCGTGATTTACGATGATAACAATGGTATGAACGCTGCTCGTTTGTGGTGGATGCTGACCTATCTTGGTCACAGTCAGGTGTACATATTAGAACAGGATTTCAGCGCTTGGAAAAAGGCTGGCTTCCCTGTCACCGACGAACAACCCATCGTTGTACCCAAAACATTTGAAGCCCGTCCGCGGCAGGAATTGCTGGTAGATGTGGATACGGTGCGTAAGGTATCGGAGCGTTTGTCGAGTAAAGGTCATACTGGTAATGGTACGGATGCTTCCGATACTGGAGATGCAGAAGCCTTGGCTGGAGTATCCGCAGTGTCTGCATCCTCTACCGTATTGATCGACTCCCGCGCTCATAACCGCTATCTGGGACTGGAAGAAACGATGGATAAAGTAGCTGGGCATATTCCGGGCGCTGTTAACTTTTTCTGGCAGGATGTGCTGACGGAAACAGGGAGTTTGAAGTCAGTAGAGCAGTTGGAAGAACATTTTGCTAGATTGGATAAAGCTGCGGAGATTATTGTATATTGCGGGTCTGGGGTGTCTGCTTGTCCGAATATACTGGCGCTCACGCAGGTTGGGTTTGAGAATGTGAAGTTGTACCCGGGGAGTTGGAGTGATTGGATTAGTTACGAGGAGAATCCGATTGCGACGGGTGAAGAAAAATAAAGTGATCAGCAATAGAGAAGCCCATATTTGATGCGGGTTTCTTCTTCTTTGTCTTCACATCACCTATTCCCACTACCATCTAATTTACTTGATCTAGTATCCCTATTTTCTTCATCCCTTTGATCTTAAAAAATGATAAATCAAACAATAATCTCATAAATCAACAAAAAAGGAGTGCTCCAAGCCACAACGAACGCTTAGAGCCACTCCTTTCCCATCCCGTTTCCCCTCATTCCCAAACATGCTTCATCTCCCGATACCCAACATCCCATGCCTGTTCATTTCCTTCCAACGTAATCGTGATCTCGTTGGCTGTGCCTTCTTCAAAATGCCACTCAAATACCTCCGGTCCATGCCCTTGATATTTTTGAGAGTTGCTTAAGACTTGTCGCCCATTTACGGATAAGCTAATGCTTCCTTGAAAGTCGCTTTGATCGGGAATGCCGTATTGCAAATAAAAATAAGCAACTTTTCCATCTAATTTGTAGCTATATGTCTCTGATTTCTTATTATTCGCATCGTATCGATTAAATTGAGGCGTTACTTCTTGACCGTCTACTTGGAAAGGCAGCAATTCTGCCGTTTTCGATGTAACTCCACTGCTGGTTTTCCAATCGTTCAAAGCCACAAATGGTCCCAGAGATGTAGCGAGGGCTTTATCAATGCCAGCGCCAACTCCCCATGTCATGATCAATAGCACGACAATCGAAATACCCATGGACACTACACTTTGCCAAACGTTCTTAGCACGACTTCCTATGCGGTAAGCTGCGAAACCAATGACTGCGCCAGAGGCATTTTTTAGCACATCGTCTACATCAAAGCTTCCGCGTAGAGTCAAAGCTTGTATCGTTTCCAGCAAGAGAATCGATACCAGAAACCCTAGAATGAATCGCACAAATGTCGTCCGATATAACAATGGAATGAATATCCCAAAAGGAATGAATGCCGCTATATTCCCCAGACTGACCACATCCATTACCGTCGGATGCAACAATTCCCAAGGATTCGGCAATTTCAAAAAATTATCAGGTAAAAAAATAAACGTATACTGATCGGATGCAGAATCGCCCCGCCCGAAAGCAAAAAACATAAAATACAAAATCAAAAGTGTATAGATGATAGCTACGGTGAAAAGAAGCTTGCGTTGTTTTGACATAATGATCTCCTTTAGAAAAAGCGTTTGAACAGTCTATGTATAAGACGGTCTGTTTGTCCTTTTTGTATCCATATACTGGAATCCTATTAGAAAGTACGCTATCCCAAAAGAAAAAGTGAATCGCCGTATAACAAAAAGGACTGATCGTATATCACGACCAATCCCTTCACTATTCATTTTCACATCATCCATTTTCTTGTCATTCATTTTGTTGTTATTCAGTTTGTCTCGTCATCTGTGTATCGTGTTACATGAGTATACATACCATGCCATATCTTACTCAGCTACTCCACTGTTTATAGCCCAACACAGCATAGTTTGGATTATTACTTGAAATGAAAATACGGAACTTCTTGTAATCATTGCGAGGTAATTTCATCGCTTGTTTTTGTACTTTAGAGCTTGGTTGGAACGTAGCTACATATACCGATTCCCACCCTCGATCTGTTTCGGTTTCT